>JBBQFM010000013.1:0-110878 GCA_038321975.1 Fimbriimonadales bacterium | reverse complement strand
ATCGACGCGACTCAGTCGTAAGGTGCCGTTCCACTCGCATCAACGAAAGGTTGTCGCGTCGATGTGATCGCCGACTACACCTGCCGGTGGCCGGATCTAGTTTCGTCCGCCCGTCGTCGCGATGCCCTGGATGAAACTCTTTTGGGCAGCGAAGAAGACGATGATTACGGGGACTACGAACAACGTCGCGCCGGCCATGAGGAGGACCCATTGGCCTCCGTTTTTGGACATGAACTGCTGTAGGCCGTAGGCGACGGTGTACTTGTTTGGGTCGTTTAGGTAGATGAGGGGGCCGAGGAAGTCGTTCCACGTTCCTACGAATTGGAAGAGGGCGCAGGTGGCAAGCGCGGGCTTCGCCAGAGGCAGCATGACGGTTCGGAAGACTCGCCACTCGCTGGCGCCGTCGATCCTCGCGGCTTCGGCAAGCTCTTCGGGGAGGGAGCGGAAGAACTGGGTGAGGAGGAAGATGTAGAAGGCCGAGCCAAAGAGTTGGGGGATGGTGAGGGGGAGGACGGTGCCGTACCAGCCGAGAGCTCTGAATAGCGCGAAGCGGGGGACCATGGTGACTTGGTCGGGGACGGCCATGGTGGCGAGCATGAGTCCGAAGAGGACGCTCTTGCCGACCAACTTCAGGCGGGCGAATCCGTAGGCGACGATCGCGGACGAGAAAACGACGGCAATGACGTTGCAGACGCACAGGAACGCGGTGTTTCGGAAGTAGACGCGGAACGGGACGGCGTTGACCGCATCCACATAGTTCGCGAAGCGCGCGGGATGGGGAATGAGGCTGGCGAGACTGAAGGGCGGTGCGCCCTTGCCGCCGGTAGCGAAGATCTGGGTATCCGTCTTGAGCGATGTGCTGATCATCCAGACGAGAGGCAGTAGAGCGGGGATGGCGAGGATCGCCAACACCAGGATCACGACCCCTTTGTTGAGGCGCTTAGCGAAGATTTCCGAGCCTCCTTTGGCGCGCCTTTTCGTCGGCGATGGTTTGGTCGAGATGCTTGAGGCCCTCGACGGCGCCGAGGGTGCCGTGGTTGTTGGATTCCTCGACTTTGGTGATCTCGTCGGTGGCGAAGGTCTGGAGCATGCTCCTCGGGAAGACCTGGAGGTTTTGGCTTGCGACGAGGTCGACGAAGGTTTTGAAGCGGGGGTACTTCTTCAGATATTCCTGATAGTTGTGGGAGTGGGCCACTCGGTCGCAGTAGGGGAGCCAGCCCATGTCGGCGACATTGTGCCCTCCAGCCTCTGCATCGTCCATGCCGAGCCAGAATTTCATGAACGCCCAGGCGCCTTTGGGGCAGTTCGCGGCTCGGGGGATCATGAGGTAGTTGGGATCGGTCATGCTCGCCATCGCTTTGCCTCCCTTGGGCGGGGGGACGGGGGCCACGCAATAGGCGAGATTGGGGGCGTATTGGGCGGTTTGTTTGACTCGCCACTGGCCGTCGAGGAGGATCGAATAGTTGCCCGCGATGAGGGGCTGGGTCATGCCGGTGTCGGCAGCTTGGGAAGAGGTGAAGCGGCGGACGGCGTCGAAGCCGAGGCGCTTGTCGTTGTCCACGATGAACTCCGCAGCGCGGCGATTGTCGGGGGTGTCGAACGTCATGTCCACGCCTTCGCCGAAGTTGCTATCGAAGGAGGGGGCGATTTGCTTCCAAGATTGGGGGAGGAAGCCGACCCTTGTGAGCTTTCCGTTCTTGTCTCTTCTATCGAGTTTCTTGGCTAACTCCATAACGCCCTCGAGCGTTTGAGGGAGATGGTTTTCGTCGAGGCCGACTTCTTTGAGGTGGTCGAGTCGGTAGTAGAGGGCGCTCACATCGACGCCCGCGATCATCGCCATGATGCGGCCCTTGTAGGTCGCGTGTCGCTGCATGATGGGATACGCCTCGCTTGTGTATCGCTGCTTTTCGGCGGGCGACATGATTTCGTCGAGGGGACGGACGAGGCTACGGTCGGACCAGGTGCCCAGCACGGGGTTCCACTGGCTTACGAGGTCGGGGGTGCTTCCGCCGGAGGCGGAGAGGAGGAACTTAGTGGTCGCTCCGTCGGCGGGGACAACGAGGGGGACGACCTCGTACTGGGTCTGGCTCTCGTTGAATCGCTGGACGATGCCCTCGACGACCGGCTTCCACTCGGCGGTCCACATGTGCCAGAAGATGACCTTCTCTCGCTTCGGGTAGTGCTGGACTTCGGGTGGGGGTGGGGCGAGCACGACGAAGACGGCGAGGGCGGCGGCGGATAGGAGGATGGCTTTAAGCTGCACTCGTTACCTCGCTTGCTCGGGCAGAACGGATTGCAGATTGAAGATTGAAGATTGAAGATTGCCGGAGGGCGAACCCCACCCTATCCCTCCCCAATGGGAGGGGACTCCTTTCGTTTCTACGGTGCGAGTCGATCGGTAAGCGACACCCCACGCTACTACGCCAGACCCCACCCCAGAGGGAGGGGTTCCCGGAGCGCCCCTCACCCCTGCCCCTCTCCCCCGGAGGGGCGAGGGGTTCTGAGCGTCCGACCCCGCACCCTGCACCCTGCACCCTGCACCCTTGAGCGTTAGCGATCATACGTCACCCATTTGTTCTGGCTTCTGAAAAGCAGCAAGGTCGTCACTCCGATGGCGAGGAACAGCACCCAGGCCATGGCGCAGGCGTAGCCCATGTCTAGGTTGGCCCAGGCTCGGTTGAAGAGGTAGAGGGCGTAGAAGGTGGTGCTGCCTTCGGGGCCGCCTTTGGTCATGACGAAGGCTTCGGTGAAGGCTTGGAATGAGCCGATGACGCCCATGACGACGTTGAAGAAGATCACCGGGGTGAGCATGGGGAGGGTGATGTTTCTTAGGCGCTGCCAGGGTTTGGCCCCGTCGAGGGTGGCGGCTTCGTAGAGGTAGGTCGGGACATCCTTTAGGCCGGCGAGGTAGATGACCATGCTGCCTCCGACTCCCCAAACGGAGAGCAGAACGAGGGTCCATGGGGCCCAGTGGGCGTCGGTGAGCCAGGCGGGGCCTTCGATTCCGACGAGCCTTAGGATGCCGTTGACGACTCCGATCTCGGGGTTGAGGAGCCAGGAGAAGACGACGGCGGTGGCGACTTGGGGAAGGACGGCGGGGAGGTAGAAGATGGTGCGGAAGAGGGATTGGCCCCTGAACTCCACGTTGAGCAAGAGGGCGAGACAGACTCCGGCGACGACGTTGAGGGGGACGCTGATGACGGCGTACCGGATGGTGACCACGATCGAGTTCCAGAAGGCGGGGTCGTCTTGGAGGAGGGTTCGGTAGTTCTCCATGCCGACATAGCGCGGCGCGGAGACGATGTCGTAGCTGGTCAGACTGAGCCAGGCGCTGCCAATGAACGGCCAGACCTGGAGCATGAGGAATCCGAAGAGCCAGGGCGAGATGAAAAGGAGGCCGGTGCGGTTTTCTCGCCAGAACCTGCGGTAGGGTGCCGGGTGCCGGGTGCGGGGTGCAAGCACTTGGGGTCGGTGAGGCTTGATCGATGGGCATTGGGTGAAGACTTCTCGTATTATTTCCGCGCAATATTTGAATATTTGCTTCAGTTGTGGTCCAACGAGGAGCGCATGCACGAGCGGTTTAATACATCCTCCGGCCACCCGATACTGCACCTGATCGATTATCTCCTTGCTGGATTCTGTGGCGGCGAATCGGTGTCCGAGGTGCCAGAGCTGATAGGGTCCGCGGATCTGATCGTTCGCAAAAAGGCTAGGCGGTTCCCAAATCGTGATCACGATTTGCCAACGAATAGGAGCGCCCAACAATCTCAATCGGTAGTCGATCGTCGCCCCATCATTCATATCAATAGGCAGCGGGCTCGTAGTTTCAAAGCGGGGGCTTTCTGGGGTGAGCCGTTCAAGGTTCTCGGCCTTTGAAAAGAAGTCGAAGACTTCTTCGAGCGCAACTGGCACTGTTACTTTCGTTTCCAGAACGCGAGTTCTAAATCTCTAGAAATGAACATGAGCCGAGGCCGCGGATTGATCTTGCATGGGTTTAGTTTTCGAGATAGGTAGCTTCGCGACGAATCTGATCCAGCGACTCGCGAAGACCTGAAAGCGTATGAACGTTTTGTGCCCCCATTGCTTCGATGGCGGCGACGTAGTTGCTTGCGGCGCGCCCGCCCACGAGGATCGGCACCGCCGGTCCCAAGGTGTGACGCAGGAGTTTCAACTCGTCGGCCAATGTTGGATCGTCATCGGGAAAAACGAGGCTGAGGGCAACCGCATGAGCCGTGCACTGCCGGGTCGCATTGGCGATTTCCACGGCTGGAAGATTAGGCCCGAGATAAGTGACGTTCCATCCTTGCATCGAAGCCACGATGGAGACGATCAAGGCTCCAATTTCGTGGACTTGGTTCCTCGGGGTGGTCACCAACAAGCGGGGCGCGCGGCTTGTTGAGCGCATTGAGGATCGAACATTTTCGAGGTACGTTCGCAAGACGGCCGATGTCAGGTGCTCCTGAGCGATCGAGGTAGTGCCGGCGATCCATCGGGCGCTGATTAGTTCGACCAGCGGAATAATCACTCCTTCCAACATCCCCGTGAGTCCAAGGCTCGCAGCGGCGCGTATCAGGGTTCTTTCGAGCGAATCCGCATCCATGCGATCCATCGCATTCTCACAAGCCGCGAGATAGGTCGCTGATGAGGAACCGGTCGCACTCTCCGCTGAAAGTAGTTGTCCAAGCGGGCCGGGCGACGTCGCGAGATTTCCAAGATCTTCGTTCGACAGATGTGCTATCTGACCAATCCCATGTCCGGCAGCGACTGCGCCGCGGAACAGCTTCAGGCGTTCAATTTCTGAATCTTCATAGACCCTTCGATTCGTTTCGGTACGGGCGGGGCTCAAAACTTGATGCCGACGCTCCCAGGCACGGATCGTGTGCGCGCTCAGGCCGGTCAGCTGTGCTACCGCTCGGATCGTGTACTTCATGTCCATTTTCATTCCCATTATTGCTCTGGTGTCTAATATTTGTCAATGTTCTGAACGAGTGAAAGTTCGCACTTTTTCTATAATTTTCGACAAATACTTGACAAACATTAGACATAGCAGCTATCATCTCCTCATTCAGCCCGAGGATGAATCCAGGGTGAGCAAGGAAAATGAATTGAAGACACTAAACGCCCTGACTCAAATCTTGATTATTGTCGGCGGCCTGAACTGGGGGCTCGTGGGTGTCGCCAAGTTCGACCTCGTCGCCACGATCTTTGGCGCAGGAAGCCTCCTGTCAAACACCGTCTACGTGCTCGTAGGGATATCCGCCATCTACCAGGTGGCCCGCCTCGTGGCTCCCTCACAGCGCAGCGGAATGGCTACCAGCTACTAAGGAAAACAAGGACCAAAACATGAAAACCACCAAATTGATTGCATTCGCCTTCGCGACCATCGTCGCTGTCTCGGCCTCCTTTGCGGAGATCGGAAAGCCAGCCGCTCAAATGGACCTCGTCGACACCGCCGTGGCCGCCAAGAGCTTTACCACCCTCGTGGCCGCCGTCAAGGCGGCAGGACTCGTCGATGCACTAAAGGGCGAAGGGCCGTTCACGGTTTTCGCGCCCACCGATGCCGCGTTCGAAAAGCTGGAAAAGAGCAAACCGGGCACCATTGCCATGCTGCTCAAACCTGAGAACAAGAGCAAACTCGCGGCCATCTTGACCTATCACGTCGTCTCGGGCAAGGTCATGGCGGCGGACGTCATGAAGCTGAAGAACGGAACCCACGTAAAGACGCTGAACGGTCAGTCCATCAAGATCAAAAACAAGCATAGGGTTATGGTCAACAACTCAAAGGTTTTGAAGACCGACATCGAATGCTCCAACGGAGTCATCCACGTGATCGATACCGTTCTCCTCCCCAAGTAAGTTGCGACTGCATCCAAGTCGCCCTGTCCGGGCAGAGAAGTTTCTCTGCCCAACCATTAGAAGGAAAAGAAAATGAGTAAACAGATACTAGACATTGTCGAAACCGCCGCTTCAACCAACGACTTCAACACACTCTTAGCCGCCGCTCAGGCTGCGGGCCTGGTCGATGCGCTGAAGAGCGAGGGACCTCTTACCGTCTTCGCTCCGACTGATGTTGCCTTTAACAAGCTTGAAGAGTCGAAGCCAGGCACAATCGCTTCCCTTATCCTGCCGGAGAACAAGGACACTTTGGCCGGCATTCTGAAATATCACGTGGTGCCTGGAAAGGTGATGGCATCGGATGTCGTCGGACTTGGCAACGGCACCCACGTTGAGACCCTCCAGGGCCAGTCGTTCAAGTTAACGATCAACGGCAAGGTCCAAGTGAATGACGCCAATGTCATCCAGGCGGACATCGAGTGCTCGAACGGCGTGATTCACGTCATCGACACGGTCATCTTGCCGAACTAACCCCGCCCAAACCCAAAGGCCAAGGAAAGTGAGCCCGGTGCGGACGCCGGGCTCACCTTAAGAAGGAATCTCTAGGAATGAACATCTCCTCATTGATGACAATCGCTTTCGCACTTGCGCAAAGCTCGACAGACACAACAACAACGGATCTCAAGGATGGCTACTCAAGGGTTTCCACGTCGAGTTACACCGTCGAAGTACCCAACGGATGGGAGGTCTCCAAGGAAACGCCTTGGGGTGCCAGGAGAATTCAGCCCACCAAAGGAAAGGGCGAACTTGGAATCATGACGGCACCTCCCGGACAACAATCCTGGGATCAGCTATACAAAACCGCCCTCTATTTCATCCAAAGGGAGGAGAAGGGTAAAGCAACAACCTACCGTATCACCAAGACACCTCGCGGACTGGAAGCGGCTTCCTTCGAGGTACTCGACAAGGCCGGGTTCCCCTCTCGCCGATACGTCCTGATCAAAGACAACACCAAGGGACTCTTGGCGCTTTCGGTCAAGGTACCGAGCCGTGAGGCAGATAAACAATGGACCAAGCATTTTGAACGACTGATTAGCTCAGCTAAGTTCAAGGAATAGCGTCGTACAGAGTCTGAACTTTTTGAGAGAGTAAATCCGGATACGTGACTTTTGAACACTCAGTTGAGCGAAGTATCGGACAACGTGCAGCAGGGTTGGGCACGGTGCTAGCCGAGCTTGCCGGGGCAAATTTCCGACCGGACCTCAACCGTAACTGACTCCGAAGGAAAGCTTCGAGGCCATGTTGCGCCGGATTGCCCGTGTTGCAGAAGCGAAGCCCCTCAAGCCGCCTTGAACTTGGAATAAGGGTCGTTCAAGGTCACGTCTCAGGTTCAAATCGGACTTCAACTTGAACCCAAAACCTTCATCTGGCCGAGACGTGGGGTTCAAGATAGGCTTTGCGGGTTGGCCCAGCGCATCCTTGGGTATTTCAACCGGAGTGACCAAGCAGTTGCAGGTTTGCCGGATTAATCCTCTTTCCCTTAGCCGGACGCGCCAATTCGAAGGAAGGAGAACCGGCGGCTCAGCGAAGTTCTCGTACCCGCGAGATGGAGCATTGACAGGCTAGAAGTGACCGTCAGACTGAACAGCCCAAAGTCGCCTTTCTCGTAGCCGAAGCTGGCTCCATCATCCTCATAAAGTTGGCCGTGCCACGGTCCCGATCCATAACACCGGACAACGCACGGTCCGCTCACATCGACGTGAAGCCCTCCTGCCACCGTCGGGATAGCGCTCTTCTCTCGGACAAAGAGTGGGATCTCATTGAGAGCGGGAGAAACGGTTATGGTCTGGCCCGAGCCAAGGAGGATGCCCGTCTTGAAGTCGAACCACTTGCCCTTAGGGAGCCTCACCCTGCGTGTCCTGTCACCTGTATTGATCGGAGCGACGAGGAGATCGTCTCCCAGTAGGTATTGATCGGTCTCAACGCCTCCATCCACGAGACACATCGGTCGAACGGGTGGGATTCCGTCTCTCCAATACTGCGCGTAGGCGGTGTATAGATAGGGCACGAGAGACTCTCTCAGCCGCATGGTCTCCCGGACGATTGTCTCAACGGCCGGGTAGCTCCATGGCTTTTTGCCGCTGTCCCACGCGTTGAGTTGGGCAATCGGTGACAGACAAGCCATTTGCATCCGCCGGACCCATTCCTCGTCGGTCGCCGCACTTCGAATCTCCGCGCACCATAGAACTCCGGCCAACGAGCTGTTGGTAAGAGCGGTCAGGTACTCCCGTGCGTCGTAGGTGTCGCTATAGATGGCAAAAGGGAACCGGCTTGCCGCGCCGTTGGAGCCCCGCACTAGCCCGAAAGTGCGCTCTCCCTTCTCACGAAACATCCTGTAGATCAGGTTCTGCCAGAGAAGACCGTAGATCTGCCTCATCATGAGGCCATCGGGCCCGGATGGAAACTCGGCATGGTCCGGCCATAACCAATTGTCAAACCCGTCGACCTCGTCGATCTTGTAGCCACTAACGCCGATCGAGAGATGCTTCTCGGTGTGGAAGGCCCTGACGATATCGGCCGCCTTGCCCGAATAGATATCCGGAACGGCCCCGAGCCAAACGGTGTGTGATCCGAAATTAGTTTCGAGACGCTTGAAGAGATCCGATCCTGGGGCAACGTATGGATTTTCCCACAGGTTTACATGAACTCCAGCCAGCGACATCTTCCTTACAAATCCGACGGGGTCGGGAAAGCGGACCGGGCTGAATTCCATAGAGCCGGGATACGATCTCGATTCCCAGCCTGGCTCCAAGCCGATCACATCGAGAGGGAATCCCCTCTTGGCAAATTCCCCAACCTCCTCCTCGACTTGGCTGGCCGAAGCCAAAGATGGGGTTCGATGCCAGAAGCCCAGAGCCCACCTAGGAGGCATTGCGCCACCTCCGCAAAAGAGGTTGTAACGCCGGAGGGAGTCCATCGCCGTCGGCCCGGTAAAGACGTACGTCTCCAATCCAGGGCCCTGTACGCTCGCCTCCACGCATCCGCTATCCGGCTGGGCATCCCAGTTGTTGTCCGCATTGCGGTCTCTGATGGGTGGCCGCTTGGGATCGCCGAGGCGATTTCCTACGCCAACGTAGACGTTGATCGGGCGAGACGTGTCGAAGAAGACCGCATAGCCGAGGCTGCTGATGTAGAGCGGGGTCGGCGCATGCAGACGATCATGCCCCGAGGTGTAGTGATCAACCTGTAGGTGATAGACCCCTCCTCGCCGGTCACAACCAGCCATCTGAAGGCCAAAACCGTAGACCTTCTCCCCTGGTTGAAGGGGAATTTGGACGACCGCGTAATCCTTGGTCTTCCGTAGATGAATCTCTCCCAACTTGAAGGGCAGTTTGCCCTGAGGCAGCGACGCTAGCCGGTCCTTACGGGGCCAAGACGCGGAGGCTTCGGTGAGGGTCGGGCGGTCGTGCGATCCAACCTCGGATCTCCATATGCCCGGCTGGATCTCATGCCAGGACGAAATTTGCATTAAGGGAGCCGAAGCGGCTAGGAACATTGAAAGAGCAAGTGCCATAACAGATCATCTCGGCCAACTTCAGGCTACCTTTCTGTGCGACTCAGATCGAGTTAGTCATGCCTACCAACTTGAGAGGCAATCCTGGAGCCTCGATTACCACGACCGGTGGCATCCAAACGACAACAAATAGCGTAGAGCCGAGGTGCGATTACTTGGAAGCACCGAGTGCCCTGTCCCTGCAACGCTTGCTCATGACGCAACCACAAATTTGTATTGGCCCGATCCCAAGTTGCATTCGACCCACTTCCCAATCTTCATGGCGCTCGTCACCCCTCTTGCTCGTGAGAGCGGCTTGCCGTTCTCCGAAACCTGGTCAAAACGGGATGCCGGTAAAGTGACGCGCGCCTCAGTGTTCACCGGAATTTCAATGTCAAACGTCAACTCGTCGCCTCTGCGAGACCAGTTACTTACGATCTTGCCTCGAATGCTCAAGTAGCTCGATTTGACCCAATCAAGCCCTGCAACGGTCTGAGGTCGAATCACGATCTTATCGAAGCCGATGGCGCTCTTGGCAGGCTGAATCCCTCCCAGCCAATTCATCATCCATTGGCTGACCGAACCGAACATGGGGTGGTTGTGGGAGAAAGTGTTGTCGCTGAGCCCCCAGTGCTCCCAAAGCGTGGTCGCTCCGTTCTAAAGCATCCAGCCCCACCCAGGAAAATCGGGTTGGGTGACGATGCGGTACGCCTCGTCGGCGTGGCCCTCATTCGACAGGATTTCGAGCATGAGTTTTGTACCTAGGATTCCAGTGGTCAGGTGCCCCTTATGGCTCTCGATGTCCTGCAGGAGATAGTTGATCGCCTTGCTACGGCTGTCGGCCGGAATGATCGATGTATACAAGCCGAAAGCTTGACTGGCCTGCGTGCCAGGACCGACCTTCCCGGTCGCGGGATCGAAGAACTTCGCGACATAGGCTTGGCGAATTCGCTCGGCCAGCCGATTGAAATGCTTCTCATCTTCGGTTTGCGATAGTCGATGGGCGATCGAGGCGAGCATCTTGGCGCTTTGGTAGTACATCGGGGTAACCATCTCTGGGGCAGGAGCGGGGGCGAGGCTTTCGTGATCGCTAAGCCCGTCCTGGATGATGTCTCCGGGGTTCTCCTTCTCGACGAGCATGAGCCATCGCTTCGCCGCACCATACTGCTCTTCTGCGATCCGCCTGTTGCCGAAGAAGCGGTCAAGTTGGGTAAGTAGGGTTGGGTGGGCCATCGCCCAGCAGACTCCACAGTATTGAATCCCGGTGAAGGGCGCAGTATCGGTGAACATGCCGTTTGGGAGGGCGCTGTCTGCCCAATCCTGCACTGACTTAGCGTAAAACGTGGACATGTCGAAATTGTCGATCAGAGCCTCGCTGGTCGCCGAGATATCGCCACCGTAACCCAGTCGCTCCCGATGTGGACAGTCCGATTGGACGCTGAAGATGTTAGATAGAAACGTGCGTCGGCACATCGTTTGAATCTGATTTAGCAATGGGTTGGAGCATTTAAACGAACCGACGGATTCGACGTCGGCGTTTAGACGGAGCGCGGTTACCGCGCTCAAAGGTATCGCTTTCGGCAGACCGGTGATCTCCGCATATCGGAAGCCGTGAAATGTGAAGCGCGGCATATAGGTTTCGTCGCCGCCTTTCGCGATGAACGTGTCGTTTTGCCAGGCGATATCAGGTGCGCCAGGGCCGCCGGTGCCGCGCGATTTTATCTGGCCCGCCACGCTCGTCATCGGATTGAGGGTGCCATCCGCGTGGAGGAGTTCGCCATATCGAATGAAAATCTTTGTTCCGCGAGGGAGGTTGAGATGTAGCCGTGCCACGCCGGCGAAGTTCACCCCCATGTCGTAGATGAAGACGCCTGGCTTTGGCTCTGTCAGCTCAACAGCGTCCCAATAGTCCGTGACTCTTATTGGTGGTTCTGCCTGTGCGGCAAGATTCCCGATCCTTTCCTCGGCGATTCCGGGTGTACGCCAGTCAGAGTCGTCGAATCCCGTCTTGTCCCATCCCAGTAGCTCCCTCCGCGCGTCGTAGACCTCGCCGAGGTAAATGCTGTTTCGGAGGATTGGGCCATCACCGACCTTCCAACTTGAATCGGAAACCACAGTCTCCACAGATCCATCCCGGTAGTCGATGCGCAGTTGAGAAATGAAGCGGGGCCTGCCGGTGGCAAGGTTTTCGCGAAGATCCAGATTCCCCCACATGCGCAAAGGAAGTGGGTTGTGCCAACCGTTCCCAAGAGTGAGGCCCAGGCAGTTCGCCCCTTTGGCGAGGAGGTGAGTGACGTCGTAGGTGCTGTAAAGGACTCGCTTATCGAACTTGGTCCAGCCCGGATCGAGCACGTGATCGCCGACCCGTTTGCCGTTCAAGGTCGCTTCGTAGTATCCCAGGCCCGTGACGTAGAGTCTGGCTCTCTTGACCGTCTTTCCAACCTGAACTTCCTTGCGAAAAAGAGGAGCCGGGTCCTCTCGGTAAAAGTCTTGATCGGAAGTTGGGTTCCTTTTGCCGTCGTTTAGCCACAGGGCCTTCCAGTCGCTCGCTCGGAGCAAACCCATTTCCCAGCGGGCTGGAATGCTCCAGTTGGACGGGTTATCATTGCCGTTCCAAGACTTCATCTTCCAAAAGCAAACCTGCCCCGACTTCAGGGACTTCCCCTCGTATGGGATGTTGTTCTGAACTGACGAAATGGTTTTCCTGGTGTCCCAGAGATCGCCTGAGTCTTTGTCGAGCAACGCCCTGGAACTTGCGACAAGGATACGGTAGGCCGACTGGCGCTGGGAGCGTTCGGCACTCTGGGCTTCGAGAATCCAACCCAATCGAGGGTGTCGGGCATCAACGCCTATTGGGTCATGCCGATATTCGCACTTAAGGTTTATCGCGGTCATCGAAAGTTTCCCGTGCGCCACGGCCCACGAGGTTGCTGGTATGAGGACAGACAGAATCCAAGCGCGCCGCCACATGATCCGGAGTCTATGCCAAGAGCGAAGTCTCGCGAACTACTTGTTTTCTTTCTCGTTGAATTTTGGCCGTCCTCGGTCCAGGGATCTCCCTCAGAGGACTCCACCGGAACTGGTTGATGTACTCCCGTCCGACCCAGGTCTGGGACAGCCTGGTGTTGAGGTGAGGCATCCCCAGCATTTGATCGCATTTCGGTCGGCCAAGGCCTGAGATAGAATTTGAGGGTGAAATCCATTTTTTGTGGACTGCTCCTCAGCTTTATTGCCGCTGCACTCGCGGCGGGCAGCAAGCGACCGCTCAAGGTATTCGTTTTGGCTGGCCAGTCCAACATGCAAGGACACGCTAACGTTTCCACCATTGACTCAATGGCGGACGACCCCGCCACTGCACCCCTCCTAAAGAGGATGCTGCGTCCAGACGGTCACCCGGTCGTGTGCGACAGGGTCTGGATTTCGTCGGTCGGTTGTGGCGGCAACCAATACTCAGACATGATCGAGCAGACGGGCCACCTAACCGCAGGATTTGGCGCCTCACAATCGGAAATTGGTCCAGAATTCACTTTTGGCCTTACGATGGAGTCCGCGCTACATGAGCCCATCCTGATCATCAAGACTTCCTGGGGGGGGGCGAAGTCTAATGACCGACTTTCGCCCGCCGGGCGCTGAACCCCGTCGGTACTCCGAGCATCTTCGGGGCAAATGGAAGGAGCGAGGCTTGGACCCAGATAAGGAAGCCGACAAGAATCGTGCGGATTGCGGGGTGATCTACGATCACATGATTAACCACATTCGTAGGGTTCTTAAGGATATTCGGCGGGTAGTGCCAGACTACGACTCCAAACAGGGCTATGAGTTGGCCGGGTTCGTGTGGTTCCAGGGTTTCAAACGACATGGTCGACGACTGGTCGTACGCTGATCGAATGCAGACCGGAGGCTACGCCGAGTACAGCCAGTTGATGGCGCAGTTTATCCGCGACGTCCGCAAGGATCTGGCAGTGCCTAAACTGCATTTCGTGATCGGCGTCATGGGTATTGGCGGCAATAGCGAAGGTGGCAAGCCGCCTCAGTCCAATTTTCGGTTCGCCGAGGCAGCGCCAACCCTGTTGCCTGAGTTCAAGGGCACGGTCATTGCGGTGCAAACCGCGCCCTTCTGGGATGACGACCTCGCTTCATTGGAGCAGCGGCAGGAACGGAAGCAGGGCGACTTGACTCCGGAAGAGCAGAAGCGACTGAAAGGGGTCTCGAACGGTGGGTACCACTACCTGGGTGCCGCCCAGATCCTCGCTCCCATTGGGAAGGCCTTCGCGGAAGCGATGCTTAGTTTTGAGATGTCACTCCTGAGCCATCACTAAAACGGCGTTAACATTCCCGGCGCGTACTAAACATCCTGCTTTCATGAGAGGCAGTCGCTTCCTTGCCCAAGAATCGCCTAATTTCGAAGGGAGTCTGACGATCAAACCTATGAGAATAGGTTCAAATCCTGGCGACCTCGACCGGCTTCGAACCGCTGACGCCGTCCTTAGGACGGATGAGTTTCCTTGCTGAAGGGCAGGACACCACAGAACCGCGATGCCCTTTATGCCGCTTGACCTGAAGCACCTTAAGCTCACTGTAGAGTGCGGCGTGAAAGTGGCACCTTTTGGTCCTCTCAACACGATCCAGTGGTCAAACGCGAACTCGCACTTCAACTACTGCCTGGAATAGTGACCTCGGACGCCCCGGACGCCGGAGAGCGTGCCGATCAAGATGGCCCATTACTAACGTTTAGTTGTGGCCTTCCTCGTGCGGGTCCTGGTTGACCACGATGAACGGGGCGGAGTCGAAGTGGTCTCCTTTTTGCCTTTTGAAGGACCGATACGGTGTGTGCGCCTACAATCTTCGAAGACCCCGCCGTGCCCTAAAAGTCTCTTAGCGCTTTGGGTGAGATTGCTGCTCGAAGGGCGTTTAAGACGGCGAGGATGTCGATGCCTTCTTGAAGGATCGCTCCCTCTACCGGAGTCAGACCGCCGGACGCGGCGAAGAGCATGCCGGCAAATACTTAAGCCAATGCCCCATATGCGCTGAGTAGGGCAATCTGCCTCATGCGTCTTCCGATATGCATGAGTTCATCGACCTTTTCCAGCGAACTATCCAAGATGACGGCGCCCGCCGCGGCTTCGGTAACGTCACTGTTTTGACCGAAGGCGATGCCCACCGTCGCTACAGAGTCTTGGTGGATGGTCTAAGCATCGATCCAAGAAAATTCTTCTGGCTACTCCTAGTATTTGAAGGGTGGTCATTCTCTGCTGACCGTCGGTGAGTTCTCGGCAGGCACGGTGCCAACCGCGTTCGGCACCTGATCCAAGACAACGGCGCCGAGGAAATATGGCCTCTGGTTCAGGCTCGATGTTCGACGTTCGCATACCTCCACCAGGGCCTGCCAGAGCGGCCCCAATTATCGTCGCGGTTCCAAACGTATGGCCGCTGAAAAGCGGCGCAACGAATCTCACGTCAGCGGCCAAGAGACCTTCCAATGTTCGCTTGTTAGCCCCTGCAGGGGACGTACTATGATTGCCCTCACTCCACGCGGTTCTCAGAATCGGAAATCGCGAGCATAAATCGTAATGTATGCGGAAAATGGCCATTCGTTGGTAAGAGAATGATGGATGAGTTTTCTTCCTCTGATTCGCGGTCAGCTATCGCTCCATGTTTCCGCTTTCCCTGGGTTCCCATCCGCACGGCTCCTGCACCCACTCACGCAGATCAAACCACCGGAACTGGTTCCGGTACTAGGCTTTTGAAGAATTCTCAGTCCCAATGACTTGAAAGTCTCGAATCTTGGCAAGAGCCTTTGTGGAACACACAAATCAAGATAAATTGCCCATCGAACAGATGGGTTCTTCGGACAGCAAAACGCTCGTCGCATTCTTTGTAGCCCTTTCGTCAATGCCCTATACCGCCGAGGCAGTGGCAGTCCTTCAGGTGAGAGCCTATATTTCGTCGACGGCGACCGTCGAGAGAGGGGTGACCTCATGAAGGCTCACGAGCTTGCGGCACTGCTAGCCCTCGGGGCACTCCGCGCCTCTCGGGCTCCAATGGAGCAGTCAACTGACGCAAATGCGACCGACCATTTGAACCTAGAAGTTCGTAATAACTTAAGCGATAAGACATCAGTCTACTGTGGTGTAGAATCGTCAATACGAATTGGTGAATCTGAAAATGAATAGTTTAAAGCCTTCCATCAAGCGCGTCACAGGACCCTCCGGTGGTCCCCTACGAGCCATTAGCTATGCTCGTGTTTCGAGCGAGGAGCAGGCTCAAAACGGGGTGTCCTTAGGAGATCAGGCTACTTTCATTGCACGCGGTGTAGAGGCCCGCCTTGGTGTTGGCAATGTGCGAATCGTCGCCGAACTCTCGGACCCGGGAATAACCGGGGCTCGTGGGCCTTCTGCTTACGACGTGATTGACGACGGAACTATCTGTCCTCATAAATCACACAGACCGGGCCTGACAAAGGCACTTCAGATGCTCCTCGACGACGAAGCCGACGTCCTCGTCGTCTACAACTTCTCCCGTCTATATCGCGATGGCACCATGGGAGCTGGGCTGGTTGATCGAATCCTAAAGCCCCGAGGACAGGACCTCATCTCGATTCAAGAGCCTGTTGATGTCTATACCCCGGCAGGAATGCTTCAAATGGTTGTTCTCGGCGGTGCGTCAAAATATCAGATCGCTTCCGGCAACCAAGTCATCAGAGACAATCTCCGTGAACGCAAGGTCGACGGAGGTTGGTTGGGTACTCCCCCGTATGGTTGGCGCTGGGCAAAGAAGGATGGGCGACCAGAGTCCAGAACGCGAACGATCGAGCCCATTCCAGAGCAAATCAATCACGTTCGAGAGGTCGCGAACTCATACTTGGCCGGCCACAGTGAAGGCAATGTCGCAAAACTACTTAATGCGAGGGGCATCCCGTTTATCTTGAAGAAAGAGGTCAATGGTTCACGTACTGCAACATGGACCAAGGTGCACGTTCGAATCCTTCTCAGAAATGCCGCGCATGCAGGCCAAATTATGCTGGACGGAGTCCTGAAACCCGGACTTCACTATGGGGACCGAGCTTACGACCTTGAGACCTACGAACAGATTCAGGAAACCCTCACATCGCGCCGAACGCGTTTCCGAGGTGTCAAGAACGAACGACCTGAGATGATGCTTGCTGGGCTTGTCACGTGTGGCTCTTGTGGAGAACGACTAGCGGCCCGATTTAGTGACGGACTCCGTTGTTACACTTGTCGAGGGCAAAAAGGAGATGCTGTAAGTAAGCATGTCTGGGTTAATGCCCAAACGCTTGAGATGGCAGTCTTGCATGAAGTTGCAAAGGTCGCCGCCCTTCCCGAGGTGTTGGAGGCTGCTCGCACACGAATCGGCCTTAGCGCTCGTCAAGGTCACGAAGCACTATTCCAAGAAGTAGAGCAAGTCCGTGACAGGGTTGCCGCTTTCAAACTTCAGAAACAAAATGCACTCAGGCAACTTCGAGAAGGATTCCTTAGCGATGAACTCTTCAAAATGCAAATTGAAGCAATCTCGTCAGATGAGCTCCTCGTAAAGTCCCGTTTCGAGGAATTGGAGCTAGCGCTTAGTGGTTCAGCTGATGTCGAAAAACTTGAGCGACGAGCACTTGAATCGCTAAATTCGTTTCAGACAGTTTGGGATCACCTTGTTCCATGCGAGCGCTCGCAACTCCTGAGGACTGTTGTTGAGAAGCTCGAGATCACGGATCTGGATTCTCACTCAGTGGCTTCTATTAAGCTTCACTTGATGCCAGAGGTCGTCCAACCACTACCTAGAATCGTCGCAGCAAGGAATGGTCTCGCCACGGGTCTTGAGTCTATTACGTCTTCGGAGCTTGCGTGCCTATGGCATCTGGGACAAGGCAAACTACCTTCGGAAGGCGCATTGGCAATGGGCATCTCTCGCAGCAGCTTCTCTGGCATGGTTACGAGAGCGGCCCGTCGCCTTGACGCTAAGGACTCGAAGGAGGCTGTGCGGAAGGCTAGAGCTTGGGTGATTCGCAGTCAACACTTACTGCCACTGACGGGTGCGCAAGGACGCAGGCGA
The DNA here is from genome assembly GCA_038321975.1 of Fimbriimonadales bacterium. GTDB lineage: Bacteria > Armatimonadota > Fimbriimonadia > Fimbriimonadales > Fimbriimonadaceae > Fimbriimonas. The sequence continues at coordinate 93,426 of JBBQFM010000013.1, read as the reverse complement.
AAGCCACGTTTCGCCCTAAGCGCCTTGGAGGCAACGGCGATCGACCTTCGCAAGAAAGGTCTGTCTGCTGACGAAGTCAGGGACCAGTTCGGGATCTCAACCGATCGCGTTCGAAAGTTGCTGGCTGAAGCCGACGCAAAGATGCTTGCGCAAGAGTCGAGCAATACCGGTAAGAGCTGAGCGGAATTTTCTCTTGCCTAGCCGCTCTAATAGGCTTCCAAAACGCCTCTGAGCGCGACAAAGAGGTCGCTATCAAGGGTCCTAAAAATGTCGGCAAGTTCGATCACGTCGAGCCTTCGTTCGCCCGATTCGACCTTACTTATATATGTCGCCATCATTCCCAAACGACGACTCAACTCGCGCTGAGATAGATTCTTGTCCAGGCGAGCTGACCTGATCGCCTCCCTTAGTCGGTCGTATTCTGGCCTCTGTATCGATTGTCCACCCCGACCACCCATAAGAAGACCGTAGCTCTTAGTATGCCCCGATGATCGGTGCACTTGTAGTATCATGTGTATATGAAAAAAGGTAGTTATCACGGTCCAAAGGCTGGCGATAGGGACATCATTATGCGTCTGCGAGTCTCAGAAGACGAGCGCCAGCATCTACATGAGGTTTGTTCTGCGCAGGGCGTGACCGTTGCGCTTGCGATGCGGGAGGCTCTCAGAAAAAGTGGCCTGCTTCCGAAAGATTCTGCTTCTGGGCAGACCGTTTAAGGCAAGTAGTGTTAGGAGGAGGATTTCCCCTCACATTTCAATGAATAAGGTAGCCCAAAAGAATCGAACCTCAGTCTCCGCCAAAAAGCAGCTGTCGGCAGTCCTCTACGCACGTGTTTCTTCGAAGGAGCAAGAAGAGGAAGGATATTCCGTACCTTCCCAGCTTCGTCTCCTTCGCGAGTATGCCGATCGCAAGGGCGTCGCGGTGGCGGAAGAGTTCGTCGAGGTCGAGACCGCAAGGAAAGCTGGCCGCAAGGCTTTCGAGCAGATGCTCAAGTTTGTGCGAGAGGGGGAAATCCAGGCGATCATCGTCGAGAAAACGGACCGTCTCTATCGAAACTTCTCAGGCTTTGTGAAGGTGGACGACCTAGGCACGGACCTCCACTTCGTCAAGGAAGGCCAGATCATCACGAGCGACTCGCACTCCTCTGAGAAGCTTATGCACTCCATCAAGGTGTGCCTTGCCAAAAACTACGTCGACAACCTGTCAGAGGAGATTCGCAAAGGAATGGCTGAGAAAGCTCTTCAAGGGATCTATCCGACTCATGCGCCCCTGGGCTATCTGAACGTTGCTGACGGAGCGCGAAAGATGATTGCGCCAGATCCGGTTCGTGCCCCGCTGATCGGGCGCCTATTCGAGACCTTTGCACTGGGACAGATTTCAATTCAAGGCGCGACAAAGCTTGCCTGGGATATCGGCCTGCGCACAAAAAAGGGCAATCGTGTTCACAAGAGCTCCGTGGCTATCATCCTAATAAACGACGTCTACATGGGGCGAGTCAACTGGAGAGGAGAGGCTTATGAAGGTCGTCATGAGCATCTGGTGGATGAAGCCACCTTCTACCGGGTCCAAGAGATTCTGGCCGGTCGGAACAGCCGTAAAGGCTACGGCAGCGTTACCATCTCCTACCGCGGCTTAATCAAATGCGCCAAATGCGGCGGAACGCTCAGCGGGGAGATCAAGAAAGGCAAGTACGTCTACTATCACTGCAGCGGCAGGCAAACCGGATGCGACAGTCCCTACGTGAAGGAAGAGCTATTGACCGCCCAGTTTGCCGCGTCTCTTGAGGACATGTCGATCCCTCCCAATATCCTTGAAGACTTGGAGCGGGAAATGGCTAAGACTTCGGAAACCGAAGAGCGTTTCGCTCGCGATCAAAGGCGGCGACTTGAGGCCGAGACGGGAAAGCAAAGGACACGCCTTGCAAGGCTATACGAAGACAAAGTCTCTGGCGAAGTCTCACCCGAGACCTACCGCATGCTCAGGGATAGGTACGAGTCGGAACTCGCGCGGGCGGAAGAGCAACTTCGCCAAGCAGAGACTTCCAGTGGAGCGTGGACCAACGATTCTCGGAGATTCTTAGAACTGGCCGCTACAGCTTCAGATAGGTTCAAACAGAACGGTCCAGACGCACGCCGAGAACTGCTCGGAATGATGAATTCGAACTTTGAGTTTGACGGCAAAAACCTTGCGATAGAGTTCCGATATCCCTTCAACGAGATGCTAAAGGTGGGAATTTTAGCGAAGGCTGAAAGCCTCAAAACCGGTCAACCTGTAGATTGGTGGAGATAATGGGATTCGAACCCACGACCTCTGCAGTGCGATTGCAGCGCTCTCCCAACTGAGCTATATCCCCAGGTCGGGATTAAATCTACCCCAAAGTTCTGGCTAGGGGCTTTTCACGACTTAGTTGCAAACCTTTCAAAGTATAGTATACTGACGTCTACTGAAATGGTTGAGGTTCTTGGTTGAATGGGTACGAGCGATGAAGGGCTGAGGGTGATCCCTTGCCCCCACTGTCAGGGCAATCTTCGGGCGGCCACTGATCGAGGTCGGATGATGATCCGTTGCCCCTATGTGGATTGCGGCAAGGCGTTCGAGTTCGATCCTTATCCGAAGAAGGCGCGGGGGAGCGTTCTTTGGTGGTTGCTTTTGCGATCCTGGATTGCGATACCGATCGGGATCGTGGCCCTCGCCGTTTACACCAAGCCGTTGGCGCCTACTACCAGTTCTCCGGACGGCTCACCTAACTCGTCGGCACGAACAATCGCGCCGGGCGCGGAGGACCCTAAGTCGCCTTTCAGTCCAGATTTCGTGCGTAGCTCAACGTCCCCGGTGGCATGGCGGGTTGGGACAATCGATCACCGCTTCAAAATTGACGCAACCGAGGCAAAAGAGGCTTGCGTGAAGGCGACGAAGCTCTGGGAAAAGGCAGCGGGCCACGACCTATTTTTCTTTGACGCTGAGAACGGAATCCCGGTCGATTTTGTGTACGATGACCGGCAAAAGAAGGTCGACTCGATGGTCGAGGCATTAGCGCGTCTCGTCAGCTTGAGAGCGCAACTCAAACCACTTGCCAGACGCCTAGACCGATCTGAGAAGGAGTATCAGAGGAGGGTGAAGGAAGTCAAGAAATTTGACGCGATGCATGAAGAAGACGTAGGCACGTTCAATCGTACCGTCCAGAGCTGGAACGAATCTGGATCGCGCATACCTGAGGATGTAGTGGATCGATTGGAAGAAACGAAGGCGAAACTGAAGGACGACGACTCGCTTCTTACTAGCGCCTATCGAGAGCTCGAACAGTTGCGGCAAGGGGTCAACCGCACGGTTAACGTCCACAACGCGAAGCTTCGGGAGATTGAGGAGGCAAGGGGAGCATTTGCTTCGGTATCGGGCGGTGATGGGACCGACATCGTCGCTGAGTGCTTTCGGGAAGGCAGCAACGCCACTCACATTTCGGTGTACGCATTCATCGATGAAGAGGAGCTTGCGGTGACCCTCGCTCATGAATTTGGACACAGTCTTGGCATTGAGCATGTCGATTCGAAGGACGCGCTGATGGCGGCAGTGTCCTCCGACAAGGGTCGATTCAGGCTCAAGCTCACGCAGCCGGATATCGACGCTTTGAATGCATTGGGGCGGTGACTTGCCTCTGCGCAAGCACAGAGGTCGCGAATTCATACGCTTCGCATCTACCTGATTCGAACTGAGTAACGCGCATACCAAGAAGCGATGGACAAAGGACGCAATCATCAGTTGCCGATCTCCGACGCTACAATTGCCCAATGCTCCAGATCGCCCAAGTTGAGTCTCCGAACGACATCGCCGACATCCGTGAGATGTTGGTGGAGTACACGCGGTGGTCGTTCACCTTGGTCGAGGATGGAATTAATCCGCCGACGTTTCATGGCATTGAAGAAGAGCTGGCCAGCCTTCCGGGGATCTATGCGCCGCCGAAGGGTTGTCTTCTTCTCGCTAGATGGGAGGGGATGCCGGCGGGGTGCGTTGCTTTGAAGGGGCATGAGCGGGGGACTTGCGAGTTGAAGCGGCTTTATGTTCGCAACGAGTTCCGGGGGAAGGATTTGGGGCGGATTTTGGTGGAGCTTTTGTTGGCGAAGGCTCGGGAGCTGAATTACCGGCGGATCGAGCTCGATAGCCACTTCTCGATGACCCATGCCCACGCCATTTATCGGGCGGCGGGATTTCAGGATCGGGAAGCGCCGGAGGGGTTTCCGGAGGAGATCAAGAAGCTCGCGATCTTTATGGAGCTAGACCTCGATTGAATACATTAGATAGGGGCCCTTGTCGTCCTCGCCAGCCCGCTCGAAGCGCATCCCGATCTTCTCGGCGACGCGGATCGACGCGGTGTTTCTCTTCTCCACCAGGCATATCAGGCGCTTTAGTCCGAGTGTTTCGGTGGCATATCGCAGGACGCCCGTGGCTGCCTCCGTCCCCAACCCCTGGCCCCACAAGTCTTTGTCGATGAGATAGGCGACCTCGACTTCGAACTTGCCATCCAGTTCCCAGGGTAGGAGGCCGCAACGGCCGATGAATCGGTCGCCCAACAGGGTCGCCCAAAGCCCCAGAGAAGGGTGGTGTGGGTGCCCGTTGAGAAACCACTCGAGTTCCTCGCGAGTCTCGTCGCGGTCCAGCGTCCCCTCTGGATAAAACTCGCGAATCTCAGGGTCCGCGTAGAGGCGCGCAAGGTCGTCCAGGCCGTCCATCCGGAGGTGTCGGAAGGACATTCGGTCGGTGGTGAAGAGGGTTGCCATCGCAATGTCACATTGTCCCCTAGGTAGATCCCACTCCGGAGATGGTGCCCCTCCCGGGGGAAGGACCATCGGATAGCAATGGGAGACGGCCAAAACGTAGCGTCGGCGCCCCCGCCGATGAGTGCCGGAAGGCTTTGTCATAGGTTCAAATCTTGCGGATTCACCGCTGCTGGCAGATCATCGGCGCGGGCGCCGACGCTACATTTAGGCGCCTCCTTTTACGATCCAATACTCTCCTTCGCGAAAGGCACCATCTCCGGAGGGTTCAGATAACATATAGAAGTCCATGCCAAAAGGAATCGATCGTCGTACGTTCATCAAGGGCGCTTGCATCACTACCATCGGGGCTTCCCTCTCCGCTCGGAAGGTCCTCGCCGAACCCGGCACCGCGCTCTACGAAGCCCTCAAGAACGACGAGAAGCCGCAAGGCTTCCGGCAGACCGTCAACAACACTAGCGGCATCCCCCTCGGAGGGATCGGTGCCGGCTCGGTCGAGATTCGACCCGACGGGTACTTCGATGATTGGCTCATCTTCAACATGGGCGACTGGTCTCCCGAGCAACCTAGCCACGAGCAAGGGCCAACGCCGGACATGGGGACTGCGGGCCTCCAATTCTTCGCCCGATGCTCGCAGAAAGGAAAGACCCCCCAGCTCCGTCGGCTCGGCATTCGAGAGGACGCGAACGATCTCTACTCGGTCGGCTACGCCCAGCCCGTCGAGGCGATCGAGTTCGATGGCAAGTTTCCATTCGCGACCCTCCAATACATCGATTCCAGCCTCCCCGTCCAGATCACCGGCCTAGCGTTCGCCCCGATCATTCCCCACGACTCCCGAACCAGCGGAACCCCTGGCTTCACCGTCGCATTCAAGGTGAAGAACGTCAGCAAGCAGCCGGTCGACGTCTCGTTGATGGGCACCCTAAGAAACCCGCTCGCGTGGGGCGCCAAGGACAGAACCCTCACCAACGAAGTCATCACCGAGGGCCAAACCAAGACCATCTCCCTCACCACCAAGGCCGAGTCCGGACGCAAATCCACTCACGGCAGCATGGCTCTCTCGGTCACGGGAGGCACGACCAGCCACATCGCGGGCACCTATCGCGGCTACCTCGGCAACGGTTTCTGGGGTGGCACGCGCGGTTACGGATCGGCGCACTACAGCTACCTCCACGCCTACAACCGAACCGGGACGCTTCCTTCCCTTGGTCAAAACCAAGCCCCCGACGAACTCCTCAAGGGCCTTACCGAGCAACAAATCGGAGCTCTAACAAATAGGAACGAGATCGTCAAGCAGCTAGACCAAGACCCCTTCTTCCACGAGTTCATCTCCCGCGTCGAGCTCATCGAGCCCGACCATTTCAGCTCCGAAAAGAACCTCACCAACTTCCTCCTCGAAGCCCGAAACCGCCTCAATGGCTTTTCCGGCGAAGCCCGCGACCACTCGACCTGGGGAGACGTGGCGCTCGAATCCACCATCCAACTCGCCCCCGGCGAGGAGCGAGAGGTTCGCTTCGTTCTCTCGTGGTTCTTCCCCAACCATTTCAGCGCCCTCGGACCGAATCTCGGCCACCAATACGAGCATTGGTTCGCCAACGCACTCGAAGTCAACCAGTTCCTGGTGAAGGAGCACAGTGACCACCGCCGCAGCACAATCGACTTCGCCGAGACGATGCTCAACACCTCGCTGGAGCCGGCCCTTGCGTTCGCCTGGAGCGCCCAACTCACCACACTTATCAAGTCCAGTTGGTGGTGCAAAGACGGCCGATTCGCGATCTGGGAAGGCCTCGGATGCTGTGGCCTCCACACCACCGACATCACCTACCAAGGCTCGTTCGCGCTCATCGCCCTTTTCCCAGACCTGCAAATGGGACAGATCAAGATGGGTGCGTCATACCAACGCGCGGATGGCCGCATCCCCCACTTCTTCGCGCCCGACCTTCTCCACGTGGATAACGGCTTCGACCGGGTCGACATGAACCCGCAATACGTGATGATGGTCTGCCGCGACTATCTCTGGAGTGGGGACATCGCGTTCGCCCGCGCCAACTGGACTCAAGTGCTGAAGGCGATGATGAGCACCCAAAGGCTGGACACCGATGGCGACGGCATCCCAGACAGCGACACCCGCCGCAACACTTACGACCAATGGGACCTCGAAGGATCGCCCGCATACATCTGCAGCTTGTGGCTAGGCGCACTCCGATCGGGGATCCGGCTGGCCCAAGACCTCGGTGAGCTCGAACAGGTCGAGGCGTGGCAGTACCTGCTCGGTAAGGCGAGCGTGAGCTTCGTGTCCCGACTCTGGAACGGCGAATACTTCAACCTCTGGGTATCCGAGACCGGCAAAGACGAGTGCTGCATGAGCGATCAGCTCAGCGGCGAGTGGTACACCGGCCTCATGGGTATCGGTCACTCGGTCCCGAAAGACAAAATCCTCGGTGCCCTTCGCGCCGTCAACGAGCACAACTTCACCACCGAGCAAGGGCTGATCAATGCGAGCTACCCCAAGGGAAGCAAGATGCACTTCAAGACCCATCAGAACCTGCAGGCCGCGGGGAACTGGACAGGAATCGAATACGCCAACGCCGCCCTCATGATCGATCAGGGCATGGTGGACCAAGGGCTCCAAGTCATCCGAACTGTCCACGATCGCTACACCCGGTCCGGCCGTCGGTGGAACCACGTGGAATGTGGAGACCACTACTTCCGCGCGATGTCCAGCTGGTCCACCCTCCTGGCCCTCACCGGATTCAAAGTGGATGAGCCCAAGAAGAGGATCGCCTTCGCACCCAAGGTCGATCGCCTCGTCGCCCCCTGGTTCCACCCAACCGGCTACGGCGTAGTTGGCGCGAACCGGAGCGAACTGGAGATCGAGTGTCGGTCCGGCTTCATCTCGTTCAAAACCCTACTCGTGAATCCGAAAGGCTCAAGAGCAACCGTCACCCTAGACGACAAACCAATCGAATGCACCACCACGCGAAGTGGCGACTATCTGGCCGTAGAATTCGAGCGAGAGTTGAAGGTCGCCAAAGGGCAAAAGCTCCAGATCTCCCTGACTTAAGACTTCGAGAACCGCTTGATAAGGTCGTCAAAGAGTGCGTAAACGGTCGGCACGATGAAGAGGGTGAGGAGGGTAGAAGTCGCGAGACCGCCGATAACTGCGGTCGCCAGCGGGACGTACATCTCCGACCCCGTCCCGATTCCCAGGGCAAGCGGCAGCATGCCCAAAATCGCCGCCATCGTGGTCATCAAAATGGGCCGCAGGCGAGTGGGCGAGGCGGTGAGGATTGCTTCCTCACGACCCATCCCTCGATCTCTCAACTGGTTGGTGTAGTCGATCAGAAGAATGCCGTTCTTCACCACGATGCCGATGAGCATCAGTAAACCGATGAAGGCGGTCAAGCCGAACGAGCGATTCGTGATGAAGAGGGCCAGCACCAGCCCAATCGCGCACAACGGGACCGAGCACAGCACCACCAAAGGAAGAACGAACGACTCGAACTGAGTTGCCAAGAGCATGTAGATCAGGGCAATCGCCAGGAACACCGAGACGCCCAAACCGGCAAAATCCTTCTGGGCCCGGAGCTGGTCCGCGCTAAAACTCCAATAGCTTCCCGCCGGAAAGTGAACCTTGTCGAGTGCCTTGGTGATGTCAGCCATCACCTCGCTTTGAGGTCGGTCAACGATTTGGCCCCCGATATCGTTGTAGCGCTGTCGATTCTGGCGCTGAACTTCACGTGGTCCGCTGCCGATTTTCGCCGTCGCTACTTGCCCAAGCAAGACGGCTCCGGCGGGGCGGATCTCCGTACCGGTCACGGGGAGCCGCAACAGTTGATCGACACTCGACCGAGCCCCCAGCGGCACCTGAACATAGATCGGATACTGAAATCCGTTCTCTTGGTAGTAGGTAGAAAGCTGCCCGTTGGTGCTTGCGGCAAGGGTGTGCGCGATGTCGTCGAACGAGACACCAAGGCTCTGAGCCTTGTCCCGATCAATCGAGAACTGAAGCTCGGGGGTGGTGTCTTGGAGCGAAGTATCCACACCCGTAAGGCCAGGAATCCCCTCCATCGCGGCCTGAACATCGTGAGCGGTTTTAGAAAGGACATCCAGGTCTTCGCCGTACACATCCACCGTGAGGCCAAGGTTGTTTCCTCCAATGATGTTCGAGACGAGATCGAATGGCGTCACCTGAATGCGTGCGCCAGGAAGTTTCTTGAGCTCGGTGGTAAGCCGCTTTACCACGTCGGCAGTGGAACTCTTCCTGTTCGGTTTGAGCTGGATGGTCGCGCCGCCGTTATTCGGGCTAGAAGGGCCACCACCACCTGACCGGAAGTTGAACCCCGCACCCGAAATATAGGCGTCGATGTCAGGGTCGCTCGAGAGGATCGTGTCAACCTGCTTCATCGTCGCATCGGTGACTTCCAATGCGGTGCCAAGCGGAAGCCGCACGCCGACGCTCAGATTGCCCGTATCGGTTTGAGGAAGGTTCTCGCGACCCACGAATGGCCACAGACAACCAGCGGCAGCGACCGCCAGAACCGCGATCCCAACGATCGCAAGCCGATGATGAAGCGCCCAGGTAAGGCCCCGGCGGTAAGAGTTGTCAAGCTCGTGGAAGCTCTCCCCAACCCGATCGAAGAGATTCGTGACCCAGGTGCGCTTGATCCCAAGCTCTTCCCGCATCTCGGGATGAGCCTCCGCCACCACATCCCGCTCGTGGATCATTCGCGAGGCAAGCATCGGAACGACGGTGGTCGCGTCAAGAAGCGAGATGGCGAGCGAGAAGACGACGACGAGGGCGAATTGGGTGAAGGTTTGCCCCGTCTGCCCCTTGATGAGGAGCAATGGCAGGAACACGATCATGACCGTGAACGTGGAAGCCACGACCGCCGAAACGATCTCCTGAGTGCCCGTCACGGCAGCTTCGATGGCCGGCTTTTTGTCTCGCTCGATGTGCCGGTAGATGTTCTCAAGCACGACGATCGCGTCATCCACAATGAGGCCCGAAGCAAGGGCGAGACCACTCAACGAAATCGTGTTGAGGGTGAAACCGCAGAAGTAAATAAGCGAGAACGTCGAGACGATCGAGATGGGAATGGAAAGCGCAACGACAAAGGTGCTGCGCAGATTCCGAAGGAAGAACGTGATGATAAGGATCGCAAGGACGCCGCCGATCACCGCTGTCTGCTTCAGGTCGCCGATCGAAGTTTCGACAAACTTCGACTGGTCATAAACCGTCTTGAAGGTCAGGTTGGGATAGCGCTTTTCGATGTCGAGGATCTTCGCCTTGATGTTGTTGGCCGTCTCGACGGTGTTCGCGTCGGACTGCTTTTGAACACTGAGACTAATCGCGGGCACCCCGTGAGAGCGGGTGTAGTACCGAATATCGGTCGTCGAATCGCGAACCGTTGCGACTTGCCCCAAGCTAACGAGTTGCCCATTGTAAGTTCCTAGCGGCATCTTCGGAATATCCGAGGGCTTCTTAAAGTAGCCGATGCTCCGGATGCTGAATTGGCTGTGTCCGATCTGTGCGAAGCCCGCGGGCAACGAGATGTTCTCCTGCCCCAAACGGCGCGATATGTCGGCGACCGAGACCCCATATGCCTGAAGCTTTGCGGGATCGACGTCGATAATGACCGCCCGATCATAGCCTCCCGAGATGTTGACTTGGGCGACTCCACCGGACGACTCGATCACGGGGCTGATCTGATTCTTGAGGATGTCCCGAAGGTGAACGAGATCGGCATCGCCGGTAATCACATAGTTGAGGATCGGCAGCGAGTTGGGATCGAACTTGAAAATCGAAGGCTCAGAGATGTTCGGATCGTTCGGGAATCCGCGCTTCGCGCGCTGTACCGCCTGAATAACGTCCAGCGCCGCCTGATTAATGTCCACCCCGTAGTTGAACTGAACTTGAACATTGGCCGAACCTAGCTGGGAGGTCGAGCTGACTTGATAGATGCCGGGAACGGTCGACACCGCCTGTTCGAGGGGGCGAGCAATTTGCGCCTCCATGTTCTCGGGCGGGGTGTTTGGCCAGCTTACATTGGTCGAAATCGATGGGATCGTGATGCGAGGGAGGAGGTCAATGGGAATGCGCTGAAGGCAGACATATCCAAGCAACACCAGTGCGGCGATTCGCATGGTGACCGCGACCGGGCGCGACACGGAGAACTGGCCAATGTTCATAAGCTAGTCCCCCTTCTTCTTGCCCTTCGCCTTCTTGGCGTCAGACGCATCTTCTGGCTTTGCGATGCTCACCTTTTGGCCGTCCTTCACTGGATTGAATGACAGCACGACCACGTTCTCGCCAGCGGTGACACCCTCAAGAATCTGCACGCCACGATCGTCGCTCAGGCCAATCTTCACGGGTCGAACATGAGCCACTTTATCCGCGTCCACGACGGCTACCGTCGTGCTACCATCCGAGCTCGTTTTCACCGCTTCATGAGGAACGACCACGTCGGCCTTCACCTGCCCCGTGACAATCGAAAGCCGCGCGTACATGCCCGGCTTTATCGAGTGGTCCTTGTTTTCCAACCGAATCTTCACGCTGAATTTGCGACTCAAAGGGTCCGCCGCCGGGTTCACGTTCACGATTGGACCACTAAATGTTCGACCGGGTAATCCGTCAATCGTGACGCTCCCCATCTGCCCCGGCCCGACTTGGGTGCTCTGGTCCACCGGGATCGTGGCGGAAACATAAAGCCAGTCGATGAACTGCACTTCAAGCACTGGAGTGCCGGGCGAGGCGAGCGCCCCCGGGTCGGCCTTTCTCGCGGTCACCGTTCCCGAGATCGAAGACTTCACCACCGTGTCAGATAGTCGAGATTCGGCCTGCTTGAGGAGGGCAATCGATGCGTCGACCTGGTCTTGCAAGGCTTGGAGATTCTCTTGATAGGCGGGACCCTGTGATCGATTCGCTTGGGCCATGTTGAGGTTAGCCCTCGCCTGAGTCACCGTTGCTTGACCAGCGGCAATATCCGAAGTGCCCTTTCGCTTGACGATGAGCAAGTTCTGCTGCTGGACCTGAAGCTGGAGCTTGGCCGATTGCACCTGGGCTTGAGCCACCCCGACCGCTGCCTGCTGGACCTCCACCGCCGTCTTCGCGTTGTCCGCGTTCTGCTCGGCGGTGTAACCCTTCTTGGCGAGCCCTAGGATTCGTTCATATTGGGTTTGGGCGTTTCGGAGGCTGGCGTTTTCCTTCGTGAGGACCGCCTGGGCGTTGACGATAGCGCTGTTGGCGGCACCGATCTGGGCTTCGGCGGTCGCTACTTGGGCGTCGTAGTTTTGTTTGAGCTGGCTGTAATTGGCCACCGCGCTATTCACCGCTGCGCGTTGCTGTTGAATCTGGCTGGTGATCCCTACGTTCGTCGAACCTTGCGAAAGTTTCGCCTGGGCAAGCCTGGATCGAGCCTGCGCAACTCCGGCGCGCTGTTCGAGAACCGCACCCTTAAGGTCGCCGGGATCGATTCTCAGCAGCACATCTCCCGGTTTGACCGTGTCCCCCTCCCGGGCCTCGAGATACTCGATCCTGCCTGCCGATTTAGGCGAGATCTCGATCTTGTAGGGAGCTTCCACGTTCCCCACGCTTTGGATGCTGCGCACCATCACGTAGCTTGTGGTGGGGGATGTCGAAACCACCGCGGCCGCGCGGCCCTTTCCAGATTGCTGCGATGCTTGAGACGCGTTTCGTCCGACAAAGCGCCACCCGACAAACGCCATGAGGATGAAGGCCGGGATGCCCCAGAGGAGGAGCTTCTTCAACTTTGGGAAACCTCGGACATGAACTCAGAGTTTGTATCCGAATGGAGGGATTCGTTGCTGTGGTTCCACTAAGTTTTGCTCTTGACGCTCGCCAAGCGTCAAGAGCTAGGTTCCGGTTCTAGAAGAACTTGACGAAGTGGTAGTAGTAGGCCACTCCCTTCAAAGGTCCGTGAGGGAAAGCACAATAGATAGAATCGACGGATCCATGATCGCACCGATTTGAGCCCACATTTGGGCTCAAGCTCCCTTGTCACGGCATCATGCGGCTTATGTCACGCCAGCCCCGTACAGAGCTTCTCCGCTAACATGGAGGTAGATGCAAATCTGGCGGATTCGGCAGTTTGGCGCGGTATCTGTCGAGGGCCCCGGGTTTGAGAGCGGCAAGCCGGTCAACTTTGGCACCCAGCGAGCTGCCAAAATCCTGATTCTCCTGTCGCTCGAGCCGAGTGGCCGAATGCTACGAGCCGACCTCGCCGACGCTCTTTGGCCAGATGACTTCTACGATGCGACGCGTCTCCGGCTGCGAAAGGAACTGAGCCGGCTTCGCCAGTCGCTGAGTCCCACCGGAGAGGCGATCGTGAGCGAGGGTGAATCGATTGTCCTGGATCGAACGAAGTTCGTGACCGATCTCGACATCCTTCGCCGAACGGTCGCGGCGACCGCTCATTTCGCCGAAGGCGAATCTAAGCTTCTGGAAGCGATAGCCGCATCAGAAGGCAAGTTCCTTCCCGGTTGGGATGATCCCTGGGCAGTTGCCGAACGCAGTTTGGCGGACAGCCTCAAGAGTCGAGTGGTTGTAATGCTTGGCGGGCACCTCCTGGCGCTCAATACGCCGAGTGGCGCCTTAGAAGTCGTGCGCGAGGCAATCCTGGCGAATCCATGCGATGAGGCGGCTCGGATGATCGCGGTTCGAGCGTACTTCGCGATGGGCAGTCCAACCGCTGCGGTGGGTGAGTTCCAGCAGATGAAGCGCGCAATGCGCGACCGCAATCTCGTCCCGTCGTCCAACGCCGAAAGTCTTCTCCAACGCATACAGACTGGCGAAACGGATGCTCCGAAGAAGTCCGGAGGCTTTCCCCCACTGGCTGCGCCGCTGGATCGATTCTTTGGGCGCGAGCAGGAGCTTTCGGCGCTCACATCCGCCCTTTCCGCAAATGGGACGGATCGTCTTGTTACCCTTGTCGGTACCGGTGGAATCGGCAAAACTCGTCTCGCCAGCGAGGCGGCCCTGAAGCTGCGCGACAGCTACCTCGGGAATGTCGCGTTCGTCTCTCTTGCCGGGTCGTCTTCGCCGAGAGCCGCGGCGGCGACGCTGCTCTCCCACCTCGGATGGCAGGGCACCGCAACCGCCGACCCGGCGCAAGTGGTCGCCGCCTCTCTGCCCGAAGGACCTTGCCTGATCGTCCTCGACAACTTGGAGCATTTGATGCCGGGCGCGGCCGAGCTTGTCCGGCAAGTTCTTGAGGCTTGCTCCTCCCTCAAGATCTTGGCCACTTCTCGGCGCTCACTACGCCTTGGAGGCGAGAAGATTTTCACCCTCGGACCGCTCGGCGCGGCCACCGAAATGCTATGTGACCTCGCGAATGCGGGTCGCCCGGGACAAGAAGACGATCCCGATCTCGCCGAACTTGCCGAGCGCCTCGATCGCATCCCGCTCGCCCTTCGTTTGGTGGCACCAAGGCTGCGGGTTCTAGATGCCAAGTCGGTGTTGGCGCGGCTGGGCGACCGGTTCGCTTTGCTGCAAAGCGATTCTGCGGACCTGCCGACGCGGCACCGGTCGCTGAGGGCGGCTCTCGATGGGAGCTTCGATGCCCTCGACGAGCACGAGCGGAACGCTCTCATCCATGTGGCGCCGTTTCGCGGTGGATGGTCGCTCGCTCATCTCGACCGCATCTTGCCGGGCGAGGATGGCTTGACCTTGATGGAATCGCTCATCGATGCGTCGCTTGTCTCGGTGGAGCGACAACCAGCGGGCGTTCGCTTCACGATGCTCGAGACGATCCGAGAGTATGCGATCGAGCACGATGCTTTGGGTGAGGCGAGACGTCGATTTGCAAAGGCAATTGCCGATGAGCTCTGGGAGTTCCTTCCCGAACTCTTGTCCCCGCGAAACCTGGACCTGATGCAGGTCATGGATGTAGAGGCCGACAACCTCCATGTGGCCGCCGAAACAGCAATCCAAGAGGACCCGGTGACTGCCGACCGCATTCTGTCGCGGCTGTGGAGTTACGATACGATTCGCGGCCGACATCGAGACATGGTGAACCTCTACGTCGAGTTCGAAGAGGCCCACCCAACCGCCCCGGCGAACCCCGATAGAGAATTCGGGCACGCGATGTCATTGTTGGGGATGAACCGAATTGAGGACGCGAGTTCCCACTTTACGCGTGCGCAGGCCGAGTACGAGGCGAGAAACGAAGTTGCCTACGCGGCACTCTCTGAATTCACGCGCCTTTCGGTTGCTAGGCGGTTGGGGTTGAAGACGTTGGAAGAGACGCGCGAGCGATTCAAAGAAATCGCTCCCTCCGTTCAGGGATCTAGGTTGGTGCTTGCCCGATTTGCCGGAGTGGAAGGCGACTTGTCCTACTATTCTCGTCATCTAGACATAGCGGGCGAACAATTCGATCTGATGCAATCGATCGCCCACGAGGGTGGAGATCAGGTGGTGGAGATTGTCGCCGTTCTGATGAGAAGCTTTGTCTCACTGGACCAGGGCAAGCCAGAAGAGGCGCAGGCATCTCTCTTGCAGGTGGAGCCCTTCGCAACCAAACTTGGCGACCCGGAGCGACTTGGGCTGCTTCAGGAACTGCTCGGTCGGTCTTCGATGGTTCTCAAGGAATACGAGAGGGCGCTTGGACATTTCCATAACTCGCGGGAATATTGGTCTCGCCAGCGCAACGGATATCAGATCGCCGACCAGGACAATTCGATCGCGCGTGCTCTGACTGGCTTGGGTCGATTTGAGGAGGCGGTGGCTTTCGCGTTGGCCGCGTTTGATGGCTGGAAATCGGCGAACGATCTCGGTGGAGTCTCGGTTTCGCTTCACTCACTCTGCCGCATTCGTCTCAGCCAAGGCCGGCAAGAAGATGCGGCCGACTGCTTCCTGGCCGCTCGCACACTGGCAGAGACTCATAACTCGGAGTTCGTGCAAAACGAGGTTGCGCTTGTCGCGGACCTTGCCTCGAAGATTTCTCTTGAGGGCAGGGCGACGGGGGATATTCGAACGCTCTTTAAGCCTTGAAAGCTCCGCTCGTGACTCCCGCCATAAACGGTTTGGTGGCGTAGAGGAACAACACCAGTAATGGGATGCTGGCCAGAACATACGCTGCGAACATCGTCGCGTAGTTGGACGAGATCGTGCTCTGGTTCATGAGGAAAAGTCCTGACGACACGACGTGGTACTTCGCGTCCGAGTTGGTGATGAAGGGCCAGAGGAAGTTGTTCCAGGTGCCGAGGATGTTCACGATCGATACCACCGCTATCACCGGTTTGCTGAGTGGAAGCACAATGTTCCAGTAGAGCCGCAAGTGCCCGGCCCCGTCCATCCTCGCCGACTCGAACAGCTCGCCCGGCAATCCATCAAAGAAGCTCTTGAAGAGGAAGATCGCAAATATCTGCCCACCCGCGATGTACGGCAGGATGAGCACCAACCGGGAATTAAGCAGCCCAAGCTGCTTGACCCACATGAAGCTCGGCACCAGCGTCAGAACGCCCGGGATCATCATAAAACTGAGGATCGCGAGGAACAGAACGCCCCTGCCCGGGAACTGACACTTTGAGAAAATGTAGGCGGAGATCGAGCCGATCAAAACCACCCCAACCACCGTCGCCAAGCAAACGATGATCGTGTTCAGCATGTACGGTCGAAGTACGTCCCACGCATATCGATACCCATCCGTGAGCTTGTGCTCAGTCATCGACATCGCCGCGCCGTATGCAACTTGGTGCACCGCCGCCCCTCTGTCGGATGTCTCGGCGACCTTGAATGTGGACTCCCCGGATAGACGCTGGCCCGTCATCTTCACGCCCTCCACTGCCGACTTCGGCAAGCCGAAGAATGAGTGGTTCATCTCGCTGTTTGTCCGTAACGAGTTGTTGATTACGAACGCGAACGGCAGTAGCGTAAGCGCCAGGATGGAGAGCAGGAGGAAATGGAGGCCGAATTGCTTCTTCTTCATGCCGCCGCCGTGATCTCTTCCGAAGACTTGAAATACTTGAGGTTGAGAATGGTGAGGCCCAGGATGAGAATGAACAGCATGACCCCAATCGCGCACGCATATCCCATGCGCTGAAACGTGAATGCGTTCATGTACATCCACAGCCCGGGCACCATCGACTTGAAGCCCGGACCGCCCTTGGTAAGAATGAACATCCCCTCGAAGCCCTGCACCGTCCCAATGACCGTCAGCACTGAGAGAAGCTTGAGCTGACTACGAACGAGAGGCACGTCGATCGCGAGAAACTTGCGAACGCCCTTCGCCCCGTCCAACTCCGCTGCCTCATGAACGCTCTCCGAGATACCCGCAAGCCCCGCGTAGTAGATGAGGATGTTGATCCCGCCCGCGAAAGGGAAGCCAATAAACACGATCGCCCAAAGGACGGTGCGAGGATCAGAAAGCCAACCGCGAGTCCACTCTTCGTGGCCAAAGAGCCGCAACAACTCGTTCACAAACCCCGAGTCCCCATAAATCATCCCCTGCCAGATCATCAGCGTCGCAACGCCGGGAACGACAATCGGGATGAGAAAGAGCACCCGATACAGATAGCGCGCCTTCTCTGATTTGAGCGTGAAGATGAGCTTGGCAATGATCAGCGGGGCGGTCATCACCACCACCAAGCCAAACGCCGTAAGGAAGAGGAGGTTCTTAACGCTCACCCACAGAGTGGGGTCTGAGAGGTACTCGACATAGTTCGAGAACCCAATAAACTTCGAATCACCGCCAACCTCGTAGTCATAAAACGAAGTCACAAACGCCCAAAGAAAAGGAACAAGACTAAAAACCGCCAGCAACGCGAACGTCGGCGTGAGCATCGCATAAACCGATGCCTTGGCCTTCATCTCTTGACACCTCGAGTCGGGAGCTGTGGAGATGGTTCGCCCTCCGAGGGAGAACCGTGGAGGAGAGGGTGTGACGCCGATCTACGAAGTCCGATCCCGCCCGCCACGTCCCTTCCGAATTCGAACGTCCCTATCGCTCAACTCCAAACCAGGGCAGCAACCCCTTCAAAATCAACTCGTGCCCCGCACGGTTGGGATGGTTGGATTGGGACATCAGCGTCTTCATATCCGTCCCCGACTTCTGCTTCTCAGCAAACGCCGCATACGAATCGGCGAGCCCCGTCCCGTACTTCTTCGCCAACTCTCGAATCTGAGCCGCGTGATCCGCCAACCCGTCGCCCGCCCGCGCACCCAAGTCCCAGGAAGGAGTAACCAGGACAACCTTAACCCCCGCTTTCTGGGCGGCTTCAATCATCAGACTCCACGCCGCCTTCGCCTTCTCGAGCCCGATGCCTCGGTCGTTCAACGAGTAGTCGATGGTGACCACGTCAGGGTGCAGGTTCAACACATCGTGCTCGAACCGAGCCGCCCCCTGGGCCGATTGCTCACCCCCAATCGCGGTGACAATCACGTTCACCACCGCGAACGGATACTTCGTCTTGATCGCCTCGTGCAGCAAGTGCGGATACGCATCGAAGGTCTGCACCACCGGAGTCTGGAAATAACCCGCCGGCACGCTGTGCCCGTGGCACACGATGGTTACGGTTCGATTCGCCGGCCACTTCTTCTGAAACTGTTCCACCAAGGGCTTACTGAATTCCACCGGATCGGCCACCTGAGTTTGGGCCGAAAGCAACAGGAGGGGAAGGAACATCATTTGGCTTCACTCGGCAGGTACGTATACTTCGCCCGAACCGGCGCCAACTCCTGCCACCGCGCATCGAACTTCGATTCCTTCAGCTTCTTCCGCTTCACAATCGTGTCCGCCGCCGTGCGCACGTTCGTCTCCATCCAGGTCATAAATTCATTCTCATCGATGCCATCGTTCAAGTACAGATCCAGCATCCGAATGAGGATCTCCCGGAACCGCAGATCGAACGTATACAGCCACTTCGTGGTCGTGTAACGCCGCAGCAAGAAGTTGTGGAAAGGCACAAGCTCCGGCTTCGGCTCGACCCCCACCACGTTCGGCACGAACATCGTCACCTCGTTCACCACCATGTCCGTGTTCTTCGGCACCGTCATGTACTGAAGGAACGCGATCGCGCGCTTCAGCTTCTCCGAGGTCGCCGGATTGTGGGTGTCGTTGAACGCACTGTTGGTGACTTCCAACTGAGTCCCCGCCCCACCAATCACCACCATCGGATGCCCATCGCCAAAGCTGTCGCGGCTTTTCGGAATCGGCGGCAGATAGAAGACGCCCCAATCGAAGTTAACATCTGGGTCGCGAGACAACTTGTTCACCGTCCAGCTCCCGTCCCAAAACATCGCCGCCTGCTGAGACACGAACAGTTTGGATAGCTCTTTCGAAGACATATCCTTTTCAAAGTAACGCCGCCATTGTTTCATCAGGCGAAAGGTCTCGACAAACCGCGGGTCGTGCCGGGTGAAGAAACCCTTCTTGCTGAGAAAGGTGATCTCGTCCCAATCTAAATATCCCTGGAGGTAGGCGTCTCGCTTGGGATCCCGAGCAAGGTCGATCCCGGGGACAATCGATTGGTACATCTGATCGAAGATCAAGTCCAGTCCCCAGTCCGCAAAAGAGGTCTTCTCAACCAGGAACGGAATCATGCCCGCCTTCGCGATCTTCGCCTGAATATCGATGAATTCGTTCCAATCTTTTGGAACGCTCAGTCCGAGCCGCTTGAAGATGTCCTTGTTGTAGAAGATCCCCGTCTCGACCATGTCGTAGGTGAGGCAGTACATCTTCCCGTCAGGCGCCGACTTCCCCCGGCTAATCGCCTGGTACTTGAACTGATCCCACCACTGCCCACTTCCCACCTGGCCCTTTGGAATGAATGGGTTCGGCTTCTCCAGATAGTCGTCCAGTCCGACGTACCACCCCTTCTGAACGTCGTCCCACACGTCCTCAACGTTGACGTTGACAATCTCAGGCGCCTGTTCAGCCGCAAGCTGGGTGATCAAGTACTCCCGCTGCCCCACCGGAGCCTCGGTGAATTCGATGTGGGTGTCCGGATACAGCTTCTCGAACTCCGCCGCAACCTTTGTCAGGGCAACCAGCGGTTTCCCAATATCCATCGGCCGCCGCCCCGGCATATAAGTCCCCGGCGCCACATTAATCGTGTACTTCCGGTTCGAATGGGCCGCCGATACCGCCGCCACCCCCTTTGAGTCACCCTCCCGAGGCCAAAGCGCCCAAGCGCCAAAGCATATGAGGAGAACCAGGGAGACGTGTCGAAACACCTTCGATCAGTCTACAACTGGTTTAGCACGCACATCGCAACGTTGTGGCCGGGAATTCCGCTAACCGCTCCTCCGCGCTGGGCGGATGAGCCTGCGCGATAGACGCGTGGGAACTGGGTCTCGACTCCCCAAGTGCCCTCGGCTTCGGGGCTTTCGGCATAGAACCACGAAGGCGCGTTGTGGAAGATGTTGCCCTGATCGAGGTCGATCTCTTGCTCCAAATCCTGCGGAGTCTTGATTTCGATGCACGGCTTGCCGTCCTTGTCGAGGGCAAGGCAGTCGGCGAAGGGCTCGTCGCAGATCCGGTCTAGGCCTTCTAAGTAGAGCTCCAGCACTTTGGCTCGCCTTGCCTCGTGGTCCTCGGTGAAGAGTCGGTATGGCATGTCGAGGCCGAAAAGGGTGAGCGTGTGAAAGCCTTTCGCCTGGAGGTCGGGGCTAAGGATGGAGGGGTCGGTGAGGGTGTGGCAATACATCTCGCCGGGGGCTGGGTTGGGAATTTCGCCTTGTTTGGCGGTTTCATAAGATTCCTGCATCTGCTCGTATCCCTCGTCGATGTGGAATGAGCCGGCGAACGCTTCTTCGGAGGTCACACCCTGAGCCTTCACTTTGGGCAGGCGCTTCAGAAGCATGTTGATCTTGACGACCGAGCCTTCGTCGGTTTCCTCAGGCCGCCAGGGCGTACCGGTTAGGCTGGCGAAGGTTCTCGGGCCCGCGTTGATCAGAATGTCACGCGCGTCGACGCTTTGTTCTTTACCTTCCCTTTCGAAGCTGATCGTGTGGGTGGCTCCAAGTTCGAGGTGAGTCGCTTTTGCCGAGGTCAGAAACTCGACGCCTGCGTCTTGGCAGGCTTCGATAAGGGAGTTGACGAGGGAGCGCATGCCGCCGACGGGGACTCGCCACTCGCCGTTTCCGCCGCCGATGACGTGGTACAGGAAGCACCGATTTTGGAGGAGTGTCGGGTCATCCGGGTTTGTGAAGACGCCGATTTTGCCATCGGTCATGAGGAGACCTCTTAGGATGTCGTTGTCGGTGTACCGCTCGATGACCCGACCGAGCGGCTCTTCCACGAATGAGCTCCACGCTTCCTTTTCAAGGGGTGACTGCATCGAGGCGGCAAAGCTTTCGCGAGACTTGAGGGGCTCTAGCAGGGTGGGCCAGGTCTTAGCGGCGATCGCCTCTTCGAGGGCGAGAAGTCTCTGGTAGTAGGGCCAGGCTCGATCTCCGGCTAATTCGGCCATTGAGGTGCGGGAACGATCCTGGTCGACGTTCGAGAGGACGAGACCCTTTTTGCCATCGGCGTAGGGGGTGAATGAGGCGGTGCGTCGGCGCTTGGTTCGAAACGTGAGACCGAGGTCGTCGATGATCTTTTGAGGGAAGAGAGAGACGAGGTAGGAGTAGCTGGAGAGGTAAGCGTCGTAGTCCGGGAAGACCCGCTTGGAAGCGGTCGCTCCGCCGAGGGTCTCATTCTTTTCGAGCACGAGGACCGATTTGCCGGCGTTCGCGAGATACGCGGCCGCGACGAGTCCGTTGTGGCCGCTGCCGACGACAACGGCGTCGTAACGTGCTTTCAAAGGTTGGGCGGCCATGGTTGAAAGTCTACCGAGGGGAAGCGAACGACGAATGATGAACGATGAATGATGAACGGGGAGGGAGAAGGGGAAAAGATGAGCGAGGGTGCTTGCAATCCCGTTGGCATCCGGCTAACCTATGGGACGAAAGATGGAAACTCTTTACCGGCAACGGACTTTCAAGCCCGACGAAGTCGAGGCGATGACGCAAGCGATGCACGAGGATGGGTTCGCCCTTATCCCCAACGTGATGACCCCCGAACAGGTCGAAACCGCCTGCCGGAAGATCGATGACCTGACCGCATTCGGGTTTGACCGGGAGGGGAAGACTGACCACTACAAGTGCGTCTTCAATCGCGACCCCTACTGGCTGCAATATCTGGACTGGGACGGCGTCGTGGATTTGGCAGAGGCGACGATGGGCGCTCAGTGCCACATCATCGGTCAAACCGCGTGGCGAAGCCACCCGGGGCACGACGGTTGGGGTCCGCACACTGACCGAACGTTTTTCGAGTTGCCGTCCGAGGTCGCGAAGATGATCGAGGTGCCGATCTACCTTTGCACAGCCCACTACTACCTCACCGATATCACCCTCGACCTTTGTCCGACCTACGTCATTCCGGGCAGCCACCGGTCTGGCCGTGCCTTGACTGGCGCCGATGGCCCGCACCCGAAGTTTGAGGGTCGCGAACTGGAACCGGTGCTTTGCAAGGCGGGTGACGTGCTGTTCTTCCGCAGCGACGTCTGGCATTCCGGCTCGTTGAACAAGACCGCTGACCAGACCCGCTACCTTCTGCAGGTCCACTACTCGCACCGTTATATCGCGCAACAGTTCTCCCCGTTCCTCGAGTGGAAGTTCAATCCCGAGGTCCTGGCCGCCTGTAATCCGCAGCAGTTGCGGTTGCTGGGCAATCACCCTCAGGGCGCTTATGATTGAGATTCCGCTCAGAACCCCTCCCGCTGGGAGGGGCAGGGGTGGGGCGACGGTCGTTGCCGCATTCTCGACGAATACTCAAAGCGCCCCTTCCAGAAGTCGCTGGCAAACCTCGAGAGTTTCTCAGCAAGCGGCACCCCAGAGGGAGGGGTTCTGAGCAGAAGTAATGATTGACCTGACGGGAAAGCACATCTTCATCTTCGGGGGAAGTCGAGGGATTGGGGCGGCGGCTGCTCGCATGGCAGGGAAGGCGGGTGCCTCGGTGAGCGTGACCTACCAAAGCGATGCTGCGGCAGCAGAAAAAGTGGCAGACGACGTCTACGCCAGTGGCGGTCATTCGTTGACCGTCCAAGCCGAGATCTCGGAGGAGGAGTCGGTCGATAGTGCCGTGAACACGGCGGTCGAGCGGCTTGGGCCGCTCTCTGGACTCGTCATCTCGGCGGGAGTTTTCGAGGGGTGCTACCTCGAACAAATGACCACGGAATTTTGGGATCGGACGATGGCGATCAATGTACGCGGGACATTTCTAGCCGTGCGGGCCGCGGTCCGGAGCATGCGAGCGGCGGGGAAGGGTGGGAGCATTGTCATCTACACCTCGACGGCCGGCCAGCGGGGCTCCGCCGAGTACTCGGCCTACGCCACCTCGAAGGGTGCCCAGATCATGTTTATGCGGTCGATGGCGAAGGAACTCGCTGCCGACAAGATCCGAGTTAACTGCATCGCGCCGGCGTGGACCGACACTGACATGGCCGCACCGAGCCTGGATGCCATTGGGCGAGAAGAAGTAGCCGCCGGTTTTCCTCTTGGGCGCATCGGTTTGCCAGAGGACGTGGCGGGGGCCACGTGCTTCCTGCTATCGGATCTGGCGGGCTTTATTACGGGGAGCACGATCACGGTCGACGGCGGGATGGACATGCGGGGCTAGCCCTCCGGAGAAGGTGTCCTGTTCGAGCGTCGTCGACGAATTAGTCGGTTCTGGTCACGAGAGGTTTGAACTGAAAGGCTCTCGGTGTGGGTAGAGGTTCTTCAGTCGCTAGGGCTCCATCAGAATGTCATTCTTGTCGAGGCTCGCCGAGAGAAGGACCCCTATTCCGGGAACCAAGCTCTCAGGGAGAGGTAAACGGCAAACAGTTTTGCTGTTGAGTAGCCCTTCTTAGGGAAACCGTTGCAAGGGCTAGGGCTTGATATCTGGCCGGTCAACCCGCTCCATTAGGGCAGTGTTCGCTTTGGTCCCCCAAGTTGGCTGACCGGTCAGCCCTAACAAATTCTCTTTCCAGAACCGCTCCATCGTCCGCCTCAGGTGCAGCGATGTCCCTGGACCCTCGTAGATTCCGTGCGTTCGCATCGGATACGACATCATTTGGAACAGCTTGTTGTTCTTGATGAGTTCGTTCACCAGCATCTCGAAGCTTTGGTAGTGAACGTTGTCGTCCCCGGTGCCGTGGACCAGCATCAGATTGCCTTCGAGGTTCTTGGCAAAGTTGATTGGCGAGCCGTCTTTGTAGCCCTTGGCGTTGTCGTTGAGGAGGCCCATGTAGCGCTCTTGATAGGTGGCGTCGTAGAGTTTCTGATCCGAGACGAAGGAGACGGCGAGGCCCGATTTGTAGATCTCGGGATGGCGGAAGAGGCAGTTTAGGGTCATCTGCCCGCCGCCGCTCCAGCCCCACATGCCAACTCGGGTGGTGTCGATGAAGGGCATCATTTCGAAGATCTTGGTGGCTGCCTTGGCTTGATCTTCGGAGGCGAGAATCCCGATTTGGCGGTAGATCGACTTGCGCCAGGCGCGGCCTCTGGGAGTGGCGGTGCCGCGGTTGTCGATGCTGATGACGACGGCGCCCTGCTGAGCGATGTATTGGTGCCAGAGGCCCTCGCCGCCATCCCAACCGTTCTGGACAGTGGAGCCGGCGGGCTCGCCATAGATGTAGAACAGGACCGGGTATTTCTTGGCGGGGTCGAAGTCCTTGGGCTTGATGATGAAGGCGTCCAATTTGTCATCGCCGATGTCGACTTTGAAGAACTCCTTGGGGCGCAGGTGTAGTGCGTCCATCTTTTTCTTCAGCGCCCGGTTGTTCTCCAGCGACTTCACCTCTTTGTGGTCGGGAAGGTGGACGAGGGAGATTTCGTTTGGGGTGGACGCGTTGTTGAAGGTGTGGATCGCCCACTCGCCATTCGCGGACATTTGGTAGGAGTGGTGGCCGGGGGTGCCCTCGGGGGTTACTCGTTCCGGCTGGCCGGTTCCGTCTAGCTTGCTTCGGTAGAGGTAGCGGTCGATGAAGCTCTCGGGGGAGGCGGTGAAGTAGACGTAGCCGCTATCCGGGTCGATGCAGTCGATGTTGACGACATCGAATTCACCCTGGGTGACGAGCTTCATGTCTTTGCCGTCTCGGGAGACTCGGTAGAGGTGACGCCAGCCGTCGCGTTCGCTGGTCCAGGTGAAATACTTTTCACCATCTAGCCAGCGGATGTTGTCGGCGATATCCAGGAAGGCATCGTCTTTCTCAGTGAGGATGTTCTTCAGTTCTAGGTTGGTGGCGTCTCCGATCCAGACTTTGTTCGTGTTCTGAATGCGGTTGAGTTGCTGAATCATCAGCTCGTTCGAGTGGGGGATGAACTCCATTCGGGCGATGTAGTTGTTTGCCGGATCGCCAGGGATCTCAAACCACTTGGTCCTTCCGCCGGAGGCGGAAATCACGCCGACCTTGACCGCTGAGAGCTTGGTCCCGACTTTCGGATAGGGGAAGGGGATGGGTTTGGAATAGATGCCAGAGACGTTGTCGATGAGATAGAACGTGCCGATGTCCTTGGTGTCGGACTGCCAGTAGGCGATCGTCTTGCCGTCCGGACTCCAGCGGAAGCCGTCTCGGCAGTCGAGTTCTTCCTCGTACACCCAGTCGAAGGTGCCGTTCACGATGTTCGCGCCGCCGTCCTTGGTGATCTGAGTGACCTTGCCGCTGGCGATGTTCTCCACGTACACGTTCTGCTTGCTCACGTAGCCGACTCGGGTTCCGTCGGGCGAGAATTTGGCGAACATCAGGGTGCTCTCCTCGAGCTTCTTCCCAAGTTGCTGCAGCTTGCCGGTCTTGAGGTTCAACACCCAATAGTCGCCGCGCGTATTGTATCGCCAGACCTTTTTGGTGTTGGTGAAAACGAGGAGTTGACTGTCGTCGCTGGACCATTGATAGTCTGCGATTCCGAGGGGCGACTTGGCGCCTTCGGGGGTGAGTTGCTTGGCCGAGACGAGGACGGTCTGCTCGCCCGTTTTTGCGTCGTAGCGAAGGATGTCTCCGCCCTTCAGCGAGGAGTAGCCCGAGCCATCCTTCATCCAACGGACGGGGCCGAAGCCGCGCTGTCCGTAGGTGTTCTTGTTGTAGAGGTCCTCGAGGGTCAGCTTGTCTTGGGCTTTGGCGGTCGGTACCGCGACGATTGTGAGGGCGACGGCGAGGAGGAACAGGAGCACGTTGTGATTCATGGAGGTCATTCGGCGTTCGGCTAGGCCTGAGGTTAGCACCTACCTTCGATTGCATCGTTCTCCGAACCAAAAGATGGCGGTAAGGTGCCCTTAAGTTGGTATCGAAGATGATCGAGCGCAAGCAGCACGGAAAACAAGAGGGCTTCACGCTCACGGAGATCCTCACTGTCGTGGCGATCGTCGCAATCCTGGCGTCCATCCTCTCCTCGGCCTTCTTCAGAGTCAGGTCGTCGGGCCGGCGTGCCACTTGTATCTCGAACCTGCATCAATTGGGGTTGGCAATGGAGATGTACCGGGCAGATTGGAGCGACCAGAACCCGAAGGACAAGCTGCTGGGCAGTCCGCCAAAAACCGAGCGACTGGCCTGGATTCTCCTCGCCAAATATGCCAAGTCGAAGGACATCTTCAAATGCCCCGATGACGGCATCGCGCAAGATCAACTCGGATACATCTACCGAAGTGGCCCCCGCGCCAACGGAGACAAAGAGCGAACCCCGCTCGGCCTCGAGCCCTCCTCAGTGACCGCCTACTGCATGGAGCACCTCACCAAAAAGGTGGTCCAAGGCCCTTTCGAGTTCGAGGACTTCGAAATGGATGCGACCAAGCACTACCAGGGCATCTTCCAGTTTCTAAGAGCCGATGCGTCGTCCCACACCGCGGATGCGAAGCAGGTCGAAACATGGGTGTCCGACGGCAAAGACTGGTACGAACTCTCAACCGTTCCCCAAGGCGTCGTAACATTCATCCGCACCGAACGCTTCCCCGGAGAACCCTGGCCGCCAGAGTTCCAGTTCTAGCGTTCCAGGATCGGTTTGCCAAGACGCCACGCTCAATTCCGCTTGCTCAGCCGCTCAGATTGACTTCATAGTGGCGGCCCTTAAGGGTCGCGAAATCGATGATGGAACCGTCCTGACGGAAGGCTACTTCCTTGCCATCACAACTTACCTTGACCGCCCCGGCGACCTTGATGCGGCAGGGCTCGCCGGCTTTGGAGAGGACTTTGATGCGATCGACCTTCTTGTCTTTCCAACTGAAGTCGAGCTCGAAGCCGCCTCTCGCGCACACGCCTTTGAATTCGCCGTTCGGCCATTCGTCGGGCAGGGCGGGCAGGAGGTGGATGAACCCCTCGTGCGACTGCATCAGCATCTCGGTGATCGCCGCGGTGGTGCCCAATGTGCCGTCGACTTGCATCGCGCTTCCGCACTTGGCGAAGAGTTGGGCGCAGCTTTGGTCGGTGAGGTAGCCCTTGAAGATTGAGTTGGCGCGGTTGCCGTCTCCGAGCCTTGCCCAGAGGGCCATTTTCCAGGCCATGGACCAGCCCATTCCGCCATCGCCGCGCTCGATCAAAACCCTTTTGTAAGCCTCGATGAGGTCGGGGGTTCGCTTATCCCACAGCACGCGGCCGGGGTAGAGGCCGTAGAGGTGGCTGAAGTGGCGGTGGTTCTTCTCGAGCGACTTCCAGTCATCCGCCCACTCTTGGAGGGAGCCGTTCGATCCGATTTGGGGTGGAACGAGCTTCGCTCGGGCGGCGATCACCCTTTTAATCTGGGGTGAATCACTTCCGAGCACTTTGGCCGCCTCGAGGTAGTAGCCGAAGAGGTCGTACAGGATCTCCATGTCGATCGCGGAGCCCGCGCAGATCGTGGTGCCGGGCAGCATGCTTCCCGTGACCTCGTCGAAGTACGGCTTGTTGCCGCCTCCATCCGGGAAATTTTCGGGCGAGGTACTCGGGTTGGTGACCAGCCATTTGCCGTTCGGATGAGGGACTAAGAAGTCGAGGAAGAACTGCACGGAACCCTCGATGATGGGGAAGCTTTTGCGGAGGAAGTCTTTGTCGCGCGTGTACTCGTAGTGCTCCCAAAGGTGGGTGCAGAGCCATGCCCCGCCGACGGTGAACGTCCCCCAAGTCGGCCCATCCATCGGGGCGGCGACTCGCCAGAGGTCGGTGTTCTGGTGGAACACCCAACCGCTTGCGCCGTAGTGCTCTTTGGCTACCTTGGATCCTTGGTCGGTGACGTCTTTGATGAGTCCGAAGAGGGGTTCGGCGAGCTCGCCCAAGTTGCCCGAATCGGCGGGCCAGTAGTTCATCTCGGTGTTGATGTTGGTGGTGAACTTCGAGTCCCACATGGGATTCATGTCGTCGTTCCAGATGCCTTGGAGGTTCGCGGGTTGGCCGCCGGGTCGGGACGACGAGATGAGGATGTACCGACCGAAGTTGTAAGCGAGCGCGGCGAGGCTTGGGTCCGGCTTTTTGCCCTTCCTTTGGTTGGTCGGCAGGTATGAGTTCTCGGTGGTCGGGAGGGTCAGGCTCACTCGGTCGTAGAGGCGTCGGTAGTCTTCGACCGCCCTGCGCTCGATGTCCTCGTAAGGCCTCAGATTCGCGAGGTAGGTCTCGACTCGTTGGTGCGGGTCGGCGCTGACGTCGTGGTAGTTCTTGAAGTTGGTCGCGGCGACGAAGAGCAGGGTGACGGCGCTTGCGTTCTTGACGATCAGGTCGACGCCATTTGTGGTGATAGAGCCGCCCTCGGCGATTGCCTTCAGCCGGCCTTCGTAGAGGAGCTTGCCGACTACACCGAGGTAGTCGGCGGACTTGCCGGTGACGACCAAGCCGTCGGTTCCAACGGGGTCCATGCGGAAGTAGTCGGTGCCGTAATCGGAGTGGGTCTGATTCCGAACGCCCCTCAGGTTCGCGCGAAAGCTGAGGCTACCGGGATGGTCGGCGGTGAGCCGGACGGCGATGACTTGATCCGGTGCCGAGGCGAATACTTCGCGCTTGTAGTGGACGCCTTTGACCTTGTATTTGATGGTGGCGATTCCCGTTTGGAGGTCGAGCGAACGTCGATAGTTTTCGGGTTTGGCTCCGTGGGCGAAGAAGAGATGGAGATTGGCCAGGCTTTGATACTTCTGCTGCTCCACCGGGTAGCCCATCAGGTTTCGGCCGAACAGATTGTGCGCCTCGAGGTATTTGCCCGCGAACACCAGGCGTTGGATTTCAGGTAGCACCTTTGCCCCGCCCTTGACTACAGTGGAGTAGGGGCCGCCAGTCCAATAGGTGTTCTCGTTGAGCTGCACTCGCTCCTCATCGACGGTACCGAAGACCATCGCGCCTAGGCGGCCGTTGCCGACGGGGAGGGCTTCGTCCCACTTGGTTGCGGGGGTGGCGAACCAGATGAGATTCGATGGATCTGGGTTTGCAGGGGCGGATGACATGGAGACGCTCGCGATGCCAATCCATGATAGCCAGCCGAGGGTCATAGGGCAGAGGTTAGCACCGGGGGGAGGTGTTCGGTGTTGGGTGTTCAGTGTTCGGCCGGGGCTTCGAAGTAAGTTGGTCAAGCCCTCTCCCCCACGGTTCCCCCGGAGGGCACCATCTCCGGAGGTTAAGGTAACTTGCTCATTGCGAGCTTGCACCTTATGAAGCCTCCGAATCTCTTGTTTTTTGCATCCCTTGGGGTGTTTGGGTATTCGCTGGTATCGACCCAGGGATCCGGTCCGAAGCGAGACGTCAACTTCGATCGCGACGTGATGCCGATCCTGAGCCAGCACTGCTACAAGTGCCACGGCCCCGATGCGGCGAAGGCGGCGGCTGGCCTTCGGCTTGACCTCTATGCAGCGGCGACCAAACAGGGCGCGATCGTCCCAGGCAAGCCCGAGAAATCGTTGGTCATCGAGCGAGTCTCAGACGAGGATCCTGGCAATCGAATGCCGCCCCAGGATTCGGGGGTGAAGCCGTTGACTGCTCAGCAGATCGAGACGGTTCGCGAGTGGATCAGGCAGGGTGCCAAGTATGAGAAGCACTGGTCCTACATCCCGCCCACGATGCCGCTTATCCCGAAGGTGAGCGACTCGAAGTGGGGCAAGAATCTGATCGATGCCTTTGTGATGGCGAAGCTCGACGCTTCGGGGTTGAAGCCGGAGCCGGAGGCGGACAAGGACACCCTCGCTCTGCGCGCTTCGCAGACTCTAACGGGCCTCCCACCATCCCCGCAGGAACTAGAAACCTTCCGCAAGGACGCCAAACCAGGCGCGTATGAGCGGTATGTCGATCGACTCCTTGCCAAGGCGACTTATGGCGAGCACGAGGCGCGCTATTGGCTGGACGCGGTGCGCTACGGCGACACCCACGGGTTGCAGCTCGACAACGAGAGAGGCGTCTTCCCCTATCGGGATTGGGTCGTGCGGGCATACAACAACGACCTGCCGTTCAACAAGTTCGTGGAGTGGCAGCTTGCTGGAGATCTGCTTCCCAACCCGACCACCGAGCAGCTCATCGCGACCGGATACGTGCGAATGAACCTCACGTCGGACGAGGGCGGTGCGATCGAAGAGGAGTTTCTCGCCCGCAATACCTTTGACCGGGTCGACACCACGAGCACCGTGATGCTTGGCCTCACCGTGCAATGCGCCAAGTGCCACGATCACAAATACGATCCGATTAAGCAGAGCGACTATTACGGCCTCTACGCCTACTTCAACAGCACCAAGGACGCCCCGCTCGATGGTAACGCCACCTTGCCGCCTCCGGTGACAAGGGCGGCAACCCCCGAGCAGGAGACCCAGCTTGCCGCGATGAGCGCGACGATGGACCGTCTTCGAAACGGAGTAACTCCCGCCCAGGCGTTGGCCTATTTCGACAAGAATCGCAAGCCGATCCCTACAACGAAGGACTGGCAGATCAGTCCGGTCTATCCGGCAAATTCTTTCGACGAGGCCTTTGACCGCGTCGACCCAGCGGCACCGGGCCAGCTAGGAAGCGTCATCTGGAAGCCAATCGATTTTAAGGTGGGGACCGCATCCGCCGGTTTGGTCGGCAAAGACAATGCCTCTGTGTATGTGAGGGGAACGGTAACGTTGCCTGCCGCTCGAACGATCACGTTTGGAGTCTCAAGCGACGACGCAATCAAGGTCTGGCTGAACGGAAAGCTGATCCACTCGAACAAAGCTTCGCGTGGCGTGGATCAGGCGATCGACACGGTGAAGGGCGACTTCAAGGCGGGGGACAACGAGTTGGTGGCCAAGGTCGTAAACGGGGCGGAACCGGACGGCCTCAACATCCGGCTCTACGATGCTAACGACAAGCGCATTGACGATGCGACCAAGGCGGGCAAACCCGCCGAGATCCAGGCGACCTATATGGAGCTCGGCCCGAAGACGCTGGAGACGGAAAAATATCGGAAGGCGATGAAGGATCGCGCCGAGATGGAGGCGATGATTCCGATGAGCCTCATCGCCCAAGAGATGGATGCTCCGCGACCGACCTTCATTCTCAAGCGGGGCCAATACGATCAAAAGGGTGACGCGGTGACTCGCCACATCCCCAGTGCTCTCGGCGAGCCACCCGCGACGGCTCCAAAGAACCGTCTCGGCTTTGCCCAATGGCTGATCTCGCCCCAGAACCCGCTGCTCGCCCGGGTGTATGTCAACCGGGTCTGGCAGCAGCACTTCGGCCTTGGACTCGTGAAGACCTCCGACGACTTCGGAAGTCAGGGCGAATGGCCGCTGAACCAGCCGCTGCTCGACTACCTCGCGGTGGCCTTCGAGAAGGGTGGGTGGAGCACCAAGAAGCTGAACCGACTGATCGTGACCTCTGCCGCCTTCCGGCAAAGCTCGCGGATCACCGCTCAGAAACTTGCCAAGGACCCCGAGAATCGGCTCATCTCACGCGGCCCCCGGTTTAGGCTCGACGCGGAGGTCATTCGGGATAAGGCGTTGCTTGCTGGCGGGTTGCTGCAAGACACGATCGGCGGTCGCGGATTCAAGCCGTACCAACCGGACGGTATCTGGGAAGGCGCCTCGGACCCGGCGAGCAGCACCCACATCTACATGCGCGATAGGGGCGAGACGATCTATAGGCGAAGCCTCTATCTCTTCTGGAAACGCACCGCGCCACCACCCGCGATGTTGAACCTCGACGCGCCTTTGCGCGACACCTGCATCGTGCGTCGGTCGACGACCGACACGCCGCTGCAGGCCCTGACCCTTGAGAATGAACCTGCGTTTTTGGAGGCGAGTCGCACGATGGCTCAGCATCTGCTTTCGGTGAAGACCGACGACTCGAAGCGCCTCCGCCGGGCGTACGAACTGGTGATGGCACGTCCGCCGAAGCCGAACGAAGTCGCGATCTTGAACAAGGCGTTGGCCGCATACCGCAAGCGTTACGGCTCGGATCTGGAGGCGGCGAAGAGGCTGATTATGGTCGGCGACACGCCGCAAGCAAAGGGCATTTCACCCATCGACCAGGCCGCCTGGATGCTCATCTGCTCGACCCTGATGAACACCGACGAATTCCTCACCCAACACTAGCCATGGACCCAATTCGCGAAGCCGAACTTTTGATGACTCGCCGACAACTGTTCGGCAAAACCGCTCTTGGTGTCGGAACGGCGGCGATGAGCCGCTTGCTTGCGATGGGTGGTTTGGGCTCGATGGCTGGCCTGGCGAGTGCCTTCGGAGATCAGGGCCACGGTATCCCAGGCATGCCGAACTTTGCGCCGAAAGCGAAGCGTGTCATCTATCTCTTCATGAGTGGCGGCCCCAGCCAGCTCGACCTTTGGGACTACAAACCGAAGCTCCGCGAGCATTTTAACGCCGATTTGCCGGACGAGATTCGACGCGGCCAGCGCATCACCACGATGACAAGCGGGCAGAACCGATTTCCGATTGCGCCGTCGGTCTACGACTTCAAGAAGTACGACAACGGCGGCGACGGAGTTTGGGTTGGCGATTTACTGCCACACACCGCGCAAGTGGTGAAAGAGCTTTGCGTAGTGAAGTCGATGTGGACGGAGGCGATCAACCATGACCCGGCGACGACCTTCATCCAGACGGGCAGTGCCCTCCCCGGTCGCCCGAGCATGGGCGCTTGGCTAAGTTACGGGCTTGGCAGCATGAATGAGAACCTGCCGACCTATGTTGTTTTGCACAGCAAGGTGAGCAGTAACAAGCCGAACCAGGCGGTGTATCCGCGTCTTTGGGGCACGGGCTTCTTGCCGAGCGAGTATCAGGGAGTAGCCCTGCGATCGCAAGGCGATCCGGTTCTGTATCTGAAAGATCCCGATGGCATGGATCGGATGACTCGGCGCACGATGCTTGACAGCGTGGATGCCCTGAACCACCAGTCGCTTGGCGCCTTCGGCGACCCCGAGATCGCGGCTCGGATTAAGCAGTACGAGCTCGCCTATCGCCTCCAAGCCAGTGTTCCCGACTTGATGGACTTGAGCAAGGAGTCGCCCGAGACATTCGAGATGTATGGGAAGGAAGCTCACGAACCGGGCACCTTTGCGGCGAACTGCCTGCTCGCCCGCCGGATGGTAGAGCGCGGCGTGCGGTTCATTCAGATCTTCCACCGAGGCTGGGACCTGCACAGTGACCTCGTAAAGGACATCCCTTCACAGGCGAAGGACGTTGACCAAGGTTGCGCGGCTCTGATCAAGGATTTGAAGCGCACCGGGTTATTGGATGAGACGCTCGTGATTTGGGCTGGCGAGTTCGGCCGAACTGTCTACTGCCAGGGCCCTCTGAGCCACGAGAACTACGGTCGCGACCACCATCCGCGAGCGTTCACGATCTGGATGGCGGGCGGCGGGGTGAAGCCGGGAATGGTTTACGGGCAGACCGACGACTACGGCTACAACATCGTCGACAGCGACGGCCACATCATCGACCCCTCGGTCGAGAACTTCACGCCGGGCGCGGTCCATGTTCACGACTTGCAGGCGACGATTCTTAACCAGCTCGGCATCGACCACACGAAGCTGACCTATCACTATCAGGGGCGAGACTTCCGGTTGACCGACGTTCACGGACATGTGGTGAAGGATTTGTTGAAGTAGGGCCCGGTGTCGCCGTCGGAAATTGCTGCCTCTCCTCTCTTTAATCAAGGGTAGCCATCTCGGGAGCCCAAACAAATCCGTATTTTCGTTGCTTCAATCGAATCCGAAACCCAGTAAGATTAGGAGGTAGCTCGAAGGAGGCTGCCTCAACATGATCAAAATGAATAAAGCAATCCTGGCCGTAACGGTTCTCGCTCTCACCGCATCGTTCGCAGTTGCAGGACCTAAAAAGACGGCGGCACCGAAGTGCCCCAAGTGCAAGATGGAACTCTCCACCAAGAAGGACAAGGGTCACTCCATGGCCGTCAAGATTGGTAAAAAGACGTTCTACTGCTGCGCAGCCTGTGGCGCGCACACCGCGCCGAAGAAGAAGTAAGAATCTCTTCGACGAGGTAGAAGCCCGCCGCTCCAACGAGCGGCGGGCTTTTCTTTTTGAGCGCCAGTCGCTAGACTTGGAATTCCGATGACCACTTTGCTTGCGTTTCTAGTCGGGATTTCGCCGCTCTCCGGAGGCGTCGTGCCTGCTCCCGTTCGTTGGGATGCTCTGCCGAAGGCACCGACCGTGATCAAATCGATCGACCCAGGGTCGGATAAGTATGTGGCTGAGGCCAAGTTGCTGGCCGACGAGATAGATGCGAAGACGGGGATTCGGCTCCCGATCACGCGCAAGCCATCCGGCTCGAGCATCCGATTCCGTGTCGAAGATCGCTCAAGTGGACCCGAGGGCTACCATCTTGACACGAACAAAGGGGTCCAACTCACCGCCTCGACCAAGCGTGGACTCGCGTGGGGCGCGGTCACCATTCTGCAATCGATTCAGGTGACCAATGCGGGCTTGGCGCTTCCCGACGCCGACGTTTGGGACACGCCGAAAAGCTCCTATCGCGGATTGATGATCGATGTCGCCCGACGCTACCACTCGATCGATGTTTTGAAGCAGTGCGTCGAACTGTGCCGGTTCTATAAGCTCAACTACCTACAGCTTCACCTGTCGGACGATCAGTCGTTCACGTTTCCCAGCAAGGCGTTTCCGCTGATTAACACCCAGAATCAACATGGCGGACCGAGCTATACGGTCGCTGAGCTGAAGGACTTGGTGAAGTTCGCCGATCTGCGCGGCGTCACCATCGTGCCTGAAATGGACATCCCGGGCCACTCGGCGACCCTGATCCGCACGATGCCCGACTTGTTTAAGATCAAGGGCACCAAGCCTTACGAGCACCACGCCACGATCAATTTCGCCAACAAGGACGTGATCAAGGCGGTGGACACTCTCATCGGCGAGATGTGCGACGTCTTCCACACCTCGCCCTACTTCCACATGGGAGGAGACGAGGCGGACATTTCGCTGGTGAACCAGCATCCCGACTTTCAGGCCGCGATCAAAGAGCTTGGATTGCCGGTGGATTCGCAGCAAGAACTCTTCCGCCGTTTCCTCGGCCAAGTCGATACCCTGGTGAAGAAGCGAGGGAAGCACCTGATGGTGTGGGAAGGCTTTGGTCAGGATCGGCACTCCAAGTTCCCCATCCCGAGCGACGTGTTGGTGATGGAGTTTGAGAACTCTTACTACCTACCTCAAGACCTCTTGCAGGATGGCTACTCGCTCATCAACGCCTCCTGGACGCCGCTCTATGTGGTGAATCGCCACGTTTGGCCCGCCCGCAAGGTGTTCGATTGGGACGTGTCTCAGTTCGGTCGGTTTGGAAACACTTATCCGGCCACTACCTGGTTCAAAGTGCCGGATGCCAGCCGGGTGCAGGGCGCTCAAGTCTGCTCTTGGGAGGGACCGGAGGAGTTGGAGATCGAGAATCTGCGGCGCATCGTTGCCGCGATGGCGGTGCGGACGTGGTCCGGCACCGGGCCCTCCTTCGAGCAGATGGAGCCTAGCCTGAAGAAGCAGGACGAGGTTCTTGAACTCCTTGTCCACCCTTTCGTGATTCGTAACAGCGACCTCGACGCCGTCGACCCCAACGGCTACGACGTCCCCTGCTTCACCAAGCGATTGGTGGTTGGCATCTCCCCCCGTCGAGGGGGAACAATCCATGTCACCCTCGACGGCTCTGTCCCCACGGCCTCCTCACCCGTCCTTGCCAACCCAATTTTCTTGACCAAGACGACAACCATTCGCGCCGCTTTCTTTGATGTGGCAGGGAAGCGCGTGGGTTATGAGAATTCAAAGGCGTTCTACTACGTGGCACCTCACGAGGTGAACCTGGCAGTAGGGAAGAAGGCAACCGCCTCCAGTGCTCAGGGCCCGCAAGGACCCGAGTTGGCGGTGGATGACAACGTCGACCTGTATTCCAGTTGGTGGGCCTCTCCCGCTCCCCAGTGGCTGAAAGTGGATCTCGGGAAGCCATTCGATGTGGATCGAGTCGAGGTGCTGCCCTATTGGGATGGGAGTCGTTACTACCAATACACGGTCGAGGTTTCTTTGGACGGGGCGTCTTGGGCGCAGGTTGCGGATCGGTCGGCGAATACGGTGCCCGGGAATGAGAAGGCGGACGAGATCAAATTAGGTTCGCGTCTCCTTCGGTACGTGAAGGTGAACATGCTGCACGGGAGTGCGAACGAGGGCGTGCATATTGTTGAGCTTCGCGTCTGGGAAGCAAAGCACTAGCTAGACATCGGTATGAGACTCTGCCGCTCTCGCGACCTTGCGAAGCATTCCGGCAAAAACGGCTTGGTGCAAGGGGTAAATTCCGTACCAATAGAGGAGCCCGCCGATCCCGACAGGGTCGAACATCGCGGTCTGCCTGATCATCGATCCTTGGCCCTCTGAGGTGACCTCAAACTCCAGCCAGGCGCGGCCCGGCAACTTCATTTCGGCGGCCAAGAGAAGCCGTCGGTTCGGCTCATAGGCTTCCACGCGCCAGAAATCGATGGCGTCACCAACCACGATTTTATCTGGATGTCGACGGCCGCGTCGCACGCCTACGCCTCCCACAAGTAGGTCGATGAAGCCTCTCAGCTTCCACAGGAAGGTGCCGTAGTACCAACCTTCGGCTCCGCCAATTCTTCGAATGGGCCGAAACGCGGCCTCTTGACCTACTGAGACTTCCGCAGTTCGGCTGTCAACCAACCGGTTGCCGAATCTCACACCTCCCCAGGACTTTGCCTCCCCGCCAGACGAAAGGGCGTCCGACCAGCTCGTGCGGGCGAAGTCCCGATCCTCGTTGCGCATCGCCGCACCGATTGCTTGGCGATACCCGAGGGGGCGGATTGGGAAGATGCGGAGAGCGGAATCGTCTTTGATGATCGTGGAAAATTGAATGCTCTCGATCAGCTTCCGGCCGACACGCGCGTAGAGCGGGGTCACGAGGCCTAGCCACAAACTCGATAGTCGAGGAGTGAGGATTGGCACCCCAATCATCAATCGGTGCAGTCCGCGCTGATCTCCATACTCCTTCATTAAGTCGCGGTAGCTCACCTTATCCGGACCGCCAATTTCGAAGATCTGATTTCCTTCAATTTGCAAGTCGAGAGCGCTCTGCAGATATGTCAGCACATCTCCAATGGCGATCGGTTGGGCAAGAGCAGACACCCACTTGGGAGTGATCATCAACGGAAGCCTCTCGACGAGAGCTCGGATCATTTCAAATGAAAGGCTCCCCGAGCCAATGATCACGGAAGCCCGAAATTCGATGACCTGTACTTGTGATTCTCGCAGGACATCCCCTACTTCGTGTCGACTCCGAAGATGGCTGGACAGATCATCCGAACTGTCTCCAAGACCACCCAAATAGATGATTCTTCTCACTCCTGCATCGCGAGCAGCCGCTCCGAAGTTTTCGGCGCCCTGACGGTCCTTTTCCTCGAAATCAGAACTCGATCCCATTGAGTGAATGAGATAGAAAGCGGTCTCCACTCCCTCCATTGCCGCACGCAACGAATCGAGATCGAGGACGTCTGCCTCGACGACTTCGGTCGCATCGAGAACTCGCGCCCGTAGGTTCTCAGGATGTCTCGCCGCACAACGAACACGTCGGCCACCCTGCTCGAGCACGTCGAGGAGGCGTCCACCCACGTAACCAGTGGCGCCGGTAATCAAAATGAGAGCTTGCGACGGCTTCGCGTCATCGGCTTTCGACTTACTTTCCAGTTGGTGCATTGCAGGTAGGAGAAGGACCTCTCCTAAAGCTACGCAGTTCAACAGGCACAAAGAAGCCCTGATCACTAAGAATGACCACGGCTTCGAAACGGACAATCTTGATCAAGGTCAGAGGCGTGATTCTTGGTGTCGCTTTCATCTAGGCAATGATGTTCTTCACAACTTCGCCTGCGACGTCCGTCAACCGGAAGTCGCGGCCTTGGTAGCGATAGGTCAGCCGCTCGTGATCGATGCCTAGTTGGTGGAGGATCGTTGCTTGCAGGTCGTTCGAGCTCACCGGGTCCTTGGTGATGCCGTAGCAGAACTCGTCGGTCTCGCCGTGGATGGTGCCGCCCTTGAAGCCTCCGCCCGCCGCCCAGATGGAATAGCATGCGCCGAAGTGATCTCGGCCGTGGCCGTCTGGTTTGGTGACGTCGCCTTGGACGAAAACCGTCCGGCCGAACTCGCCGGCCCATAGGACGATGGTGTCTTCTAGCATTCCGCGCTGCTTTAGGTCTTTCACCAATGCCGCTGAAGGTTGGTCGGTGTCTCGGCACTGAAGGGCGAGTTGGGTGTCCAGGTTCTGGTGTTGATCCCAACCGGAGTGCATAAGCTGGACGAAGCGGGTGCCTCGCTCGATGAGCCGCCGGGCGAGCAGGCAATTGTGGGCGAAACTGCCTTTGCGGTGGACGTCCGGGCCGTACATGTCGATAACGCTTTGCGGCTCTTTCGAGATGTCGGTGAGTTCGGGGACGCTGGTCTGCATCTTGAACGCCATCTCGTACTGGGCAATTCGCGACTCGATCTCGGGGTCGCCGAAATCGGCTTGGCGTTTGTGGTCGAGCTCGGCGATGTCGTTCAGCAGGCCGCGACGGAGGTCGGCGGACATGCCGGGAGGGTTGGTGAGATAGAGGACGGGGTCGCCTTCGCTTCGGAAGCGGACGCCTTGGTACAGCGAGGGCAAGAATCCGCTGCCCCAGTAGTAGTCGTAAAAGAGCTGCCCGCAGGTCTTCTTCTCATCATTCGAGGTCATCACGACGAAGGCGGGGAGTTCGTCGGTGGTGCTTCCGAGGCCGTAAGCGGCCCAGGCACCCATGCTCGGCCGGCCCGGGATTTGGCTTCCGGTGAGGAACAGGGTTACGCCGGGGGCGTGGTTTACCGCATCGGTGTGCATCGAGCGGATAAGGCAGATCTCGTCGGCGATAGAGCCGGTATGGGGGATCAGCTCGCTGAGTTCCATCCCGCTCTGGCCATACGCTTTGAACGGCTTGATCGCGGGCAGGATGGGGAATTTGCCCTGGGTACTGGTCATCGTGGAGAGGCGTGAGCGCGACCTCACCGAGTCGGGCAGCTCTTGCAGGCGCATCTTCTCCAGGCCCGGCTTGGGGTCGAAGAGGTCGACCTGGGACGGGGCTCCGCCCTGCCAGAGGACGATCACGCGCTTTGCCTTCGGCGGGAAGTGCGGGATGCCGGGAAGACCTTTTAAGCCCTTCTTATCCGGAAGCATCGCAGCGAGGCCATCGGCCGAGAGCAGCGACATGAGGGCAAGCGAGCCGATGCCTTGGGCGGCTTTGCCGAAGAGCTGTCGGCGGGAAAGGCGCAAGTCGCGTTCGAAGTGGGGGTTCATATTTCCGATCCTCCGGGAACCCCTCTACCCTCCGGGGAAGACGGGCAGGGGTGAGGGGCGACGCCTCTCGGCGAGGCAAATGTCCGGACCGGCGTTAAGGCTGCAGCCTTGGGATTCGTGCAAGGCGTCGAACCCCCACCCTGCCCTCCCCCTCCCGAAGCACGAACCATCTTCGGCAAGGGGAGGCTCCGGACAATCCTCAATCCTCAATCCCCCATGGCCGTGTCAGCCACGTGTGCGACGCGGAGAAACCTACAGATGCCAATAATCTGTCTTGCAATCTCAAAGGAACGGACAATTGGCAAATAACTGGATTCTCATCATTGACGACAACGAAGCCGATCGCGACCTATTGGTCCGATTGGAAAAGCACCTTCCTAAGCGCTTCAAGATGGTCGGAACGGACAATGCGATTTCCGGTCTGGCGCTGCTGGAGTCGACCTCCGAGCGGCCGCACTTGATTCTTCTGGACCTCAAGCTTCCAAGGTTGACCGGCGTTGAATTCCTGCGAGGAATTCGAAATGACAATCGGTTCAAGCAGGTTCCGGTTGTGATGGTCTCCGGATTCGGCACCAAGGAAGTGGAAAAAGAGTGTTTCGCAGCCGGATGCGATCAGTTTGTCTATAAGGAAATCGACTTCGACGTCTACGTGAGCCACCTCCTTGAGGCTTCGCTCCCGTTCCTTTCCGAAGACGACCAGATCCACCACGCGGCCTAAAGCGGGAACCCTGCGCCGAGGCGGCCCGTATGGCTGCACATGGTCGCGCCCGACGGTCCTCACCCAATCCTGCCCCGTGGCGAGTATTGGGCTGACACGGTGGCTTCTCACCAGCAGGGTGGCGTCCTTCTCACCGTCTGCGTCTACCCCGAGAACTCTCGGATTCCTTTGCACTCTCACGAACACTCGGGCCTGTTCCTACTCATCAAGGGACAACATCGGGAGGAGTGCCGGTCTCGAGATATACAACAATCTCCGCTCACCGTTCTTTGGCACGACGCACGCGAAGCCCACGCCACTCACGTCGGGCAAGGCGGAATGCTTGGGCTCAATATCTCCATCCACTCGTCGTGGCTCGCTTCGTTGGAGATCGATCCGAACGGCATCGATGCGATCGCCCTTGAGAATTCGCCGATCGTGCGATCCCGTGCGATTGCGATGCTTGTCGCCGCGCGAGCCGGAAAGCCGGTCGAAGATCTGGTGCTCGATGCTTTATCCGCTGCCGTTCCCACGCCCGACGAGACGCACCCAACCTGGTTTCGGGAGGCGGTTGAATATGTGCTGGCTTCCTACCGAGAGCCGCTGTCTACGTCGGCAATCGCCGCTCAGGTGGGGATTCATCCGATCCACCTCGCTCGTACGTTTCGGCGCTTGATGGGAACCTCGATCACCGAGTACGTTCAGGTCCTGCGCCTCCTGGAGGCCCTACGACTGATCGTGGACCAGGGCACGACGATCGCCGAAGCGGCTGCGCAGGCAGGGTTTAGCGATCAGGCGCATCTCGCCCGGCTTGCGCGGCGCTTTTGGGGTCAGCCAATGCGCGAAATCAAGGCGATCTTGCGCAGCAATGTTGGGATCGTTCAAGGCGCATGACTATTTGAAGCACTAACCTTAGGGTTATGCTTCTCGCACTTGCCCTTGCCGCTGCCCAGGTTGCCGCCGTGCCGAAGGGATCCGCCCGATACGACGCGATGTACCAATACGCTGACCAGGGTCAGTGGGAGAAGGCACTGCCCATGAGCCAAGAGCTCTTGAAGGAGAACCCAACGTTCGCATTCAGTTGGATGGTTCTTGGCTGGAGCTATCGCTTCACCGACCGATATGCGGAAGCGATTCCCGCCTTTGAGAAGGCGGAGAAACTGGGGGCGATGCAGCCGTACCGCGTGGAGCTTGAACTTGCGATTTGCGAGGCGGGCCTTGGCCATAAGAAGGAGGCATTGGGCCATATCCAGAAATCCCTGGACGACGGTCTCCCGGATCGCGGCAACCTTCGGAAGGAGAAACACTTCGACTCGCTCAAGGACGACGCGACGTTTAAGAAGCTCGCCGCAGTCGTGGACCCGGCGACCATGACCCGCGACCAACGATGGAGCTACGACCTGAACCTGCTGGTGACGGATATCCAGCGGGTTCACTTCGCGCCGTATCAGTTCACCTCGAAGGAGAGTTGGGAGAAGCAGCGGAAGGACCTTGAGGGCCGAATCCCCAAATTGAACGACATCCAGATGAGCGTCGAGTTCATGAAGCTGATGCGACAGGTGAACGATGGCCACAGCCGGATGAACGGCACATTTCAGGACGCGGAGAAGGGCGCGGGGCTTCCTGTTTTGTTCGGTGGCTTCGCAGATGGGTTCTATCTCGCGGCCACCACGAAGCAGTACGAACCCTATCTGTGGTCGAAGGTGACCGCGATCGATGGGATGCCGATCGACGATGTATTCAAGGCGCTGGACTGCATCACGCCGCAAGACAATGAGCTTCGACCTCGCACCGTGTCGCCCAACTACATGCGATTCCCCCAGATCCTGAACGGACTCGGCATCGCCAAATCTCCGGACAAGGTGACCCTGAGCCTAGTCGATCGCAACGGAGAGACCAAGACCCTGGATCTCGGGCTGGTCACGGGCACATTGACCGACTTGGTTCGAGAGCCCGCCGATCGGCCGGGCAAGTTGCTTCCGGCGATTGTTAAGCGCCCGGACCTCTACTACCTCGAATACTTGGCCGACTCGAAGACGCTGATCTTCCACTACAACGGAGTGGCCAACAAGGCAGACGAGACGGTGGGAACCTTCTCCGAAAAGCTTCGAACGGCGATGCACGACAAGCCAGTGGACAAGCTGGTGGTCGATCTGCGATGGAATGGCGGTGGGAACAACTTCCTCAACGTCCCCCTGCTCAATGTCATCGCGGGCGATCCGGTGATCAATAAACCCGGGCACCTGTATGTGCTGACTACCACCAACACATTCTCGGCGGCGATCTGTTTCACCGAGCAGCTCGACCGATATACGAACGCGATCATTGTGGGCGAGCCGACATGTTCGGCACCGAACTTCATCGGAGAGAGCATCCCGATCACCCTGCCTTGCACCGGGATGAAGGGCTCTATCTCGAACCTGTTCTGGCAGAACGGACCGGCGATGGATGCCCGTCGGTGGGTTGCTCCTCAGATCTTTGTCCCCTACCGATTTGCCGATTGCATCTCGGGTCGCGACGTTTATTTGGAAGCCGTTTTGAACGACCACCGTTAACTTCATTGCTTCTTCATGCGGTTGAATCCGCGCCTGGCGTCACCCCTTTTAGTAGTCGCCGAACTCAAATCGGCGTGTTAGGAGACGACACATGAAGAAGGCTTTCACACTCATTGAACTTCTGGTGGTCATCGCGATTCACGCCGCCATCCTCTTCCCGGTCTTTGCCCAAGCAAAGGAGGCCGCCAAGGCGACATCGAACCTCAGCAACCTCAAGCAGCTCGGTCTTGCGAACATCCAGTACGCGGGCGACTACGACGACGCCTTTCCGCTCGCGGTGCGAGAAGAGTCGCTCGCTTCGCAGCAGACCGTATTTCCGACTGCGAACGGGATTAGCCTGAATTCCAGCCCAGCCGGCATCATTTCCTGGCAAGAGTCGATTTACCCGTATACAAAGAACCGAGATATTGAAACGTCTCCGCTGGAGTCTTCTGTGGGGGGAGTTGGACCGGTCAAACAGTTCAAGCAGGCTCAATACTTTGGGGTTGTCCCGCGCGCTTCCGCCCTAGCTATTCCGACAGCAGCGGGCAATTCGCGTTACACACGGCGCTCGCGAACAATGGCCAGGGAGCGTATATCGACGGACCCTTCGGTGCCGCCTTCTCCAACGACACCGCCTATCGCACGGTGTACAACGTTGCCTCGATGACCCAATCCGGGATCGAGCATATCTCCGACGTTATCATGATTTCCGACGCCGGCTCGTTCGACATGGGCTTCCTAACGACCATCAACGAGCCCGTCGGAACCGCCTCCACGCCCGCCTGCCCGCCCAGCATCACCCCGAATCCGTGGACGAATACAGTGTATACGTCGGGCCCTAGGCTCGCCGACAGCGGAGCGGTGCGTACCAAGGCGGAAAGCAGTGCTTCTACGACTCGTCCCAGGGCGGATCGACGATTTACGTTGCCACCGACGGGTCCGCGAAGCGGACCGACCTGAAAGGCAAGGTTTATGAGACGAAGCTGGTGGGAACGACTTCGGTAGTGTACCGCATGTATGTGGGATCGACCGACTGACGTTTGGCCCTCCAACTGATAGGTTGTCTGCCGGGGTTGGAGATCCTTCGCTCGGCGAGCCTCGGTCAGGATGACACCGTGCTGGAAAACCTTCCGGATGATATTGACAATCCATATATCACCCGGGTTAAATATCCGACGTGAGCGACTCAACCTTCTCCGCGTTTCTGGGCCAGCGGCTCCTAACCACGGGCGATCTCGCCACGGTTGCTGAAGAGGTCAAGGTGGCGTCTGACGCCAAACCGAAGGACCCGATCCTCATCTTCGACGACCAGACCGGAAAGGAACTGGATCTGGATCTGCGAGGAAGCCTCGATGACGTAAAGGCGAGATACGCTCCAGATCGACCCCATAGAGGGCCGGGCCGACCGAAGCTCGGTGTTGTGGCCAGGGAAATCACGTTGCTCCCCTCCCACTGGGACTGGCTGAACAAACAGCCAGGCGGGGCATCGGTTGCCCTAAGAAAGCTGGTCCACGAAGCTAAGAAGGCGGATGGTGGCGCTCGCCAGGCGCAAGACGCGGCGTATGGATTCATGTCCGCGATGGCGGGCAACATGCCGAACTTCGAAGAGGCAACTCGGGCGCTCTACTCAGGAGATAAGAGCCGTTTCGCCCGGATGATCGTGGACTGGCCGGCGGATATCCGAGAGCACGCCAAGCGGCTCAACAGCTCATCGACGCCGGAATCTTGACGTGATCTCCGGGAATGGTGCCGGAGCCGTTGAAGTCGTCGACCCGAAAAATAGCGTCTTCCAGCCACGTCGAAGCTAGGGCAGGTAGAGCGCAGAGGATGGCGAGTGCGGCTGCTAGTTTCATTGATCTCTCCATTCGATGGCTCTTCAGCGAGCTTCTAATGGAGAGACCGCGCGGACCAAAACATCCGCATGAAGAAGAAATGAACTACGCCGTGGAGAGGAATTGATGCACGAACGCGACCGACATCGAACCTTCGCCAACTGCGGACGCGACTCGCTTCACCGAGTTAGAGCGGGCATCGCCGACTGCGAAAACGCCCGGACAGGAGGTCTCGAGGAAGTA
The DNA here is from genome assembly GCA_038321975.1 of Fimbriimonadales bacterium. Taxonomy (GTDB): domain Bacteria; phylum Armatimonadota; class Fimbriimonadia; order Fimbriimonadales; family Fimbriimonadaceae; genus Fimbriimonas. The sequence continues at coordinate 48,638 of JBBQFM010000013.1, read as the reverse complement.
GGGCGGTCGGTCCAGTTTCCAAATTCCCTCTTGCACAAGCTGTTGGCCAGTAAGGATAAATCCCCTCTTGTCGCGGGCGATCTGTTCGGGGAGCCAATCCGTGTGGGGCACCGCCCCGATCATCACGAAGACTCCGGAAACCTCTTCGAGCCGAGATGAACCGTCCTTCTTATTCACAATGACGATCTTCTCGAGGTGCTCGCTGCCGTGGAGCTTGCATATCTCTGAGTTGAGGTGGACCGACATCTTGGGCGACTGCTCGATTCGCTTCGCAAGATAGCTAGACATCGTCTTGCGAAGGTCGTCTCCTCGAACCACGACGAAGACGTGCTCGGCGTGCTCGGCCATGAAGACTGCCGCCTGCCCCGCCGAGTTGCCCGCGCCTACGACAGCGACGGGCGAATCGCTGCAGAGGATGCGCTCGACGTTGGTGGCGGAGTAGAAGATCCCTCGGCCTTCGTATTCGTCGTTGTTGTCGGCATCCAGCTTTCTGTAAGAAGCGCCGGGCGCGAGGATCACGCAATGGCTGGTGATCGGGTCTCGTCCCTCGATGATCACCTCATGTCCGCCGAACGAGTTGCAGGTCACGTCGGTGACCGTCGCCGGCACCAGCAGTTGAGCACCAAATTTCTCGGCTTGGGCGACCGCTCGATCGGCAAGATCCTGACCACTAAGCCCGAGCGGAAAGCCCATGTAGTTCTCAATGCGACTGCTCGTGCCCGCCTGCCCGCCGGGACCAGCGGAGTCGACAACGATCGTGCTAAGACCTTCGCTCGCACCATAGACGCCAGCCGCTAAGCCCGCTGGTCCGGCGCCGATGATGACGAGGTCGTAGATCTTGGATTCGACGGGACGACTCAGGCCGAGAGCCTCGCTCAGCTCCATGTTGGTCGGCTTTCGCACGATTTTCCCGTTGGGAAGGACCACGACCGGGGTGTCGTCTTCGGTCACCTTGAAGTGATTGAACATCTCGGTCGTCTCCGGGTTCATCTCGAGGTCTTCCCAGGTGTAGGGGTAGCGGTTGCGCACTAAGAACTCTCGAATCCGCAGGGTGTCGGGACTGAATCGGGAACCCACGACGAGGGGGCCGACATTGGCCTTGGTTTGGAGGATTGCGCGGCGCTGGAGGAATCCGCCGAGAAGGATTTCGCCTAGGGATGGCTCTTCGTCGACAATGGCTCGAACGCATTCGGCGGGGACTTGGAGCAGTTCTAGATCGGTGCCCGCCCGCGCGCTTACGATGGCCGGTCGGCCGGTGAGGATGTCGATATCGCCAGAGAATTCGCCTTCATCGTGGTACGCGATAGAGGTTCCCGATCGACCGTCGTAGATCTCCATTCGCCCCTTCAGGATGACGAACATACACATGTTCGGCGTCCCCGCCACCCACACATCCTGGCCCTGTTTGAAGTTTGCGAGGCTACCGAATGGGCGTAGCGAGTCGATGTGTCCCTTCGCCAAAATCGGGAAGGCGATCGCCATTCGATCGTCGATCGCGCGTTGGGTCACGACTTCGGCTTCAGGTTCTACGGGCATGTTTTATTGTAACCGTTGACCGGGGAGAGTGCGGCCCAACCGTAGCGTCGGCGCCCCCGCCGATGATCGCCGCACGATCGAGCACTTGTCGTGAAAGGAACCCATCCACCTTTGGATTCCTTCGCAAGTGGATGCTCAATCGTGCGGCGTTCATCGGCGGGGGGCGCCGACGCTACGGGTTACTTCGCCTTCACGAACTTGAGGGCAGGCGAGTTCAAACAATAGCGAAGACCGGTTGGCTCAGGACCGTCTTCGAAGACGTGGCCCAAATGCCCGCCACATCGAGCGCAGATCACTTCCGTCCGCGGCTCGCCAAGCGAATTGTCGACCCGAACCAGCGTTCGGCCTGGGGCGACCTCCTTATAGAAGCTCGGCCAGCCAGTTTGGCTGTCGAATTTGGCCTTGCTGCTGAACACCTTGAGGTTGCATCCGGCGCAATAGTAATCGCCGACCTCATGGTTGTCCCAGAATTTGCCGGAGTAGGCGTCTTCGGTGCCCTCTTTTCGAAGGATCGTGAACGCCTCTTTGCCGAGAGCTTTCTCCCATTGGGCGTCCGTCTTGACGACGGCAAACTTCTGATTTGGCTTGGAGTGGACCAACTTCTCAGTGGGTCCGCCGGCCACATGGGCCCCAAGCACGAGTGATAACAAGATTGTCAGTTTCATATTTCAGTTGTGTGATACAAACAATTTCGGCGTCCGGGACGAATCGCCATTGGTCCGCCCGAACGCCGAGATCTGGATCTCGAATTTACATACCGGGCATCAGAACGTGGTCGATCACGTGGATCACTCCGTTGCTCTGATACACGTCGTAGGTCGGGATGTTAGCGATGCCGCCCTTCTCGTCCTTGATCACGATGTTGGTCTTGCCATTGAACATCACCCAAAGCTTGCCGCCGGAGACCGTCTTGAGCTCGGCCTTGCCGCCGCCCTTCTCGATCATCGATCGGAGCATTCGGCTATCGATTCGACCGGCCACCACGTGGTAGGTCAGGATCTTGGTGAGCATCATCTTGTTCTCAGGCTTGAGAAGGGTTTCGACGGTGCCCATGGGCAGCATATCGAAGGCGCTGTTGACGGGTGCGAAGACGGTGAAAGGTCCCTTGCTGGCGAGTGTGTCGACCAGACCGGCTGCCTTAACCGCGGCAACGAGCGTGGTGTGATCCTTCGAGTTGATCGCATTCTCGACGATGTTCTTTCGCGGGAACATCGCGTTGCCACCGACGTTGACGGTGTCCATCTGCTTGGAGGTGGAAGAAGCCGTCGCGTAGAGGGCGTTCACGGCAACGATAGCGAGAAGGCTGGTGGTGATGATTTTGTTCATTTAGTTGTTCTTTCTCTTTCTAGGTTCGGGCAGTCTCCCGCCCTTCAGTGATAGAGATGATTGCGCCCCCACCTGACAGGCGTATGATCGCAATATGAAGTCTTTCTGAACGGAAGTGAGGGAGGTGTTGGGTGGGCCCGGAGATCCATGTGCGACTGCGCTTGCCTGAAAGCGCTTTTCGCACCCGCGGAGCGGGTTCTGCTTCCGTCCGAAACCCAACACCTAACACCGAACACCCAACACCTCCCTCCTTAAAACTCCATCAACATTGAATCATCTACGTTATAATCAACTCAAGCAAAGTTGCCGGTTCACCCTATGACATCCCTTCTGCTGCTCGCCCTTTCCTTCACTGCGCCCGCTCCGATCACTATTCAGCAGGTGCCCTTCACCCAGGTCCAACTCAAAGATAAGTTCTGGGCACCCAAAATTGAGATCAATCGGACGGTGTCGATCCCGTTCGCATTCCAAAAATGCGAAGAGAACGGGCGGGTCGATAACTTTGAGCGCGCGGCCAAAGCACTGCGCGGCGAGGACTTCGCGAACAAGAAGCCGCCTCCCTATCCGTTCGATGACACGGATATTTATAAGGTGTTGGAAGGCGCTTCCTACAGTCTGAGCGTGCATCCCGATCCGAAGTTGGATGCCTACCTTGACGGCCTCATCGTGAAGATCGCGGCCGCTCAGGAGCCGGATGGCTACCTTTACACCGCGCGCACGATCAACCCGGCGAAGCCGCACGACTGGTCGGGTGCGACCCGATGGGTGAACGAGGAAGACCAATCGCACGAGCTTTACGACCTGGGTCACCTTTATGAGGCCGCGGTTGCCCACTACCAAGCCACCGGCAAGAAGTCACTACTGAACGTCGCCACCAAGAGCGCCGACCTGCTCGACAAGACCTTCGGTCCCGGCAAGCGCAAGATCTGGCCCGGACACGAGATCGTTGAGATGGGGCTCGTCAAGCTCTCGCGAGCAACGAACGAGCCGCGGTACCTCGCACTCGCCAAGTTCTTCCTCGATTGCCGAGGTGGTAGCGGCGAGTATTGGCAAGCGAACAAGCCAGTCGTTCAACAGACCGAAGCAGTTGGCCACGCGGTGCGCGCTTCCTATCTCTATTCAGGAATGGCGGATGTCGCAACCTTGACGGGCGACCAAAGCTACGTCCACGCGATCGACGCGATCTGGAACGACGTCGTCGGCAAGAAGCTTTATGTTACGGGAGGCATCGGTGCAAGCGGCGCGGGCGAAGCGTTTGGCGGCCCGTACGAACTGCCGAACATGAGCGCCTATTGCGAGACGTGCGCGGCGGTTGGCAACGACTATTGGAACCAGCGCCTGTTCCTCCTTCATGGGGACGCGAAGTACATCGACGTGTTCGAGCGAACGCTCTACAACGGCCTTATCTCGGGCGTCTCCCTCGATGGCAAAGGCTTTTTCTATCCGAACCCGCTCGAGTCGCGTGGACAGCATCAACGCAGCCCATGGTTCGGAGTCGCTTGTTGCCCAGGCAACATCACCCGATTTATGCCCTCGATTCCGGGCTACTTCTATGCCCAGAAGGGCGACACCGTTTACGCAAACCTATTCGCCACGAGCTCTGCTCACCTAAACGTGAAGGGCAAGAAGGTCGAGATTGACCAGAAGTCGAACTACCCCTGGGACGGACAAGTGGACTTCACCGTGAAGCCCGCCAAACCAACCGACTTCACCCTCAACGTTCGAGTGCCCGGTTGGGCGAGGAATGAGGCGGTGCCGAGCGATCTGTATGCATTCACCGAGAAGGTGAAGGCGCCGGTGGTGATCAAGGTCAACGGCAAACCACTTGCCTACACCCTAAATAAAGGTTACGCGACGATCAAGCGCCGCTGGAAGGCGGGCGACACCGTCGCGATGACCCTTCCCATGCCGGTTCGCAAGATCGCGGCGAGCAGCGACGTCAAGGAGGATGTCGGCAAAATCGCCCTTCAGCGAGGTCCCATCGTCTACTGCGCCGAATGGCCCGACCAGGGCGGAAAGACGGTGCGCAACCTGATGCTCTCGCCGACCACCTCCGTGACGCCAACCACGCGCCCCGATCTCCTCGGTGGAGTAGTGACGCTCAACGCGGAGGCCGAATCGCTTTCCGTAAATCTCGACGGCAAGATCGAAGGGACGCCTCAGAAGCTCGTCGCCATTCCTTACTATGCTTGGGCAAATCGCGGTCGAGGCGAGATGATGGTCTGGCTCCCCGACTCGCAGAAATCGGCACGCCCATCGAAGCCCGCGTCTATCGCCTCTCAAGCAAAGCTCGAAACAAGCCGAGGGACCGGAGCGGGCGCGATCAACGATCAGGAAGAACCGCGATCGTCGGTCGACCAAACGAGTTTCTTCCACTGGTGGCCCAAGAAAGGCACGACCGAGTGGGTTCAGTACACCTTCAAGCAGGCGACCCCCGTCTCCGAAGTCTCGGTGTATTGGTTCGACGACACCGGTCTCGGCGAGTGCCGAATCCCCGAATCGTGGCGACTCCTCTACCGAGACGGCGACGCCTGGAAACCGGTCGAGGGTGCGAACGAACTCGGCACCAAGAAGGATCAATTCAATCGAGTGACGTTCACTTCGGTCACTACGACCGGACTGCGACTCGAAGTTAAGCTGCAAGGCCAATGGTCGGCAGGCATTCAAGAATGGAAGGTGAAATGACGTGCTACTGACCCTGGCTTTCCTCTCCGCAATCATGACGACCAAGCTCCCCACCCCCGCCGCCGAGGCCTTTCCTCTCTCCGACGTCCAGCTTAAGGGCGGCCCGTTCTTAGACGCCAACAAGCGATGCGCCGAGTACCTCCTAACCGTCGACCCGGACCGATTGCTCTGCAACTTCCGCAAGAACTCCGGCCTGCAGCCGAAGGGCAAGCTATATGGAGGTTGGGAAGATTCCGGCTTGGCGGGCCACTCCTTGGGACACTATCTCTCGGCTTGTGCGCAGGAGTACGCGGTCTCGAAGGACCCGCGATATAAGGCCAAGGTCGAATACATCGTAAACGATCTGGTCGAGTGCCAAAAGAGCCGACCCGATGGTTTCATCGCCGCGACTCCCGAAGGCGACAAAATCTGGAAAGAGGTCAAGGCCGGCCAGATTAACACCGCTGGGTTTGCTCTCAACGGCCTGTGGTCACCCTGGTACACCCACCACAAGGTGTTCGCGGGGCTCCTCGATGCCTACCATTTGGTTGGAAACAAGCCCGCGCTAAGGGTCGCCGAGAAGTTCGCCGATTGGGCGATCGACACGACGAGCACCCTCACTCCCGAGTTGTGGGAGAAGATGCTGCACTGCGAGTACGGCGGCATGAACGACTCGATGGCCGAGCTCTACTCGATCACTAAGCAGCAGAAGTATCTCGACCTTTCGCACAAGTTCTACGATCACCTCGTCCTCGACCCCCTTGCCGAAGGCAAGGACTCGCTTCCCGGCAAGCACTCCAACACCCAAATCCCCAAGATCATCGGCTTGGCTCGTCTGTACGAGCTCACCGGCGACCCGAAGGACGAGAAGATTGCCAACGTTTTCTGGGACACCGTGGTGCATCACCACAGCTACGCGATTGGTGGCAACAGCAACCACGAGTACCTCGGACCGGCGGACAAGCTGAGCGACGCGCTGTCTTCGAACACGTGCGAAACGTGCAACACGTACAACATGCTGAAGCTCACGCGGCACCTGTTCGAGTGGGACCCGAAGGCGGAGTATGCGGACTACTACGAGCGCGCGCACCTGAACCACATCCTCGCCTCCCAGGACCCGGAGACCGCGATGATGACCTACTTCATGCCCCTCGGAAGCGGCTCGGAGAGGCAGTATAGCAACCCGTTCGATGACTGGACTTGCTGCCACGGCTCGGGGATGGAGAATCACACCAAGCATGCAGACAGCGTCTACTTCCACTCCGGCAACCAGAAGCTTTGGGTGAACCTCTATATACCGAGCGAGCTGAAGTGGGGCTCGACCCACATCCTTCAAGAGACCAAGTTCCCGAACGACGGCCACGTGACCCTCACGGTGAGCGGTGGCAGCAAGAAGTTCGAGATGGCGATCCGCCACCCCTATTGGGCGACTCAGCCAGTCGAGGTGAAGGTGAACGGAAAGGTCGCACTGACCTCGACCAAGCCAAGCAGCTACATGCTTCTCGACCGCAATTGGAAAGCGGGCGACAAGGTCGAAGTCAATCTGCCGATGTCGCTCCACACCGAGGCGATGCCGGATAACGACAAGCGGGTGGCGATCCTTTACGGCCCGGTCGTGCTTGCTGCCGACTTGGCCCCTCGCAACAGCGAGATGCCCCGAACCCCCGTCCTTGTGACCAGCGACACGCCGGTGGACGAGTGGCTGGAGCGCGTTCCCGGACCTGAGTTGGCGTTCAAGACGAAGGGTGTCGGTCGACCCGCAGACCTCACCTTCAAGCCGTTCTACACCTTGCACAAGGACCGCTACGCGGTGTACTTCGACGAGTTCACCACCGCCCAGTGGGACGCCGCCGAGGCCGAGTATCGGGCCGAAGAGGCCAGGGTTCGAGACCTCGAAGCTCGAACCACCGACTACTTCCGCATCGGCGAAATGCAGCCCGAGCGCGACCACGATCTGAAATCGGAGAAGAACGACGTTCGCGAAGCGAACGGCCGGGGCTTCCGAACCCCCCTCGACGGCGGCTGGATGACGTTCGAAATGAAGGTCGATCCTGCCACCGCTTCAGAGCTGGTGATCACTTACTGGGGCAACGAGCGGTCTCGGCCGGAGTTTGACATCCTAGTGGACGGCCAGATGGTGTCCACCGAGAAACTCGCGGGCAAGCCGGCAAACAAGTTCTACGACATCAACTACGTTATCCCCGTGGAACTGACGAAGGGCAAGAGCAAGGTGACCGTAAAGATCCAAGCACACGAGCACCGCCAAGGCGGTTCCCTCACCGGCGCTCGTACGGTGAAGGCGAAAGTCTGAACCCCCTCGCCCCTCCGGGGGAGAGGGGGCAGGGGGTGAGGGGACGGCAGAGTTTCGCTCGCCCCTGCCCCTCTCCCCCGGAGGGACGAGGGGTTCTGAGGCGCCGTATAAATACCCCGGCACCCAACCCAAGAGCCACCATCGACGCCGGCTCCGGCACCGCCGCGCCCGCCTGCAGACCGTCCATCGCCATGTTCGTCCCGTTAATGTCGATCAGGCCGATCTCCTTGGTCGTACTCCAACCGTGCCACTCAAGGTCACCGCTACCGGTGTAGTCGAAGCTCACCTGATCGATAAGGTTGCCGTCGTTCGCGAGGAACGTGATGACCACCAACCCCTGGGTTGGGTCGGACGCGAAGAAGCCGCCAAACTTCTTGAACGAGCCGACCCCGCTGTAGTCGAACTCGATCAAATCCTGGGTCATGCCGAGGCCGTTGGAGCCGTCGATGACGCCTGCGGAGGTGGTCGCGTTCAGGTTGTAGGGAGCGTTGGGTGGGGAGTAGATCGTGCCGTTGCCGAACGAGAATCGACCGATTCCGCCCAGCATGGGCGTGCTCGTGGTTAAAGCGGTTCCCGCCGAGAACCCTTCGAACCCCTCCGAAACCGCCCCCACAAATGGGCCGATGGGCGTTGCCTGGGACAGGGCCAGGACGGACAGCGAGGCGCAAAGCGCCGAAGCTAATACTCTCTTCATAGATCCTCCAATAAATGGCCAGAGTTGGAATGCCAACCTAGCGAAAACACCTACATTATTATCGTAGACTGCAACAATGAGCAACCAAAGGGGAGTTGACCTTTCTCATCACAACGACAATGTGAACTTCGCCCAGCTAAAGGCGGACGGCATCCAGTTCGTGGCGCTCAAGGCCACCGAGGGAGTTGGGAACGTGGACCCTACTTTCGCAACCCGACGCCAGCAGGCGCTCGCCGCCGGATTCCACAAAATCCTCCTCTACCACTTCCTCCATCCGACCAACGACGCGGCTGCCGAAGCGGACCATTTCGCGGACGTTGTGAAGGCGCTCCACATCAACGAGCGGATCGTTGTCGATGTCGAAGCGATCGCCAAATCGCCCGGTGATTGGGATCACCTCTCGGTGGCGACCAAGCTCGCGAAAGTGAAGAACTACGTCTTCGAGGTGAAGACCCGGCTCCACCTCTCAGCGAGCGATGTGATCGTCTACGGCTCCCTCGGCTGGCTCCGAGGCGAGTTCGGATCCCACCTCTCGGAACTCACCTTCATGCCGCTCTGGGCGGCTCGATACGGAGTCTCCGAACTCGGAGACACCTCTCCGTGGCCGAAGGCGATGATCTGGCAGAACAGCGAACATGGGACGGTCCGGGGTGCCGGAGCGCCCGGTCAGGTCGATACCGACATCTGGCTCGACCAGGCGCTGTGGTAGCTACTTCTTGGTGGAAGTGACGACGTACCGCAGGCTTACCTTCTGCACGTTATATCCGTCGCCGCTCATCTTGAAGACCAAGTTGTATCGGCCCCCTTGCGGGGTCGTCTCGATCGTGGCGTTGCCCCGATACTGAATGTTGTTATTCCCATCGTAAAAGTTTGCGAAGACCCGAACCTCGGTCGGTTGCTTCGCATCCTTCACGAAGTCGGGAACAACATCCATTTCGAATGACTCGGCAGTGCCTTCGTTGTCGGTCCTCGTGAGTACGTCGCGGACTTGTAGCTTTGAACCGCAATTGTCCACCACATGCCAATTCATCGGGTCTTGAAACAAATCCCATACCTGATCCGCCTCCGGCGTCTTGGCTGTGTTGTCGAAAGCCTTGTGTTCGGCGAGTGCGATCGAAGTCGACACAAGCACCGGAGCGAGCAAGAGGAGCAGCTTCATGTTCATTGCTTTTAAGATATTCGAGTTCGGGTGGGCTTGACGGTTGCTATGGGATTTCTAAGCTTTGGAAGGTTTTCGGTGTTGGGTGTTCGGTGTTCGGGCTTCCGATCCGGCCGAACACCGAACACCGAACACCGAACACCTCCCCATAATGAGCAATGCGGCAAGACGTCATCACCCACTCCACGGGGGTTGGCTCCGACCAGCCCGAATGGCTGCGGCAGCGCCTCGAGTGGTTCAAGAGCCTTCAGTTCGGAATTATTCTTCACTGGGGGATCTACTCCTTTTGGGACTGCTGTGAGAGCTGGCCGCTTGTGCCGGAGGACGACTGGTCGCGGCGCGACGAGCTGACCTGCTGGACCTCCCGAGACAAGGACCTCGAGCGCTTTCAGCGCGACTACTGGAACCTCATCGACGACTTCAACCCGATGCTCTTCGATCCGGACGAATGGGCCGCCACCTTCGTCGCCTCCGGCGCGAAGTACGTGTGCTTCACCACCAAGCACCACGACGGCTTCTGCATGTGGGACACCGCGACCACTGACTACAAAATCACCGGCCCCCGCTGCCCCTACGGCCGCGATGTGACTCGCATGTTGTTCGACGCATGCCGCCGAGCGGGTTTGGCGATCTCGGTCTACTTCAGCAAACCCGACTGGCACTGCCCCTACTACTGGGCGGAAGGCGCGACTGCACGGGGTGCAAACACGGTGGACGACCCCGAGGTCTGGGCGAAATTTGTGGAGTACACCCACGAGCAGATTCGCGAGCTGATGGCCAATTACGGCCCCGTCGACATCCTGTGGCTCGATGGCGGCTGGGTGAAAGGCAAGGAAGACATCAAAATGGCCGAACTAGTGGACATGGCTCGGTCCCTGCAGCCTGGACTGATTGTTGCTAACCGAACGGTGGGCGATTTCGAGGACTTCGTGACGCCCGAGCGCGAGATCCCGGACGAAGCGCTCGGAGTGCCTTGGGAGGCTTGTCTGCCGCTAGGGGCGGACTGGAAGTATGTCGAGGGCCAGCCATTTAAGTCGCTTGACGAAGTCGCCGCCGAGCGGCAAGTGATCAACGAACGGGGCGGGAATTTCCTACTAGGGATCGGACCGAAACCGGACGGGACGTTGCCGGACGGCGCGGTGAAAGTGCTGAAGGGATTGGGAGCGAAGTAGATCTCTCCGGTTGGCATCAGAAAGGTCGTAAGAGTTGCGGCGCAAGATGGTTCGCCCTTTCTGAAGGGAGAACCGTGGGGGAGAGGGTCGTGACGCCCACCGATCCAGCCGCGCAGAAAACCGCAGAGAGGTGTGGTACGAAGTGAGTCGGCAAAGCGCACCGCGGCTGCCTCCCCTCCGCCACGGTGCCTTTCACAAAGAGAGTGTCGGATTGTAAAAGAGAACGCCCTAGATGTAGCGTTGGCGTCCCGGCGACGATCCGGAAGGGTTTGTCACAAGTTCAAACCTTGCGGATTCACCGCTGCCGGCAGATCATCGGCGGGGGCGCCGGCGCTACATTTCGGCGCCCCCTTTTACAATCCAACCCTCGCTACGCGAACGGCACCATCTCCGGAGGGTCTTACTTCGCGACGACGACGATCGAGAACGAACCTGGGACCATGGGGCCTCTTCGTTGGCGTCCGCCAGCCGCGGCGGGCGTGGGAGCGGGGCCGTATTCGGCGGCGATGAGGAGGATGCGGTTGGTCTTGGCGTCGAGGGTGAGCGTCTTGGCCCCGGGCATCGTCTTCACGTTTTGCTCAACCTCGAAGGTGGTCGGGCTGGTTTCTTTGATGACGGTGAGGGTGCCGTCGCCGTTCGAGCTAAAGGCCTCGTTGGTCTTTGGGTTGAACGTGGCGCCGTCGGTTCCGCGACCGATGGGGAGATAAGCCAGGATCTTGCCGTCGTTTGCGTCGAGCATGACCATGGTCTGAGGGTCATGGCAGGAGGCGAAGAGGATATGGTTCTTGACGTCGATGGCTAGGCCGCCAGGGCCGCCGCCTTTGCCTCCGAGGTCGTAGGTGCCGGTGAGCTTCATTGTCTTGGCATCGACCACCGCGATCTTGTCCTTGTCTTCAAGATCGATGTAAATGTGTCCCCGCCCGTCGGTAACTGCCTGCTCAGGGGCGCCGCCGAGGTCGATGGTGCCGAGGATCGATCCGTCCTTCGCATCGATGACGGTCGCATTGGGGGCGCTGTGGCTGAAGACGTAGACGTGGTGGTTCATCGGGTCGTTCAGGATCCCGTCGGGCCTTCCCTCTATAGCGATCGTCTTGATCGGGGCGAGAGTGTTGGTGTCCCACATCGCCACCGGGCTGCTCGACGAGAAACCGTGATGGGAGGCCGCATCAACCGCAACGCCTCGGGCATTCGTGTTGGCGATCTCGCCAGCTGGCTCGAGGGTGTCGAGGTTGAAGGCGGTAACGCGCGCCGTGGTGCCGCCGCGAGCAATGTAAAGCTTTCGACCGTCGGCGTCGGCGTACACGTAGTCAAAGCCGCCATCGCCGCCGACTTTTGTGGTCTTTTGAACTGAGTAAGGGCCTTCCGAGGAGTTCGTTCCGGTGGTGGCTACGAACGTGAAGGCGAGCAAAATCGAGGTTGAGAATAGGTTCATGGGGTCCCTCCGAATCTATCGGGAGCGTACTAACAAGCCACCAACGTCAAGTTGAGAATGTTTTCAGAGAACTTATTTGGAGTGCGCTCGCCTGCGAGTCGCCTTGATTTCTAAGCGCTTGAGCGTCTCCGGGGGTCCTCAAGGGAGCCGGTAAGAATCGTTAGCGAGCGACCGCACTATCAAAACGGACGGGCGTGAACTTCTCGGGCATGTGGGTGTCGTAGACGCCGTGAGGTGACCAACACCAGGCGGCTTGTACCTCGCCTTCGCCGACCTCCAGCTTCTGAAATCGACCCAAGAACAGATTCCAAACATCGCCATCGGTGGGCGGCAATGACCGCCCATTCGCCAGATGCGCAAGCCCCTTCCAGGGAAAGACCAGTTCCGCCGTCCAACCACGGCTTACCGACGACCGGTCGTTCAAGACCCCATCCACGTGCACGGTCGACGTCATCCCTGGCATGTCCCAATCCAAGAACGCCCAACGCAGGCCTCGAGGGTTGGTGCCTCTCCAGAAGTGCTCTTCGGTGCGATCGAAGTTGCCTCCAAAGGTGACCGCGTCGCGCTCAATCACATCGAACTCCGGGATGTCGAATCGGCTGCCTCGGAAGTAGGCGTCCTTCCAGACGAAGAACACCTCGTACACCGTGTTTCGGGCGTTCACCTCGAACTCGTAGTAGGCGTCTCCGCCGTCGATGAAGACCTCGACATCGTTCTCCTGAAAGATCAAGGAGTCGCGTTCGGTCAGTCGAGCCGTCGGATACGGCTCCTCCACCCAGAAGCCGACGTACAGATTTTCGTCGTCCCAAAGCACCGCGCACCGGGTGTCGAGTAGGGCGGGATCGCCAGTCGCCATATCGACAAAGCGTGGCGACTTCTCGGCGGACTGCCAGGCTGGGTCGGCGAGGCGGCCGTCGTGGGTGAGGGGACTGGTGATCTTACGGGCGGTGTACATGGTTTGGGGAGGTGTTGGGTGTTCGGTGTTGGGTGTTGGGACGGGACCGGATTCCAAGTGATTAAACCTGGCAGCAGCCATTTTCCCGGTTTAGCAAGTCGCTACAGGTTCCCTAGTTCAAAAACCTAGCAATCCTCCTGAGTTTTTCGCCTGACCTTCCCGACAACTTTACTAGGCCAGATCGGCCCACCAGGAATGACTATGTACGAACCATATTGGGGATTGACCGAACCGCCCTTTAGCCTTACGCCCGACCCGCGCTTTCTGTACATGAGCCGTGGGCACGAGGATGCGCTGATGATGCTGCACTACGCAATCACACGCAACAAAGGCGCTGCCATGCTCTCCGGCGACATTGGACTTGGAAAGACCACTGTCAGCCGCAAACTTCTCGATTTGCTCGACCCGGTTTCGAACAAGGTCGTCTTGATCGTTAACCCGATCCTCACGCCGACCCAGTTTCTTCAGGAAATCCTCGGCCAGCTCGAGGTTCCAACCACCAGCAAGAACCGACAGGTTCTCGTCACCGAGCTCCACCACGCCCTTCTCAGATTTTATGAGCGTGGCCAGCGAGTGGTCCTGATCGTCGATGAGGCTCACCTCATTCGGTCGACGAACACGCTCGAAGAGATTCGACTCCTGCTCAACTGCCAGATGAACGATCAGTTCCTCATCTCGCTAGTGCTTCTGGGCCAGATCGAGCTTCGAGCGAAGCTCGCCAAGGTCCCCGCACTGGAGCAGAGACTCGCGGTTCGCCAGCATCTCAAACCGCTCGATCACATCGAGACGGGCGAGATGATCCTCCACCGACTGCGCGTGGCGGGTTACACCGGCGAGCAGAGTCCGTTCACTCCGGACGCCATCTTCGAGCTTCACAAGTACACGAAGGGAACCCCCCGACTCACCAGCCAGATCGCGGACAACGCGCTCATGGTCGGCTTTGCCCAGAAGGTGAAGATGATCGACGGCTTCCTCATGCACTCGGTGATTCAAGAATTCTCCGGTGCCGACATCGAAGTCAAGCCGAAGTCGAAGCGGAGGGCAGCATGAACCTTGCCGACGCCATCCGACAGGCAGCTCATCACAGCGGGCACAAGATCGTGACTGAAGAAGCCCCCATTGAATTCTCGGAGACCACCTATCCGAAAGGCAATCAACCTATGGAAAAAATCGATCACTCCGTTTTCGGAGACTCGGAGGGCCAAATGCCAGAGGCACCTCACGCAGCAGTTCTCGGCGGCAGCGTCGTGCGACTGGAGCTATTCCTCGCGCCCGACCAGCTCAACAACCTGTTCAAGTCGGTCGTCTCGAACCAGCACACGGTTATGACCTTGCGAGAGGCGGCTTCATTCCTACGAATTTCGACCAGCACCCTCGACCAGATGGCCCACGACCGAGAGGTCCCGGCGCTTCAGATCGATGGCAAGTGGCGATTCTCGCGAGCGAGCCTCGAAGAGTGGCTAACGTTCCGAGCTGCGATCAAAGAGGAGCGAGAGGCCTAAACCAAATGGGTTTTCTAAAGAAGAAGGCGTTTGTCGGCATCGATCTTGGCCACCACACCATTAAGGCGGTCCAGATCGAGTCGACTCCCAGTGGATGGAAAGTGACAAAAAGCGTAAGCACCGTCACTCCCATCGACTGCATCAAGGACGGAGTCGTGGTCGACCCGCAAGCCATGGGGGATGCCATAAAAATCATGCTCCGTAGCGCGGGTATCGCGGCAACGTCGGCGAACATCGCAGCCGCAGGCGGCTCGTTGTTCGTTCGGCCGGTGGCCTTCCCCAAGATGAGCGAGGCTTCCCTTCGGAAGTCGATCAAGTTTGAGGCAAGTCGCTACGTTCCCGGAACCGTCGAGGACAGTTTCGTGGAGTTCGAGATCCTCGGTCAGATCAACGACACCCAGATGAATGTGCTCATCGTGGCGGCTCCCCGAGACATCGTGGAATCCCGAGTCCAGGCCTGCGAGGCAGCCGGGCTCGAGGTGGAAGCGGTCGATGTCGAGATGTTCGCGGCATACCGCGCACTGGTGGAAGCCAGCCAAGACGATACGATGCCGACAACGATCGCCATCGTCGATATCGGCGCTACTACCACCAACATGAGCGTGGTCGATCAGGGCGTATTCGCCATGAACCGTTCGATCCCGAACGGCGGCAAGACGCTGACCGACGCACTCAAAAGCTATTTCAAACTCGATGAGGAGCAGGCAGAGCAGGGTAAGGCCCAGCTCAACGTCTACGACCTCATCGATGAGAATGCGCCCAAAGACAATCCTCCGCTGCGAGTGATTCAGCCTCACCTCGACGACCTCGTCCGCGAAGTCCGCCGATCGCTGAACTACTTCCAGTCGCAGCAGACGGATGGCAGCGAGCCCAAAAAGGTGGAGCGTCTCGTGCTTGCGGGTGGGGGAGCAAAGCTTCCTGGATTGGCGCTCTACATGGAGCACAAGCTCGGAATTCCGGTTCAAGCGGCCGGGATCTACGACAATCCGAAATTTCTACATAACGGCTCGCCGGAAGAAACCGGTCTCGAGCTCTCGGTCGCCTCGGGCTTGGCAATGCGCCACTGCTTCAAGGCTGCTTAACAAGGACTCACTTCGATGCCAATGGTCAATCTTATTCAAGAGCAGCGCCTCGCGGCGCAGCGAGTCGAGAAGCAGGCGCGAGCCGGATTCTTCGGATTTGCAGCAACCGGAATCGCGGTCGTCGCGGCTTACGGGTTCCTGCTTTTCCAGAACACCGCCGCCGCCGGCGAAGAGGCGAAGCTGCGTGCCGATCGTCAAAAGCTCGCCCCCACGGTAGCGAAGATCGAGGCGAACGAAAAGGAACTCCTCGACCTTGAGCCGCGGCTTAAAACACTTTCCGACGCACAGATGGCGAGCGATCGCTGGGCGGGCATTCTTGCCCACCTAAGTCAGCAGACGCCGAAAGACGTCTGGCTCACCTCTATGCGCAGCAACATGAGCGATCCCACGAAGCCGATTTTGGTCAGCTTCCTCGGCGTCGGGCTCTCTCAAGACCCGATCGGCGAGTTCATGATGCGCATTCAAAACGAGAAGGATTTGGACAACGTAAACCTGCGATTCACGCAGGAGAAGATCGTGAACAACAACCACACAACCGAGTTCGAGATCGCGGCTGAAATCGGCGGCACCGCCGAGCAGAAGCCGAAGGAAATCAAGGATGACAAAGAGGACAAGCCATGAGAAAGCAGCCACCCAATCCTAAGGTCTATCTGATCCTCGCTGCTCTCACCGTAGTAGGTGGAGGCTTCCTCGGGTTCATGCAATACAACAACTTGGGCGAACTCGAATCGAAGATTGAGGCGCTGAAGAAGGACGGCAAGGACGGGAAGTCAATCTCCAAGGATCTCGCCGATTCCGATCTCAAAGTCGTCGATCTGAAGAAGCAGCTCGCGCATCTGGAAGAGAACATTCCGGATTTTGCCTACATCCCCACCATGCTCAAGGAGTTGGAGACCACGGGTAAGAGCTTCAACCTCAAGGTTCTCGGAGTCCGACCGATTGCCAAGGTCGTCCCGGCCGGAAGCAAAGCGAAGACGGTTGTCAAGAAGACGTACGACGACCAGGATATCGAGGTCAAGTGCCGAGGTACCTATGCGAACATCGTCGGCTTCGTGAAGTCGCTAAACGCCTTCCCGAAGATCGTCGCGGTCCGCTCTGTCTCGATGGAGCCAAAGGCTCAGCCGGGCCAGTTGAAGGACAAGTCGCTTGAGGTTTCCGTCCTCCTGCGCGCTTATCTCTTCCCTGCCGGAACGCCGAAGGTAAACGCCGACACTGCCGGTCAATCGACCCCCGCATCACTCAATGGTAAGACGCCGAATACAGCAACCCCCAGCGCTACGACGCCAAACAGCACGACGCCAAACGCTCCTGCGCCAAACGCGGTCGCCCCGGTTAAGCCGGGTGTCACCGCTCCGGCCAAGAAGGTCGTGAAGGCAACTGCGATGGGTCCGCACACGGAGGTCCACAAGAATGGATGATAAGAAGAAGATCACGGTTATCGGAGCGCTCGCTCTGGTGATCGTAGCGGTTGGAGCTTTCCAGTTCCTCTCGCCTTCCGGACCGGCTACGGTGGCGGGCAAGAAGGACGCGAAGAAGACGGCTCTGAAGGGCGATGGAACCGATGAGTCCGCCGGTCCCAAGTATCCGCTGCTCGCGGACAACTTGCCAGATCGCGATCCATTCGTGGGTCCGGATCTCACCGATCCGACTAAGCCGCTCATCCCGCCAACGACAGCCCCTAAAGGTCCGTCGCTGCCTGCGGCAAAGCGAGGCGGAAGCAATCGTTGGAGCCCGCCGCCCCTTGGTGGTCCCGGTTTCTCGCCGCTCCCGCTCTCGGGGCAGGTTGGCGGAAACATGGCAAGCCCAGGCGGCCTAGCAAACACCGCTCCCAAGGAGCCGGAGTTTGCATTCACTTTATCGGGAGTCATCGTCGGCCATCGGCCGGCTGCGGTCTTCCGAGACGCTCAAGGAAATCAGCGATTGATTCCCATGGGGGGAGCCTTGGACGGCGATACCCACGTGGAATCGGTCTCCGAGGGCGAAGTTCGAGTTCGATATCGAGGCAAGACGCTTCGATTGTCCATGGGAGGAAACCCAGTTGCGAAGTAAGTTTGGATATATGATCGCGTGCGTCGCAGGGCTCTCCCTCGTCGGTCACGCTCAGGCAGAAGGAACCATCAAGAGTGTTTCCGCGGGCGGCGTCAATGGCCACCTCGAGGTAACAATTCAGGGTGAAAACCTTAGCAAGCCAAAGGAGAGCCACGCTCGCGGGAACCTTTACGTTCTCGACTTTGAAGCGCACCTTAAGGGACAGCGCGGCAAGGTTCACGTTGACAAGAACGGCGTCAACTCGGTGGACTACGGCTGGTTCAGCTCCAAGCCGCCGGTCGTTCGCGTCCGTCTTCACTTGGACAAAGGCACCAAGCCCGTTCTGACGAAGACCGATGGCGGTTGGGCTGTACGATTTGGCGATGACGCGATGGCCGCTCCGGCGACCACTGAGTCGTTCCCGGCCAGCGTTCCGCCGCTGCAGACGAACGTCACCGTTCCGAAGATTGGCGGCAACGCGCTGATCAGCAACGAGACCACCAGCTCAGCGCCCCGCAAGATCACGCTGAAGTTCACGAACACCGACGTCGCGCTCGTCCTCAAGGCGATTGCGATGCAGGCCGACGTAAACGTCGTGATGGCGTTTGACGCGAGTGCCGTATCTGGCCCCGCGCCCGCTGGTCCTGGTGCCGCCGGAATTGGCGCCTCAGGAAACCCGCTGGAGAATTCCAAGTCTTCTGCCCCCGATACCGGTTCGAAGACGAACGCCACCATGGCGGTCACGATCGACCTTCGGGACGTTTCGGTCGAGGAAGCACTCGACTTCGTTTCTTCGGTCACGAACCTTCGATGGGACAAGGTCGGCTCGACTTTCGTGGTCAGCACCGCAGCTAAGCACGCGGAAGTAATGCGAGCCCTGTCGAACCGATTCGGCGGTCGCAACGAAGTACGAGTGGTCACGATCCGAAGCGGTCAAGGCGCCCAGATCAAGGACGCCCTCTACCGATGGTTCGGCCCGACCACCCTCGAAGTGGTCGTTCCTTCTGAGTCCGGCGGAGCCCCCGAGGCATCCAAAGCGGGACCCGACGGCAAGAAGTCAGATGGTGGCGCCCAGATCGGCACCGACAACTACCTCTTCCTAATCGGCGCCCACGACTGGGTCGACCAAGGCGAGAAGCTCGCCCAGAAGCTTGACGAGGACATCGTCAAGAGCGTGGTCCGACCGAGTGGCCCGACGAGCGAACCCGTGGCTTACGGCCGAGAGACGTTCATCGTTCGAAACTCGAAGGCAGATGAGCTTCGAGACGCGGTCGGCGCCGCTTACCCGGCGATCCACATCTTGTCATCGCCAAAAGAGAGCGTTCAGCAGACCCTAATCCTAAGCGGTCCTCTGGAGCAACTGGGTCAGGTGATCGAGAACCTCAAGATGCTCGACTCCGGTCCTGGCGAGGCAGCGTACTTCGTGTACAACGTCGCCTATGCCGATCCTCGAGCGCTTCGAGAGCAGGTGATCTCCACCGTTCCCGGCCTCAAAGTTTCCATCCCGCCGGCTTCGGTTGGCAATCCGAGTGTCTACAAGAAAGGAGCCATCCTCGGTGAATCACAGCAGGCGGTAAAGCCGGACAACCAGAAGGGCGGCGCAGGCGACCAGAACCCGGCGGCACAGGGTGCGGGAAGCACGGCGCCAACCGGTCCCGGTTCCAGCAGTGCCACCACTTCTGGCCTCGCCCAGCCCTACAAGGGTATGGAAGAGGGCGCGGTGCCGATGAGACTCGTTCTCCGCGGCGCTCCGAGCCAGATCGCAGAAGCTCTCCGATTCCTGAAGGAAGTCGACACGGCACCCCACCAGGTGGCCCTCGAGCTCCGAGTCATGGAACTTACCAAGGATCAGGCGATCAACGCCGGTATCGACTGGAACCTCCTCAGCGGCGGCGCAGTTCGATTCCTCCACCTCAACAACTCAAACACGACCAGCAGCTCGAACTCGGGCGGCATCCACATCGGTGGCCGCGACCTGAGCGGTGACGTGACCGCCTCGCTCGACAAGATCTCGAACAACAACAACCTGATCGCTCGACCGAACGTGATGGCACTTGATGGACGAGAGACCGAGCTTTTCGTAGGCGACGTCGTTCGATACATCAAGACGATTCAGGCCAGCCAGAACGGTACGACCGTTGAGACTGGTGAAGAGCGAGTCGGCGTTCGACTCTCGGTTCTCCCCCGAGTCGGCGACAACGGCAACGTCACGATGGATCTGCAGCCTGCAGTGAGCTTCCTTCGAGGCTTCACCGCAGTGCCCGGCGGCGGCCAGCTTCCTCAGACGAGTGAGCGAACCGCGCAGAGCACGATCATGATCCACAGCGGTGAGACGATCGCCATCGGCGGTCTCATCCAGGATTCCGATCGACGCTCCAGCCAGGGTCTGCCGTTCCTCAGCGACTTGCCGATCATCGGTCAACTCTTCCGGCGAACGACCAATGACCACGTCCGCACCGAACTGGTGTTCTTCCTCACCGCCAGGGTTATCGACGGCGCGCTCGGTGATCCGAACGCGGCCAAGCTCCCGATGATCAAGGACTCGACCATCGATAAGAAAGGCAAGTAGGCAATGAGACTCACTTACAAAGCGATCACCCTTCTGACCCTCGCGTCCGCAACCGTCCTTTTGGGCGGCTGCGGAGGTGGGTCGACCAGCTCAGCACTTCCCAGCCTCTACCGAGGGTCCTGGACCGGTCCGTGGAACAGCTCCACCCTGAACGACCGCGGCACGATGGCGATCGCGGTTCAAGCCGATGGCAGCGCATCGGGAACGATTTCTCGAACGGGCAGCCTCAACGGCAACTACGGCGGCATCTTTGGTAGCAACGGAACCGTCACCGCAACCGCAGCCTTCCCGTCGAGCGGCAATTTCATCATCTCGGGTTCGGTAGCGACCAATAACGGTCACCTCGTCGGTTCGTACAACTTCTCCTACTTGGGCACGATGTACAGCGGCAATTTCGACCTTTCTCCGACCGGCGGAGCCGGCGGCAGCACAGGAGGCTAACCACTATGAAGACCACTTTCAAGAGCAGCCTCGCCGTTGCCTTCGTCCTCGTCTCGCTCGCCGGCTGCGGTGGCGGCGGTGGAATCAGCGGATTCCCCGACGGCCCTGCCGCCGCCTCGATCCCCAACGGTCCCGGCGTAATCGGTGGCCCGACCCTTCGTGCTCCGAAGGCCGGCGATTCGTACACCTACGAAATCACGGGAACCCTTAAGCGAGACTTGACCGACTCCGGTGGCAACACCACGTCGCACAACTCGCCGATCACGGGAACGTGTACCCGAACGGTCACCGACGACACCCTCTTCGGTTCGCCCGCCCTTCGTCTCACCGAGACGATGAGCTACACCCCTCAGGGCGATCTGCCGGTGGTGGAAGTGCGAGACTACTTCCTGCTCGTGCAGGGTGATGGATCGGTTTGGATCGTGGGTCAAAAGAATAACGAGCGCGTGACTCAGGCTTCGCCTGGCTACACCGCGTTCATGCCGAACTGGAGCCTGACCGCAAGCGTCTCGGGAACTGCATCGTTCGACGAGAACATCGGTCTCTTTTCAGCCACTCAGGACGTCACCACCACCCAATCCGTTCAAGGCTCAGAGGATCTGACTTCGACGAGTGGTGCCTACACCACGTGGAAGACCGCATCTTCGATCAATGAGTCGGAGAACTACGATCCTCGCGGCTTGATCATCAACAATGGTAACGTCTCCGACGGTTATGTAGCCGGTATTACCCGGCAGACGTCGGCCACCGACTGGTGGGCACCGAGCATCAGCAGCTTTGTCAAGGAGCAGCGAACGGTAAACGAGCACGACGTCCTCGTCCAATCCTATACCTACACGGCGGGAACCGGCGGTGCCGCTGGCTCGTTCACATTCGTATATCGGAACCAGACCAAGGTCGCCAACCTGACGCTCGTTCTCAAGACCCGCAACCTCGCTCCTTAGGATTTGCTGGTCGAAACGGAAAGGGCCGCCCCTCGGGCGGCCTTTTTTTTGCAGCGTCGGCGCCCCCGCCGATGAGCGTCGCGCGACCGAGCATTGGCCTGTGAAGTGACCTCATATTGGAGACGATCTGAGTCCTAGTCGATTCGTACAGCGCTCGTCGGCGGGGGCGCCTACGCTACGTTTAGGCGGCGTTCTAGCCAGCCAGCTTCGTCAGCCCCGCGACCGGATCCGAACCCAAGCCAAGCGCCTCGCTCAACCCCGGCGAGGTCGAAATCGAATGTCCCAGCAAGCCGACGATCCGTTTTTTCATCGCGTCCGTCTCCGGCGCGCCATTGAATAGCGTTCGCCGAATGTAAGCCATTTCGTTCTTTAACAACGTGTCGACATCCTTCGACATCGCCTCGCCCGTGCCCGGGTACTGCTCTGCCCGTATCAGGGTGATGATCTTTTTCGCCTCTGCCGCGCTGTGCGGTAGCAAGACTTCGTCCAATCCCATTCCTCGCCCGAGCACGCTCCATGAGTAGATGTAGTCTTCGATCGCTTGCGCATCTTTCACCTCGTCGATCTGATGATCGGCGAGCATCGACTCGATCGGTTGCCATGCGAACGAGTAGAAGACGAACGCGAACGCCTGTTGGTTGAGAACAACCCGCTCTGCGGGATTCCAGCCGAGATCCTTGGGGGTGACACTCGCCCCAATCTGGCGATGGAATTCGCCGAGGTCATACGCGCGCTTGTAGTTCTTGGCAATGAAGCCGTCCTTATCCTCCGGCGTGTGCTCCAATTCGAGTACCCACTTCCCGGTCAGATTCACCCGGTCCGTATAGTGGTCGATCAATTCCTTTGTGTGAACGAGGACCGGCTCGATGTCTTTGCAAGCATAAGTGGAGACGAGCGAGGCGCAAAGGTTGGTGATGCTGATCTGGAACGTATGCGCCTTCGCAAACGCGTAGCCTCGCTCAACCCGCGGCCAATCGGTGTCGACAGGAAAGGTGGCTCGGGGTGTCAGCGACTTGACGCGGGCTGCTTTGACTGCGCTCCTTCTAACCAGATCGGGAGATGGCTGAGCGAGCGCGGAGGCAGCGATGAGGCAAGCAAGTGCCACGGAAAGACCCTTTCCAAACATGCAACGATGTTACTCTCTTGCTAAGAGGCTTCCGCTTCTACCAGCCCATGAGAAGATGCATCCACGACCGCGGTGGGATACACCGTGCTCTGAATCCTCAAACCTGAAGTTTTGGGTCCCGACGTCAATGTCCTTAGAGGCAGCGACAACGGCGAGAAGGGGCGGTCTTCTTCGGGCTCGTGTACAACTTTGCTCGACATAAACGGCTTCTCGAACACGAGAGAAAACGCCCAAGTCCCAAGCAAAATCAGCGGAAGTCCGACCGCGATGAGATACCAAAACTTGGCAACCTCGGTATGAATCGAGGCCGGTCTCAGAAGATAGACCACCTGCTCGACCGGGTGATGCATGAGATACAAGCTGTACGAAAACGTCCCCAACCCCACGATTGGCCGCCACGAAAGCGCCTTCGTGGCGAGCTCGTCCGGCCACACCGTTCCCGCATAAATGAGGCCCGCTACCGCGATTCCCATGAACCCATCGCAGACGTACAGGGGCTGACGGTGGAGGCATGACCAAATCGACGCGACGAAAGAAACCGCCGCCAAAACGAGCGCCGCACCGGGAATCGAGCCCAATTTCAGATGCGGGCGATAGGCGAAATGCGCGGACACCATTCCCACCGCGAATAGAGTCAAGTACCAGGGGTAAAGCTTGGATGCATTAGGCACCGTCGCAATAGCCAGAGCCGCCAACGCGGTCGTTAGAACGATGAACCAACGCCTACCAAACCAGTTCAGAGAGAGAACCAAGAGCGGGAAAAGGACGTAGAGCTGAACCTCAATGGCTATGCTCCACAAAACACCATTGATCTTATACATCCAGTCAAGCGACAGGTTATGTATAAGAAAAACGTGGGCTAGGAAGTTCTCGCGGTTAAGTGGAAGATAGAGGTCAAAAGGCATACCTCTCTGGTGCCGAGTCAGCCACCAAACCACGAACACCGAGAAGAAGAGACACGCGTAGTAGGGGGGCAAAATGCGCCGCGCACGGCGAAAGAAGAACTTTCGGTAGTTCGCAATCTTGCCATCCCCACTGCCGAAAAGGGAGAGTTCGAGGCAGAACCCCGACAAAACGATGAACGCCGCCACCGCAAGGTGACCATAAGCGAAGATCGACATCACCGACCGAAGCCATGTCGGGCTGTGCGAACGGACGCCAGTCAGCTGGCTGGGGTCGGCCATGGAGCAAATATGACCCAGCACGACATAGAGCGCGGCTACGCCTCTCAATCCTTCGAGGAAAGGAAGTCTCCGGTGTTCTGGCGCAACTGCGCCGCCGCGGCCCATTAGGGAGGATGATATCTGCCCGATAGTCTACAGACGAGCGGGGGACGTCAATTTGTCTAGGAACTGGTAACGAACTCTCGTCGCATGCGTCAGCATAAATGCCATGAAGTTCCCTGCTCTTCTGTTCGTTTTCGCGGTTGTCGGCATCGCGAGCCCTCAAATCGCCATCCTTCCCACCCCCTCTAACACCATCAAGTGGCGCACTTTCACGTCGGGAAGCATCTCGAAGGCGACCAAGCAAGAGCTGGTTGTCATCGATAGCGAAAACACGTTCCAGCGCTACTGGGTTAGGTACATGGGACAAGACGCCGCCCAAGCTCCCAAGGGCCTCGATTGGAACACCGAGAAACTCATCGCCTTCCACCTCGGAACCCGTAACACGGGCGGATTCCAAACGTGGGTGCAGCGCATCGACCGCGGTCGAGACGGCATCGCGCGCATGACGATTAATGAGCGCAAACCGATGCGTAACCAGATCGTCACCCAACACGTGACCAGCCCATGGACGATCATCCGAGTCGACCGGTCTTCGGCCGAGTTTCAATATTCGCTCGAAGAAGCCAAAGGCTTCCCTCCCGGCATCACGATCATCGATCCGGGCCGAGGTCGCGATCATGATCGTGATCGCGGAGACGACAAGAAAGGCAAATGCAATTGCACGAACTGTTCGTGCGGGTGTGGCTGCGGCGGTTAGGGCAAGTAAATGGTTCCCCTTTCCGAAGGGGGAACCGTGGGGAGGGGGTTTCGCTCACCCACCGCCCTCTCCATTTCGTTCTCGAACAGGATTCGGACTTCGGAGTCAGGCTGTCGCACCCTCCACGGTTCCCCTGGGAGGGGCACCATCTCCGGAACTCGGGTCGCTAAAGCTCCGCTCGCTCCGCCGCAGATAACGTCCACGACCCTGCCCGTGCATTCGCCCTCACCTGCTCTGCCGACGTCGCACCCGCGATCACCGACGCGACCGTCGGCTCGGCGAGTAGCCAAGCGAATGCCAGTTCCAAAATCGTATGTCCTCGAGCCTCGGCGAAGGCGACCAGACCTTCCACCCGATCCAGGCTCTCATCCGAGAGCAACTCGGCAAACCGCTCGCTGCCGTGAATACGCGTCCCTTCGGGAACGGGTTCACCCTTTCGGTACTTGCCCGACAGGATGCCGCTCTTCAACGGGAAGTAGGGCAGGAATGCCAGGCCCTGACGCGCGCACTCGTCGAGGACCCCTTGCTCGGGTTCGCGATGGTAGAGGCTGTACTCATTCTGCACGCTCACAAACTTCGCCCCCGGAGACTTCGCTTCGGCCTCCTGAAGCTGCTCAACCGAGAAGTTGGAGCACCCGATTTCGCGGACTTTGCCTTCGATGACCAACTCGTTCAGCGCCCCAAGAGTGTCCTCAATGGGAGTCGAAGGATCGGGAGCGTGGAGCTGATAGAGGTCGATCACGTCGGTCTGCAACCTACGAAGGCTATCTTCGCAGGCACGCTTGATGTAGTCAGGCTTCGCCCCTTGTCGGTCGTCGTCCAACTTCATACCAAACTTGGTTGCAATCAAGATCTTGGATCGATTCGATCCAAGGATTCGGCCGAGAAACTCCTCGCTCTTCGTGCCGCCATAGATGTCGGCGGTGTCGAAGAAGTTGATCCCCTCTTCGATGGCCGCGTTCACGACCTCCGCCGTTCGCGCCTCGTCAATCCGGCCGCCAAAGTTGTTGCAGCCGAGCCCCACCACTGTCGCATCTAACGATCCAATCTTTCTCGTTTCCATAAATCCCTAGCAGGTCTACGCGTGGAAGCGATGCTCCATACTCTCAGTACTTCAAGAAAATGAGCGAAACTTCCTCCCCTGTAGACACGAGCAAGATTGACGTCCTGTTTGACGCCATTGCCAATCGCCGATCATTGGGCCTTGCAAGACTGAAGCCCGATGCCATCGATCGAGCGATTATTGAAAAAGCCCTCGAAGCCGCAAACTGGGCGCCTAGCGACGGCGATACCGAGCCGTGGCGCTTTACAGTCTTTGCCGGAGACAGCCGCAAGGAGCTTGGTCAGGTGTTCGCAGATGCCTATAAGCTGGAGGCCGAGGCCGAAGGCCGCTTCAAGCAGGAGTCGTACAACGCGCTTCTGGAGCGAGGCGAGGATGCTCCCCTTTGGATCTCCATCGGCATGACCCCAACCCTTGACGGTGACGAGTACCGGACCTCGGCCGAAGAGGAAGCGATGGCGGTGGCGTGTGCGGTGCAGAACATGCACCTCATCTTCAGCGCCTACGGCCTGGTCGGAATGTGGCACTCCAAGAGCCAATCGGTGAGCCCACACACTGCCAAGTACCTCGGAATCGAGGCTCCTTCGAGGCTGTTAGGATTCTTTTGGTGCGGCTATCCCAAGGTCGACTGGCCGGACGGCGAGCGCGGACCGCTCGCCGACAAGGTCACCTGGAAATAGAAAAAGGGCTCGCCAAAGCGAGCCCTTTTTCTTTAAATGTGACGGCTTCTTAGCGTGACCTTCTAGGCAGGATCATTACTGTTTTGCAGAGTGGGCCCTTCCGGATCGGAGCTCACCTGTAGCGTCGGACCCACCGGATCACTGCTCTTCTGCAGTGTCGGGCCCACCGGATCGTTGCTCGCCTGCAGCGTTGGGATCTCAGGCGGGGCGGTGGCGATCGTCCCCTTCGGCGTGGAACCACCCTGGACCGGATTGTTGCCGGTCTGGAGGTCAACCATCTTCTTGGCGAGGTCGTGGTTTGGTTTGATTAGCTGCGAGGCAGGCACCGGCGCCTGCCAGTCGCTCTTCGCAGCGACCGAGGCCTTGCGAGACGCGCTCAGAGTCACCTTTGGACCCGAGATCGACGCCTTTGACGCCGGAAGCTCAAAAAGGTCCGGGGCGGTCGATTGGAGCATTCTTCCGATTCTCATTGTGAAATTCACCTACTAACAATAATCATCGGCAGGTTCGTTTTCAAAGGCAACGTCTATTGCCAGGATTGCCCAAGCAAAGCCACCAGATTTCGTTTTGAGACCGCCGATTGGCACCCCCTCCATTCATATAGTGTTCGGGTATGCGTTCTTTTGAAGGAGGAATCATGTTCAAGAAATCTTTATTATTTGCGGCCCTCGGCTGCGTCGCTGTTTCTCAAGCCACGATCACTCAGGTTGCAACCCGAGCTGCTCTCGCCGAGAATGATCGAATCGACTGGGGTCAGTACTCGAACACCGGGCTCGTTCCGTCGGGTTCGTACGGTCTCACCAATGCGGGGGTCACGTTCCAGGTCGCCGACCAAGATGCGTCGGACATGTTCGAATTCGTAACGTCCGGTGTTGCCGGCATTGCGCCCTTCTGGGGCCTTGGCGGCGGACACAACGCCCTCTACACGACGAGCAATAACGGCCCAATCTACGTCAAGTACGCCGCTTCGCAAATGGCTGTCGGTACCGACTTGATGGTCAACTTCTTCGGGACCTACCAGGTCCGGATGGACGCGTACAACAACCTTGATCAGTATCTCGGCTCGGTCAGCGCCGAGTGCGTCTCTTCGCCCGATCTGCTTGGCAACGCGCCGTTCCTTGGCCTTGAGTCAACCGAGAGCGACATTGCCTTTGTTGCCATCAAAGTCGTCACCGACTTCCAGACCGGTGGCTTTGCCATCGACGAAGTCAGCAGCCGCAACTGCGCGGTGCCTGAGCCGGCTTCCATGGCGATGCTCGGCCTCGGCTTTATGGGCCTCGTTGTTCGACGTCGCAACAAGCGATAAGTCGTCACCAAGAGTTGCTAGAAAAACGGAAGGGCGGTAGCAGGAAACTGCTACCGCCCTTCCTCCCTTAAAGATAGCTGCAATTTAATAGCTCTAACCTGCACAATAGCGATGTTTTGTTTTTTCGATTAAAGGAGAAAAGAATGTTTCGCAAATCAGTAACGTTATTAGCTTTCAGCATTGTCGCCGCCTCTCAGGCAGGCGTCACTCTCATCACCAACCGAGCCGCTATTCCCGCAACCGACATGATCCACTGGGGTCAGTACGGTCCTAGCGGTAGCTCAGTCGCCTCGCCTTCCTATGGTCTTACCGACAACGGCAAGAACTTCTTGGTCGCGGACGGCAACGATACGGCAATGACCGAATATGCCACGTCCAATACGGCGGGCTCGGCTCCGTACTGGGGCTTCGGCGGCGGACACGACGCAATCGCCACCAGCGAGAACCTCGGACCGTTGGGAATCCGTTTTGACGCATCGCAGACGGCAGCAGGCGCTGACATCATGGTCAACCAGTTCGGCACCTGGACCGTGGAGATGGCAGCCTACGACAACCTCGGATTCTTCCTGGGCTCGGCAACGACGACCGTAGTCTCCGACCTAAACATCGTCGGAAACGCCCCGTTCCTCGGCCTCATGTCCGATGCGAACAACATCGGAACCATCGTCTATCGAGTCAAGACAGACGGTGTTGCAGGAGGCTTCGCGATCGACGAAGTCAGCATGCAGAACTGCGCGGTGCCGGAGCCCACTTCGGTCGCCGTGCTCGGCCTCGGTATGATCGGACTCATCGCAAAGCGCCGCAACAAACGCTAAGCAACTCAGAACCCCTTCTCCCCTCCAGGGGAGAAGGGGCTTGGGATGGGGGGTCACCATCGACCAACCAACTCATTTGCCGTCCCGGCGAAGCCTCAGGCGTGTAACCGGCGTTTAAAGACGATTCCCTCCTTGCAGGTCCTCAATGATGACGGTCCGAGCGGTCCAGTCCCCCAAACGCTGGTAACGTACCTTCAATCCCCATGCTTCCCCTCCTCCTCGCAATGAGCACCACGCCCGAACCGCCGAACGCCTTCCCCACCCTCACCTACTTCGGCAACAAGATCCAAGTGCAATACAACGGCACCACGATAGCCGAGGGCAAGTATCCCGACCGCAAACCCGAGGTCCACGAGGAGACCGAAAATGGCAAGCTCACCGAACGCATTCACTTTTTCGCGCCAATCCGCTTACACGTGAAAACGTCAGGCGAGGCGTTCGCCTCCGAAACCCTCGGCCCCGCCCAAGAGCGGTTCCGCGTCGTCCGAAACAGCGATGGCCCAAGCCACAACCTCCGAAACAACGCCATCTACGACCGTAAGTTCGACTGGATGCTCGAAGGACCTGGCGACCTCACCTACATAGAGCCAAAGACCAAGACTGAATTCGAAATCACCACCAGCGACCTCGTCTTTCGGCCGCGCTACTACCAGCGGCACAAAAACATCACGTTCTTCGAGCCCTGGAAGAAACCCGTGCGCCGAGACAGCGTCACTGGCTGGTGCTCCTGGTGGGCTTACTACGGCGACATCGACGAAAAGACGGTGTTCGAAGCGGCCAGGATTTTCTCCGAGAAGCTAAAGCCTTTTGGCTATCGATTCATTCAAATCGACGACGGATACCAATCCGGGGAAGGTGCTCCACCCACCCACTGGCTAAAGACCAACGCGAAGTTTCCCGATGGACTGGACGGCCTCGCCAAGGGGATTCGAGAAAGGGGGATGGTGCCCGCGCTTTGGGTCGGAAGCCAAGTCTCGGATTTGCCGACCACCCTAGCCCATCCCGATTGGTTTGTACGAGACGCCGATGGCAAAGCCCATAAAGGACCTTGGATTGGATATGGGGTCGACGGCAGCAATCCCGCTGGCCTCGACGCGATGTACCATCCCACCTTCGCCGCGTTCAAGAAGGCAGGCTTCGAGTACGTCAAGATCGACAGCCTTCGGCACTTGCTATACGACGCCCTCTATCCGTGCAAGCCCCAAATGCTTGCCGAAGGCACGACACCGGAACTCGCCTTTAGAAAGTATCTCGACGTGGCTCGCCAAGAACTCGGGCCGGAAACCTACATCCTCGCATGCTGGGGAGTCCTTCCCGAGGCAGTCGGCATCGCGGACGCCTGCCGGTTAGGAGGAGACGGATTCGGCCCATCCACCATGCTCCAGTACAACTCGTGGAACAACGTCGTTTGGCGAAACGACCCCGATCACGTTGATATCACCCCTTCTGGCGAGGAGATCATCCGCCCAACTTTGGTCTCCATGGCGGGGGCTCAATTCCTTTTGAGTGACAAGGTCGAGCTGTATCGAGATGATCGCAAACTGGAAGGCGCAAAACGAGCCTCACCCATCCCCTTCACAATGCCCGGCCAACTGTACGACGTCGATCCGTCGAAGTCGGACAACCTGATCAAGGGTCTACGAAATCAAAATGGAGGATCGAACGCGGGCCCCATCGATGCCGATCAGCACGGGCCCGAGTGCCAGTGGTGGCAGCTCGATGTCTCGCGCCCGTTCGAGAACTGGACGATTCTCACTCGCCTAAGCTGGTCCGCCTTGCCCGAGGCGACTGTGAAGTTCTCGGATCTCGGTTTGCCCGATGGGGAGTATTGCGTGTACGAATTCTGGACCAAGAAGTATCTCGGCACCTTCCGAGGCTCCTTCCCTGCACGAGCCCAGAACCCGAAGGAAGCTCTGGTCTATTCGATTCGAAGGACGCTCAGTCACCCGCAGATCATCAGCACATCCCGCCACATCACTCAAGGCGGGCCGGATCTGGAATCGGTGAGCTGGGATTCCGGTGCGAGAGCCCTTACTGGTCGGAGCCAGGTTGTGGGTGGCGACCCATACCGTGTGAGTTTCCGAGTGCCCGCCGGTTGGCAGGTGAAGTCGGCGACCTTCGATGGACATCCGGTGACTGTCAATTCGGCAGACGAGCTGGGGTGGTTCGAGGGGAACTCTTCGGACTCCAAGTCAGCGCGTTGGAAAGTTGAATTCGAGCGCCTGTAGTTCGGATAGCCGGCTCTGAAAATGGTTCCCCTTTCCGAAGGGGGAACCGTGGGGGAGAGGGTTTTATCGGTGTCCGAAGGAGTTCGAGGGCCTTCCATACGATGCTCCCGGAAGAGATTTGGACTTCGTAGCAAGGCTGCCGCACCCCTCCCCCACGGTTCCCCTGGGAGGGGCACCATCTCCGGAGGAATAGTTCCGAGAACCCTATCGACCGGCTAACGGATTTCATACTTTTCCGTAGAATCATTCAGAGCGGCGTTGCTCGGTCGGTTCCTCATGGCAGAAAACACCGCCGCAATCAAAGGCAATCCGTCGTCTCTACAGTCAGCTACGGCGGCGGCGATGGAGGAAGTTCAGAAGTATCGCTGGCTCATCCTGTTGGGCCTTATCACGGCGGCGATTATGGAGGTGCTCGACACCACCATCGTCAATGTAGCCCTGCCTCAGATGGCAGGCAACCTTGGCGCGACCAGTCAGGAAATCGGTTGGGTTAGTACGGGATACATCCTATCGAATGTCGTCGTCCTCCCAATGACCGCGTTCCTTGCGGCTCGGTTTGGGCGTAAGAACTACCTGACGTTTTCGATCATCCTGTTCATCGTCGCGTCCTTCTTCTGCGGCACGTCCCACACTCTGGGCGAGCTCGTGCTTTGGCGAATCGTCCAAGGATCGGGCGGTGCGGCACTTCTTTCCACCGCTCAGGCCACCCTGCGGCAGATCTTCCCCAGGGAACAACAGGGCCTCGTCCAATCCATCTTTTTAATGGGCATCATCGTGGCGCCCACTTTGGGGCCCACGCTGGGAGGAT
Source organism: Fimbriimonadales bacterium (assembly GCA_038321975.1). GTDB lineage: Bacteria > Armatimonadota > Fimbriimonadia > Fimbriimonadales > Fimbriimonadaceae > Fimbriimonas. The sequence goes on along the minus strand of JBBQFM010000013.1, from coordinate 16,817 downwards.
GGATTACCGACAACGCCTCTTGGAACTGGTGCTTCTTCATCAACCTACCGATTGGAATTGCGGCGGCATTTTTGGTCACCACGTTCTTGCAAGACCCGCCTGGGGAAAGGGTGAACACTAAAGTCGACTGGTTGGGGATTGGCTTCTTAGCGGTTGGGCTTGGATCACTGCAGTACGTGTTGGAGGAAGGTCAGGCCAACGATTGGTTCCAAGATGCATTAATCCTCCGGCTTGCGATCGTTGCGACGGTCTGCATTTGCTCCCTCGTCTACTGGGAGCTGTCGCCCAGGAATGCGAATCCCGTCGTCAACTTTAGAGTCCTGAAGAATCGAACGCTTTCCGCTTCGATCTTCCTATTCATCGCCCTCGGATTTGGCTTGTACGGGGGCATCTACCTTTACCCTTTGTTCACCCAAACCGTCCTCGGCTTCACGCCCACTGAAACGGGGCTTGCTTTGCTTCCCGGTGGCCTCGCCACTGCCTTCAGCGCCGTGCTTTGCGGACGACTCCTCAATGGACCCAAGTCGCGAGTCGACCCCCGAGTCCTCATTTTCATTGGGGTAGGCATCTTCTCTTGGTCGATGTGGAAACTAGGGCACATGACCACCGCCAGTGGCCGAGAGGACACGCTGATCGCGTTGCTCATTCGGGGACTTGGACTCGGATTCCTCTTCGCGCCCATCAACCAGGTCGCGTTCGGTGAAATCGATCCGAAGTTGGCCCAGCAAGCGTCGGGACTTATCAACCTCGCCCGTCAGCTTGGCGGCTCGTTTGGCATCGCGGTCTTGGGAACCTATCTCCAGAGCCACATCGCCTTGCAGCGAGCCAATCTCGTTCAGCACCTATACCAAGGAAACCTTGCCTTCGATACGCGATTGCAGCAGCTCACCCAATATGCGATCAGCCGCGGATACTCCCAAAGCCAAGCACCAACCGTCGCTTTAGGCTTGATGAACCAGACCGTCCAACGGCAGGCGATGACCAAGGCGTATGACGACGCGTTCCTCATGATCCTTATTGTCTTTGTGGTCACGGCCCCCGCAATCCTCATCTTGAGGCGACCCAAGCCGAGGGCGGCGGCGGTTGTCGACGCTCACTAGCCGCACCTCAGGACCCCTTCCCCGTTCATCGTTTCTCTCATTAGCAGGAATCCCGCGCCCCGCTATCGAACTCCTCCATCTATGCAGGAGCCAGAGGAAACCGGGCCAGGGTCTTTACCCCCCGAAAAGCATTCGGAGTTCGCCCATCGTGTGATGCGCCGACAGGCGAGATTGAGTATTGGGGTGGCCATCGTTTTCGGCATATTGCTGCTTGGAATGCCCCTGTTCAACCTCTACGCGCCCAAGTTGGCGGCGACCCAGGTCGGCGGCTTTACCCTCACTTGGCTCATTCTGGGAGTGCTCTTCTTTCCCATCACATGGTTCCTTTCGAGCTACTTCGTGAAGGCGTCGAACAAGATCGAATCGGAGTGCGCGGATTGGCGCAAGATTCTGGAGGATGAGTCGTGAGCTTAATTCCGTTTTTCTTTGTCATCGCGATCATCCTGGTCACGATTGGCCTCGGGATCTTCGCGACCAAGGCCTCCAAGACCGCATCCGACTTCTTCGTGGCAGGTCGCTCGGTGAGCGTCTTCGCCAACGCCTCCGCGATCTCCGGTGAGTACCTTTCCGCCGCCTCGTTCATGGGCATCGCCGGCTTGGTGATGAAGAACGGCTACGACGCGCTCTGGTATCCCATCGGATACGCGGCGGGCTATCTGTTCCTCCTGCTTTTCATCGCGGGTCCGCTTCGCCGGTTCGGGGCGTACACGATTCCCGACTTCGCGGAAGGCCGTTTCGATAGCGCGGGGTTCCGCAAGATCGCGGTCACCTTTGTGCTGTTCATCGGCTTCTTCTACACGATGCCCCAGATGAAGGCAGCCGGAGTGACGATGGGCTCGATCCTCAACTGGCCCTACGCGGCGGGCATTCTCGTGGTCGGGTCGGTCATCACGTTCAACGTGGTGCTGGGCGGTATGAAGGGAATCACCGTCGTGCAGGCCTTCCAATATTGGACCAAGGTGTTCGCCATCTCGGTCCCCGTCTTTGTGGTGTCCGCGGTGTATGGAGGCTACGGGACTCAGATCACCAAGAACATCGAGGATCCGCGCGACGCCCCTTCCTTCGCCGCCGAGACGACGGTCAAGATGCCGGGCAAAGACAAGGCCCCGAACAATGCGATCGCGATGACCTCCATCGCGCCCACAACGATCACCTTCGTAGACGACGCGATCGTCGGGAAAGCTGGACCATCTGCCAAAATAGGCCCCGGCGAAACGATTCCGCCAAAGGCAGCGGAGATGCTTGCCGGCGTGAAAGGCGAGCATGCCGCGGGCTCGAATTTCTTTAGCCAGACCTTCAGCTTCCTCAACCCCGATGGTAGCAAGGGGACGAAAACGGGCGCCAAGCTCGAGTTCGAAAAGCCCACCCAAATCAAATTCCTAGAGGGCAGCTACGCCCCCAATGCTCCCAGTAACGGGAAATGGGTCGCTCCCTTCGGGCCACTCACGAGCAAATACAACTATCCGCTGCTCTACACCTACTCGCTCATCGTGGCTCTCGTCTGCGGCACTGCGGGACTTCCCCATATCCTCGTGCGCTTCTATACAAACCCGGATGGTCGCGCGGCCAAGCGAACGACCCTTTGGGTGATGGTGATGCTCGGCGGCTTCTACGTCTTCACCCCCCTCTGGGGCGTCCTTGGGCGCAACATCGTTCCGGGTCTTTATGCCAACGGCAAGACCGACACCGCGGTGATCCTGTTGCCGATGATGATGGAGAACAAGACCCTGGGTCTGATTCTCAGCGGCGTTACCAGCGCGGGTGCTTTTGCCGCGTTTATGTCGACCTTCTCAGGCCTACTCGTCTCGATGTCAGGTGCCTTCGCTCACGACATTTACGGCAAGATCCTTCGGCCCGAATCGTCGCCCGCCGATCGGGTCAAAGCGTTCAAGTATGCGGCGGTGGGAGTCGGTGCAATCTCGATGCTGCTCGGCCTTTGCGTTGAGAGCTTCGACATCGCGATGATGGTCGGCTGGGCGTTCGCAATCGGCGCCGCCTCCTACTTCCCCCTCCTCCTTCTCGGCTCTTGGTGGCGTGGGCTCACGAAGACGGGCGCCGCTGCGGGCATGTTGACGGGCGGTCTTCTGTCGTTGGCCGCCATCGTGACGTCGATGCTGCTCGACAAGAAGATCCTGACCTTCGAAGTCGCCCCGCTGATCCGGTCGCTCATGGAGCAGCCCGCCATCTGGGGTGTCCCCCTCTCAATCACCACGATGATCGTAGTGTCGAAGTTGACCAAGTCCACGATCCCTGAAGACGTGCACACGAAGATGCTAAGGCTCCACGCCCCGGAGGAAATGGGGATGTCGGTCGACTACATCCCGCACTAGGTTTATCCACGCGTAGCGTGGATAAACTTAGAACAGATCCTTCCTAACTGAAAAATAGCGCCGTCGCAGCTGGCCGTAGACCAGCCGCTTCGCGTGGCCGTCGGTCCAAATCGTGTTGGTTCCGTCGGTGTGCAGGAAGTTGAAGTGGTCCAGCAGGATCTGCAGATTCGGAGGGCTGGTCTCCCAATCGAAGGGCTGAAGGAAATTGCAGATCGGTGCCGAGGCTTTGTGCTCCCACGCGAGGAGGGTCTCGGAGGGCTCATCGATGGACGAGTCGTTCACTCCGACGTAGTCGAGGGTGCCGTCGATGTAGCTACCGGCCGCCATTGACGGACCGTATTCTTGGCCTTTGACTTCGGGATGGGCGGTGTAGAAGTCGGAGGGATGCACCGTGTCGAAGCCGCTGAGTGCCAAGGCGGTCTGAGAGCCGGCTGGTTTGTTCGGGCACTTGATGATTTCAAGCGTCTTCAGATACGGATCAATGCATCCCGGCCGAACGGGGTGTTTGGCGGGCTGGCTGACGTCGCCCCAATACCCGCCGATCTCGGCGTCGGTATTAAGGTTGTCGTAGCCGACCCAAGGCCGCTGGGGCGCAAAGCCGGGGAGGGGGTCGTATTTCAGGGCGGGGAAGTATTGGTCGTCGCTGTCGCTGACGTAGAGAAGCGAAGCGATCCCAATCTGTCTCATGTTGCTGATGCACACGGCACCCTTTGCCGCGTTCTTTGCGCGGGCAAACACCGGGAATAGGATGGCGGCGAGTATGGCGATAATCGCGATTACCACCAGGAGTTCGATAAGCGTAAACGCCTTCTTCATATTGATTACCCCTGAACCAGCGTGGCCTGCGCGGTTCGATATGCAAGAGCCATGATCGTGAGAACGGGGTTGAACCCACCATTCGTCACGTGCACTGACCCGTCCGTAACAAAAAGATTACGCAAACCGTGCACCTTTCCGTGGCGATCTACGACAGAAACGCTTCTATCTTCCCCCATTCTGCAAGTCCCTGCCTGGTGTTGGCCTGCACTCAGGTGCAATTGCGGAGGGTTTGCCCACACTTCTTCGGCACCCGAGGCGACGAGCCACTCTTTCGCCCGCTCGATCATGAAAGCGGTGGTCTTCACGGTTTCGGGGTGAGTCGTGCCAGATAGGCGGGCGACGGGGAGACCGTAACGATCTTTGACACTGGGATCGAGGGTGACTCGGCACTCTGGATTTGGGATCTCGTGAACCGGGCCGCCGACGGTGACGAAACGCCGATAGGCGTGTTTCATCCAATCCTTATTCGCCTGCCCCCAGGCGGGGACGTGGGCGGGGCGGTGCCACTTGGCGAACACGATGGGCAGGACGATGAAGTCATCCGCCATCATCGCACCGCCGATCACACCCTCGTTCCCGTGATTGAATTTGATCGTGGAGATGGTTGCTCCCGGCCCGATGCCGTCCCAAATCGGGTCAGGCATCAGCCCAGCTCCCGTGGCATAGTAGTGGCCCTGGAGGTTGCGCCCAACCGCGTCGCCGCCGATGCCCGAGATCAGCATCAGCCGCGCCGATTCGATGGCGCCACAGGCGAGGAAGACATTTGTGGATTGAACCACCGTCTCAATGCCGTCAAGAAGATAACGAACGCCGATCACTTGATCCCCATTAACCACGAGCCGAGTGGCGACCGCGCCCGTCTCAAGCGTGCAGTTGCCACTTGCCAACGCCCGCGCGATCATCGTATTTTGGGTTCCGTTCTTGGCGTCGACGGGACATGCGAAGCCGACGCAGTGCTGACAGTTGATGCACGCGGGCCGACCGTCTCGGGGCACCGAGTTGATGAGCAGTGGCACGCGTTGGGTGTCCCACCCCAATTGGTCGGCTCCTTCTTTAAGGCGCTTGCCCTTTTTCGTTTCCGGAAGGGGCGGCATCGGGTAGGCGGCTCGGTCTGGCATTTGAGAAGCGGGTGGGCCTCCCGAAACGCCTACCTCCTGCTCGACCCTCTCGTAAAAGGGGGCTAATTCTTCATAGGTGATTGGCCAGTCAGCAAGGGAGCTTCCTTCGGGAACGCCGTAGGTGCTCGCCATCCGAAAGTCGAGGGGATGAAAGCGCCAAGCCTGTCCCCCATACACGAGGGTGCCACTGCCGACGCCCGAGGCGTTGTTGTTGTAGCCGCCCTGGTGGGGGTGAAGTTTAGCCGCGATGCCCGTTTCGTCGATGAAAACGCGAGGGTTGCCTTCCAACTCGGGTCCTGTACTGTGGCCGTATTGGGAGAGTCGGTGGTTGCGCAGGTGATCGCGACCAGTGCTTGCGAAAGTGAGATGTCGACCCCGCTCGAGGATGAGGACTTTGAGGCCAGCCTGGGCGAGAACATTGGCGGCAACTCCGCCACCGGCTCCGGCGCCGATGACGATCGCGTCGTAATGCTTCATCCGCTGACTTTAAAGCCGACCATCTCCCAGCCAATTCCGTCGACGTTTCCGCCATTTCCGGGGTCACCGTAGTAGCCTTCGATCCCCTGCTGGATGATCGACCGCCCGAAGGGCGTGCCCTCGATCTCATGCAAAATCTCGTCCTGTTCGTCGGTGGTTAAATCCTTGAAGCCGCGCTCCGCTAGGAGGTCTAGCCCCACGCGGTAGATCGGGAGCAGGTTCGGCTCGGTTTCGAACAAAGTGAGAACAAATTTCTCCACGCCAGCCGCAGAGGCACTCGGAAACTCATCGCCAGGAACGATGCGATCAAGAGCGGCCCGGAGAGTGAAACGCTGCAATTCCGTCAGCATCTCTTGCAGTGTATGGCCGAATCCCCTGGGGAAACAACGTTATCTCGATAACCGTGAGAAATACCGGCAATTGGGGTCCGAGAGATGGTGCCCCCTTTCCCCAGGGGGAACCGTGGGGGCGGGTGTTTGGCCCGCCAAAACTATTCCGGAGCCCGCTCCGCAGGGGTGAAAAGCGCTGTCAGGCCAGCGCAGTCCCACATGGTTTGTCGACCTACTTAAGAATCAACCCTTCTTCCGGCAAAGTGTCGTACGAAACCGCGGAGAAGGCGGGGACCTCAGAGGCAATCTGCTTCATCACTTCACCCGCATTGAAAAGCGGAGTAGAAGGCTTGATCCGCAGAGCTACTTCGACATAAGTCTTCCAAGCCGGCTTCGCATCGCCCTTCGGCGAAAGGATCTGCTTGATACGCTGGACTCGGCGCTCCATGTTCGTGTACGTCCCGTCGCTCTCCGCAGGAGCCGTCATCGGGAGCACGAGGCTGGCGTAGGCGGTGGCTTCCGTCTCAACAATATCTTGAACGACCAAGTAGTCGACCGCTTCCAACGCTCGGGCCACCAGGTCTTGGTCGGCATGAAGGCTGAACGGATCGCATCCCGCAAGCCAAAGCGCCTTGATCTCGCCCGCCGCGCAGGCTTCCAAGATCTCTGCCGTATTCATTCCCGCGGACGCAACCGCCTTGCCACCTGGCAAAAGATCGGGAAGAACGCCGAGCTCGTCGGCCCCCTGATCGTTCGCCTTCAGCGAGTAGAGGTTGAACGCACCACCAATTCCATTCGCAAGCGTCGCAACCGCTTCCAGAACATCCTGCCCGTTGTCCAAATCGTAAAGCACTCGGGTGCAAACCACCGGTGCAGATGCTTCCTTTAGGATCTCCGCGGCGGCTTTGATGTCCGCTGCTCGAACGCCCGTGATGCCCGCGGTGTAGTCCGGCGTGTATCGCGCATCCGCGCCCTTCAATCCCGCCGCAGCAGAGAGCCCAGCCGCCAAGTCAGTCTCCGTGCCCGGCTTGTAGCGCAGAACGAGGTGAGCGAAGCTGTCGAGGTCGGTATCGCGGTCGTGGGCGACGATAACCTTGCACTGATTCTGGAACCAAGCCTTTCGCAGTCTAAGGAAGAGAATCGGTTCTTCATCCGAGAGCGACGAGCCGAAGACGAGAACTGCTTTCTGCTCTTCAAAACTTGCTATCGGAGTCTTGCTGAGCGGGAGGCCGAGCTTGGCTTCGAGTCGATCCCCTGCCTTGGGCTGGTGCTTGGTAAATCGGTAGTCGATGTTGTTCGAACCGAACTGGTTTCGGAACAACTTCTGAAGCATGTACAGGTCTTCGTTCGAAAGCATCGAACCCGCGATCGCGGCGACCGGCGACCCGTTCGTGAAGTTGTCAAGGATCGAGGTGAACGCACCCGCCCAGGTGGTGGGGGAGAGTCCATTGTCTTCGCGGACCAGGGGCTGCGTCAGGCGCGAATCGCTGTTATAGTAGTCGTGTCCAAACTTGCCCTTGTCGCAGGTCCACTCCTCATTCACCGCCTCGTTCGTGCGGCCATTGATGCGGACCACCTTGTTCACTCGGTAGTCGAACCAGACGTTGCAGCCGTTGCTGCACTGGGTGCAGACCGAAGGTCGGGTCTCAAGGTCCCAAGGTCGAGCTCGGAAGCGGTACTTCGCACTGGTCAGCGCGCCAACCGGGCAGATTTCAATGACGTTGCCGGAGAACTTCGAGCCAAAGTTGGTGAGCTCGAAGGTCGAAGGTTGCATCTCCGCACCACGGAACCGGAAAGCGAGCTCAGCGTCTCCCGAAATTTCCTCGGTGAAGCGAACGCATCGTCCGCATTGAATACATCGCTCAAGGTCAAGCGTGACGTACTGGCTAAGCGGGAACGCCTTCGGAAGGTGGCGCTTTAGCTCCACATATCGGCTGGTGCTCGGGCCATAGAAAAGCGTGTTGTTCTGCAGAGGACACTCGCCGCCTCGGTCGCAGATCGGGCAGTCGAGCGGGTGGTTGATCAGCAGGAACTCAAGCACTCCACGCCGGTCCGTATGAACCATCTCGGAGTCCGTGTAGATGGCGAGCCCGTCGCTGGCGGGAAGCGTGCATGCGGCCTGCGGCTTGGGCATCTTTCGGATGCTGCCATCCGGCTGCTTCATGCCGACTTCGACGAGGCACATTCGACACATGCCGACCGCCTTCATCCGCGGGTGATAGCAGAAGATCGGGATCTCAAGCCCGATGCGTTTCACCGACTCAACGATCAGTTCTCCCTTCGGGACCTGAACCTCGATGTCGTTGACCAAAATGGTCACCATTTCCACTTGCGTCGCCGCTGCCATACGTGCGCGGAGTCTACCTTGGGACTCCGGCTTGGGAGTGCGGCCGCTTGCGGGCGCTTTGAATTCGCCGCGAAGCGGCTCAGGCGCGTAAGCGCGCCAATCGAAAGCGCTCGCAAGCGAGTGCACTCCCAAACTGTTTGCTAACATCTCGCCCCCCAACCTCGTCATTGCTCATGTGAGTTACGAGCTTTCGATGCCGGAGATGGAAGAGATTCGTGGGCGAGTGGCCGGCGATCGGCTGAGTTATTTTGTTGAGACGATTGTCAAGTCCGGCCTGATTTGGACATTGGCCGAGGGGCAGGCAATCTTGATTCTGGGCATCGAGGGCCACGACAAGATCGTGCCCGTGTTCCCTCACGCGGATTTCGCCCTGGGCTGGTTTGAAGAGTCGGGCCTGGAAGAGGCGGACCTGGTGGGAGTCGAGCTTCAGTCTTGGCTAGAGGGTGCTCTCGAAGAGTTGGCGGTGGAAGACATCGAACTCGCTGTCTTCCCCACCGCTGATGACGAGGGATCGTACCTAGAGCCTCGAGAAATGCTGAAACAACTTCGCGCAGCAATCGAAGGCATATAGCCCACAATGGGGTGATGAGTCGGGCGCGGTCGGGGCTGACCTTGGGGGAGATGCTGGTGGCGTTGGCGGTGCTGCTCGTGTTCGCGGCGATCACGATCCCCATCTTCAATCGCGCGAAGAGCAAGAGCCTCAGCGACTCTGATGTGAGCAACCTCAAGCGCATCTATGGCGCCTGGTCGATCTACGAAGAGTCGAACCTCGGGCCTCCGCCCGACCTCACCGTTCTTCGCCAGGATTTCGGCTCCGACGCAACATTTCTCTCACCCAAAGACCCGTTCGCCAGTCAGGCTGGTCCGTTTCCTTTAGAGCCGGCCCTGCCGTCTTGGAAGCCGCGGACCGACTTCCGCATCAGCTACTCCTACTTCATGAACTTCGCCGCGGCAGGCAAGCTGGCGCAGCCCAAGTGGGAGGAAGCCCGGCTGGACCGCCGAATCGGGATTCTCGCCTCGGTCTGGGAAGGGTCTGCCCAGGGAGACGGATCTCCGTTTGGGGCGCAGTTTAGCGGCAAAGCCCTCAGGGTGAATCTAGACGGTTCGATGATTCCCGCGTCGATGGACGGCGGAGATTTGGGGAAAGCGCTTTTCGGGAGGAAGTAGGCTTCCGAAGCCTCCGCTTGCGGGATGTTCGTGCCCGGAGGGGGAGGGCAGGCTGGGGGTGCGACCTGCCACGATCAGAACTTTTCAGTTCTTCCTAGGCTTAGGGCGGGCGAAATGCGTCGGAACCTTCTCCCCCACTCAGGCTTTTCGGTCAACTTAAGCGGGACACTGAGGTTAGTGCCTCAGGCTTGGTGTTCAATGTCATTCTGATGGAGCTCAAGCGACTGAAGAACCCCTACCTGCACCAACGGCTTCTCGCTTAAGGCTCCTCCCAACCCTGCCCTCCCCCTCCCGAGGCACAAACATCCTCGGCAAAGGGAGGCAACCGGAGCTAACCGCGATGGCGGCGCTTCTTCGGTAGGCCGGTTCGAAATTTATTCGGCGTGGACACCCCCGGCTGGGCAGGGGAGATCTTGTTGAACTGCAGGTAGCCACCCGCGGTCGTCGTCACGAGCGTGTTGCCGTCGGCAGTGAAACACAGCGGAGAGCCGACTGCGTTTTCCTGGGGGATGTCGGCGAGCTTTTTGAAGCTCACGGCGTCCCACACTTTTACGGTGCCATCGGTCGACGAGGTCGCGATAAGGCGACCGTTTGCCGAGTAGGCGACCATCTCGACCCAGTCCCCATGCCCCTTGAGGGTGTTGAGCTTCTTGTAGCCCTTCGGATCCCACACGATTGCAGTGGCATCCCGTCCAGCGGTAACGATGCGGGTGCCCGCCGGATTGTAGGTCACGTCGAAGACGCCCTGTCCACCGTGGCCAGTGATGAATCCGGTCACGCTGCCTGTGTTGGCGTCATAAACTCTGCCGCCGCCGGTGCCGAGAAATCCAGTGGCGAACGTGTACGGCAGCTTCGGGTTGAAGGCGGCGCCGTAGAAGTTCAAGCCTTTGCCCAAGATCTTGCGAGCCTCTTTAGGCTTGTCGCTGTTCAGGTCGTAAACGTTGATCTGGTCATCCTTGCCAGTGCTGATCAGCATCGTTTTGCCGATGTTGAAGCTCAGCTTCTGGATGCCCTTGGTGTGAGTCCGGTACTCGCGAACCTTGTGTCCCGAGTCAGCGATTTCCAGCCAAATGCGAGCAGTTTCGTCGCCGGTGGCAATCGTCGACCCATCCTGGCTCCAAGCAATCCCGTAAGCAGGACCGGGGTGAGTTCCGAGTTTTCGCACCGTCTCTCCCGTCTTGGAGTCGATGATGCGAACCGTACCGTCCTCCATCGAAGCCGCGAATTTCGAGCCCGTAGGCGCGGCCGCGAAGGCGATCGGCCGTAGTCCCGGGATGGTTTTACCAGGGGTGATTGTAATGGCGGCCGGGGCCGCGGTCAATGCTATTGCTGCAGCGAGAATAGGCATAAGGTTCCTCCGTGAATCTTGCTAGGATTGTAGACGTTTGAGATCGCGGGATGCTGTCGGGGAATTGCTTTTAGGGCCACTGACGATGAGCACTCATCGTTTCCCCGAGGTATCCTCAACCGTCTGGTGAGCTCGTAGCTCAGTCGGTAGAGCATCGGCCTTTTAAGCCGTGGGTCCTGGGTTCAAGTCCCAGCGGGCTCACCAGCGCCCCCCTTTCCCGCTCAAGTGGTAGCATCCCGGGATGCTTCTCGTCTCCGCAGTTGCATTCCTGGCGATGTCGGCAGGTCCGCCGAAGAAGGCCATAGCAGGAATGCCTGCCATCGTTCCCGCACCCGCTTATTACCGCGCTGGGGACGGAGGCTTCACCCTCCCATCTCGAACCGTGCTCCTCGTCGATCCCGGCTCTTCGGAGAGTCGAAGGATCGCCGACTATCTCGCAAGCAAGCTCGAAGCCCCGACCGGCATAAGGTTCGAGATTCATAGCGGCGGCGCTTACCCGGGCGCGATCTCCCTTTCGCTTCGCGGCGCGAGGGCTGACCTAGGGACCGAGGGATACGAGCTGATCTCGGGAGACGAGGGGGTGACGATTCGAGCACTGTCGCCAAACGGGCTCTTCTACGGCGTTCAAACCTTCCTTCAAATGATCCCGAAAGAAGCGGCGTCACCCAAGTTCATGCCGAACGTGAAGTGGTCCCTTCCCGCCGCGACGATTGCCGACAAGCCGAGATTCTCTTGGCGAGGCTTCCTTCTTGACACGTCGCGCCACTTTCGCGATGCGGAGTTCGTGAAGCATTACATCGACCTGCTCGCCTACCAGAAGATGAACGTCTTTCACTGGCACCTGGTCGACGATCAGGGCTGGCGGCTTGAGATCAAGAAGTATCCGAAGCTGACCGAGGTAGGCGGGTGGCGGATGGAAGATGGGAAGAAGTACGGCGGCTTCTACACCCAAAACCAAGTTCGCGAAATCGTTCAATATGCGGCCGACCGCTTCATCACCGTGGTGCCAGAGATCGAGATGCCTGGTCATTGCAATGCGGCTCTCTCCGCCTACCCAGAGAACTCGTGCACCGGCGGTCCATTCTCGGTGCCTGCCCTTTGGGGGGTTTACGACGACGTCTATTGCGCAGGGAAAGAAACGACATTTAACTTCGTCGAGAACGTTCTTGACGAGGTGATGGAGCTCTTCCCTTCCAAGTTCATCCACATCGGCGGGGACGAGGTGCCGAAGACCAAGTGGCACGCGTGCCCCTTCTGCCAAGAGCGGATCAAGAACGAGCATTTGAAGGATGAAGGCGAGCTTCAGAGCTACTTCATCCGCCGCATCGACAAGTATTTGACCAGCAAGGGCCGTCGGCTCCTCGGCTGGGACGAGATTCTCGAAGGCGGTCTCGCCCAGGGCGCGACGGTGCAGAGTTGGCGCGGCATGGAAGGCGCCATCCAGGCCGCGAAAGAGGGCCACGATGTGATCTCGTCGCCCACCAGTCGCTGCTACCTCGACTACAGCTACGACAGCATCCCGGTCGACAAAGCGTACGACTTTGAACCGGTCCCCGACATCCTCACCCCCGAGCAGGCGAAGCACGTGCTTGGCGGGGAAGGAAACATTTGGGCGGAGCACACCCCTCTGCCGCAGGACACCGACCGACAGGTTTTCCCTCGACTCTCGGCGCTCGCCGAGGTCTTCTGGTCGCCAAAAGAGCGCCGCAACTGGGACGATTTCAGTCCCCGACTCGACACGCATTTGGACCGACTTGCAATGATGGGGGTGAAGTACTGGGTTAAGCCCCCGGTTCTGAAAAGCGAAGCCGACGTCTTAATCGACCAAGTCACCGCAACCTTCGACACCCCACCGAAAGGCGACACGATCGTCTACACGACGGACGGTTCTCCGCCCACTCCGGCGTCGCTCCGCTATCGCGGCCCGATCACGCTCACATCGACGACGACGATAACATGCGCGATGCTTCACCGTACTCGCATTAGCGAAGCGGTGAAGAAGACGCTACGCAAAGTTGATCCGCAGTCCGCGGTAGTTCCCGGCGGTAGCACGGGACTCGGAGTGAAATACTTCGAAGGCACCTTCAACCGTATCCCCGACTTCGATTCGATGACGCCTGCCTGGTCCGGGACAACTTCGGCGATCGGCCTCGATGTCGCGAAGCGAAAGGAGAACTACGGCCTCCAATTCACCGGCTTCATCACGGTGCCGAAGGACGGGGTCTACACATTCTTTCTTGTTGCCGACGATGGGAGCCGCCTCATCATCGGAGATGAGCCCCTCCTCAGCTTCGACCGCCCCCGCCCCGCGGGCGAGAGGCGAGCGCAGGTTGCTTTGAAAGCTGGCGCGCACCCGATTCGTATCGACTACTTCCAGGGTGGAGGAGCGGCCGCTCTGAGGCTGGAGGTCGTGGCACCCGGGGATAAGCGCGTGGCCGTTCCGGCGGGATGGTTGTCGGCTCCGTAGTCCGGAGATGGTGCCCCTTCCCAGAGGAACCGTGGGGGAGGGGTCCGACAGATTTCCTTCGAAGTCCTCATCCCTTCCGGGAATGAGCGAAGAAGACCCAGTTCATCGTTCCCACCCCATCCCCCCCAGTTCATCATTCATCATTCATCGTTCATCATTCCAATCATGACCATCCAAAAGGCAATGGAGGTTTTTGGAACGGCGCTCGCAACGGTGCGGAGCTTCACCTACCCGTGCGAATACGCCCAACTCGGGCAGCTCTCGGTGACTCGAGACACTCCCTTTCGGATGAAGGGCGGCCGGGTGGAGGAGTTCTTTGGCGTGGACCTTCCGGCGAAGAATGCGGTCGCTGAGCTGAGGGCATATGAGCCGCGCCGTTTCTACCTATGCTCGGTCGTTCCTGCCGGCGAGTCCACGATGGAGTCGAAGGACGACTTCAAGAGCTTTGGCTTTCGCCTCCTACGCACCGAGGCGTTCATGGTGCGAGACCTCGGATTGCCAATCGAAGAAGTGCCGGGCCTCGGCCGAGTTGAGCGCGTGGAGGCGATGGAAGTGGCCGATAAGTGGGCTCGGGCCGCAGGCTCTCGCCAAATCCTACCCGAGCACCTTGGCTCCGACGATGCGCCGATTCGAGGCTATCTCGTTGCGGACGAGGGCAAGCCAGTGGGTTGGGTGCGAAGTGTGCGCTCGGCGGGGGAGATGTACGTTTCGAACATGTATGTCCTTCCCGAATACCGCCGGAAGGGCATCGCCCGCGCTTTGATGACCCGGCTTCTCTTGGACGACCGGCGGCTCGGGGCGAGCCACAGCGTATTGCTGGCCAGCCTCAGCGGCTCGAAGCTTTACCCGCTGCTCGGTTACGAGCAAATCGGGACGCTGTTGCTTCTCGGACCTCCGAAGGATTGGTCGACCAGAGGCGATCCATCACAACAGTCCACGCGAAGCGTGTAGCCGTCGGCTACGCCCGACGCGGCGGCTTTTGGGTTTGGCGGTGAGCTTTCGTCGCGCGTAGACGACGGCTACACGCTTCGCGCTGACTGTTTCGAAAAGCCTTCATCATCTCCAGATTACGAGTATCGCCCCGCCATCTGCTTGGCCACCGCCACCGGATCCTCCGGCTTCGACTCTTTGATCGGCGTCGTCTGATGAGCCCAAGCAAGCTCCCACTTGGGTAGGTCCGCCTTGCCTCCGAAGTACTGCTCCCAACGAGGAGCGATGAAGTCGTCAACCAGGCCGGCCCACTCCTTGTTCGCGTAGTCGAACAGCTCAGGCCCGCCCCAGACGGTGACTTGCATGCGCGCATTCATCTCCATCAGATTCCGCTCGGCCTCCCCCTTCCCCCAAGCGCGGGCATCCGCGATCCAAGTAGAGAGGCGGTGCTCAGAGCGCGTGGCCATGACTCGGTCGATGTCTTGCAGCAGCGCGAAGAAGTGCCCCTTGTTCTTATTGAACAGAGCAGGATCGTTCCCTTGCGAAGCAAGCAAGCGACCGAGGTCTCGCTCCGCGAGCCCGCCGAGCCAAGTTTTCGTCACATCCACCAGATCCCGCTGATACAAAGCGTTGTCCTTCAACTTTGTCGACGCAGTGAGCAGGAGGCGAACCGCCTTGCCCACCTCATCAACATTGAACGGCGAAGCGGTCGTTCCCTTCGGATTGGGACGCATGCGCCAGGAGGCGTGGTACCAGTAGTCGGTGTTGGTGTAGATCTCGTGGAGGAGGATTTGCCAGGCCGCTTTGACTTCCTTCGTCTCCTCGCCATAGCGGGATTTCACGTAGTCGTCGAGCCACTTATCGATGTCGATGCGGTTCGAGGTCCACATCGCGTCGGTCATCAACTCGTACACAACCGGGTTCTGGTCGATGCCTTCCATCGTCAGTCCCATCCCCATTAGATTGCCCTTCTTGGGATCGGCGAGAGCAGCAGCAGCGGTGTCGGCCAAGGATTGCAGCTTGCCTTGCAGAGATGTGTTCTGGCCGTAGTTGTGCAGGGTGTTGTAAATCCACCCGGTGCGGCGGACCGACGCATGCTCTTTGTAGACCTGAAACTCGTTGGTCGCGAGGTCCAGGATGATCATCTTGTTCTCGGGGACGTTCTTCACGAGCGCCTCGACTTCAGGTTCCTGCCAGTACTTGCGAGAGTTGTAAAAAAGCCAGCCCTGCATGACCCAAATGCCCTCGGGGTCGCCTTGCTTGATGCTCTCATAGACTGCTTTGCCAGCCGCCGAGAGGTCGCTGAGTTTGGTCGCCTCGGGGTACTGGGGGTCTTGCTCGTTGAAGGTGTCGCAGAGGTAGTAGTGGTCGGTGCCGAACTCCTTGGTGTACGCCTGAACGAACGCCTTCCCGATCCTTACGAACATCGGATTGCGCGCATCCACGAACTTGGTGGCATCAAATCCGCCCCAAGCAACCGGGCTTTGGAGCTTCACATCGGGGTGGACCTTGTCGAAGTCCACCGGGACGAAACCGGAGAAGCCGGGCACGACTGGCTTCATGCCGAGCTCACGCTCTCGCTTCAAGATCTTCTTCTGAAGCTCCGCCTGACCATCGATCCAGCTCTGCGGCAAGGGACCACCGTGGCTATTCAGGTTCCCCATTCGGTGCCAGGGAAGGAACGCGGGGCCGGCGAAGTGCTTCTTAATCGCCTCGTCTGACTCGCCGAACTGCTTGAAGACGGTCTGCCAGACCTTCTCCTGCCCGTTCATTGCCAACGGCATGTTGATGCCGTGGAATGCCATCCAGTCGATCTCCTTCTCCCACCGCTTCCAGTCCCACCACACCGTGGTGTATCCAAAGGTGCAGACGTTGTAGTAGTGGTGCAGAACCACCGGCGAGTCGACCGTCTTCTTCGGGTATTCGGGAAACTTGTCGGGAAGCTTGAGGTTCGATCCCGACCAGTTGATCTGGCAGTGGCATGCCTCGCGAAGGTACGCATAGACGCCTCGGCATTGGGCAACCGGGGTCGAGCCAGTCACCGTGACCTTCCCGTTCGTCGCCTCGAGCGTGTATCGGTCCACTCCTTCCTCTCCTCGGGGACCCTCAAGGAGGGTGAATTCGATTGCCCGTTTTCCGAGAGTCCTTTGGAGAACCGCCATCGCCGGGTTCGGGGCGTACGTGGTGATAAGGGCGAGAGCCGCGAGAAGCATTGGAATAGGATAGCCTGAGGCGGCTCCGGAGATGGTTCGCCCTTTCCCAAGGGAGAACCATCTCCGGATTCCTCCCCCCAAAAGCAAGAAGGGCGCAGCCGATTTGCCGCGCCCGTATGGGGGGGTGGGGGGGTGGGGTTAAAACCGTCGCTAAGCTCCGGGGTAAAGGCCC
>JBBQFM010000012.1:0-113326 GCA_038321975.1 Fimbriimonadales bacterium | reverse complement strand
GCCGATGAGCGCTGCAAAATCGAGCATGTATGTGCGAAGGCTCCCACAGAGGGTCGATACACGCCAGGTCGCAAGGCGCTCATCGGCGGGGGCGCCGACGCTAGGGTTCGTCCCACACATACGATCAAGAAATGTGCGTAGAATCTAGAATGACTGCGCCCGAAGATCGAATCACCCTCCACACGGGCGAGCAGTTGCTACTGAGCTCTCTCTACGCCGAGAAGCCGTTGGCCCTGATCTTCCTGCGCCACCTAGGGTGCGTGTTTTGCCGAGTGGTCGTCGACGATCTGAAGAACCGCCCCGACCTCAACATTGTCTTTGTGGCCCTCGAAGGCGTCGAAGAGATCGCCGAGTTCAAGGTCGAGCACGGATCGCCCCACACGTTCATCTGCGATACCGACAAGTCCCTTCACGAGGCGTTCGGGATGAAACAGGGCGGGTGGGGGCAGATCATCAACCGGGAGACCTTTAAGGCCGGCCTCGAAGTCTCCAAGAAGGGTTACACCCTCAATAAGCCCACCTCTGACCCCATGATGCTGTCGGGCGTCTTCATCATCGGCAAGGGCGGTGAAGTCTTCTGCGAGCACCGCGCGAAACACGCGGCGGATAACCCAACCCCCGAACTCATCGCTGCCGAGCTTGCGAAAGCTGCGATATAATGGTTCGGTAAGGCGTGTTCGAGACGCCTCCGGATCCGCGGAAAGGGCAGTGCCCACTCTTGTTTCGAAGTTACGTCGATCGACAAACCGACGTGCTGCCTGATGGCGGATCGCAGGCGCAAGCATGGAGGTTCATATGTCTCACTGTCTCGAACAGCTTCGCCGTCGCGCCAAAGATCTTTTGAGCGCCGCCAAATCTGGCGACCCTGAAGCCATCGCCTTTACTAGAGGCAAAGATCGTCTCACCGACGTCCAACACGCCCTCGCCCAGTCTCTCGGCGCGAATAGTTGGCCCAAGCTCGTCTCCTCGATCCTCGAGGAGGAAACTCCCGCCTTCTTCAAAGATGTCGTCGCCGACGATGTCGCCGCGGCCGTCAAGCGTCTTGGCTGCCTTCCCGAGTTGGCAACCAAGATAGACAGTGACGGACGCACTGCTCTTCACATCGCCGCTGAGACCGGCCAGACCGATCTCATCGCCCCCCTGATCAAAGCAGGCGCCGACCCGAGCGCGAAGTTCGGCCAGTCTGCCCACACCGCCCTGAGTTGGGCGGTGACCGTGAACGAGTTCGCCTTTGCCGAGGAGATGGTCAAGTTCGGAGCGAAGCCCGACCTCTTCGTTGCCGCCGGAATGGGGCACGTCGAACGAGTCGAGTCCTTCTGGAAAGACGGCCACCTTCAACCTTCGCCTTCGGCGACCGGAAGCAGCCGCACTACCGAGAGCGGAGACCGCCTCCCACGCCCGCCTCAATCCGACGGGGACCAAGCAAGCGATGCCCTCTACTTTGCCGCCAGAAATGGACGCATCGACGTAGTCAAGTGGCTCTTGGCACAGGGTGCCGACCCCAACTTCCGGGGTTACCTCGGTGGAACCTGCCTTCATTGGGGCGAATTCGGCGGCAACGACGCCGTCTCCAAGGCACTCAGAGAATCCGGAGGCGCGGATGACCTTGTCGACTACGAGTTCGGGGCCACTCCGCGAGCCTTTGGGGTGATCGTCCCCGCCGCATGGGGGATTGCTCGCATCCTGGTGAACGTGCTTGAGAACCACCCTGAGCGTGTGAACCTGACGTGCAAGTACGGCACCGCCCTTAACGCGGCCGCTTGGAATGGTCAAGCCGACTCGGCGAGAATCCTCTTACGCTTCGGTGCCGATCGCACGATTGTCAACCGAATCGGCCAGACGCCGCTCGAGGTCGCCCGAGAGCGAAGTCACCAGGAGGTTGTAGAGGTCCTCAGCGGACCAGAAAACCCGAGTTAGCCGGGAAGATAATCCAGGGCTTGGCGATTTCGGCGTGAACCTTCAGGTCAGCGACATCGAACGGATCGCCGTCGACGTAGCGAACGTCCGCGCCAAGCTCTAAACCCATCAAGACCGACGGGGCCACGTCGTACAACCGCTCATGGCACCCGATCAGCCCGCGAAACCGCTGCAAGCAAGTGAAGGTTCCATCCACCACAAACGCGCCCGTACAGCGCATCCGCCCAGGAATGGACCCATCCGGAAGCCGACGACGAACGGTCTCGCAGTAGGAAACCAACTCAAATGGCTCAACCGCACCAGCGGGAATGGGTGCCACGGGAGATCCGTTCAGAGTCACTCCACCACCCTTCTCCGCCAAATACATCTCCCCGATGTCAGGCAGGAAGATCGCGCCGAGAAGGATCTCAGATCCTCGAGTGAGGCCGATGCTCACCCCCCAATACGGGCCACCGAAGGCGTAGTTGGAGGTGCCGTCCACCGGGTCGACCACCCAAAGACCACCCGCGCCCTCTTCCTCTTTCCCAAACTCTTCGCCCCAAACCGTCGAGCTAGGGGCGAGTGCCGGTAGCTCTTTGCGAAGGAACTCCTCCACTGTTCGGTCACCGTTGGTGACGATGCTCCCGTCCGGCTTGAGCTCCCGTTTAAGGCTCTTGCGGCACTCCTGGGCGATGCGTCCAGACTCCTCGGCAAGTTCACGAAGGTGCGAAAGCTGCGGGGAAAGAGGCGTCATGCTCCGATTATGGCCCCCCGGCCCTTGACCTGCCCGAACCAGTCGGGTATAACATCTCCTGACAAGCGGGAGTAGCTCAGTGGTAGAGCTTCTCGTTGCCAACGAGAGGGTCGCGGGTTCGAATCTCGTCTCCCGCTCCAATATTCGAACCAGAGAGTCGCCAATGGCGGCTCTTTTTTTTTGTCCGGTCCGTGGAATTCCGGAGATGTTCCCAAGGGGGAACCGTGGGGGAGGCGGTTGCGCCCACCGACAAACCAACCTGTCCATCCCTTCAGGGCTTTGCCCGATTGACGTGTCGAGAAACGTCCCAAACATATCAGAATTGGCCGGTTCTCGAGTACGCTAAGCCACACCTATGACCTTCCGACCTTGCCTCCTAGCCCTACTCCTGACCGCTTTCCCGCAGGCCAACCCCTCCGACCAGATCATCGCCGAGATCAAAACCAATGGCAAGGCGATGGAAGACCTCGCCTACCTGAGCGATATGATCGGCCCGCGCCTCACCGGCTCCGAGAACCTCGCCAAAGCGGAGGATTGGATGGCAGGGAAGCTGAAGGACTAGGGCGCAGAGAACGTCCACTTCGAGACGTACGACTTTCCTAGCCGATGGGTGCGGGGGAAGGATGACTACTGCCAGCTCCTAACCCAGAGTGAGCGGCAGATGACCGTCCATGCGATGCCTTGGAATCCCGCGACCAAGGGCTTGATCGAGGCGGAGGTGGTTCCCCTCGCGGGAACTGCTGAATACCTTCTGAAAGACTTGGACAAGTTCAACCGCAAGATTGTCCTAATAGGACCGATCAACCCAACAAAGGACGTCGAGGGTTCTGCTCGCCTAGAGAAGCAGCTTTACAAGGAGATCGGCAAGCGGGCCGTCGCGATGCTTAGCTCGATGGAGCACACCGACGGGAAGTTCGAGAAGTACGGGTCGCCGTTTGACAAGTACTTCGATGATTACTTCGGCGGTTGGCCCAGGCTTCCTCATGGCTTTCTAATCCAAGAAGACCGCTCGATGCTTGTCCGGCTGCTAAGAAAGGGGCAGAAGGTCCGCATGGCTTTGAGGCTTGGCGGCGAGATCACCAAGACCCAGGTGCAGGAGCGAAATGTCGTAGGCGAGATTCGCGGTTCTGAGAAGCCGAACGAAGTCGTGATCGTAGGTGGTCACCTGGACTCATGGGATCTCGGCACCGGAGCCACTGATAACGGCACCGGTTCCATCGCGACATTGGAATCTTTGCGGGCCATGAAGAAGCTCGGCCTCAAGCCCAAGCGCACGATCCGCTTCGTTCTGTTTACCGGCGAAGAGCAGGGCTCCACCGGAGCCGAGGCATACGTCGCCGCCCATAAGGCCGAACTCCCCGACTTCCAAGCCGTCCTCATCCACGACATCGGGGCAGGGAAGCCGTCCGGCTTTACGATCCAAGGCTACAAGGAGTGGATCCCCGCTCTAAGAACCGCGATGGCGCCGCTCTCCGGAATCGGAGTCACCGGAATCCCCGTCGAACGGCATTGGGACTCCGACCAAGATTGCTTCGTCGTAGCCGGTGTTCCTGGGTTCTTCTTGGACCAAGACATCACCGACTACTTCGCCTCCACCCATCACAGCCAAACCGATATGTTCAATCACGTGAAAGCCGACGAGTACCTTCCGTCGGTCGAGGCCCTGGCCGTTACCGCGTGGGAGTTCGCAAACATGGATCAACGTGTGCCCCACGTAACGCCCCGGAAAGATGGTTGGTCCCGCAAAGGACGAGAAGTAGAAGCTACTGGTGCAACGGCACTTCCGACCCGCACTTTCAGCTTTTCTGTCGGGCTCGGTCCGATGTTCGTTTCTCCATACAGATCTGGGCAGGTGTGGAACATCCGGGCGCTGCAGCGGATTGCAGCAGTTGTCCGAAGTGAGCGGGTCCAAGAGCATCCAACCCGCTCCAATATTCCAGCTAGGGAGTCGCCAATGGGCGACTCCCTTTTGTTTTCAATCCTTTCGCTTGGCCATCTTGTGGCAGTGGTAGTGAGCGGATAGGCGCTGTGAGGGCCGCCTGTTTGGTCAATGAGCCGGTACGCCAGCATTTCCACCAAAAGAGCCGGTTCGCTAGATGCAAGTAGCGAAAGAGCTGGACGCTGAACTGACCACAATACCGTCACGTGATTGGCCCAAGGGCCGGCATTCTGAGATTGCTTCCGTCGGCCTGCTACCGTGCCTGTGGTCGACAGCCACCCAAGGAGAATGCTCCCTTGGACCCCTAGTGGCGCTTCCTCGAGCTGAGAAAGTGCAAAACCTTTCGACCGTCAGGTCGTTCACGGATAATTCCGGGGTCGTTTAGTTGCCGGCAAATCACAATTATTGTCCTTTGGCAATTCTGTTCGTCACAATATTTCAAATAAAGTTTTCATCCAAGTGACTTATTTAGATATATACTTAACTATCGTCCTGAAACTAAAGACGAGGGAAGGTATATGAACAGAAAAATGAACTTTATTGCCGCGATTACGGCAGTATTTATGGCCGTGATCTTGCTTGCGATGCCAGCGCTTGCCCACGCGAACGTCTCATACTGCGCGACTGATCTGCAGGCCAACTGTACCTGCAGTCCGGCGGGCTACACTCCTGAATTCTTGGAGACCGAGTCTACTGATGTTGCACCTGGCACGGTCGATCCAGGCGATTCACTTCAAAGTACAGAAGATCTAACTGATCCCAACCCTTAGGAGCTTGCCAATTGAAAAGTCTAAGTTTATACAAAAGAGCTGCTCGAACGTCCCTTTTCGTGGCGGTAATGTTTGGTGCCACCACTCTGCAGTATGCCAGCGCTGCCCATCACTATTGCACTCATTGTGTCACTGGTTGTAACTCGGGCCCAGGAGCTGGAGGCGGAGGAACAGAACACAAGATCAACACCTATTGGTCTGGTCTGGTTGTCGAGTACTGGCGCACCTGGTACCCCCACCCAGAGTGCCGTGGCGTTGGAGTTGGGTGTGATGATTCCGGAACAACGCTCTGCTTCCGATATCAACAAAGAATCAAGCGAGCGGGTGGTTCTTGGGGTTCGATTGTCACCGACGATCACAATTCCAGTATTTGTTGACACGAACTACTCTACAGGTTATCAGACGCCCGGCGAAGGACGCCGGGCGGTTACTATAAGGTATGAATCTGACTTTGAAATTTTCCGGGACAATTGTCGTCCTAGCTGCCTGTTTGCCATCTCTTTGCTTTAGTAGGCAAGAGTCTTTAGCGACGACCAAGGATAAGATCGTAGCAAGTATGGTTTGGCGCGAGAGCCACCTCAAATCTCTTAGCTGCGAGGTTAGGGAGGAGTCCTCCCTTCTCGCTCCGGAACCACCAAAAGAAGGCGATGTGCCAAGTGCTTCGCCAAGGCTCTTCACGCGGCGACATAGCGTTCACTATCGCTATCAATCCACGCATAAGGAAGTGAGGAAGGAGGATATCGATCCAAATCCTGAGGATGGTCACAGAGGTGTGCAGGTGTTCGATGGGCAGTACGAACTTGAGTATCACCTTGTAAGCGATCCCGCCAAGCAGCAAAAGCAGATGGGAATTGTCGGCCTCGGCTTCAACGATAACTATTCGCCGTTGCTATTTGGCTACTGGTCACCGGCAGACACCTCGCCAATCGGTTCGAAGCAAGCGGCGTGGTCCGCGTTCGTGGAAACTTCCGAACTCGTATCTCTAAGGGACGTTCACGATCCAGTTTTCGGACCCACTGCCGTCTTATCGATCAAACGCACCGATGGCGTGACAGCGGAACTGTGGCTTGCTAGAAATCATAGGTTTTTCCCTTTTAAGGTAGCTCTTAGCAAAGTTGACAAGGATGGAAGTGATACCTATAGCGTCTTAACTACTGCTTTCAAGATGGTAGAAGGATTGCCTGTCGCTACCAAAGCGTCCTATGATCAGGCAACAATGTCCCACGGATTTACGATTGAGCGCGAACGCGCAGAGCTTCAGATCAGTTCAATTAATATCAATGATCCCAAGTTTGCGATAAACTTTGCACCCCCTGAGGGAACGAGATTCGGGAAATACATTGAAGGCGAGGAACAGGGAGTCTTTACGATAAAGAACGGAAAGCTTGCAAAAGCCGACATCGGCGAAACGCCAGATGAGGAACGTTCAAACCGAAACCGCTACTTTGCGGTGATTGGGGGAGTTGGCGGGGTAGCCGGGCTTGCCACCACCCTCCTACTATACCGAAGACTTACTCGGCGGACCACATCTGACAGGCCTGAGCCTCAATCCGTCCCTGGAGCCCATGAGACGTAATGTGGTCATTCTTCGGAGCGTCCTACCGTGCTTCGGTTTATTTGCTGCCTCGTCCCTTTGGTTGTCCTCTCGCTTTGGTGCTGCCCTCCCGTGCGGAAGCGAGGGGGGGTGCTCTGCCGTACTGGTAAGCGCTGGAGCACACATTTTAGGGGTCCCCACCTCTGTGCTTGGGATCTCAATGTACTTGATTCTAATCTTAGCTGCCGTCGCGGCGACTTCATCTTCTAGCGATCGTGCGCTTCAGACTTGGCTTAACGTTGGTTACGGTGTATCCCTTTTGGGCACGATTATTAGTTTCGGGCTGACTTCGTATTCAGTTTTTGTTGTCCATTCATTATGTTATTGGTGCCTTGCTTCAGCGATCCTCGTGACCCTGACGTTTAGCTCGTATGCCCTAATATCAGCGCTAAAAGTCTCCGCTCCAATTTTCCGGGACTCCAGAATCCTTCTGTACGTGGGGTTTTTGCTTCTAGCGTGTTTCTCCGGTACCGCCGGGGCAGCAATATATCTCAACAACACCGCAGCCTCCAACCAAATCAGCCCCTTTGCCCTGGCAGAAGCCCAGCGAGACGAGTTTGTTACGCCATCCAACCATGTGCTTGGCCCAAAGGGCGCCCGTTACACACTGGTGTTCTTTGGAGACCTTGAATGTCCTCTCTGCCACGTGTGGTTTCCCAAGGCTAAAGAAATTACTCGCAAGCACGGTGCTCAATTGGTCTTCCGCCACTTTCCGCTTCCAATACATCCATATGCTGCTCGAGCGGCCGTCCTCTCTGAGCGGGCCGCGATCTCTGGCCACTTTTGGGAATTCCTTGACGAAGCTTGCGGCGAAGAAGTCGACGATGACGCCCTTGAGCACCTCGCACAACACTTCGTTACAAGTAAGGAGGCGGCCAAAGACATCGAATATGCACGCCAGTGCGTCCGACAGGACGTGCTATTTGCGCGGAAGCTTCAATTAAGTCACACGCCCACCATGCTCCTCCTTGACAAAGGATCACCCACACGTTCTGTCTCCCTGCTAGGCCTTGAAGAGGCTCTCGGTCACTGAGTACCGAACTGCACAAACATCCCTCAAGGGGAGGCACCGGACGGGTCCAATCCCCGAACCCATCTCCTCTAGGGGTCTCGACGATCTAAATCATTCCAAAGTGCCCGGAAAGGACGAAAAGTAGCCCTAGTCCCCACCGCCCCCACCATCCCCACCACCGCCGCCATCTCCTCCCCCGCCATCACTGCCTCCATCCGAACTGCCTCCTCCGCCACCGTCGGACGAGCCGCCATCTGCGGCGTCGGATGACGAGGAACTCGATGTGATCGTGTCCCCAGAGGAGACGCTCGAGCTGTCGACGGTTGAGGTGCTCGGAGAGCCATCACTGCTGAAATTTACGTCCTGCGAAGTCGGGGTGAGGTTCGCGGGCGCGCTGGGAACCTTTCGCCAATGGCCCCCCGGAGGCAGTCGGTCGGTGTGCGCAATCATCGCACCCTTCTCGTTTACGTATTCGAAGTAACTGAGCCCGCCCTCCGAATCCCAAGCGCGAGTGTAGAAATGGCCGGCCGTGTCTTGCAGAAGCCAACTGTGAGTTCGCCGATGATGCCGGTGGGTGAGGTTTGCCAGCAGAAACGTGATGCCACCGATCACCGCAAACAAACTAAGGATGGTCAGTAGTTTTCTGCCCATGAGGCTCCTTCTCTTCGTCGCGGTGGTTGTGGTGCGGCGAGTTGTTTGAGACGCTGAAGATCATCAACCCGACCAAGAACGTGACGTGAATAGCCAGCAATCCGCCGAGGCTGCTCCAGTCGATATGCTTCCCGTTGTGCATCCCTTCAGAGATGTCAAGAAAGAGCTTGAGCAGATGAACCGATGAGACGCCGATGAGGGAGCCGGCCATCTTCTCTTTGAGCAGCCCCGTCGAAACATGCTGAAGGCACTTCGGTCGTTCGTGTGGAGAAAGCGCTCCGTTGCTGGCCACGAAGACGTAATAGCTGCCCGCCGCGATGAGCCAAATGAGGTTGGCGATCATCGTGATGTCGAGGAGGGTCAGCGCCATCATCGTGGTGTGCATGGCTTCCTCCATCTCCATCATCCCAAGGGCGACTTTGAAGAAGTCCCAACCCACACGCACAATAAACACGGCGAGCGCGAAGAGGAACGGCACCAAGAGGTACCTCGACTTCAGCATCACCGTCTCGCACCACTGGTCGAATGGATCAGAGGTGGGTTGATTCGTCGATGTCGTTTGGGTGTCGGCCACGTTTGCTACCTCTACAATCAGTCAAACTCAAGACGGACGACGCCATGAAAAGACCGCCCGCAAACGAACAATCTTCATCCACAAAGTTAACGGATTTGGAATACGTCCGACGAGGGTTCCGCGCGTCTCGTTCCAAATCACGCCGGCAACTGAGGGCGTGACCGGGGAAGCGCTCATTGCTTCGGTCAAAGAGTGCTGCGATCGGATGTGTTCGCCGAGCGAACGAGCCGATCTTAGTTCAATGAACCGCGCACCGTTCTATCTGGAACGCGCCTACCGAAACGGCAACCTTCGGACCATCGTGGGATTCGATTCGCCCTATCCAGGCGGAGACATGGCGATCTGCGTTGAAAACAGCTTTGTGCTGCAAACGATCGACTCATCGGCCGTCTATCAAAAGGCGATTATGGTCATCAGCACCGACTGGGGAAACGAGAAAACGCTGGGAGCACAAGAATTCGACCTCGATGGAATCGCGGTGCGCATAAAGAGCTTTGCTGAAAACCTTGAGGTCACGCTAAGATTGCGGAGCCACTAACGCCACAAATATGGCATAAGATTCGCTGAGAGCAATATGGCAAAAATTGGTGTAATGGGATGTGGCGTTGTGGCCAGCTATGGTCACGTCCCGGCGATTTTACAAACGCCGGGACTCGAGCTTGTGTCTTTGTATGATCCCGATGTGAAACACCTTCACGCGCTCGGCACCCAGGCCGGAGTGACGAAGCTGTTCACCGATCAGGAGGCTTTCTTCGCTTCGGGGCTCGATGCGGTCGTGGTAGCGTCGCCGGCATGGGCCCACAAAGAGAACGTTCTGAATGCGGCAAAGCACGGGTTCGATGTCCTCTGCGAGAAGCCGATTGCGATGAACGACGAGGAGGCCGAGGAGATGATCGAGGCGATGGCCGCCGCGAAGAAGAATCTCTTCGTTGGCTTCGTCTACCGGTTCAGCCCGGTTGCCCAACAGATTAAGCGCTGGGTGGAGGAGAAGATCGTAGGCGACGTTAGATCGCTGCGACTCGTGTACCTTTGGAACCTCCACGGTCAGTTCGAGCAAACCCCCGACAGCAAATGGGTTGAGAGCCCGCGATGGCGGGGAAGGATGCTCGAGGGTGGCCCGATGGTCGACTGCGGCGTCCACCAGATCGATCTCGCCCGCTGGTGGCTACAAGACGAAGTCGCCAGCTACGATGCCCACGGCGCATGGGTTGCCGACTATGCAGCCCCCGATCACGTGTATCTTCACATGGATCATGAGTCGGGTTGCCACACCATGGTGGAGATGAGCTTCACCTACGGCCACACCGAGCGTGACCCGCGTTCCGTCTTTACCTACGAGCTCATCGGAACTGGCGGAGTGGTGCGGTATGACCGCGATGGCTGGGCCTTGGAGGCCCGCAATGGCGAACGCATCGTCACCGCCCCGGGCGCCAGCGAGAAGAATTTTGCCTCCATGTACTCGGCGTTTTCGACAGCACTTAAGGCTGGCGACCCCGGCGATTTTCCAACCGGTCGAGACGCCCTGATCGCCACCAAGATTGCGCGCACCGCAACCGAGCAAGCAATGGCCAAGCGACGCGTCACCGTTCTGAAATAGAGATGGATAACAATCCGACCCGAGCCGCAATCGTCGATGCGGCCGAAGCCCTGCTCGTGGGTCGAGGATTCAAAGGCATGACCATCGACGCGGTCGCCGAGGCGGCCGGGATCGGGAAGGGCACCGTCTACCTTTCCTTTGCCAGCAAGACCGAACTCGCAATCGCAGTCATTCGGCGGCGTGAGGAGTACATCCTGGACCGGCTTTCCGAGATTGGAAGCCTCGAAGAGTTCCTCGTCGAGCGGGTCGTACTTCGCTTCGACCGGTATCAAGACCTGCCGCAAGGCGTGGACGCCACCCTCGCCGGGGCTGCCCAAGAATGGCGAAGTCTCCGTCGCGAACTTGCGATGCGGGAAGGTGGCCTGCTGGAGCACCTGGGTGCCGACCTCCAGACGAGCGAAGCGATGCTCATCGCCACCGAAGCTCTCCTTCCGTTCAGCTTCACCTATGAAGCCCTTGGTGAGCGATCTGCTCTGCAGGACCAGGCACGAGCGGTTTCAAGGCTGCTAGCGGGCCGAAAGGACTATCCCGTCGCCGGTGACAGCCTTCTCGAAAAACTCGAGCGTCTGCATTATTAGGTAATCACATCGGTTCGGATTCGTCAAAGTAAATGGTCTCAGACGGGCCTGCGGGAACCTAGCCACCGCGCTGAGCTTCCAAACCGAAGGAGACCGTACAGGAGGTTTACGAAGATGAAGAAGTCTATGATTATTCGAGCAGCAATGGTGGCCGGAGTAGCCGCAATCGCAACCGCCAGCATGGCGCAGACCAACGGCCCATCGGGCGTTTCAGTAAGACTGGGAGCGTTTTTCCCAACCAATAGCGCGTCCCGTGCGCTGAACAGTACGTGGTTTGCCGGTGGCTTGGATTACAAGCTAAAGGCCTATTCAGTGGCTGCCGCCAGCGAGTCGACTCGTGCTTACCTCAGCATTTCCGCGGACTACTACGAGAGCCACGGCTCCCGAGACATTCCCGTAGCGCTGAACTACAACCTGCGGCAAGACCAGTTCGTCTACTCAGTAGGCATCGGCCCCGACTTCCGAAGACTGGGAACCGATGGCCGAGTCGGCATCTCAGGCCAGTTAGGCGTTGCCTACGACTTCGGCAACAACACCCAGACTCCGTTCTTTGTATCGGCCAAGTACTACTTCGCATCGAAGAACGAGCTCAGCGGCGTTGGCGCCTACGTCGGCATGAGGTTCTAGGCCTAAGCCGATTCGTCCAGAGATGGTTCCCCTTGAAAAGGGGGAACCGTGGGGGAGGGGGTCCGGCTCAGGACCCAACTTCCCGAATCTTTTCGCATTCCTGGGTGATTGCCGCAAGGGCAATCTCAATGTCCTCGTAGACGAGTTCGCTAGAAAAACGTAAAGTCGTCACTCCCCGAGCGGCAAGCCACTTGTCCCGATGAACGTCCTGAGCCTGTCGTGATTCATGCACTGGTCCGTCGATCTCGACGCCGACTTTGACTTCCGGGCAATAGAAGTCAAGGATGTACGATCCAGCCGGATACTGCCGCCGAAATTTGAAGCCGGTTTGCTCTCTTCTGAGTCGATGCCATAGTGCTCGCTCAAGAGCGGTCATTTGTTGACGCAACTGTCGAGCCTGGGCAATATGAAAGGGAGTGTCGTTACGAACAGACATGTAGAAGTTATTCTACATGAAGTTCAGAGGTTAAGTCCTGAGCCGGACCCCCTCCCCCACGGTTCCCCCTTTTCAAGGGGAACCATCTCCGGAGGCGCTTACGCGCTAGTTATCTGCGTACAGATAGAACTCATACGGATGCGGTCGGAGATCGACGGCATCGCACTCGTGCTCTAGCTTGTACTCGATATAGCTCTCGATGAGCTCCTTGGTAAAAACGTCTCCCTTCAGAAGGAAGTCGTGATCGTTGGCCAAGGCGGTGAGGGTGGCTCGGAGCGAACCGGGGGTTTGCTCGATGCCTGCCTTCTCAAGCGTCGGCAGCTCGTACAGGTCCTTGTCGATCGGCTTCGGCGGCTCGATTCGGTTCTGGATACCGTCGATGCCCGCCATCATGAGGGCGGCAAACGCGAGGTAAGGATTCGCCATGGGGTCCGGTGCTCGGAACTCGACGCGCTTCGCCTTCGGCGACTTGCTGACCATCGGGATGCGGACGCAGGCCGATCGGTTTCTTGCCGAGTAGATGAGGTTGATCGGTGCTTCGTAGCCGGGGACCAAGCGTCGGTAGGAGTTCGTCGTCGGGGCGCAGAAGCCGAGCAGCGCTGGTGCGTGCTTCAGCAGGCCGCCAATGTACCAGCGGGCAGAATCGCTTAGACCCGCATAGCCGGCCTCATCGAACATGATGGTCTCGCCGTTCTTCCAGATCGACTGGTGGCAGTGCATGCCGCTGCCGTTGTCGCCGAAGATCGGCTTGGGCATGAACGTGGCGATGTAGCCGTTCTGATAGGCGCACTGCTTGACGATGTACTTGTATCGCATCAGCTGGTCAGCCATCTTGGTGAGCGTGTCGAACTTCATGTCGATCTCGCACTGGCCAGCCGAAGCAACTTCGTGGTGGTGCATTTCGACGTCGATGCCGGTTTGCTCCATCTTCAGAACCATCTCGGTTCGAAGGTCCTGGAGCTTGTCGACCGGGCCGACGGGGAAGTAGCCGCCCTTGGGCTTAATCGTGAAGCCGGAATTGCCTTCCTTGCCGGAGTTCCAGAACGCCTCGTCGGAATCGATCTTGTAGAACGCGCCGCTGGGGCCGTTCTCGAAGTGGAGGCTGTCGAAGACGAAGAACTCGGCTTCCGGCCCGATGAAAATGGTGTCGCCAATGCCGGTCGACTTGAGATATTCCTCAGCCTTAAGGGCGGTGTAGCGAGGGTCCTTGCCGTAGGGCTGGCGGGTCAGCGGGTCCTCAATGTTGCAGATGATGACCGCGGTCGTCTCCTCTGCAAACGGATCCAAGAAGATGCTGGCGGGATCCGGTACGAGCAGCATGTCGGATTCGTTGATCGCCTGGAATCCGCGAATGCTGGAACCATCGAAGGCAAGACCCTCTTCGAATCGGTCTTCGGTGAAGTGCTTGACCGGAACGCTGAAGTGTTGCCACGTTCCCATGAGGTCGGTGAAGCGGATATCGACGATTTTGACCTCGTTATCCTTTACGAATTTGACGGCGTCCTTTGGTGACATAAATCCTCCGAGTTGGTAAGAACAGAACCTCTCCGCTCGGGGTTTTGACCTTCGCGAAGAACAAAGACGCCTGGAGTTGCCCCCGGCGCCTTCAAAGTCCCCGCCCGCTTCATTGCAGAACGATTGCGACGATTATCCCCAATCGGCCAACGATTAAGAAAGTGTAAAACCCCCCTTTTCGGGGGAGGTCTCGATTTCTTTCACATTTGCCGCAAGAGCGACCGCCTAGAGATGCTTCCCAAGGAAGCTGATGATCTTGTCGATGGCCGATGGCACGATGGGACCGGTAAACGCATCCTTGTCTCCGGCCGCCGTCGACTTGAGGTTGTGACTGGCTTTGGGGACAATGAGAACCTCATAAACGCCGGTCTTTCGAGCCTTTAGGGCAGCCTCGATTTTTGGCGTGTCTTTCAGCGGGGAGACCTGGGTGTCGTCCCCGCCATTGACGGCGAGTGCGCTCCCCGTGTAGTTGATGGCGAGCGTCGCCGGGTCGATGCGGCAGTATGCTCCAAGGAGCTTCAGGGTGCTCGGGTTGTAGAGTGGGACAAGTCCGGCTGGAGGATTTGGTGGATAGGGCTTGCCTGCGGCGGCAGCGGCACACGCCGCATCCGAATAGGCGAGATAGGGCTTCGCTGCCTCGGCCGAGCCAAGCTGGACGGGCAACTTGGCGGCCAACTGGTCGTGTAGAACCTCACCCATCTTCCGCCCGGTAGAACCGAGAAGGACGATCGCCTTGGGAGACTCGGGTGTGTTCGCCAGGTCGCTGGCAATCTGGAGGGTCAGAAGTGCCCCCTCGCTATGTCCGAGGATGCCAACCCGAGAGTGGTCCAGCTCTTCGTTGTTCAACAGGAATCGATACGCTCCTTTAGCATCGCCAACAAATTTCTCGAAGGCAATGAAATCGGCCATCTTGCTGATATCGGTCGGCCAGTTTGGTCGGTAGCGGGGTAGGACCCGCTTGTCAAATCGGAGGGATGCGATGCCGCTAGCTGCAAGTCGGTCGGCAATCTCCTTGAGTAGGTCAATCTTGACCGTGAGCAATGGTGAGTTGCCATTTCGGTCGGTAGGGCCGCTGCCCGGGATGAGGAGCATGGCGCTAATCCGCGCATTAGCCGCGTGGGCCGGCATTTCAAATGTGCCGGAGAGAACGAGGCCATCTTCACCCTTGAAGGTCACTTCGGTTTCGGTGGCGGAGATCATGGTTGACAAAGCGAGCAGAGCGATCATAGTTGGATTCCTAGATATTTAGCCATTTGTCTAATAATACGACCTCGCCTGTAGATAGGGGGCTCTTTGGACCTAGTGGAGGAGCGGAAGGGCAGCTTCGAGATCGGCGATCAGATCGGGTGCGTCCTCTAATCCGGTGAACAAACGTACAAGCTGCTTTGGCTCGAGGTAGTTGAGTGGCTGCATTTGTAGGGGCACCGCGAGGCTCTCGAATCCGCCCCAACTAATACCCTTGCCGAAAATCTCCAGCTTGTTGATGAACGCCCTAATCTTTGCCTCGTCTTGGCACTTCGGCTCGAAAGAAAAGAGTCCGCCGCTGCCCGACATCATCGAGTGATAAAGCTCGCGCTGGGAGAAGGAGGGAAGTCCAACATGATGAACCCGCTCGATCTCGGGTTGGTCCTCCAGCCAGCCCGCAACCGTGTTGCCCGTGGCTTCGTGTCGCTTCATGCGAAGCGTAAGCGTGCGCAACCCGCGATTGAGAAGCCAGGCCGAGAAAGGATGGAGCAGAGAGCCGAAATACGCAATCTCGTTCCTCTGAATCTTGTCGATCCGTTCCCGAGACCCAGTGACTACACCCGCCGTGATGTCGCTGTGCCCGCCCAAATACTTCGTGGCGCTGTGGCAAACCATGTCGATCCCGAACTTGTGAGGGTTCATGTGGACCGGAGTGTTGTAGGTGTTGTCCATTGCGGTGGCCACCCCTTTCTCTTTGCAAACCTTGGCGATGCGCCCGACGTCTTGGAGTCGGAACAAGATGCTGCTGGGGGATTCAAGATAGACGAGCTTCGTCTCCGGTCTGATCGCGTCGAGGAGATCGTCGGTGCAGAGGCCATCGACATAGGTGACCGTCACTCCGAATCGGTTGAGGTAGTCGCTGATGAAACTTCGAACAGGACCATAGGCAGTGTCGAGGGTGACGATGTGAGACCCCGCCTCGATGCAACTCATAATCGCAACCACGATGGAGGCCATCCCACTTCCGCCGAGCTTGCACGCATCCGCGCCCTCGAGCTTGGCGATCTTCTTCTCCGCGAGGTCCACCGTCGGATTGCTCATCCGGCTGTAGTGATGCTTCGGCCCGCCTGGGTGATTCGTCATGCTGTCGAACAACTCTTCGACCGTATCGAACACGAACAGCGAGTTCTGGAAGATGGGCGGTGTCACCGCGCCAAGGATCTTCTCCCCTTCGCCGAAGTGCGAAAGCACCGTGTTCATCCCGAAGTCGTTGTTCCAGTCCATCTCTCTCACGATTTTGGCCTCATGGGCCATGCGTTCGCTTACAAACGTCGTTCCGGCCAGCGGCAGCTAGTCGCAACCTCCGTGGTTGCGTTGCTTCGCCACCTCACCCACAGGGAGTGAAGCCGACCGACGAGATCTACACCCACTCGACAGCCTCTGGCGAGCCCCGGTCCACCAAATCCTCAACCGACTGGGCGTCCTCCACGTGAATCTTGAGCAACGGCGTGTTCCCACCAACCACCACATCCCATTGGCCCCCTTCCGCAGGGCCGAACGAGAAGAACCCTTCCGACGTCGCCATCCGCCAAACTTCCTCCGCGGTCACCGGCCGACCACGGTCCAGCGAGGTTGCAAGCGCCGCCCGCATCTCCGCGAACATATCGATAGGGCCACCTGAGGCCGCCGAATCCATGCCTAAACCAACCCGAATCCCCGCATCGATCATCTCCCGCACCGGCGCAATCGGGCATTGGAGTCGGATATTCGACCGCGGACAGTGGGCCACCCCGACTCCCGCCGAAGCAAGGAGCTCAATATCCCCAGGCTCGAGCGCACAGCAGTGGACAAACTGCGCCCCCCGCCGCACAAGCCCAAGATCCGCGAGAGTGGGCACGAGAGACTTGCCAGAGACCGGGACCGCGAAGCCATTCGCGCGATAGAAATCGGCTATGGGCCCGGCGCCATCGCGAGTCAGCAATGTCTCGGACGCTGTCTCGGCTACATGCATGCTGAAGGGAAGCTTGCTTGCCCCGAACTCTGCCAACGTCAGCGTGTCGACCGTCTGAAAGGCGTGGGGGCTCACGTACACCTCCCCACCAAACACCGCGGCCTGAGCGGCGGCTCGCTCCCTGACCAAGTGAAGTTTCTGCTCGCGAGACTCGCGCTCAAAAAAGGTGATCGTCTCTTGAAAGATCACGCCCCCAATCTCAAGCATCGACAGAGCCTCACCCGCAAAGGGACGATCCGAGTGCTCGCCAATCCAACCGACACCTGTCGCCCGGTTCTCAGCGGCGGCGGTGAAGCAATCGGTTCGGACATCTTCGAGAGATTGAGCCATCTTCGCGGCGGTGATCTCACGAATAAAACCCGCGTAGTCCGGCGCCTGGATCTTGCCAAGCATTCCCCGATACTCAAGATGAGAATGTGCGTTCACAAAAGTGGGTGAGACTACGAATGGCTCGGGCAGCCCGGTATGAGGCCGAATCTCCCGAACAACCGTGCCTTCAAGAACAAGCTCAACCCCAAGTTCAAGCACTCCACCAATCACTACGCCGTAGGGGCGCAGGATCAAAGCGGGGTGGACCAGGCTATTTGGATCTGGTCGTAATTCAGGTTCTTGGCATGCATGTCGCCATACAGCGTGTTGTAGCGGTACCCACGCTCAAGGCCAAACACCGTTTCTAAATCGTCGTCCGCTCGAAGTGCGCGCCCATCGCCATGCCAGTGCCCGGCGCCATCGAACAGGATGTTCACGTTTGCCGGCAATTGGAAGCTGGTTTGAGTGAGGTACTTGAACGCGATCTCGGTCCGGAAGAAATAGCTGGAACCGTACTTCGCATAAAGAGAGGGCGAAGCGGGAAGCGGCTGGGGGAAGTGATTATCGATCACCGTCATCCCGGAATCGGCGGGGCACTGAAAGATTTGGTGATTCTTCGCATAAGGCTGAACCGCCTCGTGGAGCATTGGCATAAATGGGATGCGTGCCTGGAACTCAGGGAAGCCAGCCCAAATTTCAGGCGCAAATTTATCCGATGCGTCCAGCGCTGCTGGAAACACATCGTCGTAATCGCCCATGTAGAGCAGGATCGCGTCGCCGATCTGTTTGAGGTTGCTGATGCAGGTCGTTTTCTTGGCCGCTGCCTTCGCCCGAGCAAATACGGGGAAGAGAATGGCGGCAAGCACGGAGATGATCGCGATGACCACCAAGAGTTCGATGAGGGTAAATGCGCGAACTTTGGCCTGTGCGCGACAGTGGGTCATGCCTCATGGTACGCGATTACCAGGCCGGGGGTGCCCAGAATAGGTAGAAATTTGGGCGTGCCAGGTGCCATAATCAGTGGTTGCGCGGCTAGGTCCGCCGCGACGAGGTCCCCATTTGGCAAAAGCTATCGCAATCAAGCCTGAAGAAGAATTCGCAAGATCGTACGTCGACCGACTGATCCTTGAAAAGTTAACCGAGATGGAGGCCGTGGTCAAGCTCGGCGAGCTGGCGGACAAACTGTCCTCCGCCGGTGTCGGCCTGGCAACCGTGCGAGCCCTTCTCGCATCCAACCCAGACCGCTTCGCTTACCATGAGCGCAAGTGGATCCCCGCCTCTCGACTGCAGAGCGAGGGCCGCCCATTTTCCGAGTCGATCGCCATCGTCCTTGCTCGCTACGGCGCGCCGATGCCGATCGATCTCATCATCATGGAGATCGCTCGAATTCGACACCTCGAGGTCGAGGCGATCGAGCCGCAGGTCCGTCGCATCATCGATAGAGACATTGCGTTTGTGTTGATGAACAACGGCATGGTAGCCGCCACCTCCTGGAGCTTCAACGGAGACGACTACTCGACCGATCGAGCGCTCGCCCTCAATGAAGTTACTCGCGAGGAGTTCGAGTCCGTTCGAACCAAGACTGCCGCATTCGATTTCCGATCCGACAAGTCGATCCAGGACGCGATCAAGGCGACCGCACCGGTTAGCCTTAAGGCGCTTGGCGCCGCCGCTTGGGACAAGCTGAGCCCGCAGGACCCTAAAGCGGTTCTGATGTACGACGTCCGAGAATTCATGTCGGCCGCGCTCACAATTCCCGGCTACGTTCTCGCACCCGATGGCGTCATCCACCCGATCGAGGATGCCAAAAAGTGGGTCACCGCCGCGATCAAGGTCGCCGAGAAGCTCGCTCCTTCGGTTGAACTGGACGATGCCGCGCCAATCGAAGTGAAGCCGGAGGATATTGACAAGCTGGTCGCCAAGGTTCTTGGCGCCGACGCTTCGGTGACCGCCACCAAGCTTCTCGAAGAAGTTTATGAGATTACGCCGGGTAACAAGACGTTCCCCGACGACCTCACGAACATGATGAAGGCGCTCAAGTCCGACTCCAAGATTCAATGGGTCGGCGGAGATCGCTTCCGCAAGTCTGGCGACGTGCCCGACTACATCAACGAAGTCCCCGAGCCGTTCCTCTTCCCAGAGAGCCTGGTTGCCGACGAAGAAGGCGAGATGATCGATGTTGAGCTGACCGATGAAGGTCTGAGCTCGACGCTTCGAAAGCTTCTCGCTCACCCGCTCGCCACCGACGTTCTCGACGAAGACATCCAGCCCGCCCCGAAGCAGATGCCGGAAACGGTTCGCTTGGTGCTCAAGTCGATTCACCGAGAGCTTGGAACTTTCCCGCTCAGCCAACTCCCCACCGATTGGTTGGATGGGGCCCCGGCGACGCAAGAGCTTGTTGTCATCGACCCCAACGGTCGAGAACTGCAGGTCTGGGTCAACCACGACGCGCGACTCATGTACAACTGGATCGACTGGTGGTACGAGCAGCCCATCGAAAGCGGCGCGGTGTTCACGCTCACCAAGACGTTGAAGCCCAACGTCGTAGAGTTCACCTGGCTCGACCAGCCGGACCCCGTTGTCTACATCTCGTCTCAGCGAATGGAAGAGCTGCGACAGATTGGTGCCGAAGCCGAAGGCAAGAGCACCCTGGATCTCCTGATGCAGGTGTTCGCCCACTGGCCCAAGGGCGCCGACTACCTGACCCTCCTCGCCGAAGTAAACGTTGTCCGACGTTCGACTCGTCGACTCATCGCCTCGCTCCTTTCGAGCTACCAGTGCTTCTACCAACGATCCGGTTCGCCGGTATGGCATTTCGACCCCAAGAAGGTCGATCAGGGCTTCGACAAGACGAAGCGCAAGTTCGTCAAGAAGTAGAATTGGGTATAATCCGACACTAAATCTCGCACCATGGCAAACATTAAATCGAGCAAGAAGGACCTGAAGCGGTCCAATAAGAAGCGACTGGTGAACCAGTCGGTAAAGAGCGCGTTGAAGACGTACGTGAAGAAAGTGCGCGTGACAAGCGCCACTGGAGACACAACCGCCACTCAGACCGCCCTGACTTCCGCCGTCAAGGCGCTCGACAAGGCAGTCCAACGAGGCATCATCCACAAGAACCAGGCCGCCCGACGCAAGTCGCGAGCCGCCAAAGCCGCCAACGCGGCGCTGAAAGCGAAAGCCACCGCGTAGTTCTTAGGGAATCGGATTCAGATGGGTGCCAAACCTTACGGTCTGGCACCCATTTTCACTGTGAGGGGGTGAGCAATCATTGGCGCGATCGGGCTTCCTCAGCGTGCAGGTTTGCTTCGTCCGAGTCGTCGTTTTGTCCGAGTCGCCAGTGGCACCTCGCCTTTGCCCGCCAAAGCGCCGGCTTATTTTGATGGTCAGTCAGGGCCTTGTCCAAGATCGACAAGGCCTCCGAATAGAGGCAGTCGGATTCTAACCTTGCCACTGCATCGAGGACATCCTCGTAGCTGAGCGCTCCATCTGACACCATTTGTCTTGTCGCCTCAAGATTCCTATCATGTCGCTTTTGAAGCTTGAGACCTTGATCTCGAAGGATAAAGTCGCGCCGGTTAAGGAGGTACCAGCCAAGCATTCCGAACAAGCCCGCACACCCGGCGCAAAGCATCGCGCTTTTTTCTTTCCCAAGCAAACGACCGATGTAGTATGCCAAGACCAATGTTGCCCCGTACACGACGATTGCGAGAGTAAGCGAGTCCTGAGCTGAATTCGACATTTGCAGAATTCTACCAGGTTGGCGACCTTGGGCAGCAAAGGACAGTTTGTTGGAAGGCGGATCGCAACGCTACACTGCCCGGGTCTTTTGGTTCTACGCGCCGAAGCCGTGTAATCATCGATTGCATAGGCACGAAGATCGACCACATTACACCTCGTCCCGGCGAAGCCGTGTAACCGACAATTGCATTGGCGCAAAAAGGTGACCATAATCGGTTCAACCGACATGAAACCGATCCGCGAAAAGAAGCATCGGCTCGCCGACGTGATGTATCGTGGCAAAAAGCACGTGGCCTTCACTTGCAACGTCGAGGGACGTCGGCCGCTGTTTCGCGACGCGGAAGTCGTCGGCGCTGCTTCCTTTACTGTGTGGAGCCTGCGAGTTTCATCACTGCCTCGTTTCGATCTACTGCTTCATGCCAGACCACCTGCACCTGATCATTTCGGGTCAGACCGACACATCAGATGCCCTCAAGGCAGTTTCCGGATTCAAATACAAGGCGACTTCGTGGGTTAACGAGCATCGGCCAGAATTTGCCTTGCAGGACGGCTGGTACGACCACATCATTCGGGCAAGCGAAGACTGGAGAAGTCAACTCACCTACGTCTATTTGAATCCCGTACGGGCCGGCCTCGTCGCAGACCCGGACGACTACCCTTTTACCGGGGCAATCGGTTCAGATCTAAAGGAATCGATCATCGAAGCTCACTATTGAGGGCATCCGCGGACTTTGTGGTACCCGCGCCAATGTAATTGTCGGCTACACGGCTCCGCCGGGGATGGAATCGTGAGTTCGTCGGTGATCGTACCGATGCATAGCCGGTAACACATCTTCGGCGAGATGGGAGTGTGAGCGGGTCAATAAGTGCTGAGCCTAGACCGCCAAAGGGACGAGGCTCAGCATGGGCTTGAACTATCGAATGTCGAGGATCTCGACTTCGAACACCAACGTCGCGTTCGGCGGAATCGCCGCGCCCGCCCCGCGAGCGCCGTAGCCGAGCTCCGGTGGAATGGTGGCTTTGCGCTTGCCACCAAGCTTCATGTCGAGGACCATCATGTCGAAGCCTTTGATAACCTGGCCAGTGCCGACCACGAACGAAAAAGAGCCTTCGTCGAACGTCTTGCCATTCGGGAAGGAGCCCTTGTATTGGAGCTTGATGTTGTCGCCGTCTTTCACGACGCGGCCGTCGCCGGGGGCGATTTCTTCGATTTGAATCATGGTTTGTCCTTTTCCTTCTTAACCTTCTCCAACTTCATAACTTCGAGCTCGAACACGAGCGTGGAGTTGGGTTTGATAATTTCGCTTCGCGCCCTTGGCCCATAGGCCATCTCGGGCGGAATCGTTACCTTTCGCTTCTCGCCGACCTTCATGCCGATGAGGCCCTGGGTAAACCCAGTGATCACGCGCGTCACCCCGATCTCAACCGGAAAGGTTTGGTTTCGCTTGTAACTGCTATCGAACTCGGTGCCATCGAGCATCGTGCCTCGGTAGTTGACTTCCACCTTGTCACCCATCGCCGCGGCCTCGCCGGTCCCCTTGGTGAGCACCTCGATCTTGGTGCGCTTGATGTCTTTCAGCTCAACCTCAAAGACGAGAATGGAGTTGGCGGGGATGTCATCGCCTTGGGCTTCCGAACCGTATCCCAGCTCTGGGGGAATCGTAAGGAGACGCTTGCCGCCGATCTTGAGGCCAACCAGACCCTGATCCCAGCCCTTGATGACCCTCTCCCAACCGAGCACGAACTGGTAGGGCTTCTTATCGGGTCCCTTTGAAGAGTCAAAGACTTTGCCGTTGGTCAGCTTGCCCGTGTAGTCGACGCTGACGAGGTCACCAGCCTGCGCAACCAGCCCCTTGCCCTCAAGGAGTTCTTTGATCTCAACCTTGGGGGCAGGTGCCGTCGTTTTGGGCGTCTGAATGAGCGCCATAAGCGCAATCGCGGAAACGATCATTCGCTGAGGGTACCCGGCGAGTGTGAGAGCATTGTTCAGAACCCCTCCTTCTGGGGAGGGGCAGGGATGGGGCGTGGATAGAGCAGATTCCACGCATAGCGCGTGTAGCCGTCGCCTACGCGCGACGCAAGCCCTTCGGTCGCCAGAGAAGCGTCGGGCGTAGCCGACGGCTACACGCTACGCGTGGATTGAGGGTCAAGCTTGTCCTTGACCGACTAGTCTCAAGCCACCGCGAACTTGCGCTTGTCGTAAACCAGGTCGGTGGCGATGTTCCATATGTCGCCCGGAATCTGGTTCTCCGGACGGATCTTGCTGAAGTGCACGATCGCGCTCGTAAGTCCCGCATCCCGACAGTAGTGAAGGAACGCCGAGTTAAGAACCTGCCGCAGGGCCGGCTTCAACCCGAAGCTCACGTTCGACACACCCAAAATCGTGTTCACGCCCGGATGCAGGGCTCGAATCTCGCGAATCGCATCGATCGTTGCAACCCCCGACTTCCGAAACTCCTCGTCGCCCGAACCCAAAGTAAACGTCAGGGCATCGATAAACACGTCGTGATCAGGCAACCCGTATTCGCGGGTGAGAGCCAGAAGCCGATTCGCGATCTCAACCTTCTTCTCAACCGTCTTCGCCATCCCAAGCTCGTCGATCGTCAGCGCCACCACGCCCGCGCCGTACTTGCGAGCCAACGCTAAAACCTGCCGTGCCCGCTGCTCGCCGTCCTCGAAGTTGATCGAGTTCAAAATCGGCTTACCCGCGACGGTCTGCAGGGAAGCCTCCATCACCGGCCACTCCGTCGAGTCGATCATGAGCGGGACCGTGATGTGGCGGTTGTAGTAGCTGAGGAGGGTGCGCATGTCCTTCTCCTCCGGCCGTCCGACGTACGCCGCACAGACGTCGAGAAGGTGGGAGCCTTCGCCTTCCTGCTCCCGAGCCAACTCGGTGAGGCCCTCCCAGTTCTCGGCGGCGAGCATGTCGCGGAACGCCTTAGAGCCATTCGCGTTTGTCTTCTCACCCACGATGAGGAACGAGGCGTCCTGCTGATACGGCTGGAATTGATAGAGGCTGGAGCAGCCAACCAGCTTCAGAGCCGATGCCTGCTCGTCCGTTTTCATCTCGAAATCGAAGCCAGGGAAGAGGTGCCGCACCTTTTGCCAATGCGCGTTCGAACCATGCTTCCGTCCACCAACCATCTCGGCAACCGCCTTGATGTGCGCTGGTGTGGTGCCACAGCACCCACCTGCGAGCGCCACCCCGTGCTCGGAGACAAATCGGTCGTGGTGGACGGCCAGCTCATCTGGGGTGAGTTTGTAAGCGGCTTTACCACCTTCCATGATCGGCAAGCCCGCGTTCGGCTGGACGGCCAAAGGACGAGTCGAATTCTGAGCGAGGAAGCGCACATGCTGGGTCATCTCGACCGGGCCGGTGGCGCAGTTCAGACCGAACGCCTTCACACTCGGGAACGCCTCGATCATGTTGAGGGCCGCGCCGATCTCGGTTCCCAGAAGCATCGTGCCCGTCTGCTCCATCGTCACCTGCACGAAAAGAGGCACCTTCCGTCCCGTCTCGTTCATCGCTCTTTCGGCAGCCACGATTCCCGCCTTGACGAGAAGGAGGTCCTGAAGTGTCTCAAGCAGAAGTGCATCAGCGCCACCCTCGAGGAGCCCGCGGAAGCTGTCGCCATAAGTCGTCTCAATCTCCCCCCAACTCGTCTGCCCAAGCGTCACCAGCTTCGTACCCGGACCTACCGCGCCGACCACGAATCGCGGTTTTTCCGGAGTGGAGAAGTGATCGGCAGCCCGCCGCGCAATCTGAGCCGCGTTCAAAGAGATGTCGAAGACGATGTCTTCAATGTTGTAGTCCGCCAACACGATCGAGGTCGAGCCGAAGGTATTCGTCTCGACCAAATCCGACCCGGCTTCAAAGTACGCCCCATGGATCTTCTCGATCACCTCTGGTCGCGTAAGGACGAGTAACTCATTGCACCCCTCCAGATACTTCCCATCCACGCGCTCCGCAGCCACATTCACTGCCGCCGAATACTTCGAATCGGGCCGAAGCGTGAAGTCCTCCGGCGAAAGGCTAGCGTTCTGAATCTGGGTGCCCATGGCACCGTCGTAGATCAGAACGCGGTCGGAAAGAGCATCTAAGAGGGGAGATTGCACCTAATAAGGGTACCTGCGGTCTTTTCAGAGGGAGGTGTTCGGTGCTGGGTGTTAGGTGTTGGGCCAGAAAATACACGCAATCGACGGACACATCCGCCCTGAACCCCGAACACCGAACACCCAACACCTCGCTTCTCTCCCCCGTACCCCTACCATCAGCATCCCTGCTTGACTTCAATATAGCCCGGTACCACTTGCAGGAAAGGAGCGGGAAACGCCTCCAATAAGGATTAAGCGGGTGGGTGATGAAGCCCATCCTTTGGGAGATTGAGATTCAATGTATACGGTTATCTTCGTGACGGTGATGGGAGCGGCGGTTGTCGGCGCCGTTGGTTTGATGCGAGACGCGCTTCGGGCGACAAAGACGTCGTCCCGATAAAGGTCTTTCCCTAATGACCGCCCGTAAGGGTTGTCTGGGGAGGGACGAAACGGCAAAACTTAAGGGGTGCGATCTTTTCGACGCACCCTTTCGTTTTTGCAACCCTACCGGGCGCGGGTCATTCTCGCGGTCGCGCTGACTCTCCTTGTCACCCTCCTCCAGATCGTCCCGCCGCGCATCTATCAGCTCACCATCGACGACGGCATACGGCCGGTCTTTAGCGCACGTCGAAATGTCACCAAATTCCACGACCAGCTCGTAGCCGAACGTCGCACTGACATCGCCGCCGAACAAGTGCTCCAGCACAAGGCGGATGCAGAAAACCAGGAGGCTTCGGGGCGGATCATGCTTTACGCGGGTCTCCTCATTGCGGTCATCGTCGCTCGGAACCTCGCCAGCTACGCGAACTCTTGGATGGTAACGTGGATCGGGCATCGCTTTGTCTTTGACCTGCGTTTCGCAACCTGGCGTCACCTCCAAAGATTGTCCCTCGCGTTCCACAACCAAACCCAAACCGGAAAGATCATGGCCCGCGTCACCGCGGACATCGAGCTCATCCAGGGCCTCATCCAAGGTCAGCTCGTCACATTCATCAGCGACATCGTCACTGTCGTCGCTGTCCTGGCGATGCTCTTTTTCCTTGAAGCCCGCCTAGCGATCGTGATCCTCGCCCTCGTGCCGTGCTACGTAGTCAGCTATCTAGCCTTCCTGAAGCACATCCGCGAGGTGAGCGGGGAGCAGCGAAGGCTCTACGACGTGATGCTCGGGATGCTGGCAGAGAAGATCGCGGGGATCCAGGTGGTCAAAGCCTTCGTCCGAGAAGATCACGAGCGGAAAACGTTCATGGTCGCGGTCAAGGAAAAGTTCGACGTGGATATGCGGCAAGTCCACCTCAACCGACGACTCGGCCTCGTGTCCGGCGCCATCAGCGCCCTTGGAACGGGATTCGTCTACGCCTACGGCGGCAGCCTCGTACAGCACGGAATGATGACCCCCGGAAAGCTGGTCGCCATCACGTTCTACATCGGCTTCGTCTTCAACCCGGCCGTTCGAGTGGTGGACTTCAACAACACACTCCAATGGGCGGTCTCCGCCATGGATCGCGTATTCCAAACGCTGGACACCCGTCCCGACATCGAAGACAAGCCAGATGCCCTCCCCCTTCCGCCCGTACAAGGCGCGGTGTCGTTTGACCACGTAACCTTCGAGTACGGCGACACCAAGAAGGTAATCAACGACCTGACCCTAAAGGTTAAACCCGGGGAAGTGATCGCCTTGGTCGGCCACAGCGGAGCCGGGAAGACTACGATGATGAACCTCCTCATGCGGTTCTACGACCCCACGAAGGGCAGCGTGAAGGTGGACGGTCACGACCTCCGAGACGTGCGCCTCGAGACGTTGCGGCGGCAGGTCAGCATGGTCGCCCAAGAGAACGTGCTCTTCAGCGTCAGCATCATGGAGAACGTCAAATACGGGAACCGCGACGCCACCGACGAGGAAGGAATCGCCGCTTGCAAAGCCGCCGACCTTCACGACTTCGTCATGGAGCTCCCGGACGGCTACGAGACGATGATCGGCGAATATGGCATCAAGCTCAGCGGCGGCCAAAAGCAGCGCCTCGCCCTGGCGAGAGCGCTCGTCACCGACCCCAAGATCCTTATCCTCGACGACGTCACCAGTGCACTCGACGGGGAGACAGAGGCGAAGGTACAAGACGCGCTCCGCCTCGTGATGAAGGGCCGCACAACCTTCATCATCGCCCACCGTCTGTCGTCCGTCGTCGAGGCAGACCGCATCGTCATCCTAGACGACGGCAAGATCTCCGACATCGGCACCCACGCCGAGCTGGTCGCCCGGGAAGGGATCTACCGGAACCTCTACGAAGAGCAATTCCGCAGCGCCCTGAATCCGGCGAGCGCCTAAGCCGGCCGGAGCGGAACCGAGAGGAAGGGATCTGGCGACCGATCAACTTTCAATGTCCGTCCCGGCGAAGCCGTGTAGCCGACCATTGCATGGGCGCGAATACTTTCAATGTCCGTCCCGGCGAAGCCGTGTAACCGACCATTGCATGGGCGTGAATGCCGAAAGACCGCCTTGTTTCTGCATTGATTTTTGGGATGGATGTGGGAATTCCTCGGCATTCACGCCCATGCAATGGTCGGTTACACGGCTTCGCCGGGATGGGGCGGAAACCTGGCGACTTACCGCATTAGTCCCT
This sequence comes from Fimbriimonadales bacterium, assembly GCA_038321975.1. GTDB lineage: Bacteria > Armatimonadota > Fimbriimonadia > Fimbriimonadales > Fimbriimonadaceae > Fimbriimonas. The sequence goes on along the minus strand of JBBQFM010000012.1, from coordinate 85,424 downwards.
TTGCCTTACTCCACAAGGAAATACATGTACACCTCCGTCTACTTAAGTGAGAAAATTGCGTAATTCCCATGTTTTTCCCATAAAAGTGCTTGCTTTCCCATAGAAGTCCCAGTATCATCCCATGTAGGTGACAGAAACAACCAAGAAGGTTGAATCTGACGCCGGGAAGGGCGGGGTGCTCATCCCAGAGTTAGGCGGACGGCGAGCATGGATGCGGAAGCCGTCCGCGATTTCAATTTCAGCAGTTTCGATGGTCGGGAAAAATGGTCGATGGCGGTACTTCAGGTTCAAAAACGAAGCCGCTCCTCGGTACGGATGAAGCGACCATCGACAGCAAGGGGCGGATCCTTGTATCTAAAAAGAAGCGAGAGCGACTTGGCGAGACATTCGCGATGGCGGTTGGTGAGGTCGGATGCCTTACCGCCTACCCAGAAGATAAGTGGGAGCGCATCGTCGCAGAACTCGACCAGTACGACCCGAGTAACCCGGGACGTCAGCAGTACACGCGACTTGTTTTGGGCACCGCCGAAGACGAGCTGAAGTTCGACCAGCAAGGCCGCGTAGTCGTCCCTTCGAAGCTAAGAGAGCTGGTGGGATTGAAGGATGAGGTCCTTCTCGTAGGCTGCGGAGATCGACTCGAGATTTGGGATCCCAAAGAGTTTAAGGATTATCAGGACTATCCCGATACCTACGGCCAGAAGCGGCGAGAGGCTATCGAGAAGGCAAGAGCTAAGATGGTGACGCGTTGAGTATGACTTTACAGGCTGTAGCAGGTTCAAATGAGTCGTTTCGTATCAATGCATGCGTGACCCTGTTTGCCTATGAACCGGAAGCTTTAACAATTAGAGGTTTGCAGAAAAGTAGCGAGAAACGTATGAAGCACGATCCCGTGATGGTCCGAGAGATTTTGGATGTGCTGTCGTTGAAGCCGGGTGCGGTGGTAGTCGACGGCACCCTTGGTCTTGCCGGTCACTCTCTCCGATTCGCCGAGAAAATCTCGCCGGGTGGGACGCTTGTGGGATTCGACTGGGACGCGGAGATGCTGGCCGAAGCAAAGACTCGCCTGGCCGCCACGAAGGACATCACTGTCCACCTCGTGCGCGACGATTTTCGCAACATGAAAAGCGTGATGGAAGGCCTGAACCTTAAGGCCGACGCCATCCTGCTCGACCAGGGTCTGAACAGTGCCCAGATCGAAGATTCGGAGCGCGGCATCTCGTTTTCGAACGAAGGTCCGTTGGAAATGCGAATGGACAGGTCCAAGGGAGAGCCTGCATCCGCATTGCTCAACCGTCTCAGCCCGATCGAGATCGAGAAGATCCTATTCGAGTTCGGAGACGAGCGCTGGGCGCGCATGATCGCCAAAGTCATCGTCGAGCGACGCAAGACGAAGCCTCTATGCACGACCAACGACTTAGTTGAGTGTGTGCTGGCGGCCGTCCCTCCAGGCGCTCGCGACAAGAGAATTAATCCCGCGACAAGGACGTTTCAAGCGGTCCGAATCGCCGTGAATGGAGAACTGGAAGGTCTGGAGGAGGCAATGCACGATGCGGCGCACTCTCTCGCACCTGGCGGCACCCTTGCCGTCCTCAGCTACCACTCGGGCGAGGATCGTGCCACCAAGGTTGCCTTCAAGGCACTAACGGATGAAGGCTTCGAGGAAGTCATCCGGAAGCCGATGCAGGCGACCGCCGAGGAAATAGCCGCCAATCCCCGGGCACGAAGCGCAAAGCTCCGAGCCCTTCGGAGACTGGCCTAGCGAATTGCATGGAAGCTTATTGGGGACACGGATGTCCCCGCCAGATTAAGAGAAAGAGACAAGGACATAGGAGGTCCGCCGGAGCTCGGAGAGCGAAGGAGGAAGCTTAGGATGAGCGCAGCACCCGCATACAAAGAAAAAGTTTATGATCGACCGGCCGTCGATCGAGTTGCCGCACCCCGCGTTAAGATCGCCCCCCGGGTAGATCCTCGCGTTCGGGTTATTGAACGGCAGAAGCGCAAGGCGAATCCCTGGGTGACGCCGATCCAGCAGGCGATCGTCTTCAGCGTGCTCACGTTCGCTATCGCGTCGGCTAGCAGTCTTGCGGGCAACGTGATGATGGAGCGCGCCCGAAGGGATGGAATCAGCGCCGCCAAGCGCACCCGAGAGGCAATTGCGTCGGAAGCGGTGCTTCAGCGCAATGTCGACCGTCTTTCTAGCGTGGAGGCGATCACGGATTGGACGCGAACCCACGGATTTAAGACTCAGGACGAGATGGTGAAGCAGGTGAACGTGAAGGTCGACCCCGATGGCGAAACGCAGTAAGCCCAGTCCCGTCACGTGGGCTGGCCGCGGCATGGTCGCCCTGTTCAGCGTCGCTGCCTTGAGTCAAGCCAAGCTCCAGACGGTTGAGCGAGGTCACACCATTGACCTCGCGAAAGCCACCAACCGGTTCACGCTCAGCGCGATCGACAAGGCCAAGCGAGGCGTGATTCTTGACGCCAATGGTAAAGCCCTTGCCGTCGATGAGGACGCCTACGAGCTGAACGTCCGCTTCGATCAGGTCCCTCACTCCGATGCGTTCTTCATGGACCTCAGCGAGGCCACCGGAATCCCGGCGAGTGAATTTTCGACACTGGCCGCCGGAGACGGCAAGAGCCGAGTATGGAAGGAACCGATTTCCTCGGCCCAAGCCGCCTCTGTGCAAGCCCTGCGAGAACAGTGGCGTTGTGGAGGGGTTTCACTCAAGTCGACCGGAAGGCGCTCCTACCCGCTTGGCCAAGATGCATCGTGCGTCCTCGGCCTTGTGCGCGACGGCAAAGCCATCATGGGCCTCGAGGCCAGCAAAAATAGTTTGCTCTGCGGCGTAGACGGGAAGAAAATCGGTCTCACCGACCGAAATGGATCATTCCTACCCATGCGCCTTGAGGGAGACACCCTGCCGCGAAAAGACGGCGACCCGATCACCCTCACTATCGACAGCGACCTCCAGTCGCAAGCCGCCACCGCAATTCGTAAGGGAGTCGAACTCAACAAGGCCGACGATGGAGTCGCGATCGTGATCGATCCGTCCAACGGCGACATTCTCGCGATGGCCAACTGGCCATCGTTCTCGCCCTACAACCCTGACGGTACGGACAGCGATCTGAGCAAGAGCACCGGATTCAATCCGGCCACGATGGGCGTGCTCGAGCCTGGTTCGACCTTCAAGATTCTCACCCTCGCCAAGGCCCTCGACTGCGGAAAAGCGCACTTGGACGAGGTGATCAACTGCTCGGGTGAGTTGCACATCAACAACGCCTGGCGAATCCGCTGCGATGACCACCACGGCAACCGAGCCCATGGTCCCGTCAATGCAATGAAGGCGATCGCGAAGAGCTGCAACGTCTCCGCCGCCACTTGGGCGCTCCGAGTGGGACGTCCCGATTTCTTGAAGTACGTCGAGGATCTGGGACTTCTTAAGAAGCCACGTCTCGGCATGCCGAGCGAAAGCATAGGGCTGTTCAACTACAACGAGTACGCGAAGCCCTTGCAGCTGGCGACGGTCGGATTTGGACAGTCGATCACCACCACCCCGATCGCTCTTGCCGGCGCCTTCGCGATGATCGGAAATGAAGGGAAGCTCATTGCTCCCCGGCTCATCAAGCGCATCGGCAACAGAGATATCCCCGCTCGCGCCCCCTTGCAAATCGTGAAACCGGAGACCGCCAACACCGTCTTGCAATGCATGGAGGCGGTCATTCAGTCGGATGCGGGCACTGGAAAGACGCTGAGAATTCCCGGCTATCGGCTTGCCGGAAAGACGGGTACCGCCCAAAAGATCGGTAGCCATCAAACGGGCTACGTTTCGAACTTTGTCGGCTTCGTCCCTGCCGTTCATCCCAAGGCGCTCGTCCTTGTTATGGTGAACCACCCAACTGCGGGCGAATATCATGGCGCCACCGTCGCCGGACCGGTATTTGAATCGATCGCTCGATCGGTGATTCATCATTTTGAGATCGCACCAACCGAGCCAGTGACCCAAGCCCAGCTTCTCAAGGAGCAAAAGAAGCACGGATGACCCTTACTGCCTTGATCGAAGCGTCGGGCGTCGTGCCCGTGGAGGTTCGCGGAGACGCGGACCTCTTTGCTTTGGTCATGGACTCGCGCAAGGTCACCGCTGGTGCCCTTTTCGTCTGCATGCCGGGCCTGAACACGGACAGCCAGACCTTCCTGCCCGATGCCGCGCTTAACGGCGCAAAGGCCGCGGTCGTGTACTCGGCGGAGGGCATGGAACTCGCCCTGCGCAACGGTTTGGCTGCGTTGAGGCTGAATCCCGAAGACTATCGAGAGGCCATTTGGCGGCTCTGCCGCACCTTCTTCGACTCGCCGTCTCGAGGGATGAAAGTGGTCGGGGTGACCGGCACCAACGGCAAGACCACCACCGCATGGCTCATGCGAGACATGTTCAACGCCCTCGGCCTCCGCTCCGCCTACCTGGGCACCCTCGGGTTCTACCTGCCAAACGAACAGCGCGAACTACCGAACACAACGCCGTTTGCCATCGAGCTTTACAACCTCTTCGCGGAGGCGCGGGATAAGGGCGTCCAGGCCCTGGCGATAGAGGTCTCATCCCATGCCTTGGAAGAGCGACGTACCGATGGAATCGAGTTCGACGCCGCAGTTTTTACGAACCTGACCCAGGATCACCTCGACTTCCACGGAACGATGTCCGCTTACGCGGACGCGAAATGGCGCCTCTTCTCGGAGATTCCTGCCCAAAGCAAGAAGACGTTTTCCGCTGCGTTCAATCAGGATGACCGCACCGGAGCCGAGTGGGCGCAGCGCTTCAGCGGTCGCCCAATTCGATTCGGCACCAGCCCAGAAGCCGACTTGGATCTCGCCTTGACCCCCCACCGCGTGGGCGTTGATAGGATCACTGCCGACATTGGCTCTCGACTTAGCGGGCTCTTCGACACCAGAGGCGATGTGGAAGTGCGACTCGGAGGCAAATACAACGTCCAAAACTGCGCCTCTGCGGCGGCCGGCGTGCTTGCCTTGGGATATTCGATCGAGGAAATCGCCACCGTGTTGCCGCAAGTCCACCCGGTGCCTGGCCGCTTCGAGCCCGTGCACAGCGAGAGCGGCATCGGCGTGATCGTAGACTACGCCCACACCCCCGACGCGCTCGAGAAGCTTTTGGATTCGGTCCGGGAACTTGACCCGAGACGGATCATCACCGTTTTCGGCTGCGGTGGCGATCGCGACCGCACGAAGCGTCCCCTGATGGCTAAGTCGGCGAGCGAAAGGTCCGACCTCACGATCGTAACCAGCGACAACCCCCGGACCGAAGACCCCGAGTTGATCTTGGAAGAAGTTCGAAGCGGCATCGCCTCCAACCGCAACTCGATCGCCCTCCTCGACCGAGAAGAGGCGATCCAATACGCGGTCAAAGTGGCCGAGCCAGGCGACGTGGTCGTCATCGCCGGGAAGGGGCACGAGAACTACCAAATCATCGGAAAGACGAAGTATCCGATGGACGACCGGCTCATTGCCCGGGACGCCTTGGAGTCTCGATGAACTCTACTTCGCTCGCCGAGCTCGCCTTGCGGATGCATGGCCAGACTGCATCACCCCACGTTCACGTCTCCGGCTTCGCCACCGACAATCGCCAGGTCAAGCCGGGAGATCTATTCCTCGCCATCCGCGGGGCCAACGTTGATGGCCACGACTTTGTCCCCAGCGCGCTTTCGTCGGGGGCTGCTGCATCGTTGGTGGAGCGGCCAGTCAATGGACCGCACATCCTGGTCCCCGACTTGGTCGAGGCTCTTGCCAACATGGCCGAGTCGTTTCGCCAAGGATTCGCTGGGCCAGTAGTCGGCATCACCGGAAGCGCCGGAAAGACCACAACCAAGGAATTCGTCGCCGCCGCCCTCGCTCCCTTCGGTCCCGTTCTCAAGACGGAAGGCAACCGCAACACCGAATACACCGCCCCTTTGTTGTGGGCCGACCTCCAGGCAAACCACCGTTCAGCCGTGGTCGAGATGTCGATGCGCGGCTTTGGACAGGTCGCCCACCTCGCCGCCTTCTCGAAGCCAACTATCGGGATCATCACGAACATCGGCCATTCGCACATCGAACTCGTTGGCTCTCAAGAAGGCGTCGCAAGAGCGAAGGGCGAGCTGTTCGAGGCATTGCCCGAACAAGGCTTTGGCCTCCTTTGGCGTGGGACTGACTACTTCGATTTACTCAAGTCGTTGACTCGGGCAACTGTGAAAACATACGGTTTCGAAGCGGATGCGGATTGCCGCATCACCCGGTACGAGGCGGTCGGTTGGGACAAGTGTTCGGTTGGCGGCACCGTCAGCGGCCAAGAATGGGACGCGACCCTCGGAGCCGTCGGCCGCCACATCGCGCTGGGTGCGGCGGCGGCAGTTCTGACCGCCTCCATCGTAGGCATTGACCCCCAAAGCGCCGCTTCCGCCCTAGCCGAAGCCAAACTCCCTCCCATGCGAATGGAAGTCCGCCCGTGGCGAGGCGGGACCGTTCTGCTCGACACCTACAACGCCTCCCCCGCCAGCACCATCGCCGCCATCGAGACCTTCGCCGAGATGCCGGTCTCCGGTCGCCGACTGGCAGTCATTGGCGAGATGCGCGAGCTTGGCGACTTCGGAGAGCAAGCTCACCGAGAGGTCGGAATCGCCCTCGGCGGAAGCGGGATCGAGGAGGTCGTCTTCTATGGTCCGCTGACACGTTTCGCTGAGGAAGAGGCGGCGAAGGAGGGCGTGGTTTGCCAACAAGCAACGTCGATGGAGCAAGTCCGAGACTTCCTCAATACGGTCGAGGAAGGCGATGCGGTCTTGGTCAAGGGCAGTCGCGCATGGGAGCTTGAGAAAGCCTTGGAGACCCATTGATCGAAGCCCGTCCACGCGTAGCGTGTAGGCGTCGGTTACGCCCGACGGACGCCGCTCATGATCGATTGAGCGTCGCGCGTAGGCGACGGCTACACGCTACGCGTCTCCGCAGCCGCCCCGAACAGATATCCTAATCGTGCACTTATGCTTTCCCGCTCCGCCCTCGACTCCCTAACCGCATTCTGGATCGCCTTCGGAATTGCGGCGATCGCCGCCTACCCGATCTTCAGAATTCTGCTCGCCACCAAAAGCCGCCAAACCGTCAGCGAGTTCGCACCGGAAGGACACCAGGTCAAGCAGGGAACGCCGACAATGGGGGGCCTTATCCCTGTCCTTGCCGTCAGTCTCGGCCTCATCCCGTACTGCTCGAACCACAAACCCGTCGTCGCCAGCATTGTTCTCATGCTCGGCTTCGCGCTGATTGGCTTCGTGGACGACTTCGTCGTCCCCCGAGTGATGAAAGGGAAGCGCGGACTCGGCTGGAAGCAGAAGATTGTGATGCAGCTTGTCCTCGCGATAGTGGGCGTGGGACTCGTTTTCGGATGGCAGATCGACTCCACGACGATGGGTTCCGTCTTCCTCGTCCTCTTCTTCTCCAATGCCTACAACTTCTCCGACGGCCTAGATGGCCTCGCTGGAAGCCTGCTACTCTGCCTCGTCGCCGGCTTCGCCGGGATTGCATTTGCCGCACCCGGCGGCAGCGATAGCCTCTTGCCCATCCTCGGCGCTCTCGCGGGCGGAATCATTCCGTTCTTGTACCTAAACGCCCCGCCCGCAAAAGTCTTCATGGGCGATGTCGGGGCGCTGCCCATCGGAGCCGTGCTCGGACTGGTCGCCTCTGGCCTCATTTTCTCAACCACTAACGACCGAGCCAGTCTTGACGCCGATCCACTCTGGCCCGCCGTGTTGGTGGCGAGCATCATGATGATCATAGAGCTCGTCCCCGTACCGATCCAGATATTCTCCGTGAAGGTCTTCAAGCGAAAGGTTTTCCCCTTCACGCCCATCCACCACGCCTTCGAAAAGGCGGGATGGAAAGAAACTCGCGTGGTGTGCGTTTTTGCTCTCACCCAGTTGCTGTGCAGTGGTCTTGCGGTGAGCCTAGTCGCTCTTCGAAAGCCGGACATCACGCCCACCGGCCGCAATCACTACCACTACTACAGACAGGATCGATGAAGGGGAAGCGGGTCGTTGTATTCGGCCTTGGCCGTAGCGGGTTAGCCGTCGCCCAAGCGGCAAAGACCCTCGGCGCAACCGCCATCGTGGTCGACGAAAAGCCGAAAGATAGCCTCAGCAAGCCAGAGCTTGCCGAAGAACTCGGCGACATCGAAGCGATCCTCGGCTGGACCGGAGCCTTTCACGACCTGAGCCCGGACTTCGTGGTCGCAAACCCCGCGGTGACCAAGACCCACCCGAAACTCCTCGAAGCGAGGAGCCAAGGCGTCGAGGTCATCAGCGAAGTCGAATTCGCCTACCGAATCTCGAAAGCCCCCATCGTGGCCATCACCGGCACCAACGGCAAGAGCACGACTACCGTGATGACCTACCTATGCCTCAAAGCATGTGGCGAAGACCCCATCCTTTGCGGCAACATCTTCGGCTCCGGCTACGAAGAGCGCCCGATGACCGAGGCCGCTCTGGACGCCACCGCCGATCAAATCCTCGTCGCCGAGATCAGTAGTTTCCAACTCGAGTGGGTGGTCGATTTCAAGCCGGTAGCCGCCGGAATCACCAATATCTGGCCAGACCACCTCGACCGCTACACCGGTTTCCCCGAGTACGCCGCCACCAAGATGCGCATCTTCGCCAAACAGGACGAAGACGACTTCGCCGTAGTGAAGGCCAACGACCCCGTGGCCGTGCCCCCCGGCGGTGGCGGCGGCGCCTATCAGCCGCGAGGCCGTCGCGCGCCGCAGCAGGTTCAAAGCAAGGGCCTTCCCACCGTCCTCACTTTCGGTGCGACCGGGGAACACGGCCGAGTCGAGGAGTTGGATCTCGTGATCCTCGAGCAGCGAATTCGCCTAGACCAGCTCCCGTTCGACGAGCCCCACAACTACGTAAACGCGGCGATGGCCGGCTTACTCGCCTACGGCGCCCTAAAAAGCAAGGCGAAAGCCCAGCCCAACAGCAACGCCGCAAAACTGATCGCAAAGTCTGCGTCCGACGCAAAGTACAAGCGAAAAGAGGGAAGAAGCGTCTACGCCGGTCGCCAAGAAGAGCCTGGGATGGTGGCGCCACCGGAGATCATCGAAGGGCTCAAGAACTTTCACGGACTAGCCCATCGCATGGAGCGCCTAGGAGAGAAAGGCGGCATCCGAGTCATCAACAACTCGATGTGCACGAACCCCGACGCGGTCATCAAATCCGCCCAAAGTCTCAAAGACCCCGCCCACCTGCTCATCGGCGGCGTGAACAAAGGCCTCGACTTCAAACCCCTGCGCAACTACCTTGCGAACCAGCGCCACAAGGCCTATTTGTTTGGGTCTGATGCTGCAAAACTTAACGAAATGCTTGGCGGGAACCACCCATTGTTCGATACACTGAAAGAAGCTTTTGACGCTGCCGCCCAGAAGGCAAAGAAAGGCGAAGTGATCATGCTCGCGCCAGGATGCGCAAGTACCGATCAGTTCCGAGACTTCCGGGACCGCGGCAACGTCTTTAAACAAATAGCCAAGGAGTGGCTTGAATGATGAATCGCGTGCAAAGGATTGCAGACCCAACCCTGTTCGTGCTCGCCCTAGTGGCGTCGCTCGTCGGACTCGTTGCCATTTTCGATGCGGGCTACCCGCGCTCGCTTGCCGGAGGCCACGGACCTCTAGCCCACGAGTTCGTGATGCAGGCCATCTTCCTGCCCATCGCGATGCTCGTCGCCTATGCGTTCGGACGAATACGGCCCGAAATCTACAAGAAGGTCGCCGGCGGAGTTTGGCTTATCAGCCTCGTCTCGCTGTTCTACGTCAACACCTTCGGCCACTCCCAGAACGGTGCCGCCCGATGGATTAACTTCGGCCCCATTGCCGTTCAACCCTCCGAGTTCACCAAGCTCGCCACGATCCTTTTTATCGCCGCGGTCTTGGCCGACCGAAAAGCCTGGCCCGCCGAGATCAAGCGTCGTAAAAACTTTATGGACTGGATGGACACCATCGCCGTGCCGAAGCTCACTCGCCTGATCCCCGCGTTCGGCATCCTCATCTCGGTGCTCCTCATCGAAAAGGGCAAAGACCTTGGCACCGCCGCCGTGGTCGCCGCCGTCGCCTACGCGATGTTCGCGCTCGGCGGAGTGAGCCGTAAGACGCTGGTCGCAGGCGCCCTCATCGCTGGCCTCGGCGTCGGCGCGATGCTCGTAAAAGAGCCCTATCGCATGGAGCGCATCACCAACCATGCCCAGCGATGGAGCAAGGCTAACGTCGATGACATCGGCTACCAGACCGTGCAGAGCGAACTCGGCATGGCCACCGGCGGAGTCACCGGAGTCGGCATCGGAAACGGCCGTGCCAAGCACATCTTGCCTGCGACGACCACTGACTTCGTCTCCGCTACCGTCGGTGAAGAGTTCGGCCTGATCGGCGTGCTCTTCGTGCTGACCCTCGTTGGCGCGATCGTATGGCGGCTGATGTTCCAAGCCCAGCAAGCCCAAAACCGATTCTCGATGCTGCTCCTCAACGGAGTCGGCATCTGGTTCGGCCTCCAGGCCTGCGTAAACGTGATGATGGCGAATGGCTTCTTGCCCGCGATCGGCATCCCCCTGCCGTTTATCTCGTCCGGCGGCTCCAGCCTCATCGCCCTTTGGCTCGCCATCGGCGTCTGCCAGTCCGCAACGCTTCCGGTCTCGGATAAGGAGGACAACCTTGCGTCTAGCCGTAACGGGTGGCGGAACCGGCGGTCACATCTATCCCGCGCTTGAAGTCGCAAGGCTAGCCGCGGATCGAGGCGCCGAACTCCTCTATCTGGGTTCGCTGCGAGGTCAAGAAGGCAAAGCGTGCATGGACCGAGGGATTCTCTTTCAAGGGTTTCCCTCGGAGCCGCTTTACAGCCTCCGAACCCTGCGTGGAATACGTTCGCTCGCGAAGCTTTTGCGCGCCCGCTCCATGGCCAAACAGGCCCTGATCGCTGCCAAACCAGACGCCGTCTTCTCCACTGGTGGCTATAGTGCCGGTCCAGTCGTTGCCGCGGCCCGGTCCCTGAGAATTCCCTATGTAATCCATGAGGCGAACAGCGTCCCTGGACGTGCGAACCTGATGTTCGCGCGTCGAGCATCTGCTTTCACCTGCGCTTTTCGCTGCACTCTAGATCTCAAGCCAGGGCTTGGGATCGTCCGCACCGGTCAGCCGATCCGTCGCGAGTTGCGCGCGGCTGCGGAGGGCGTGAGTCAGGAAAGAGGTAAGCCACCGAGGGTGTTCATCTTGGGCGGGTCGCAGGGGAGTGAGTTTCTGAACACGGTGGTTCCGCTGGCCGCACGTAGCTTGCCGGACGTCAAGTTTCTCTTGGCCACCGGGCCGAAGAACTTCGAGATCGTGCAACGGCAAGTTGAAAGACTCGAACTGGGAGACCGGTTTCGAGTTGCGCCCTATTTGGAGACAGAAGCGATGGTAGAAGCCTATCGCTCGGCATCGCTGGTGATCGCCCGAAGCGGCGGAACGTGTGCGGAGATCGCCTTGTTTCGTTTGCCCTCGATCTTGGTCCCTCTTCCCACGTCCGCGGACCAGCATCAGCTTCATAATGCCAGAGAGTTTGATGCGATGGAGGCAGCGGTTTTACTCCCCCAGCCAGTGGATACCTCGTTATATTCGGAGTACACGGACTTGCTTTCGAAGTGGATCGAGAAATGGCTCTTGGACAAACCCCATCAACAAAGGGCTTTTGATGCGCTGGCCGAGTGGGATGCGCCCGATGCCACCGATCGGATCGTAGGATTCATAGAAGAGGCTGCGGCCAAGAAACGTTAGAAATGCGCAAGTCAGAAGAGTTCGATACCGCCTTCTCCCCCCGAGGGTCCCTCGACGGCCGCAACTCGTTCTTTCTCGTCGGCATGGGCGGAGCCGGAATGAGCGCCCTCGCCCGCATGCTCGTCCATCGAGGCTTCATCGTGGCAGGCACCGACTCCACAAAATCCCCCGAAACCGAGCGCCTCCAAGCCGAAGGGATCGACATTCACATCGGACACACCGCTGAGCCAATCACATCCGAAATGGCCGTCGTGCTCACCGACGCGATCGATATTGCGTCAAGCCCGGAGTACAAGACGGCCCAAGAATATGGCTGCCCAATCGTGCGGCGCTCAGTCTGCCTGGGTTGGCTACTCCAGGACAAGAAGGTCATCGCAGTGACCGGCACCCACGGCAAGACCACCACCACGGGAATGCTCGGCGCCGGACTCATCGCGGCCGGGCTCGACCCGTTCGTGATGGTCGGCGCAAACATCCCCCAGTGGGGTGGCCCGGTGATCGAAGGGAAGGGCGAGTGGGCGGTGGTCGAGGCCTGCGAGGCCTACGACAGCTTTCACGACCTCGATCCCTACATCGTCCTGCTCACCAACCTCGAACTGGACCATGTGGATTTCCATGGCAGCTATGAGAATCTGAGGGAAAGTGTCCTCCGATTTGTGAGAAGAATTCCGGACGGCGGAGCCCTCGTGTTCTGCTCCGAAGACAAAGGTGCCGTCGAGGTGGCAGAGATGTCAGGCGTGCGCGACATCCCCTACGCGGCTCAAGACTTCGGTCGACTCCTCGGAACCGACGACACCCCAACCCTAAAGGGCAAGCACAACCTCCTCAACGCCGCCGGAGCCGCGCTCGCCGCCCACACCGTCGGTGCGGATCCCAGGCTGGCCGCAGAGGGAATCGCCAGCTTCCACGGCGCAGAGCGTCGGATGCAGGTCTTGCAAGAAGGACCGATCACTGTAGTCGATGACTACGCCCACCACCCCACCGAGATCGCCGCAACCATCCAGGCCCTCCGTGAGAAGTTCGCGGGCCGCCGGCTCACCGTCGTCTACCAACCCCACCTCTACTCCCGAACCGCTCCCCTCATCCAAGAGTTCGCTGACGCCCTCAGCGCCGCCGACGAAGTCATCCTCACCGACATCTATCCCGCACGCGAAGACCCGATCCCGGGCGTGAGCTCGGCGAGGATCGCCGAGAAGGTAGCGTCCTCCGCTCACTACGTTCCGAGCCGACACCTCCTCCCCCTAAAGGTCGCCCGCATGTTGCAACCGGGTGATGTCGTCGTCGGCATGGGAGCCGGCAACATCTCCGAATTCGGCCCCGCTCTGATACAGGAGCTGAACAGAAACAGGAACCCGCTCAAGATCGCTGTCATCTACGCCGGCGACAGCGCCGAGAGGGAAGTCAGCATCCTTAGCGGCCGAGCCATCCACGCCGCCCTCACCCGCCTTGGCCATAAATCTGAGTTGGTCGACATCACCGACATCCTCTTCAAAACCGGGGACCTCACAAGATTCACCGGCCCGAACCGACCCGACCTCGCCTTCCTCGCCGTCCACGGCACCCATGCTGAGGACGGCGCGATCCAGGGCCTGCTAGAACTTCTCCACATCCCCTACACCGGCTCGGGAATCCAGGCCAGCGCCATCGCGATGGACAAGGAGATGACCAAGCGAGTCCTCACCACCCAGGGCATCAAGATGCCCAAAGGGAAGCTTCTCAATTCAACCGACGACCACGTCGACCTCCCGCCCCCGCTCATCGTCAAGCCCAACGCCCAAGGCTCCACCGTCGGCCTCAGCTTCGTGACTAACCACGACGAACTGTGCCCCGCACTTCAAAGAGCCTTCGCCTATGACGACGCCGTCATCGTCGAGGAGATGATCGTCGGTATGGAGATCTCCACCCCCGTCCTCGACGACAAAGCCCTCCCCCCCGTAGAGATCGCCCCCGCAAGCGGCAAGTACGACTTCGAAAGTAAATACACACCCGGTGCGACCGAAGAAATCGTCCCCGCCAGACTCCCCCCGCACTTGCTAGACGAGGCAAAGCGAATCGCCCTCCAAGCCCACCGAGCCCTCGGATGCGCGGGCGCAACCCGCACTGACGCCATCGTCAGAGGGGAAGAGATCTTTGTGCTAGAGGTCAACACCCTCCCCGGCATGACCGGCACCTCGCTTCTCCCCAACAGCGCCAAAGCGGTCGGAATCGACTTCGACCAGCTCTGCCAACGACTCGTGGAGGACGCCTTAAGGCGGGATGCGGCGAAAACGTAAGCGAAGAACCCTGAACTGGACGCCCGTCCTCTGGCTCCTACTCATCGGAAACGTGGTGGCGGGCCTGCTGTACAGCCCGATCACCCGGTTGCGTCACGTGCGCGTCGACGGCGCCCTCGCGTACGATCAACCCCGAATCACTCGGGTCGTCGAGGCGTTGCAAGACGTACCATGCGCCCAAATAGGAGCCCAAAAGGCGGAGTCAGACTTCCTGACCATGGCCGAAGCGCGGAGCGCCTCCCTCACGCGAAACATTTTTGGTAGCGCGATTCTGAAAGTGGGATACCGAAGGCCAGTAGCCCGCCTTACCGATCACCCCGATGTAGGTCTCACGATTGATGGAGTGCTCTTTCCGGCGTATTCAATGAATGAGGGTTTGCCAACCGTGACGCTCCCCAAAGACCTCACGTCACCGGCGCTCACCCTGGCAAATGCATGGGAGCCCGCGAAGCTCGCCTCTCTGGCCGTGAAAGCGAAGCAGTTGCTACCACAAGACCTCCTTAACATCCAAATTGGCGATGCTGGAGTCGTATACTTAAACATAGGTTCGGGGCGTGTCGTTATAGGCTCGCTCGATGACATAGATGCCAAGATTCAGGCGCTCAAGGACTACCTCGCAAAGGATCCCGAAGTGCTGTCCAAAGTCAAAGCTCTCAACATCATGAGACCCGACCACCCCGCCTTGATTCTGAAGAAGTAGAGAACGCCAAATTGAATCCGTTTGTATCAAAGATTAACTCGCAGACCTGGATAATTCCTATCTCGGGTATGTGCCTTATCCTTGGCTTTATGATCTCGCTGGCCTGGGTCACCGAGCGCAATCGATCCACTCGATTCGGATTCCTTCCCCCCGATCAGGGCCAACGAGTGACCGCCGCCGCTCTCGACCCCGACGCATACCAGCGCCTCCAGAGCGAGATGCAGAAGCTGCAGACCGAAAAGACGAGGTTGGAGAATGTGCTCGGTAAGGAAGGCGATCAGGGCAAGGTTCTTAACGATAGCCTCCAGGAGCTCAAAGCGTTCGCTGGCCTTACCGAAATCGAGGGCCCGGGCGTGATGGTTACCCTAAAGGACGGCAAGTCGGGAGTTGGCCAATCCAACGTGTTCGTCGGCGATCAAATCATCCACGACGTAGACATCCTGCGGGTTGTGAACGAGATGTACGCATCGGGCGCCGAAGCGGTCTCCGTGAATGAGCACCGAATCGCGGGAACCACGAGCATTCGCTGCGTTGGTCCAACCGTTTTGATCAACGACGTTCGAACCGCATCCCCCATCGTGATTCGCGCGATTGGAGACACCGCGACCCTTTCCGGAGGCTTGAACCTGCCGGGTGGCGTCCTCTCCGAAATCCGCTCGATGGATGTGAACATGGTTCAACTCGAGCCCGTGACAAAGATTCGTTTGAAAGCTTACGTAGGCCCGACCGCTCACAAAGTCGGAATCGTGCCGAAGGATAACACGAAGTGATCCTGATTCCCCTCATCGCCTTGGTGATCGGGGCGGCGTTTGCGTTGCTCCTTCATGTGCAGCCGATTAGCGGTGCAGGCGGTCAGTACCTTGCCGTTGCGTGCCTTGCCGGCCTCGACACGGTGTGCGGTGGAATCCGAAGCGGTTTGGAAGGGAAGTTTCACAACGACGTGTTCGTCACCGGCTTCCTCTCGAACATCATCATCGCGTTTTTCCTGGCGTGGCTGGGCGATCAGATCTACATCAACATGTTTTTGGCGGTCGCTTTAGTGCTTGCCGCAAGAATCTTTACTAATTTGAGCCTCATTCGGCGCTTCGCTCTGACAAAATGGCAGGACGCCCAAGAAAGAAAGCGCCTGCAGGCGCTCGCCCAGCAGACGGCACCCCCCGTCGGAGCACAGGCTGAGCCGAACCAATGAAGAACGAACTAGTCACCGTCCTCGACCTGGGAACCACAAAAGTTACATGCCTAGCGGCAATTCCCGACGGTGATGGTCTTAAGGTTCTCGGCGCCGCCGTTTTCCCATGCAAAGGCGTGAAGAAGGGCGTCGTGACCGACCTCGACGAAACCTCTCGTTCGATCGATTCCGCCATTCGTCAGGTCCAGAACGAGACCGGGCAGGAGATCACTTCGGTCGTCGTAACTATCTCTGGCCAGCACGTCGAAGGCACGAACGCTCAGGGCTTCAAACCAATCGTTCCCAAGACCCGCCACATCACCCACCACGACGTGATGGAAGTGATCAACCACAGCCGATCGCTTGTCCTGCCTCCCGATCGTGAGCAGATTCAGGCCCTTCCGCGAGAGTTTCGAGTCGACGGCCAGCGCGACGTCCAGAAGCCGATCGGGATGAGCGGCGGCAAGCTCGAGGTCGTCACCTACATCGTCACTGGCCAGACGAGCCAGGTTCAGAACATCGAGAAAGCTGTCCAAATGACCGGCAAGAAGGTCGAGCAGATGGTCCTCGGCGCCCTCGCCTCCGGCATCGGCGTCCTAACCCAGGAAGAAATGGACCTCGGCGCGGTGGTCTTGGATATCGGGGGAGGGAAGTCCGATCTTGGCATCTTCGTCAAAGGCTCTCTCGCCTATAGCGCCACGCTGCCCATCGGCGGTCAACTGGTCACCAGCGACTTGAGCAAGCTGCTCAAAACTGCGCCCGAAGAAGCCGAGCGATTGAAGCTCGTCTCAGGTGCCGCCCTCGCCAAAATCGTCCCCGAGCGAGACAGCCTCGAAGTCATGCAAATCGGCCAAAACATCGCCCGCCCCCTTCAGCGCAAAGTCTTCTGCGAAATCATCGAGAGCCGCATGCGAGAGCTCGCCGTCATGGTCGCCCAGCACATCGAGAAGAGCGGCCTAAAGGCGACCTTGCCCGGCTGCATCGTTCTCACCGGCGGCGGCGCCAATCTGCTCGGAATCGAGAAGCTTTTCGAAGACAACATCAAGCACACCAAGGTGCGAGTAGCCGAACCCCACCTAGGTGCCGAATGGGAATCCCAGCGCGGCCTCGCCGCCGCCGTCGGCAGCGCCCGCTTCGCGATCCAATGCTACGACGAACTAGGCCCCGCCGCCGGCAACCTCCCCTGGCGCGACCGCGTCAAGAGCCTGTTCTCGGTTTTGTCGGGGAAGTCGTAAGGACTGCGTTCCCCCCGTAGCGTCGGCGCCCCCGCCGATGAGCGCCGCACGACCACGCATTGGTTGCCGTAGCAGGAGAGGCGTTCCGGAGATGGTGCCCCTCCCGCCCTGAGGAACGAAGGGGTGGGGGAGGGGGCCCGACAACCCAGAAAATAGCCGTCCCGCCGAAGGCGTGTAACCGACGATTGCATCGCCGCGACGGCCGAAAAATAAGAAAATCAAAGACCGAAATTAAATTTCTGAATAAAACGCAACCACAAACTTTCAGATCATGTAGTATCTGATCATGAGCAGAGACAGGCTGCACCAGGTGCCATCGCGTGATCCGGTGTCGGGAGGGGAGCTGATTATCAGCGAGCTGACCTCCGAAGAGAGCGGGGTCACGATCCGCGGGCGCTTCGAGATTCCCAAGTACTCGAGGCTCGATGCGGAGCAACAAAATTTCTTGGAAACGTTCCTCCGCTGCCGCGGAATGCTCAACAGCGTGGAGCGCGAACTCGGCATCAGTTACCCCACCGTCCGGTCTCGGCTGGATGGAGTCCTCGATTCATTGGGGTTGACGCCGACAAAGGAAGACGGGGGTCGAAAAGAAAAATCGACCGAAAAGAAGCGAAGGATTCTCGACGAGCTCGAAAGCGGCGAGATCTCGCCTGAAGAGGCGAAGGAAAGGTTAGGGGTTTTGAAATGAAGGATGAAGTCAAGCGAATTAGTCAACTGGTCGCGGAGGGGAAGCTGTCGCCAGAAGATGCCGCCGACCTGATCGAGGCGTTCTACGCCAGCGAGCGAGCAGAGGAACAGGAAGCAACCGCAAGCGGTGAAACCCCTCCTCCTCCACCTGGCGCTCCCGACGCGCACAAGGACCCGTTTAAGTCGTTGATCGAGGGAATCGAGAAGCTGACGAAAGAAGGCGTCGACTCCGTGAATTGGCAGGAAGTCTCCCGCCAGGCCCGAGACAGTGCCAAGAAGGGATTGGATGCGTTCAAGTCCGGCATTGAGGACCTGAGTAAGGGCAAGGTCAACATCGGTTGGATGTCCAGTCATGAGAGCCGAGTCATCGATCTGCCGCTCTCCGTGCCCGAAGGCAAGACCCTTCGAATCGAGAACGCCTGTGGCGACGTGAAAGTCATTGGCGGATCAGATCTTGGCAGCGTGAGGGCTGAAGCCCAATTCCGTGGTGGTTCTTCGGACGATGCGAAAGCAAAGGCGGAGTCCTACACACTGATCATTGAAGAGAGCGATCACCTCGTCCTCGTCCGCCAGCCCGACGTGAGCGGCCTGAGCGTGGACATCAACGTCCACCTCTCGAACAGCGCCATGGTTGAGCTCCGCTGCGAATCGGGTGACGTCACCATCACGAACACCAAAGCAGGCGCCCGCATCTCCTGCCGCTCCGGCGACATCAAGCTCGATGGCCTGAACGGCCTCATCGACATCAGCAGCGACAGCGGCGACGTCACCGTCACCAACAGCGAGACGCCTTCGCTCACCATCGAGAACAAGTCCGGCGACATCCACCTGGAGTCCGTCGCCGGAAACATCAACTCCCGCACCGCCAGCGGAGACGTAACTCTCCGCCGCTGCCAAGGCAAGGTCATCGCAGTCGAGTCAATCTCCGGCGACGTCCACGTCGACCTCGACGAACCCGTCGTAGGGAACTTGAACGTGAGAACGGTGAATGGCAACGCCCACATCGACCTCCCCGATGGCTCCGACTGCCGAGTAAGCCTCTCGACCCTGCGAGGCCAGGTTGTCTGCAGCTTGGAGCTTCAAGACGAAGCGAGAGCCGAGCAACGCATTACCGGCCGCCTAGGCGAAGGTGCAGGGACGTTAGACGTCAGCGCCGTCACCGGAAACATTGCGTTGGGCCTAAGGGAGTCGGTGACGGCTTAGCGAAACGATGAATGATGAGTGATGAATGATGAATCCGGTTGTTGTTCATTCATCACTCATCATTCATCATTCTCACCCCCCTCGCCCCGGCTATCATCAAACTCGTGAAACACTGGCTGATGAAGTCCGAGCCGGACACCTATTCCATCGATGACCTGATCGCCGCGAAGGGACCCGCGATGTGGGAAGGATGCAGGAACTACACGGTACGCGGCTTCTTCCGCGACGACATGTCGATCGGCGACATGTCGTTTTTCTACCACTCGAACATCGATCCCATTGGCATCATCGGCACCATGAAGGTCGTCAGTGACCCCTACCCCGACCCAACTCAGTTCGACCCGACCAGCAACTACTACGACCCAAAGAGCCCCAAGGACAACCCCCGCTGGATCCTGCGAGACGTCGAGTTCGTGGAGAAGTTCGAGCGAACGGTCACCCTCGCCGAACTGAAAGAAATGCCCGCCCTAGCCGACTCCTACGTGACGAGAAAAGGTCAGCGCCTAAGCGTAATGCCCATCTCG
The DNA here is from genome assembly GCA_038321975.1 of Fimbriimonadales bacterium. Taxonomy (GTDB): domain Bacteria; phylum Armatimonadota; class Fimbriimonadia; order Fimbriimonadales; family Fimbriimonadaceae; genus Fimbriimonas. Next base: position 65,815 of record JBBQFM010000012.1, on the reverse strand, counting down.
GAGAGCGAGTGGAAAGCCATCAACGCCCTCCCGGGAATTCGGAAGTAAATCCGGAGATGGTGCCCCCAAGGGGGAACCGTGGGGGAGGGGGGTTGCGCTCACCGAAAGCCCGCCGCGCTATGCCCGAAGAACCAAGTCCCGCAACGTAACCACCGGAGCCCCAACCGCAACCGCCATCTCCAAAACCTCGCGCACATGGCTAAGCCGAGGGTCGAACTTGGCCAAAACCTGCGGACGCACGTCCAATATCGTCCCCGCATTCCGACTCGCCGCATCGCGCAATTGAGTCTTCGAAGCATCCGTCCAAGTCCGCGCAGACAGTCCCCCTCGGACCGCCTCGCGAGCGGGTCGAGTCTCGACCAGAAAGTGCACCAAACCGGGAGGTACTGACCCCGGCCCCGAGCTGATGAATTTCAGCGACTCCGTGCCCGGGAAGGGTGGCTGACCTTCCGGCCAAGATCCCTTCATCGCAAACCCAACCGGCGTGTGGCCAATCGAGGCAAACAGCTTGAGAGCCTCGTCAAACCGCGCACCTTCCTCAGCCGGCTGCTTGCAGAGCCAGTCTAAATCGTGCCCATCGTTCAGCACCGCTTCCGCGTTCGCGGGAAAGGCACGTAGAACTCGGTTCGAGACGAAGAAGTGGAACTTGAACCCGGTCTGACGGCCCAGATCCAAGATGCGAAGAAGCACGGCGGGTTCGCCGTGCCCAAACTCGGTCGCATCGGGGGTGTCCCATGGAACGTAGTCCAGGTCCACCCGAAGGCAAAAGTACAACTTAGTCCTTGTCCTGCAAGGCAGCAATTCCAGGCAATTCCTTGCCCTCCAAGAACTCGAGACTGGCGCCACCGCCGGTGCTCACGTGAGTCATCTTATCGGCGAGGCCGAACTTCTCAACCGCCGCCGCCGAATCTCCGCCCCCTACGATCGTGAGCCCCTTGCACTCGGCCATCGCCTCTGCCACCGCACGGGTCCCCGCTTCGAACGGCTTCATCTCAAACACACCCATCGGCCCATTCCATAGCACGGTGCCCGCTTCTTCAACGATTGCGGCAAACGCCTTTTGCGCTTTGGCCCCAATGTCAAGGCCGATTTGACCATCCGGGATGGCACCCGAGTCGACGTTTACCGTCTTGGCGTCGTTCGAAATGGTCTCCGAGACGACGACATCCTCAGGAAGCACAATCTTTCCCGGGTTCTCGTCCAGTAGCTTCTTCGCGTAGTCGATGCTCGTGTCATCCAGAAGCGACTTACCGATCCCTTTGCCCTGCGCCTTGTAAAACGTGAAGACCATGCCGCCGCCGATGAGTAGCCGGTCGACCTTTGGGAGCAAGTTATCAATGAGCGCGATCTTGTCCTTCACCTTGCTGCCACCCATCACCGCCACGAACGGGCGCTTAGGCTGATCGACTGCCTGATCCAGGTACTTGATCTCCTTCTCAATAAGGAACCCAGCCACCCCCGGCAGGATATGAGCGACCCCCTCGGTAGAGGCGTGGGCCCGGTGCGCAGTGCCGAACGCGTCGTTCACATAAAGATCGGCCAGCGAGGCAAGCTGCTTGGCGAACGCAGGGTCGTTCTTCTCCTCTTCGGCGTGGAAGCGGACGTTCTCGAGAAGCATCACATCTCCCGGCTTGCCCGCCCGAGCTGCCTTCTCGGCCTCCGGGCCGACGCAGTCGGGAATGAGAGGAACGTCCTTGCCCAGCAGCTCAGAGAGCCTCTTGGCGACCGGTGCCAGTGAGAACTCAGGCGTAACTCCCTTGGGCCGGCCAAGGTGACTGCAAAGGATCACCACCGCGCCCTGCTTGATCAGCTCCTTGATCGTCGGAAGGGCCTCCGTAATTCGTCGATCATCCGTGATTTCGCCACCGTCGAGCGGCACGTTGAAGTCACATCGAACCAAAACCCGCTTCCCGTGCGCGTCAATATCGCGAACCGTCTTCTTACTCAGACCCATGGGCAGAGTTTACTTGGGCGGAGGGGCGACCGGATTCAAATGGACGTCAAGGACGGTCTCCGAAGTGAACGCCCGAGTCTCCAATTCAGCGGCAACCGCCTCCTTGCGAGGGCAGTGAAAGAATAGTACAATGCCGTCTCCGGCTTGCTGAGGGCCAGGGTTATGATCTTCCTCCAATCCTCGACCCAACTTCATCCAAACGCCCCGATGTACATCTGGAATCTCGGCGTTCCCGGTCTGGCCAAGAGCGACCGCCTCACCCTGTTCTCAAAGGCCGGACACACCGAAATCGTGCTGATGGCAGGCAATAAAAAGGCTGCCTCGCTCAGCCTTCCAAGAACCCTCCGAGCAGCGTCAGAGCATCCAAGAATCGTCCACTCCGGAAAGGACTACTTCCTCGTCCTGGTCACCGCATCAAAGACCGAGATCTTTGAAGACTTTGTGCGAATCAACGGCAAGCAGCACAAACTCGCCGTGCCACGACCATTTCTCAACTCGTGGTCCACGAATTTCGACAAGACGGGCGTGGTCTTCGAATTCACGACGACCCACCTTTTGACCGGCCATTCTGGCAACGTTCCCGGATGGATTGGAAAGGGCTGGAAGTGGGACGCAAAGTCGGCCGCCTTCATCTCGATCCCTCCCAAAGCAGTAGTTCGGCCCCCCGACTCCGTCCTGAAGAGGTTCGCTCCAAGACGACTGATGAGGCCCCCAATTCAATAGGCTTACGAACGGTCGTTAGCTGGTCTAAGCAGGTTTCAAAACAACCTTCGACCTTTTAGATACTTACCTGCGACTCATCTTTTCGATAACAATGATCCGTGTAGAGCGCAAAGAGGAGAATCATGAGCGACACTAAGACAGCCATCCCCCAGAGTTTCGAGACTCTCAGCCTTCATGGCGGACAGCAGGTGGACCCCCACAGCAAGGCCCGAGCCGTCCCCATCTATCAAACCACGAGCTACGTGTTCGACGACACCGCTCACGCCGCGCGATTGTTCGGCCTTCAAGAGTTCGGGAACATTTACACCCGAATCATGAACCCGACCACCGCCGTCTTCGAAGAGCGCATGGCCCTGCTCGAGGGTGGAACCCACGCGGTCGCCGCCGCGAGCGGCCAAGCCGCCGAGACCCTGGCGATCACCACCATCGCCGAAGCCGGCGATGAAATCGTTTCCAGCGCGTCCCTGTACGGAGGAACCTACAACCTCTTCCACTACACTCTTCCCAAGTTCGGCATCAAGGTCCAATTCGTAGACCCCAGCGACCGCGAAGGCTTCCGCCGAGCTATCACCGATAAGACAAAGCTGATCTACGGCGAATCGGTCGGCAACCCCAGACTCGACACGTTCCCGTTCGAAGAGGTCTCCCAGATCGCGCATGCGAATGGCCTGCCTCTCATGATCGACAACACGTTCCCAAGCCCCTACCTGTTGAAGCCTCTGGAGTTAGGCGCCGACATCGTAGTCCACTCGGCAACGAAGTTCATCGGCGGCCACGGCACTTCAATCGGTGGTGTCCTCATCGACGGGGGCAAGTTCGATTGGGGAAGCGGCCGGTTCGCCAACTTCACCGAGCCCGACCCAAGCTACCACGGCCTCAAGTTCTGGGAGGTCTTCGGAAACTTCCCCGGCCTAGGCAACGTGGCCTTCGGCCTCAAAGCCCGAGTTCAGGGTCTTCGAGACACCGGCGCCGCTATCTCGCCCTTCAACTCGTTCCTCCTCCTCCAAGGTCTCGAAACCCTGCCCCTTCGAATGGAGCGCCATTCCCAGAACGCCGCCAAGGTGGCCGAGTATCTCTCTAATCACAACGGCGTCACTTGGGTCAACTACCCGGGACTCCCGAGCCAGAAAGATCACGTCACTGCCAAGAAGTACCACCATCGGGGCCTCTACGGCGCGATCCTGGGCTTCGGCATCAAGGGCGGCTACGACGCCGCAACCAAGTTCATCGACAGCCTGCAGCTCTTCTCACTGCTCGCGAACGTCGGTGACGCCAAGAGCCTCGTCATCCACCCCGCCAGCACCACCCACCAACAGCTCTCCCCCGAAGAGCAGCTCAGCGCAGGAGTCACCTCGGACTTCGTGCGACTCTCAGTTGGTATCGAAAACGTCGACGACCTCATCGCCGACCTAGAGCAAGCCCTCGCCGCCGCAAAATGACCCTCAGAACCCCTTTCCCCTCCGGGGGAGAGGGGCAGGGGTGAGGGGGTCCGGGGAGCCGAAGGATTCACTCATCGTCCAACCCAAGTGCCTTAGTTCCGGGGGGCCGCCTGCCCCTCATCCCCTGCCCCTTCTCCCCCGGAGGGGAGAAGGGGTTCTGAAAATTTCCAATCTCCCCAAATAGAGCGAGCCCCGCTACGCGGGGCTCTGGGGTTGGAACGGAAGGAAATCGCTTAGGCGGCGAACAGCGCGAATGCCGGCTCGAGAAGCTCTCGAAGGCTCAGGCGGGCGCGGTTCAAGCGGCTCTTGACGGTGCCGATAGGCAGACTCAAGGTTGCCGCGATATCTTCGTAGCTCATCATCTCCGCGTGGTACATGAGGATGATCGCCTTCTGATACTCGGGCAGTCGCTCAATCGCCTCGGAAATCGTGGAAACTCGCGCCTTGCTCTCTGCCATCATGTGCGGCGATGGGCTAGTCGTCTCAACCTGCAACGGCATCTCGCCATCTTCGGTTCGAACGACTTCGTCAAGGCTGGTCGTGGCTCGAGACTTCTGCTTCTTGCGAAGGTCGAGGAAGCAGTTGGTAATAATTCGATAGAGCCACGTGGGGAAGGCGCTGTTGCCCTGGAACGTGCCAAGCGCTCGATAGACTCGAACAAACGCCTCGGCGACTACGTCAGAAGCCTCGTCCTGAGATCGCGTAAGTCGAAAGGCATAGGTATATGCTCGGGTCTGGTGTCGGGCGACCAGTTGGTCAAATGCGCGGGAATCTCCGCTCTGAAATCGCTCAATCAAGATTCTGTCGTCTGCTTGTACTTTGCCTGCAATCATTTTTACTTACCTCTTTCCTTTCGGTCTGAGGAGAGCGCCCTTTCGGGCTTTTTGATTCTCAACCACGGCTCTCCTTCGCGGTCGAGATGTTTCGCGCTTAAGGCCCGCTGACCTTTTCGCTGTACAAACAGTATGACGTAAAATTGCGCCGTTGGGCGCAATAAATGACATATGTTTTTCAAAAATGCGCACGTGTGAACCTGAGGGACCGTTTTCCGCTGGCGGTTTTCCGTGGACGGCAGGGCCGGAAACACATAGCGTGGAGCTGGTCCGAAGGGTGAATGTGGATAAGTCCCACCCCTTAAGGACCCACGACCCACGGCACACGGAAAACGGAAAACAGCCCACGGCCACGGCTAACGGCTAACGGACTAAACCCCCAGCGACTCTTCGAACCCGCACATGACGTTCATCGCGTGAACGACTTGAGCAGCGCCGCACTTGCCGTTAAGATCGGCCATCACCCGAACCGTCAACAAGCTCGAGGGCTCATCCGGATTGATGCGGAGGCGGTAGAGCCCGGACGGCTTGCCTTTGACAAGCTTCACGTCCCAATCGGAGCTCTCGTCTCGGTGAATGAAGAAAGACCGCTCGTAGCGCTCATCAAAGAGCGCGTCCAGATCCTCGAGGTCATCAGGAGTGCGAATGGCCGCGATCACCGTCGCGGCAGCCACTCCCTGAAGATCCTGTGGCTCCGTGTGCTGCACGAGCCCTCCCGACCACCCAGCGCCCACCAGGAAGGCATCGGAGACATCGCCCTCGAGGTTTGACAGCATCGTCGGCTCTTCCAAGAGAAGACCCGCCTGCGCCAAGGGAGCAAGCGCGATGAGAGCGAGGGTCGTGATCGCATCGGGAACCGACAGCACGTCGGCACAGACCATCGGGTTGTTATCCATGATCTCGGTCAGCCCAAACAAACCCACCGAAGGATCGCCCACCCGAACCTCACGATTCCAACCGTCGGTGACGAACTCGATCCCCGGCGATCCGCCCTCCGCCACTGCCACCACCCGAGGGTGCTCAGCCAACAGGGCGCGAATAAAAGGATCGCTGCTCTTAGCGAGTTGAATCATCCCTTTCGCGTGATCGTCGAGGTAATGCTGAGCGGGGAAGTGCCCACGACCATCTTCAAGGTCATGTTGCTAGAGTTGACCGTCCCGTCCGACATCCGCAAAGTCATCGATCCCGTGCCGGTCGCGGCTCCCGCAAGCGTCATCGTGAGAATGGCAAGCTGCCTTCCGCCGACCGTCTTCACACCCTTGAATGTGTACGTGGCGTCGAGCGTCATCTGCCCGGAACCGGAATTGATTGGCAAGCTCGCCTTCCACTTCGCCCCAAGCCTCACGGGATCCTTTGGGTAGGAGGCACCGAGCCCATTGGTAGCCTCGCCGTCCACCGCTTGATTGAGATTGTTGACGTGCAGGGTTGCGTTCTGTGGGGCCATGCCAACCGGCTTGCCGCCCATCTGCGCTGGCCCCGCGGTCAGATCGAGAGTCGCCGAATTTTTGGCCGTCGCCGTAACCCGAATCACCATCGGCAGGTCGACCACGAACTTGCCGTTTCGCCCCTGAACCCCGGATACCGAGTTCGTGCTGTTTAGCTTGATGACCTGGCCCTTTGTGTACTTAACTCGGAGAAGATATCCCGAGCCCGTCTTCTTGATCTGGGCGTGGCTTAGGCCGGTGCTGAGGGCGAAGAGTGTGGCGAGGGCTCCGAGTCTGTTGATAGTCATTGATGTGGTTCCTACGCCGATCCGGCGTTTCTAGGCACTCCGGCAATCATGAGAAAAGTGTACCGAGGAACAGGGAACAGGGAACAGGACTTTCTTCTTCCCTGCACCCTGCACCCAGCACCCTGACTCAGCGCACGTCGCGCATCGTGAGGAGGAACTTCACCGAGTTGCCTTGGGGCACACGCGGACCGAGCGCGCCCGTCGCCATCGACGACGGTATGGTGGCTTCGCGAACTCCGCCCTTCTTCATGCCGCCAATCATCGTATCGAAGAACGCCATGGTCAGTTTGTCGACGCCAAATACGTACACAAGAGGCTTCTTGGTCTTGATCGTCGAGTCAAGTTCGGCCCCCGAACTGAGCGTTGCCACGTAGTCAACCGTAATCGTCTTTCCGTGAGCAACTACCGGTCCGGTCCCAACCTTCATCTCCTTGATCGTAAGGCTGTGCATGTCCTCTTGCTTGGTCACGTCAAGAAGCTCGACATCGAAGTAGAGGTCTGCCTTCGGCGGGATGCCATCTCGGCCAGCATCGCCGTAGCCAAGAGGGTAGGGGACCGATAGGTGGCGCTTTCCGCCGACTTTCATGCCGACGATTCCCTGATCCCAACCCTTGATCATCGCTCCTTGACCGAGTTGGAACGTGAGCGGCTCTTTGCCGTTTCCATCGTTCGAGTCGAACTGGGTGCCGTCCAACAGCTTGCCGGTGTAGCGCATCGAAACCTGATCGCCAGTAGCCGCCGCCTCGCCCTTGCCAATGACCTTATCGTCCATCAGAAGCTTGTCGAGGCCGGGCTTTACGGCGGCACCAGGTTTCTTGCCCGGATCCGTGGAGGCTTGCTGGGTTTTGTCTCCACATCCCGCGAGGATTAACGTGGCGGCAATGGAGAAAAGGACGACAGAAGAACGCATGGCTAAATCTACCCCGCTGAAGGGCCCTCGGCAGAGTTCAACGTGCGAGTACAATCCGAGGTTCCATGGCGAAGAAAACCGGAGCAAAGAAAGGAGCCGTCGCGCCCGCGTCGATCAGCAATCGACGGGCTCGGTATGACTACGCCATTGACGACACGTTTGAGTGCGGCATCGTCCTCGTCGGAACCGAGGTGAAAAGCCTGTTCAAAGGCAACGCCCACCTCACCGACTCCTATTGCCGAGTGGTCAACGGAGAGATGTTCCTTTTCAATATGGACATCGAGCCCTACGAGCAAGCCGGAAACCTCTTTCAGCACGAGCGTCGCCGAGACCGAAAGCTTCTCCTCCACCGCCGAGAGATCGATACCTTGGATCGAAAAGCAAAGGAAAAAGGCTTCACCATCATCCCCCTCGACGCCTATTTCAAGAACGGCCGAGTCAAAATCCGCATCGGCCTCGGAAAGGGTAAAGCCGAATACGACAAACGACACAAACTCGCCCAAACCGAGACAAGGCGAGAAGTCGAGCAAGCCCGCTCCCTAAAGTTCTAACAACATCAGAACCCCTCTCCCCCGGAGGGGCGAGGGGTTCCGAAGCCCAAACTAAATGGCTATGAGGGGCAGGGGTGAGGGGTCCGGTCCGGAGATGGTGCCCCTTTCCCAAGGGGGAACCGTGGGGGAAGGGGTCGCGTTCACCGAACGCCCTCCCTTAATTCCGGGTCCTGCTGGTCAATCGGCGCATCGCCGACAAACTTCCAGTTGCCATCCCGCCGAAGGCGTGTAACCGACCATTGCATGGGCGCGACTGACGACAAACTTCCAAATGCCATCCCGCCGAAGGCGTGTAACCGACCATTGCATGGGCGCGAGTGACGACAAGCTTCCAATTGCCATCCCGCCGAAGGCGTGTAACCGACCATTGCATGGGCGCGAGTGACGACAAACTTCCAAATGCCATCCCGCCGAAGGCGTGTACCCACGGTTGCATCGGCGCAATTTCGCCCTTCATCGTTAAGTTTTCATATCAAAACCTAAAGGTGTCTCTGCGAGGTACCGAAATAGGCAGTGTGGAAAGTCTCTACGCGAATGACGTGAACCTGGCAGCCGGCACAACGCTGACCGCAATCTTTCACGTGAACGGCCGTCCGTGTCCCATGTTCTGCACGGTTCATTCGGAGGCCCCCTTCTTCCTCTACTCGACCGACGAAACCATCGGCAATCTCGAGTTCCCCAAGACGGTCATGCTCCTTTGGCAGACCGAAGGGCAGCTCTACAAGGGCGAGGCCGAAGTCATCGGCGCGACCGAGTACAACACGGGCCACCTCATGGAAGTCAGCCGACTTCAGTGGATGGACCTCAACCGACGACGCTATCCACGTGTCGGCGTCACCGTTCCCGTCGCGCTGCGTGCAGTTCACGACGTCCACGGCGACACCACGATTTCGATCTTCCAAGGCGAAACGGTAGATCTCAGCCTCGGCGGCGCATGGGTGAAACTCACCTCCGCCATCGAAGTAGGCAGCCTAGTCGAGTTCCAAGCCACCATCTCCCCGACGGAGACTGTCCGAGCCTTCGGCATCGTCGCCCACAGCGACAAGAACCGAAAAGGAGTTGGCATCGAATTCCTCGACTACGTCGGTGCGACTCAGTCCATGCTGCACGGCTATCTAGCCCGCGTAGCCTAAGAGTAGCGTCGGCGTCTCGCCGATGATCCAAAACCCTCGGTTGCCAAGCAACCGAGGGTTTCCGCCTTGCCGACGTCCGGAGATGGTGCCCTTCGCGAAGGAGCGTGTCGGATTGTAAAGAGGACGCCCTAGTTGTAGCGTTGGCATCCCCGCCGACGATCCGGAAAGGGTTTGTCACAGGTTCAAACCTTTCGGATTCACCGTTGCCGGCAGATCATCGGCGGGGGCACCGACGCTACATTAGGTGCCTCGTTTCACAATCCGACACTCTCCTGGCGAGGGGAACCGCGGGGGAGGGGAGGCAGCAACCTGATGCGAAGCCAGCACCCCATCTGAGGGCGGCTAGTGCGAAGGCCCGAATCGTCAAGAGTCGGGCTGAGGACAAGGAAAGACTCGGTCTCAGCCCCTCCGGAAATCCTCAATCCTCAATCCTCAATCTTCAATCCCTACCCGCCCCAGCGTCCCTCAAAAACCGTCTCCGCCGCGCCGGTCATAAAGACCCGCCCATCGTCGACGTACTCAATTCGCAAAACCCCGCCCGGCAGTTGAACCGAAACGTCCCGCTCCGCGCGACCCGTGACCGCCGCCGCAACCCCGACCGAACACGCCCCCGTCCCGCAAGCGAGCGTCACCCTCGCCCCCCGCTCCCAAGTCCTCTGAATCAGATGGGTGCGATCCACCACCTGCGCAAAGTGCACGTTCGTCCGGTTAGGGAAAAACGGATGGTGCTCAAAGAAGGGACCGAGCCGGAGAAGATCCACCGACGCCACGTCGTCGACGAAGATCACCAGATGAGGATTGCCCATCGAGACCGCCGTCCCGAGATAGTCCTCACCGATCGGCTGTTCCACAAGATCCAATATCGTCGCCAAGCCCATGTCCACACGGACGAGATCGCCGACAAATTGAAGCTCCAGAACGCCTGCTCCCGTCTCAATCGGGATAGTGGAAGCATCCGAATGACCGTGGTCGCGGATAAGCCGCGCACAGCACCGAACTCCGTTCCCGCACATTTCGCTCTCCGACCCATCGGGGTTGAGCATGCGCATGCGGAATGGCGCGGAATCGCCGCGCTCCAGGAGAATAAGGCCGTCGCCCCCGATCCCAAACTTCCGGTCGTTCAGACTGCGGGACAGTAAGGGAAGATCCTCTACGGTGAGAGGGTCACGCAGGGTATCGAGCATGACAAAGTCATTCCCGATCCCCTGCATCTTGGTGAACGCGAGCATTACTCGAGCGGTCGTTCGCCTCCGTCATCGCCCTGGGGTCGGTACGAGCCGACGGGCTTGCTGGGCACAATGCTGGCGACCGCGTGTTTGTACACGAGCTGAGTCGGCTTGCCCGGGGTGTCGAGAAGAACGGTGAATGCGTCGAAGCCGCGTACCTGGCCTCGAAGCTGTACGCTATTGGTGAGATAGATCGTGACGCCGATCCCTTCTTTTCTCACCTGATTCAGGAACATGTCCTGCAGATTAATGGCCTTGCCCATACCAATTAGACTCCTATCTCACAAATGGGCGGATAAGTTCCGAGGCTTCAAAAAGCCCCTCCTCACCCGCAGATTTCAGCACTTTCACGTTCGGCTCAGAGCGAAGCCAGGTGCGCTGCCTCTTTGCATAGCGCCTCGTCTCTACGATCGTTGTCGCGAGAGCTTCCTCGAGCTCGATTTTTCCGTCCAAGAAATCCCAGAGCTGGCCGTAGCCAATCGCCCTAAGTCCAGGGTCGCTTCTTTTGAAGCCTCCCTTTCTGAGAGTCTCTACCTCTTGAACCCACCCATTTTGCACCATTACCTCGGACCTTTTCTCAAGAATTGGGTCCAAGGTTTCCGGATTAGGGGACAGAGCGATCTTAAGTTTCTGAAAGGGAGGCAATTTGACGCTGATTAACGGGGTTGGCAAAAGCACCTTTTCGAGGGCCCTTTTGACTCTGTGGGGGTTCTTTGGATCGACCGTTTCAAACACATCAGGCGCCATAGCCCTCAGCTCCTCAGCCAGCGCCTCCAACCCCTCGCTTTCCTCGCGAACGTTGAGCAATTCCCTAAGCGCCGGATTCGGCGCCCCTGCTAGACCTTGGTACTCCTCAAAGAGCGCCCGAATATAGAGCCCAGTGCCGCCGACCACAATGGCATTGCGCCCCTCCTCGAATAGTTGAGTGAGGATTGGCTGAGCAAGCTGAACGAACTCCCCAACCCCAAAGCTCTCATCCGGGTCGCAAAGATCCAGGAGTTGGTAACGGGATTTGTCAACCGGCTTAGCCGTCCCAATGTCCATCCCACGATAGACCTGACTAGCGTCCGCGTTGATTAGCTGCGCGTCGAGATGGTCAGCCAGCGCCTCCGCCACCCCCGTCTTCCCAGCCCCCGTCGGCCCCATGATTGCGATGAGGAGAGGTGTCATTGTGAAATGTCATCCTGAGGGAGCCCAGGCGACCGAAGGACCCCTACAACACCGCAAGCCTTTCGAATCACAAATGGCTTCACTCGGGCTCCGGGTAACGCAATGGCAAATTCCCCCGACGCATTGCTTCAATCTCCTCGACGTCAAACCAGTCCTCCGCCAAGTCCGTCCATAAAGGGTTCTCGACCTCGATCAAGTCAGTCTTCCTTTTGCGCAACCAACCCTTGATCTGCTTTTCGCGCGCAATCGCTTCGACCGGGTCGTCAAACATTTCTGCAAGCACTAAGGAGTCGCAGTTATAGCCGCTAGTGAATCCCTTCCGAACACCCGTCTTATGCTCCCATATGCGCCGCCGAAGGTGACCGGTCATGCCCGTGTAGATCGTCCTGCGCTTACTCGCGATGATGTAAACCCCATAGGCCCGATCCAGCATTGGCAGTTTGATAGGGGTCCTTCAGTCGCCTGAGCTCCCTCAGGATGACATTCGGTCTTAGAACTCCATCAAAGCCGTAATCGGATATCCCAGCAGGTTTTTTCGACCGTCCAGGAAACTGAGCTCGATCAAACACCCGAACCCGCAAACCTCACCACCGAGCCGCTCTACCAAACGAGCTGAAGCCGCCGCAGTGCCGCCAGTAGCAAGCAGGTCGTCCACGATATAAGCCTTCTGCCCCTTTTGAATCGCATCGACATGCATCTCAACCGTATTCGTCCCGTACTCGAGCGCATACTCCTCCGAGATGCGATCGTAGGGAAGCTTGCCTAGCTTTCGAGCCATCGCGAACGGGATGCCGAGCGCAAGCGCCACCGGCACGCCGAACAAAAACCCTCGGCTCTCAATCCCGACCACCGTCTCCGCCCCCCGCTCCCTGGCGTCTTGGGTCAACAGGTCGCAGACTTCCTGAAACGCAGCAGGATGTTCGAGGACAGGAGTGATGTCCTTAAACATAATCCCCGCCTTAGGAAAGTCGGGCACATCTCGAATAAGCGACTGAGCGAGCAGTTCAGGCATGACTGGGAGAGGATACCTTTGGGATTGCACCCGCGCCGTCCGGAGATGGTGCCCTTCCGGGGGAACCGTGGGGGAGGGGGCGCGACAGCCTGACTCCGAAGCCCCAAAACCCGTCCGGGACACAGAAGGTGAGCTGCGGTCACCAACTGTCCCCACCCCCACCTCCGCCACCATCGCCAGCAGAGGATCCCGAGTCGAATCCGCCGGAGCCGCTTGAGCTTGAGTCGTAGGTGGGAGCGGAGTAGTCCGAGGTGGGTGTGTCTCCGAAGCCAGACGACCCAGACGAGAACGTGGACGTGGACGAGGTGTCAGAAGAGTCGGAAGAGTAGTACGGTGTGGGTGGCGCAAAAGACAACACACTCGTATCAGCAAAGTAAAGCGCGTCATCGATCGATGTCGAGTACCACATGTCGCCTGAACCGTTGCCGCCGCCGAGAGCAAAGTAGTCCAGGTTTGGGAAGGCCGCTTTCCACTCTGTTACGGCTCCGAAGGCGACCGCATAGGGAAGAAGTCTCTCGAACATCGCAAGGTCGGGCGCGTGCTCAACCATGTAGTTCAGTTCCTGCTCTTTTGAGTGACTGATGAATTCCTTAAGGCCTTCGAGATGGCGCCTTATTCGAGCTCCTTCTTTCGTGTATTTCGGAATCCCGGAATTCACGGTCACGGCAACAATCAATCCGAGGACCACCGCCCCAATGCCAGGAAGAATGCCGAAGAGGAAAGAAATGCTCACGAGCACCAAAAAGGCAACCGCCAAAATGATTTCTTCTGGGCCACGTTTGCCCATCAACGGCGCTATGGCTGGCCCCGATCGGATGCCCATCCGTAAATCTGGGTAAGCCGAGCCGAGTGCATTGGAGACTTCGGTTCCCGAGATCGGAGACGGGAAAGCGGCTAATTGGCGATAGATCGCCCCTTCGAAAAAGGTCAAGGGTCGGTCGCCCTGCTCGTCTTTGAGGTCGAGCCCAATCGGAATGAACTGAGCGGCTCCCTTTTGAGCGATGCTTAGGACCCCCGCGGAGACATGACTTGGCTGAATATCCTTGTCGAGCAAGTAACCCGCTTCGCCAGGTCCGATTCCCTCCGGAGGGTCGTATTGGACAACCAGCGGCATGCCACGGAAGTAGTCACGCCGGGACCTTAGGAGGGAACCAAGGGGTATCAAAAGCAAGGGAAGAAGTGCCCAGCCTGGGTTGCCCAGGTTAGTCGATCCTGCATCATGCGATCTTTGCCGTTGATAAGCCGGCTGGGCTGGCGGTGCTTCCGTGAGAATCTCCCCGGGAGAAACCGTCCCTTTGGGGAGCGCAAGTATAACCGTCAGGCTTTCTCCAAACCGCTTCTCCCGCTTCAACCCGATCTTCAGGGTTTTGTCATCGGGATAGGAGAGATCTAGGAGGTCGAGCCCACCGACCGGTGCCTTGCCGCGTTCGCGCTGAACTCCAAGGCGTCCGCCATTGCCAAGTAGAGCGCGGGCCCATACGGCTCCTCTCACCTGCGGAAAGTGAACCGTAACTTCGCCTTCAGGAATCGAGGTGGGCCAGCCTCCAGGCAAAACGTTCCACAGGAACTCAGTTCGGGCACCAAGCTTTCCTTCGGCCGGGATGTCGGCCAAAGAGTAGGTGACCCGATATTTGATCTTGTAAGTGGCATGCCCGCTGACTCGGGCACTCGGCGAGCCTATCTTTAAAACCCAATCGTCCCCGTCTTGCACTTTGCTGGCAGGTACCTCGGCAAAACCGTTACCCGTGTCCAGGGAAGTGCCATCAAAAACGAATTCGACTAGCCGAGAACTGCCGTCATTCGCTTGAGTTCGGTAGGGGATGTTCCGGACGATTCCGTGGGACGGCTGCGTGAACGTCAGGTCGATCGTTTCGACAAAACCCACAATTCGATTTTTTTCGATCGTCACGTCGGTGCGAAAGCTCCGGGTCGTAAAGCTTGCCGCGTTCGCAATGGCGGCGAGGCAAAGGGCGAGTGCAACGAGATACTTCTTCATGAGCGGGTGACTAGAAGCACGGATACGTTCAGAGACTGCTTCGATTTCAAAGAAATTGGCCGGACAAGCACATGGTGGATGCGAAGATCAGGGTGTTGTAGTCGCGAACGCAACCGTTGTAGTACTGGCGAGAGTCAGCGATACGCTGCTCCAGTTCGCCCCGGTGGCCCCGCGGGACCAGAACAACTATGATCCATATAAGTTCCTTGCCTGCCTTCCGCCATATCGGAAACGATTCTAAAGCACTCCGGGTTGCGCGGGGCTAAAATTCCACTGTGATCCAAGAAGACCGGCTCGTCAAGCTCTTCCTTGACCTCATCCACATCGACGCCCCCTCGCTGAAGGAAAAGGAGTGCGTGGCCTGGACCAAGTCGTACCTAGAAGCGGCGGGGCTGGAGGTTCATGAGGACAACGCCGGCGCGAAGATTGGCGGCAACGCCAATAACTTGATTGTGTGGCTACGCGGAAACCTTCCCAGCGCCCCAAGGATCTTTCTCAGCGCCCACTTCGACACCGTCGAACCGACCGCGGGATTGGTGGTTGAGGAACGCGACGGCGTCTTCTATTCCACCTCCGACACGATCTTAGGTGCCGACGATAAAGGCGGCATGGCCCCTGCCATCGAAGCGGTGCTCACCCTCAAAGAGTCGGGAGAGCCCCACGGAGACATCTGCCTGTTGCTCAGCGTCGCCGAAGAGATCGGGCTCCTTGGTGCCGACGCGGTGGAACTCGAGGACCTGAAGTTTGACTTCGGCTTCGTCCTCGATACCGGCCCTCCCGTCGGCTCATTCGTCACCCGAACGGCAACTCACGACAAGCTGGACATCACCGTCAAAGGCGTACCCGCCCACGCAGGGAAGGACCCTGAGAAGGGGATCAATGCGATATCCGTGGCTGCCGCCGCAATCAACGGGATGAAAATGGGGCGTATCGGGCCGAACACCACCGCCAACTTAGGAATCATCACGGGCGGAACCGGAGTCAATGTCGTCTGCCCATCGGTGACCATCAAAGCAGAAGCCCGAAGCACGAGCGAAGAAGAGCTCGATGCCCAAGTCGAGCACATGGTCACCCGATTTGAAGCGGCGGCGGCCGAGTGGGGAACGACCGTCGAAATCCTCCACAAACGCCACTACCGATCCTACAATTTGTCTCCGGACGCAAAAGTCGTACAGATCGCCCAAGCCGCGAGCCGCGCCCTCGGGCTAGAGCCAACCCTCCGAACGACCCTTGGTGGTAGCGACGCGAATATCTACAACGCAAAGGGCGTTCCTACGATCGTCCTCGCGACCGGGATGGACAAGATCCACACCCACGACGAGTTGATTTCGCGGAAAGAATTGGTGGCCACGGCTCAGCTAACTTTGGAGATATTGAGACAGGTGGCCAAAGCCGAAAAATCATAAGTGCGCTTATTATAAGAACACTTACAATAACCGCCTATTTTTCATAAGTGCGCTTATGATATCGCTCCAGTTTTCCGTCTTTACCTGTAGCAGTGCTATGATGTTTGCGGACTCTCAATGGGGGTTCGAGATCAAGTCACGGAGGATTCACAACTAATGAATCAAAGGATTCTGGCAACCGCCCTCGCAGCAATTGTCGTTTCGGCTGCAGTTCCCGCCCTCGCGCAGGAGAACAAGCCGGTCGGGCTCTCCCTTCGGGGTGGGGTTTTCCTGCCTACCAACAGCGTCACCCGAGATTCCACTGGCAACATGTGGGTTGGATTCGGCGCAGACTATAAGGTTTTGAGCCTGAAGTCGAATTCCAACACAAATGTAGCCGACCTTTCTCTGTCGTTCGACTACTTCGGCAAAGGCAGCTTGCGGCATGTTCCGCTGCTCCTTAACTACCAGGTCTCCAGCGGCCATATCTTCTACGAAGCAGGCGGCGGCATCGGATTCGCCAAGGTGCCGAACGGCGACGTGTTCGACGACCGAGTGCGCTTTGCGTACCAAGCCGGCGTCGGATTCAACTTCTCCAACAGCTCGACCACCCCGGTCTTCGTTGAAGCCAAGTACATCGGAAGCGCCCGCTCCGAGCTGAACGGCTTTGGCCTCTATCTCGGCGTTCGACTCTAGGTCGTTGTTTAATGCGCCCGGCAACCCTAGGCTAATCGGCCTGGGGAGTCGGGCGCTTGCTTTTGCTCGTACTGAACTCTTGATGGTCCGCAACGTCTTCACTACAAAGCCATGGAGCTATGTATTGGGGCTACAAGTTTGAGCATCGGTCGACCGCAAGACCCAGCATCTGAAGCGGCCCTGATCGATCGTTGCCGGAAGCAAGATACCGAAGCATTCGGCAAGCTTGTGGACGCCTACCAGAACCGAGTTTTTGGCTTCGTCCGGCGCATGGTTCCGAATGCGGAAGAAGCGGCCGACGTGACCCAAGAGGTCTTCGTGAGGGCTTTCCAGAATATCGCCCGATTCGATGGACGGTCTTCGGTTCGAACCTGGTTGTTTAGAATTGCTTACCACCTTTGCATCGATCGCGCTCGAAAAGCCGATCGGAGTCCGAACGAAGTGGGTCTAACTGACCCCGGTGAGGGCGAGGAGATCGATGTTCCGGATATGCGGTGGCAACCAGATCAGATTGCCATCGATACTGAGATGATGGACGTCGTGGAAGGCGGAATCCGCTCGATGAGCGAAAAGCTGAGGAGCGTGCTCCTTTTGCACGATAAAGAAGATATGGCCTACGAGGAGATCGCGAAGACGCTAGAGCTCCCGGTGGGCACTGTGAAGAGCCGACTGTTTCTTGCAAGGGCTCACCTGCAAAATGTCGTTAGGACTTATTTAGAGACTGGGGCATAGTCATGAGAGAAAGTGAAATGAACAATATTGACGAGTGCTTGGAATCCGAAGGGCAGGAGGCGATGCGGCAGCTTGTAAAAGCGATGCCGGAAGATTCGCTAAGCATGGCCTGGAGAAGCAGCCTCAATGAGAAGATCTTGGTCTCCGCCACCAAGCAGAAGCGGCGACGCTGGTTTTTGAATGCGATGATCCCTTCAGCGGGTGTGACGGTCGCTTGTGGACTCGCATTGCTGGTCATGGCTCGCACGCCTTCCCCTACCGCAGTGAGCGGCCGAAACTTTGAGATGGAGAAAAGCATGGTGAGCGCACATCGGATGGCCGACGTGTCCACCGACCTCTCCGGCGCAGGGTTGGGCCCGTCCGAGACCTCGGACGTCACCAAGGGTCCCTCGGGAACGGACTGGAATGACGAGGCTGACGTAGAAACCCTATGATCCGCCCCCTCATGACGGTCACCACTTTTGCGGCGGCGCTCATTGTTTCTGCACAGCCAAATGACGCCCCTGCGGTGCCCGAGATCTTACGAAAAGCGATCGCTTCGAGCCCCCATCAACGGTATTTCGGGCACCTGGTGCGCGAGTTTCGACACGGGGCCGAGGTAGACAAACACGAGGAGATCGTGTTTCGAGATGGGCAATGGACTCGCATCGAGTTTCCCGAGGGCTCCAAATTTACGGGCCAAGTCATTGTCGAGAATCACCGAGATCGGCGTCATTACTTTCCCGACCGAAATGTGATCGAAGTGATGCCGGCGAGGCGGGAAGAGGCGCTCGGCCGCCTTGCGCGACTCGCGAAGTCAGGTCAAAAGAAGCTTAAGATCTCGCTCGGCCCGGGCGAGGTTGTGGCCGGATTTAAGACCGAGCAGGTCGTCGTCTCGGACAATGAGGGCAATGTCTTGCAGCGGATTTTTATCGAGCCTAAGACGGGCACGTTGCTCAAACGGAAGCTGTTCGATCCGGTCGGTGCTCCGGTGGGCTCCTTCGAGTTCACTCAGTTCAGCCCGAACGGTCGTATCGATCCGTCGCTCTTCACGCTCGGGCGGAAAGGGGCCAAGGTTGTCACGCCCGACGACAAGCTTCAAGACCTTTGCACGGCCAACGGTTTCGTGTTCGCCAAGCTGTCGGAAAGCTCTGGTTACCGCCTTGAGCACTGCCGCATCAACAAGGTTGGCGGCGACGAAGTCTTGATGCAGATCTATTCAAGCGGCCCCGATAAGCTGTCCCTTTTTCAGTCCCGGTCGGGCGTTAACGCAAGCCGAATGGAGCGTTTTGCCAAAGACGAGTTCCACGTGTTTACCTGGAACCGAGAAGGCAAAACGTACACCCTAGTGGGTCGGGTCACCGACGAACGTCTGCAAGACCTAGCGCGCCTGGTAGGACCTGGAACCGGTCAATAAGGCCATCAGTTATACTTAATCGTGGCCGCGATAACTTCAACGAGCAAGCGCCGCAAGGCGCGACCCAAGTGGGTTCGCCGCGTTAAGCAGGCCTTCGCGATCGTCACGATCGTCTTCTTGGCCGTTTCTTCCGTATTGATCTTCCTGCTGTTCCGCGAATACCGCACGGCTCAGGACAATATGGAGAGCCTGAACGAGAAGATGGACGCGTTGTCCACTCAGCCGACCGTCATCGTTGACCGCAACGGCATCGTTCTGTACCGGATCAGCAAAGAGAATCGGCGCGTCGTCAAGCTACAAGATGTGCCAAAGTCCGTTCAAAACGCGATGCTCGCGGCGGAGGACAAGCGGTTCTACGAGCACAGCGGCGTCGACATCCAAGGTATCGCCCGCGCAATGCTCGGTTTGGCAAAGGAAGGCCATGTGGCAGGCGGTGGTAGCACCCTGACTATGCAACTCGCAAAGAGGCTGTACAACGGAAACAGCCAGAGCTTCATGCGCAAGATCAAGGACGTTGCCACTGCGGCGGCAATGGAAGAGCGCCTAACCAAAGACCAAATCCTTGAGTTGTATCTCAATCAGGTGTTCTTCGGAGAGAACGCCTTCGGTATCGAAGCTGCTTCCCAGGTTTACTTCAACAAGCACGTTCAAGACCTCACGATTGGGGAGTCGGCAATGCTCGCCCGATGTGTGCGATCGCCGAGTCGCGAGAACCCAATCCGGGATCTGAAAGTGGCTACCGAGAACCGCGATGTTGTGTTGGGCGTCATGCAAACCGAAGGCATGATCAGCCACGACGAGTACGACAAGGCGATTAACGAACTCCCCAAGATCAACCCGCACCCGTTCACCACTACCGCCTCTTATCCGGCGGGTTCGGCCCAGTACTTCGTCAATCATGTGCTCCACAAGATTCACGACGACTTTCCGAATCTGGATCTGAAGGCGGGCGGGTACCGCATCGTCACTACGATCGATTTGCCTCTCCAGAGGACGGCCGAATCGGTAGTGCGACAGGTGGTTAAGGACTATCGGGGAAGCCACGTCACCACCGGCGCATTTGTCTGCATGAACAAAGAGGGTCAGATTCTTTGCGAAGTGGGCGGCGTTGATTTCAACAAGAATCAGTACAACGTCATTGAGCAGGGACATCGCCAACCAGGCTCGTCCTTCAAGCCCCTCGTCTATGCAACCGGCCTCGCGACAGGGAAGATCGTATATGGGCAGATGTTGTCGAATGCCCCCGTCCACCTAGAAGGAATGGGCGACAAGAATAAGGATTGGAATCCGGGTAACGCGAGTCGAACCAAGTGGGGTCTAACGATCCCGATGGAGACGGCCTTTAAACTCTCCATCAACCTTCCCGCGATTCACGTGATTCTTGACACCGGCCCAGACGTGGTCGCCAACTACGCCAAGGACGTTTTCGGGATCCAATCGAAGATTTACGCCTATCCCTCCCTCGCGCTTGGCACGAGCGAAGTCAATCCGTTAGAACTGGCGGAGGCGTATTCCACGTTCATGCTGCGGGGAAGCCGAGTGAAGCCTTACCCGGTCGCTCGAATCATCTCGCCGGACGGCAGCATTCTAAAGTCTTATTCCGGCGAAATCACCGCCACGAGCCTTGATCCGCAAGTCTGCGACGAAATCGATCACCTCACTCGAGCGGTGGTCGAGAGCGGCACGGGCACTCGAGCCCAGATCGTCCCGAACGCTCACGGCAAGACGGGGACGACACAGGAGACGAAGGACGCCTGGTTCTGCGGGTACACCGACGGCCTCGTGGGGATCGGCTGGATTGCCAACGAGCAGGCGCGTAAGAATGGCCCACCCGCGTATCGACCGATGAAGAACGGCATCTTCGGTGGCACCGTGACGGTGCAGATTTGGGCGGGCGTCATGAAGGTGGCGCACGAGAAGTTTGCCGACAAGGAATTTGAGGCTCGAAATGAGGCGGCTCGGCATCCGGTCAAGCCGGAGGGAACGGTTCCGCCCCTTCACGACGTGGACCCTGACGGCATGCCGATTGATCCCGACGGAACCTTCGCTCCTCCCGCGGCACCAGGCAAGCCCTCGACCCGAGGGCCAGATGCGAACCCGGCGACCACGGGAGGCGACCCGACGACGGGCACGACTCCTCCGATCACGCCCCCTCCCGACACCACACCTCCGCCGGTCCGACAGAATCACGACGAAGAACAAGGGATAGAGGTGGAGGTTTGCGCGGACACTGGTTTGCTTGCTACGCCCTATTGCCCGGAAACGGTTTTCCGAAAGTATCACAAAGGCCAAGAGCCGAAGCGGAAATGCCGCCTTCATAGTGGATAGCGATGTCAGTCATCCACACCCCACGGAAACCTGAGTTGGACGCGAGACTCCTCGCGTTTCCCGCGGTGATGGGGTCCTTGCTCGGGGTGCTCTTTCTCCGACTTTGGTATTTCCAGGTCGTGAAGGCGTCTGAGCTCCAAGAGCGGGCCGACGCTTCTCGGCAGAAGCCCATCGCCCAGCCAGCGCCACGGGGACTAATTTACGACCGCAACGGGTTGCTGGTGGCAGGGGTGAGACCGGAGATCACAGTTACCGTGAAGCCGGCCGAGATCAAGAAGAATCCCTGGATCATCGATAAACTTGCCGAGATCCTCAAAGTCGACCCGAAGAGGCTCACCAAAAAGTTGGCTGCCACTCCTTGGCCGGGCCAGTTGCCGATGCCCATCTACACAGGCGCATCTATTGAGGCGGGCACCCGAATTGCCGAGGCGGGCGACGACCTTCCGGGAGTTTCGGTGGAAACCCAGGCGATGCGCTACTACCCCGATAGTACGAGCTTTACCCACGTGCTTGGCTACGTAGGGATGCCCGACCAGAAGGAGCTGACCCGAATTGTCAAGGCTGGCCTCACACCGCCGGAGTACGTGGGCAAAGCCGGTGTGGAGAAGTCCTTCGAGACCGACCTCATGGGCGCAGCAGGTGCCGAATATGTCGAGATCGATGCCAAACAGCACCCACTACGAGTGGTTGGCCGAGACAACGCGATTCCGGGAAAGCAGCTTGTTCTTTCTCTCGATGCGAACTTGCAGAAGTTTGCCACCGACTTAATGGCGAAGAACAAGTACGTGGGAGGGATCGCCGCCGTCGACCCTTCTAACGGTGAGATTCTTTGCTTGGTGAGTAGCCCAACATTCGATCAGAATCTCTTCGATGGCGGAATCTCGACCGACGACTGGACCGCGCTCCAAGGCAACCCCTCCAACCCGATGATGGATCGGGCGATTGCGGGCACTTACTCACCAGGCTCGACATTCAAAGTGGTCACCACCCTAGCCGCTTACGAGACCGGCAAGTTCGACCCGAACATGCGGGTGTCCTGCGACGGCGGTTACAAGATCGGCCGCCGATTCATCCGGTGTCTTGGCCACCACGGATCTATCAATTTCAGGACGGCGCTCGAGAAGTCGTGCAACGTCTACTTCAACACTCTTGGTCGAGCAGTGGGTGAAGATGCACTTCGGAAGGCGGCGCTAGAGCTTGGGCTGAACGAGAAGACGGGAATCGAAATTGGGCAAGAGAGCGCTGGCCTCGTGCCTACCGAGGAGTGGGTGGCCAAGCACCGCAAGCCCCCGACTTGGTATGTCGGCGACACCCTGAACTTCTCGATTGGTCAGGGTGAGACGCGTGCCACGCCACTCCAAATGGCGAACCTTTATGCCCAGGTTGGCAACAATGGAACCAGCTACCGACCCCACTTGGTGAGGGCGCTCCGCAATCCGGTAGATAAGAGCGAGCAGCCGGTGAAGCCGCAGATCCTGCACGAGATCGCCGCGACTCCCGAGTTCTGGGCGGTGATGAGGGAGGCTTTGGTCAATGTCGTCGACCACGGAACCGCTCAGCGCGGCAAGATTTCGGGTGTGGAATGGGCGGGTAAGACGGGAAGTACCGAGTTTCAGCACGGCAAGAAGACCCACGCCTGGTTCGTCGGCTTCGCACCCGCGGAGCAACCGAAGATCGCGATTTGCGTGCTAATCGAAGACGCCGGTCACGGAGGAGACTTCTCGGCCCCGATCGCCAAGGAGATCGTACAGCGCTACTTGGACTCGCTCAAGCCTAAGGCGCCATCCGCGAATTCCTTGACGAACCCGTCGGCCTCTGCGGCCTTGTCCGGCAAGCCCATCGCGCGGTAAGTCTTGGCAAGGTCAACTGCAGCGGTCCTGCCTGCTTCGAGATTGTCCCAGGCTTTCTTGAGCGTCTCGCCCCCAAAGTCGCCATTCGGCACGCCAGCAAGAGATTGCTTCAGCACAGGAACGGTGGTCTTAAGGTAGCTGAGATACCCGTTGATTGCCCCCTGAAGCAGTTCGGTCCGTTGCTTCGGGTCCTGGGTTCGGGCGGCCAGAAAGAGCCGGGCCGCGTAGGTTTCGGTTGGCACGATCTGGGGGAGGCTGCGGATCTTGAAGTATTCGGTCTCTTCGGTCGCCACCAATCGGTTCGCAAACAACTCCGCTTGGTTTTGATCGCCTTCTTGCGCTTCTAGCTTCATGAGCTGGGTGAGAGTGAGAAAGTTGTTCGGGTCGATCGCGAGGGCCTGTTGAAGGGTGCTGTAGGCTGAAGCGGCCATCCCACTCTGCTCCTCGGAATTGGCGAGGGCGCGAAGGTTCTTGGTCGTAGGCGTGTTTGCCGCCGCCTTCTTTGTTGCCTCCAATTGATCGGCGAGCGACTGGGAAAGCCTAGCGGTGAGATACCAAGATTCGCCATCGTTCGGGGCGATTCCGTTGAGCATCTGAGTCCCCGCGGTCGCACCCTGGATATCGTTGATCGACAGGTCACCGCGTACTCGTGCCTTGATCTCCTCGACGGAGCCGGCATAGATAGCAAAAATGCCCGTGATCGTAGCCAGGATTGTTCCCGCCATTCGCATCGGCTTCGGCAGGAGCTCGGGAGCGACGGCATCTCCGGCTAAGAGCAAGCTTACGCCGAGCAACATGAAGACGCAGACTCCGATCCCGAAGTAGTAAAGGTCGCTATCGACCAGGTTGTGGATGCCTACCGCAATGACCGCGGTCGTAGCCGCCGCTCGTAAGGCCATCACCGAATCTGGCTGCGAGCGTGCACCGCGCAGGACCATAAACAGCCAGAGACCCATGAATGAGATGAGGAGAATGGGAGCTAGGAGGCTTGCTTCTGCGCCGAGTTGGAGATACGTGTTGTGGGCGAGCTTGGTTTGGGTGGTGAGGCCGGGCCGACTGGATTCGGCACCGTAGGTCCCCAGACCGTAACCCATTGGGTTCTTTCGGATCAGGGTTGCCGCGCTCTTCCAGAGAAGCAGGCGGAAGCTTGCCGACTGCTCCTGGGTTTGCTCGGCAGAGGCAACGCGCGCGAACGGCGCCGCCGGCCCTCCGGAGGCGGAAGAGGCCGCGTGTGGGGCGGTAAAAGTTAGCAGTGCGTAGAACACCACAACGACGCCGGCAACCGCAGCAAGGCGGCCTGCGAGATACTTCCGCTTTTCCTCGGAGGCCCCGAGTCCGACGATGATCAATGAGACGAGGACGCTGAAAATCAGGGCGACCCAGCCCGAGCCCTTCAGGAAACAAACCGCGGTCACACCGCTAACTCCCACGCATGCAAGTGCCGCAAGCGGGGCGGCAAAGGCGTGCCTTGAGCGAACGACAAGGCTCGCGAAGACGACCAGCGAAATCGGCAGAGCGAGGGAGAGCACGCCCTTCGAACCGGTGAGCATGATCGCGAACACGATCAACGCAGTTCCAAGGCCAGCAACTAACGACTCGATTCGGTCACGGACGAAGACGAGTCCGAGACCCAGATAGACGCCGACAAGGAGCATTGCGGCGGTGGCGTTCGGGTTCACCCAGAGGGCGAAAACGCGCCAAGTGGGATCGCCTGGACGGTGGATCGAGTATTCGTTCAGGGCAAAAAGGGCGGTGACCACGCATCCCGCAAACATCGCGGCGATCAGAACAAGCGGACCCTTGGACCGACCTAGCGAGGCCACGACGGCAAAGAACGCGATGGCGTAGGAGAGCCACTGAACCCAGACCGAAAACGAAACGGTTTTGAAAGCGGATGTTCCGACTGCGCCCGCAAGGACAGCGAGAAAGACGAGGAGCAGTCCACCAATGGCTTGGTGGGGAACCTGAACGACTCGGCGTCGCAAAAGAAGAGTGCAGAGGGCCACGACGGCTAAAAGCGAAAGCAGGGCGGCGGTAAGAGTTGGTACTTCGCCGCCTCCGAAGAGCGCGTAGGGAAGGGCTCCCGGGGGGAGGGCGGCTTGGTCGGAAGCAAATTGGCCGCCGATGATTGGAGCCGCGAAGGCGAGGATGGCGAGGAGGATGGCGGGGACGTCGAGCTTCTTCACCGTTGAGCCATTTTCCTCTTCATGTTGTCGATTTTGTTCTTGGTAATGAACATGCCCGCGCGAAGGGTTAGCGCGGTGGCGGCGCCGACGTAGGCGAACGGTCGAAGCGGAGCGGCCATCTTGGGGATCATGTTCTTTCGGTAAAAGCGAAACATCGATTTATGGAATCCGCCGATCATTCGGTTGGGCGCCTTGTCAGTGCTGCGCCCGATTGCATGAGTAATGACGCTTGGCGGGTAGTAAACGACCTTGAATCCGGCTTCCCACGTTCGGAAACACCAGTCTACGTCCTCGCAGAACATGAAATAGGCGTCGTCGAAGAGGCCAATCTTGTCGATGACCTCCTTTCGCACGAGAAACGCGGCTCCCGAAACCCAGTCGACTTCGCGAATCTGGTCGTGGGGCCAGTCTTGCATGAGGTAGTCGCGGGTGAACTTGTTGTTCGGAAATAGCTTGCCGATGGGGGTGTTGCGAAAGAGGGCGGCAATCGGATTTGGGAAGCGGCGGCAGCTGAACTGAAGGCTGTCGTCTGGATTGAGAAGCTTGGGGCCGATGATTCCGGCTTCCGGATGCTCCTTTGCATAGTCGAGGACCGATCGAAGTGCGCCGGGGTGGACGATGGTGTCGCTGTTGAGGGGGAATCCGTGGTCGGCCTCTCGCCTCGCGAGGGCGTAATTGTGGCCGCCCGTGAACCCAAAGTTTTTGGCCATTCGGAAGAGCCGTACCCATGGGAATTCTGCCTCGA
Organism: Fimbriimonadales bacterium; assembly: GCA_038321975.1. Taxonomy (GTDB): domain Bacteria; phylum Armatimonadota; class Fimbriimonadia; order Fimbriimonadales; family Fimbriimonadaceae; genus Fimbriimonas. The sequence continues at coordinate 39,818 of JBBQFM010000012.1, read as the reverse complement.
CCATGTCGGGCGAGCCATCCTCTGAGTTGTTGTCAACCACCAGGACTTCGAAAGTGGCTTCTTCACGCCGGTCTTGCAGACTCTGGAGGCAGATCCGGAGGTCCTCGACGGTGTTCCAACTGCAGATGGTGACGCTAAGTTCTAAATCCGGCATCGTAGCCCTTGGCACGCACAAATGCCGCCCCATATATTAGCGCAGCCAAAAGGGGTAACCCGATTGCTCCGAGCCCCGTTCCGTGATGCCGTCGCAAGAATCGGACCAAGCTTCGGTGCGATTCCCAGATCATGCTCTTACGAACCTGCTTGGTGCTCTCGCCGCCGTGGTGGATGACCTTCGCAGCGGGGGTGTAGATGCAAGGCCATCTCTTCTTGTAAAGCCTTAGTAGCAGGTCGACCTCATTGAAGAAGATGGGGAAGGACTCGTCGAATGGCGACTTGGGGTCACCGATCGCCTCGAGAGCGCTGCGGCGAAAGAGGAGAAAGCTTCCCATCGGCTGGGGGGCCGGTCCTTCTTCCTCGTATTCGAAGCGGGGAAGCCGGTAGCTGCCGAGGGCGCCGTTCGGGAAGAGCTCTCCGAGTTTGGTGACGTCGCCCAAGATCCCGAGAAAGGTGGGGAAGCCGCGAACGGATCGCTGGACCGACCCGTCTGGACTTACAAGCTTGATCCCCAAACACCCCGCGCTTGGGTTGTCCTTCAGAACATCGATGGCGATTTGGAGGGAGTCGTCGACAAATTCGGTGTCTGGATTCAGGGTGAGAAGCAAATCGCCGGAGGCTTTTTCAAAGGCCAGATTGTTGCCTGCGGCGTATCCGGTATTCGTTTCGCTCGCGACAAGGATGACATTTGCGAATTCGTCGCGAACCATTGCCGCACTGTTATCTTTCGAATGGTTATCTACAACAATAACCTCGAAACTTTCACGGGGTGGATACGCGTAAATGGATGTCATGCATGCACGGAGTAGCTCTTTAGTGTTCCAATTGACAATCAGAATGCTGAGCATGTGCTTGTGGAGTTTACACGACCTGGGTATTGCGGAAAAAATGATTGAATTGCCTAGGTAAAGTTTCGAGGAAACCAGCCGATATTGAACCTGGTGCGCAGTGTTGCGCATAGTGTGATTTACCCTAGTCGGGGTTGACACCCTAAAAGGGACACAGGTAAAGTCCTCATCGTTGTCAAGGGACCCATTCAGTGGGCGGCGTGTGTCGGAAACGGCACGGAAGGAGGAATATTGCCGAACAAGAATCTAACCTTGGGGCTTTGTCTGCTTTTTGCAGGTACTGCTCTAGCACAGGGAGTGCAGAAAAACTCGAAGGGCCACAAAAAGCCCACGCCTTCTCCGAAGGTTTCCGCCGAGAAAATCATCGCGACCGCTAAGTCCTACCGAGGTGTGCGATATAGCTATGGTTCAGCCTCGCGAGGTGGTACCGATTGCAGCGGCTTCATCCTGCAGGTCTACCGCGCAGCGGGAGTTAAGCTCCCCCATTCCAGCTCCGAACAGGCAGGCTACGGAAAGCCGGTCAGTCGAGGCAATCTTAAGCCGGGCGATTTGCTCTTCTTCCACACCGTCCGTGGCACCCGAATTTCTCACGTTGCCATCTACCTTGGCAAGAACCAATTTATTCACGCAAGCAGCGGCGGCGGCAGGGTCCAGGTCAACTCCTTGAACCAGGACTACTATCACAACCGATTTGTATGCGCTCGCCGATTGGCCAACTTCAGTAGTGGCCAGTTGAAGGCGATCGAAGAGACGGCGAAGCATCCTGATGCCGCATTCGTGATTCCGGTTGCGCCTTCAGCGAACGATAGCGAAGCCATCGTCCCGTAGTTTGGGAATCTTGAGGGCCGAGCCTTTGGGCTCGGCCTTTTTTTGTTTTTGGTCTTAGCCAATGAATGCTCTACTTTCGAGGATGGTTCTTCGTGAGCCCTCCGTGGCTTCACAGATAAATGGGTGGTCGCGCGGCACTCATCGGCGGGGGCACCGACGGTACATGCCCCATGGCCCTTGAGTTCTCAGGCTCAAATGAGTCACAATGAACACCTTCGGCCCGGTCGTCTAGTGGTTAGGATGCCGCCCTTTCACGGCGGAGGTCGCGGGTTCGAGACCCGTCCGGGCTACCACTCCATTTTTGAGTTTTGATTGTGCGGAGGTATTCCGGAATCAAAGATCAGCAACCCAAAATCCCACCTAGAGCGGTCTTCCGTTCCAGCCTGGTTTCGGCACATAGGTTGTCCACTCGATTTCTGGCAGCGCAGCGGCCATTCGATCCCTCAGAGCTTCGCATCCGGGATGCTCGGTAGCGTAGTGACCGGCGGCAACTAGGGGCAACCCCGACTCGCTTGCTTCCAGCGCTACGTGCTGCTTCACCTCACCGGTTAGGAAGACGTCGGCGTTTGCGCGTTGGGCGGGCATCCACTCGCTATCGGCGGCGCCTCCGACGATCGCTACTCGGCGGATCGACTTTGCCGGATCGCCCCATACCATTGATTCGGTCTCGAGAACTCGATTGATCGTTTCTTTGAATGCGCCCAGGGTCACGGATTCGGGAAGCTCTCCGATTCGTCCAGCCGGTTGCTCACCTCGGTCGGCGAGGACGAAGAACTCGACGGCGGGTTCTTCGTAAGGATGGGTTTTGCGGACGGCTCGCTCGACAACGCCTTGCCGATGGGCCTCTAGCACCATCTCGATTCGGGTCTCGTCGATGGTCTCCTTCTCGCCGGCTTTACCGATGAACGGCTTGGAGTTGGAGGAACCGATGAACGTGCCTTGGCCAGGGTGGCGGAAGGCGCAGCGGGTGTATTCGCCGATCACGCCGGCGCCGGCCGCAGCAGCGGCGTCGATGATTGAATCGGCATGGTCGGCGGGGCACAGGACGACCATCTTGAGGTTCTTAACGTCGGAGGCCATGCCGAAGTCCTTCACGTTCTTTAGGCCGAACATCTCGCAGAGCTTGTCGTTGATCCCGCCCCTGGCCGAATCCCAGTTGGTGTGGGCGGCGATGAAGGACATGTCGCTTTGGGCGAGGGAGAGGATCGTCTTGCCGGTGTGGCTGCGGGTGTCCACGCTGCTTATGGGGGTGAAGATGAGGGGGTGGTGGGCGAGGAGAAGCTGGGCGCCTAGCTCTTTGCCAAACCGCACTGCGCCCAGAGAGCGATCGAGGGAGACCACCGCTTGCTCGACCCTTTGGTTCTCGTCACCGACTTGGAGGCCGACTTTGTCGAAGGGGAAGGTGAACCGCTTGGGGGCGATGACTTCGAGAGCGGCGAGAACATCGCGGACGGTTGCCATCTTAGAGTTGCCTTACCCAGACCTGCATGTTGCTTGGGCCGCGGTTGTTCCAGGCGTAGTAGGGGATGAAGGTGGCGGTGGCTTCTCGGATGTCGGTGGTGCCGGGCTCGGCATAGAGCGAATCGGCGAAGAGCTCGACTTCCATTGATCCCTCGACGCTCAACGCTTTGATTCCTTCGCCGACGTCGCTGGGCTGGGTGACGATTGGGGCCTCGACGTCGGCGCAGAACAGTTGCGGCGCGAATCCTAGGTCGTGGCTCTCTGCGGTGTAGATGAGGGGGCCGCAGGTGAGGGCGACTCGGCCGAGGTTGTCTCGAACACGTGGGTCGGACTCGACCCACTTGGGCTCCATTCCGAGGTCGACTAGGAGGGTGTCACCGGGCTTCCATGTTCGCTTGAAGACGGCGTACCCCTTTTCGTAGCCTGCTTCTTCTTCGGCGTTGGGGACTTCGGTGGAGACGTCCTCTGACCAGTCGGGGATTCGGAAGTGAAGGGCAAACTCGGTGGGTTTCTCGGGGTCGATGCGAACCGTGATCTTGCCCGACCAGGGGTAGTTGCTCTCGACCGATATCTTTGTCTTCACGCCGCCGAGCGTGGTGGTCGCGTCGAAACCGGCGGGGATGTGGATGTAGAAGTCGTTGTCAGCGGCTGCGCAGACATAGGACGAGACATTGCCGATGAGGCGGGCGATGTTTGGCGGGCAGCAGGCGCAGTCGAACCACGGGGTTCGCTTGTGGGTTCCGCGGCTCTCTAGGGGGTTGACGTAGAAGAACTGGTCGCCGCTGAGCGAGATCCCGGAGATGGCGCCGTTGTAGAGGGCGCGTTCCATCGTCTCGGCGTACTCTGCGTTGCCGGACATCTGGAGCAGGGCATTACCCCAAAAGATGAGGCCGATGGCGGCGCAGGTCTCGGCGTAGGCGCTGAGGTTGGGGAGGTCGTAGTCGGTGGTGAAGCCCTCGTTGTGGGCGCTGGGGCCAATGCCTCCGGTGACGTACATGCGCTTGCGGGTTAGGTTGTCCCAGGTTCGCTCGAGAGCGGCGACTAGCTCGGGGTCCTCGGCCAGGTCGGCGGCCGCGATGTAGAGGTACATCGCCCGAACGGCGTGTCCCACGACTTCGGTGTGCTGGCGGATGGGCAGGTGGTCTTGGTAGTAGTCGCCCTCATACTTCTCATCTGGCTTGGGCTTGCGTGAGAATGGATGGATGGCGAGTGACTCTTCGTCCTGAAGTTCGGGCTCGAAGGGGCTGGGGCGGCAGCCTCGGATCTCGACTAGCCAACGGGCGAACTCGCGGTATTTGTTCTCGCCGCTGGCTCGCGCTAGTTTGATGAGGGCAAGCTCGATCTCTTCGTGGCCACAGTAGCCGACCTTCTTGTCGGGTCCGTAGAGGGACATGACATGGTCGGCGAACCGAATGCCGACATCCATGAGCTTGCGGTCACCGAGGCATTCGTAGACGGCGACTCCCGCTTCGATGAGATGGCCTCCGCAGTACATCTCGTGGAGAGCGTTGAGGTTTCGCCACTTCATGGTGGGGTGGTTGAGCTGGAAGTAGGTGTTGATGTAGCCGTCAGGCATTTGGGCAGCGGCGACGAGGTCGATGCAGTGCTGCATCTGCTTACGGACCTCTTCACTTGGGCGGGCGACGAGGCCGTAGGCGCATGCCTCGACGAACTTGTAGGTGTCGCTATCGTTGAAGTAGAAGCCGTCGAAGCCTCCGGTCTCGCCCTTCGCCACACGCTCGAAGTTCTTGAGGCGGTCCGTCTTCACCAGCTGGTCGTACTCGGCGGGAAGGGTCGTTTCGACGAGGACGGTCTGCCACCGAGTCCAGAACGGATCGGTCATTTTAATTTGGGAAAGGGGAAGGCTCCGCATTCGGTTCTGAGATTACCGTTTTGGCTGGACGCTTCGAAGGAGGTCTGTCGACCCTCCCCCACGGTTCCCCACGAAGGGGAACCATCTCTCTCAGGCTAGGTCACCGGTTCGAGCAAGCCCTTCTCTTCGTAGATTGGCCGTAACACACGTCGGAATTCGGGCAGCGACCGATAGAACAAAGCGACCGCGATGAGGCCGATGACTGACGCGATGACCATGGTTGCTTGGGGACCGATGAACTTGTCGCCTGACCCCGCGAATGCCCGTCCAATCTGTTCTGATGACAGACCTGCTAGGAAGCTTCCGATGGGCATGGTGCCGACGAATGACATCGCGTAGAAGGCCATGATTCGACCCCGCATGTGGTCTTGAACAATGGTTTGGATGAGGGTGTTGGTGCTGCCCATGTGGGTCATCGTGCCGAAGCCCATCACGACAAGGCATGCGACACCGATGTAGATGTTTGGGCTGATTCCGAAGAAGGCGACAAACACCGCGAAGGTGAGCGACGACAGGACTATCCAACGCCCGAGACCGACGACGGATTGCCTGGCGGCCAGCCTGAGCGCGGCAACGAGGGCGCCGACGGCAACCGCAGAGTAGAGGATTCCGAGGGTTTGAGAATCGCCGTGGTAGACCTCCTTTGCGAACACGGGCAGCAAGACGCTGTACGCGCCGGCGACCAGGCTCATGATCGCCATGAGCTGGAGAAGGGCGCGAATGGGGGTGCTGTGGAGGCAATACCTTGCACCTTCCTTGAGCTGCGCCCAAACCTTGCCTTCGAGGAGGTTATGGTGGCGAGGCTCGACCTTCATCATTCCGAGAGCGCCAATCACCGCGAGGAAGCTAGCGGCGTTGATCGCGAAACACCAACCCTCGCCAAGTTTGTTGATGGCGAGTCCGGCGACTGCGGGGCCTAGCAAGCGCGCGATGTTGAACTGGGTCGAGTTTAGGGCGATCGCATTGGAGAGATACTCCCTCTGCTCTACGATCTCGGGTACGAAGGCTTGGCGAGCGGGCATGTCGAACGCGCCGATCGTGCCGACCACGATACTTGTGCAGACGATGTGCCAGACCTGGATATAGCCGGTGAGGATGAGAACGGCGAGGACGGCGGATGTGATCGCGTAGAGAATCTGCGTGATCATCAACAGTTTGCGGCGATCGAGCCGATCAGTGATCACACCAGCAAACGGGGAGACACAGAACATCGGGAACTGGGAGCAAAACGCCACCGTGCCCAGCAAGACTTCGGAGCCCGTGATTCGGTACACCAGCCAGCTCATCGCGACGGTCTCCATCCATGAGCCGATCAGGGATAGGGTCTGCCCGATGAAGAACAGCTTGTAGTTTCGAAACCGTAACGCGCGAAACGCCTCTCCCATCATTAGTCCTACGATTGTTTTGACACCCAGTGGGGCCTGGCGAGTCGTTTGAAGGGATGTTTTTCCCGAAGAAAGAGATCACCGCTGGAAACCTGCTCTGGAAGCTAGATCGGGTCGAGCGGGTGAAAACGTTTCTTGACGACATGGCAACATTGTCAGCTGAGCATTTTGCTACTTGGGCCACGGTGAAGTTACTGCCTTTGCCTATAGTAATCACACGGTCTAGTGTAACTACCTGGAACACGTTTAACCCACAAGTAAAAATGATAGCTTAAGGGTCGTATTGCTACTAGGTTAGCCACCTAGTTGTTTTCACTGCAGCAATTTTAATGATAAAACATTTCGTTGGTGGCCATTGGCCACTGGAGAAATAGAAAACATCATGCGAACCCTAGGTACAGCTTTACTCGCGATTGCTCTTATCGCCCAAGCTTCGGCAACTCTCACTCAGGTCGGCACCCGAGCCGCTCTCGGCGCTACTGACTCAATCGACTGGAGTTCGGTTGGTCCCGAGCTTTCCGTGCTCTCAGACCCGTACTTCGGCACAACCGCCGGCTCCAAGGTCTTCAAGGCAACTGGTGGCGGTCAAACCTTCGTCGAAGGTAGCTTTGCGAATGGCAACTTTGCTATTGGCGACAGTCTCGTCATCTCCAATTCTGGGTTCGCTATCACTTATGCAGGAAGCCAGAGGAGTGTTGGTACTCAGATTCAAGCGGACTTCTACGGCGCTTACACTGCTCAGATGGATGTCTACGACAACCTTAACATCCTGCTGGGCAGCTTCCAGGTCACGGGGATTAGCTTCTTCAATGAGGATAATTCAGCTCCGTTCTTGGGCGTGACCAGCACGTCGGCCGACATTGCAAAGGTCGTCTTCTCGCTCATTGATGACAATCCGATCGTGATCAACCGGGTCGATTCGGACTGCGGATGCGGCGCGGTCCCCGAGCCTGCTTCTATGGCAGCCCTTGGCATGGGTGCAATTGCACTCGTCCGACGACGACGCAAAGCCTAAGGGCCAAGCGACCTCTCTCTCCCCCGATGGGGCCAGGTGTTATCCTGGCCCCATCTGGGTTACGGCTCCCTGTAGTAGAATTTGGCGTCCCATGGACAAAGAAGCCCTGAAGGGAGCGCTAAAACTTGAATTGTCAGACGCGCAGTTCAACGCTTTCGAAGAATTCGAATCTCGCCTTTACGAGGCGAACGAGACCAAGAACCTGACGCGCATCCCTCGCGAGCAGGCGTGGATCAAGCACTTCCTGGACAGCCTTCTTTTTGAGGACCTGATCCCAGCGGGATCAACCGTCCTTGACCTTGGCACCGGCCCCGGCCTCCCGGCCTGGCCCCTGGCTCAAGCCAGACCAGATCTTCAAGTCGTCGCTCTAGATTCGAACGGCAAGATGCTCGACTTTCTTCGCTCGATGCCTCTGCAAAACCTGGAGGTCGTCCAGGCTCGCGCCGAGGAATTCGATCGTCGGGAAGCGTTCGATGTCGTCACCGGCCGGGCACTAGCGCCGCTGCCGGCTCAACTGGAGCTTTCGGCGGCCTTCGCCAGAATCGGCGGTCTCATCATCCCGATGCGAACGGCGAGCGATGAACCGGATAATCGATACCGAGTGCTCGGTATCGATCTTATCAGGACGGTGGCGCGGAGCCTTCCCGAGGGAGCCGGGGACCGTCTGTTCCCGGTTTACGAGAAGCGGGCGCCGACTCCTGCTCGCCACCCTCGCCGCTGGGCGGAGATCAAGACGAAACCCCTGTAAGGCACAGCTCGTGGTGGGCAACCTTCTCTACGAAGGTTCGATCATGGGAGCTGAAGAGGATGCAGCCTGGATAGTCCTCGATGGCCGATTCGAGTGCCTCGAGCGAGTCGATGTCCAGATGGTTGGTGGGTTCGTCGAGGATGAGCACGTTTACCGGCGTCATGAGCATTTTCACCAACTCGGCTTTGGTGCGCTCTCCGACGGAGAGCACCCCGACGGGCTTGGTGGCCGCATCCGCACGGATGCGAAGACGCCCGAGCAGGGTGCGCGCAAAGTGCTCTTCGTCGGGCGTCGCGGGCGCAAGAGCCTCGATGATCGGAAGCGAAGGGTCGAGGGTGATTCGACCTTGGGAGAGATAACCGATCCGGGCGTCGGAAGACCACTCGAATTCACCGGCGTCCGCGTCTTGCTCGCCGAGCAGGATTCGGAAAAGAGTCGTCTTGCCGACTCCGTTCGGTCCGACTACGGCAAGCCGCTCACCACGTTCGAGGGTGAAGCCGACGCCATCCAAGATGATCCGCGATCCAAAAGACTTCGAGAGTCCTCGGACTGAGAGGGCTACTCCGTGGCGCAATGGCCGAGAAGGGAATTCGAGGGCAGCGGCATCCTCGATCCTCGGCTTTTCGACGGAAGGCAGCTGTTCCACTCGATTCCGAATCGCCTTTGCTCGACGGTCCAGTTTGGCCTCTTTACCCTTGTAGAAGGCCTTCGCCTTCGGGTCATAGGTGCGGGTCGTCGGTCGCTTGGTCATACCCGCCGCGCTCTGGAATTGCTTTTCGGCGGCGCCTTTGAGACGGCGAGCCTCGTCGCGGTTCTTCTGCCAAGTTTCCATTTCTCGATCCATGCGCTGCCGCTTGGCGTGGAGCATGTCGTCGTACCCACCGGAGTATTCGATGAGCCTTCCGCCCTCAAGTTCGAGGACTCGGGAGACGGAGGCGTTGAGCACCGCGCGGTCATGGCAGACCATCAAGACGGAGTGGCGCGATGTCGTGAGGAACTCCTCGAGCCACCTCCGCGCCTCCACGTCCAGGTGGTTCGTCGGCTCATCGAGCAGGAGAGTCTCGGGTTCAGATGCGAGGACTCGGGCAAGCGCAGCACGCGTTTTCTCACCGTAACTAAGCTTGTCGTACTCAGTTTCGAGCTTGGATGCGAGTCCAAGCCGGGCGGCGTGCCGCTTGGCCAGCGGACCCTCTAGGGAGAGAAAGACTTCTAGCGTGCCGGGGAAATTGTGTACCGGGTCTTGGGGCAAATAGGCGAGACGTGAGCGATCGGCCACCACCTGACCTTTAAGAGGCTCCAGGCAACCCGCCAGGATCTCGAGGAGCTTGGTTTTGCCGGCTCCATTCTTGCCGACAAGGCCAACCTTCTCCCCCCTTGAAAGAGAGAGGCTGAGGTTTTCGAAGAGGAGGGGCAGCCGAGGATCGGGCCCGTAGGTGAGGGACAAAGCTTGTAACAATTGAGACGCTCCGCGCAGGGTCAGGCCGGGCGATGCCGGCTAAGGGAACCTGAATCAAATAGGCCTCAAGGCCAAAAACCGGAAGTTAGAGTAAGGCGGTCGAACCCCCACCCTGCCCTCCCCCTCCGGGCACGAACCATCCCGCAAGGGGAGGCTCGGAAAGCCTATTGATTTAGCGGTTGTCTCTCATAACGTCGCCTTTTTGGGGCGACGCGTCTATTCTACTCGGGCGGAGGGATGTCCTTAATGGCTGGCGGTGGGACCATCAGCTTTGCAAGCCGGATGGCGCGGACGTTTGTGGGATCAACCTTGAGAGCGATGGCAATGTCCACCTTGGCCTTTGCAATATTGTCCTTTCCGCTAAGTTGGAGATGGGCGCGGGCGCGGGCGACGTAGTAATTGGCGCTATTTGTGACGAGCTTCAGCGACAAATCCGCCTGCTTGAGCGCCTCGTCGAAGTCCCCCTTAGAGAACTGAATGAGGGACATTACGTAGTTCGCTTCCGCTTTCGTCTGAAGAACGGGGCGCTCCTTGGTGTTTGCCGGAATATTGGCAAGGCTTTGCTTGAGCCGATCTTCGGCAATTTGATTGCTTCCGAGGATGTAGTAACACTTTCCAGCAATCAGGTACGGAGCAAACTGAGTCGGAAAATAAAGGCAGACCGCATCCAGTTTCTCGGTTGACTTTCGGAGGCTTTCCATTTCAGCGGGGGTGAGTTCTTTGCCGAGGTCGAAGTCTTGAAGGGCATCTTTCGAGGCATCGATGCCTTGCCGCAAGACATGGCTGTACTCGTCCATGTTCGTTACGAGCTCTTTGCCATCTGGTGCCTGAGGGCGGAGATTCGATAGGAAGAGCACGGCGATAACGCCTAGGAAGACGAATAGCGGCACCAACCACTTCTTAGTTTGCAACGATGTTCACCAGCTTGTTGGGGATGACAATGACCTTGCGGACGGTCTTGCCTTCAAGGTGAGTCTGTACCTTTTTCGATTCCAAAGCTACCTTCTCCAACTCCGAATTGGGAGAGCCGGCAGGGAAGTCGATCGTGTCTCGGAGCTTGCCGTTCACTTGGACGGCAACCGTCACGACGTCGGCTGCCGCCAGTTTCTCGACAAACCTCGGCCATCGCTGGTGGAAGGTGAATCCGTCGTGTCCCAACGTGGACCACAGCTCATCGGATGAGTGGGGGGCGCCCGGACCTAGAAGCATCACCATCGTGTCGGCGGCTTCGCTCAGCACGAGTGCCGCGGCACGGTCTTCGGCGGGCTTCAGCTTGGTCATCGCGTCCTGAAGGGTGTTCATGTACTTCATGAGCCACGAGACGTAGGTGTTGAAGCTGAACCGCTCGATATCGGCGCTTACGTCGCGAATCGTCTGGTGAGTCGCTCGACGCACGTCCTTCGCGGCTCCCTCGAGGGTTTCGAAGTCGATCGCATCTTTCCAGGTGGGGTTGTAGTTCGCCTTGATCTCGTCGATGAATCGGAAGATGCGGCTGAGGAACTTGCCCATGGAGGACATGCCCTCGTTCTTCCACTCGACGTCGGCGTTGAACGGCGCGACGAACAGGAGGTACATGCGCAGGGAGTCAGCGCCGTACTCGCCGACCGCCTCGTCGGGAGTAACGACGTTGCCCTTGGATTTCGACATGCGGGCCCAGCGCCAGAAGACGTCCTCCTCCGGGAGCTCCTTCGCCTCAGCGGGGGTAATCAGGATTCCCTCGGTTCCCAAGTCGAGATTTTCGTCGGCTCGCGGCCTACGGTAGGGGGTGTAGCCGAGAACTTGGCCCTGGTTTTCCAGCCGCTGGAATGGCTCGCGCACGTTGACCAGCCCTTCATCGAAGAGCACCTTGGTCCAGAACCGGGCGTAGAGCAGGTGCATGACGGCATGCTCGGCGCCGCCCACATAGCAGTCCACGGGCATCCAGTAGTTCGCGAATTGGGGATCCCAAGCTTCGGCCGGGTTGTGGGGGTCGCAGAAACGGAGGAAGTACCAAGACGAGCAAGCAAATCCGCCCATCGTGTCGGTCTCCCGCTGTCCGAGGCGGCCATCGAGGTCGGTGGTATTGACAAAATCGGGGATGTGGGCGAGGGGGGAAGTGCCATCTCCGGTCGGCTCGTAGTTATCGACCTGCGGCAACTCGACGGGCAGACAGTCTGCCGAAACGAGCTGCATCTCCCCGTCTTTGGTGTGGATGACGGGAATCGGGCATCCCCAGTAGCGCTGCCGCGAGATGAGCCAGTCGCGCAGTTTGTATTGGATCTTTCGCTGTCCTATGTCCAGCGCCTCGACCCACTCACCGAGAGCTTTTTGCGCTTCAGCGACGGGCATGCCGTCGTACTCGCCGGAGTTCACCAAGAAGCCGTCTTTTGCTTCTATGGGCTCGGTCATGGGGGTGGGTTGAGTTACATGCACAACCGGCGCAATGACTTGGATGACGTCGATGCCGAACTTTGTTGCGAAGTCGAAGTCGCGCTGATCGTGGCCGGGAACCGCCATAATCGCGCCGGTTCCATAGGTCGCCAAAACGTAGTCGGCGAGGTAGATGGGTACTCGTTTGCCGTTTGCCGGGTTGATCGCGTAGGCGCCGGTGAAGACGCCCGTCTTCTCGCGGTTGGTTGCCTGACGGTCGGTATCGGACAGGGTCTTCGCATGTAGTTGGTAAGCCTTGATCGCCTCTTCACGCTCGGGGTCGACGCTCGCGATGATGTGCTCGACGATCGCGTGCTCGGGGGCGAGGACGCAGAAGGTCATGCCGAAGACGGTGTCGATTCGAGTTGTGAAGACATCGAACGAAAGGGATCGTTCCTGGCGGCGAACCTCGAACCCGTTCTCGGCGGCGTCGTATTCGCCTGCGGTGCCGCCGGCAATTTGGATCGTGAACTGGACGCCTTCACTGCGGCCGATCCAGTTTCGCTGTTGGTTTTTGATTCCCTCTGGCCAGTCAACGGTGTCGAGGTCGTCGATGAGCTGCTGGGCGTAATCGGTGATCTTGAAGAACCACTGAGGGATGTACTTTTTCTCGACAAGGGCACCGGATCGCTCGGCACGGCCCGCGATGACTTCCTCGTCGGCTAAGACGGTCATGTCCACCGGATCCCAGTTCACGGCGGCCATTCTTCGGTAGGCCAGCCCGCGCTTGAAAAGGATCTCGAAGATCCATTGGGTCCACTTGTAATAGCTCGGATCGGAGCTTGAGAATGATCGGTCCCAGTCGTAGCTGATGCCGATGAGCTCCATCTGGCGCCGGTAGGTCGCCGCGTACTGCTCAATCATCGGTGCGGGATGGGTCTTTCGCTTGATCGCCTCATTCTCGGCGGGGAGCCCGAAGGCGTCGAATCCCATCGGGTGCAGAACGTTGAAGCCCTGCATCACCTTCATGCGGCAGATTACGTCGGTGGGTACGAAGTTGCGGCAGTGACCGACGCTCAGACCCGCGCCCGAAGGGTACGGGAAGAAGTCCATCCCGTAGAACTTGGGCTTGTCGGCCTCTATTCGGGTGCTAAAAAGCTCCGCTTCCTCCCATCGTTGCCGCCATTTCGCTTCAAACGAAGAAGGTTCGTATCGATCCGCCATAGACTCAAAAGGGTACCCGGCGAGGTTTTACTTGGCGAGGATGGCCCGGTACTGGATGTTGGTGCCGTCTCCACCCTTCGTGATTTGGATGATGACCTGCGCGTTGTTCTCGCTCATCCCGATGGCTTGGAGGCCGCCATTGATGGGGCCGGACTGGAATTTCGGGAGCTCCTTTTTGAAGAATGCGAGCACTTTTTCTGGAGAGTCCTTGGTGGTCAGCGCGAGATTCACCCGGTGTTCGCCGGTCGGCGAGGTCGAGGGCGGCATCGTCTTGTCGTCGGGGGCGGTCGCGCCCGGATACATCGGAACCCCCATCAACGCGGCGATCGCCTGCGGCGTGATCGTGGTTTCACTCGCCGTGCCAGTTGAGGCGCCGGCGGTCGAGGCACCTCCCGAGGAGCAGCCGACGAGAAGGACACCGAGCGCAAGGAGGGGAACGAATCTCACTTCCCGAGTTTATCTGATGGTTGGTTAGCCGCCCCAGAACACTTTCTTGAGCTTTTGGAACCTTGCCTCGATCGCCTGCAGGACGTTTTCGGGAAGTTGTTCGAGGGTGCCTGGCTTGGCGCGACTGTCCACCGAGCTATCGGTGGCGGCCAGGGTGGATTTGACGGTGGGACTGAACGTGAAATTGAGCTTTAGGGAGCGGACTTCGGCGGGTTGATATTCCACGTATCCCTCCAAGCCATTCGATTCGCCCGGTCTCCTCAGTTCTTGCAGCTTCTTGTTGGCGACAAGATTGGCCGACCAAACGAGGGTCCGGTCGGTTTTGGGATCGAGGGCGAGAACGCCGGGGAGGCTGGACCATTCCAGGCTGACCGCGACGTTTGTGGGGAGCCCATTGGGAAGTGCCTCGGTTCTCTCGAGGCCGAGGTACGACTTCTGTTGGTTGACGTTCGAGAGGGTCAGACCTTCTGGATGCTTGACGTCGGGTCCGGACCATGACTCGAAGACGTCGTGGAAGATGACCTCGCGACTTCGCGGGCCAAGGTTGGCGAGATTGAGGGTTCCGCCTCGGTAGAGGGCGGTCCGTTGGGTGTCATTGAGGGTGCCCCAGAAACGGATGGCATCGAACCGGACGCCGCTGTTGAAATCGGTGAGCTGGAAGGCAGCCGCACTGTTGATCATCGTCATCAAGTAGCCGTCCATGTCGGTGTACTCGGGGTCTTTGGGTTGGTTGGCGAGGTACGCCCCGAAATCGGCCAGACCCACATAGCCTTGGCGGTTGAGCAGGCGGACCACGTTGCCCAAACCGGGTCGATTCACTCGGGAAGTTTGCAGATTGTCATAGCTTTTTGGCTTGACAAGCATCCATCCGTCATGGATTTCGATATTGAGCCCTGCGTTTGGAGCCCAAGCCGTGAGGATATTGCCTGGAGTGTTCTTGCCGGAGTTGGCGGAGACGTTCATCGACCAAAAGCTGCCATCGGGGACACATGCAACTAGGTTCGCCCCTTTAAAATCGGCGGTGGCAAACAGAGCTTCGCTGGTGCCGAGGGACTGGGGATCATGAGTTTCAGGAGAGAGCAGATACTGGCGTAGCGCGTCGCTTGCGTTCGGCATCCCCTTGAGGTCAGTGACGGTTCGGAACTCGATGAACTCGCCGTTCTCATCCGAACGGCCTACGGAAGACCATCCGGAGGTGTTCATCCGGGCGTAGTACTGGTCGAAGAGCGTTTTTGAGAGTTCGAGGGCGAGTGGGGAGTAGGCGATGGGATCGCCGCTGGCTACCTCGGGTGGGACGGGGGCACGTTTCACCTCCAACCGGTACGCGCCGTTGGCGATGAGCAGCCCGTTCGGGTCGAATACGCTTATCTCGGCCGCGATGGCGTTGCCGTCACGTTTGAGAATCAGCAAGTCTCGGCCGAGAGGACCGTCGGGACTACCGGTTCCCATATAGGGACCGGCAATTTGTCCGTACTGACGGACACCCTCGCCAGCCTTTGGGTCGCGGGCTTGGAATGCGGCCACATACGCCTTTTGGTCGGCCACGAATCGCTGATCGACCGACTTCAGGGACCGGGGAAGTTGTCGCTGACTCTGGGTCGATTCGGTGGAGAACACGGTTCTTACGCCACTGGGGAGGCCGGCTAAATCGGTCGGATCCATCCCCGCTAGCATTGAGATGATGGCCCTTGCGGCGGGGCTCTTTTCTGCGAGGCCCTTTGGCTGCGAGTAGCTGGGTGGCTTAAAACCGTCGACGTAAAGATCGACCAGTTGCTGGCTGTCCATCTTGGTCATGGAGGGGCCGGTCTGATTCATCATCGCGGCGATCGATATTTTGATGCGCTTGGCTCGCTCTTCGATCGCCTCTTGGCGCTGTTTCTTTTCTAGCTGAATCGTTCGGGTGAGCTTGTAGATGCCGTCTTCGAGGAACCACTGGGCGCCGTCTGCGTCGGCGATCTGGGTCATCAGCTCGCTGAGTTTGACGTCCTTGACTTTGAGGAGGAGGGTGTCCTCCGCGGTCTTGCTAAACGGAGCGAAGTGAATGCCTGTCTTGGCCGACAGTTCCGACAAAACGACGCGGGCGGGGGCCGCTAGGCGTGTCATCGTCACCTTCTGTGACATGTCCTGAGCGCAAGCGAAAGAAAGTGCGGCGGCGAAGACCGCTAACGAGGAGACTCCTCGATTCATGTGTTCATTCTAGTCGGTGTTTTGCATCCGGGTGAACTTAGAAAAGGCTCAGATTGACCGAAGAGCTACACTGATCTATGATATTCATCGCGGACGGCACTGACCGACTAGATAAGTTTCTCGCCCGCGTGCTCCCGGATCACAGCCGGACCAAGCTCACAAAGATCATCAACGAAGAAAAAGTGTTGGTGAATGGCAAGAAAGCAAAGGCTTCATTGAAGCTTGAACCGGGCATGAGCATTGAGCTCGACGAGCCGGAGGAGGCCGAGATCCATGACCTCTCTCCTGCGGACATTCCCCTGGATGTCGTATATGAGGACGAGTTTTTGCTGGTGGTTAACAAACCTCGAGGCCTCGCCTCGCATCCCGCCGCAACCCTAAAGCAGCCTTCCTTGGTGAATGCGCTTCTGGGCCGCAATATCACCCTTAGCGGGGTTGGCGAGAGCTATCGGCCGGGAATCGTCCATCGACTGGACAAAGAGACCACTGGTTTGATGGTGGTGGCGAAGACGGACGCCGCTCATGTTTCGTTGGCTAAGCAGATGGAGTCGAAATCGGCAGAGCGCCGGTATGTGGCCAACGTCGCCGGCGAGGTGACCGAAGAGCGGTTCAAGGTGGATGCTCCGATTGGTCGCAACAAGGTGAATCGCGTTTTGATGGCGGTCGATCCAGAAGGGAAGCATGCGCTCACTCACTGTTTGCGGGTCGCTCGACTCGAGCACGGAACGCTCGTGGCCGTTCGATTGGAGACGGGGCGGACCCACCAGATTCGGGTGCACCTGCGAGCAATCGGGCATCCGGTTTTGGGTGACAAGCTGTACGCGCCGAAGGAGTATGCGAAGGGCGAGCTTCAGCTGCATGCCGGGTATCTGGCCTTCGACCACCCGGAGACGGGCGAGCGAGTTGAGACTTACTGCGATCCTCCTTTTGACTTCGAGGGAGCTTCGATGGTGTCGCTCGAATTGTTGAAGTCTGTTTAGATTGAGTTATCCCCGCAGAAGCGATTGGCGTTGGATCATTCCCGAAAGGCGACTGTCCTGGGCCAGGGTTGCCAATGAGGCCTTGCCGGATGCGGTTGAGGCCAAGGATGCGATCGCGGCCTCTAAAACGTCGCCTTGGCTTGAGGCGTCGGCCGACTTCAATACTTGAACCAGTTTGGCGACGAGGTTGGGTCGGTTCTGAGCGAACCTGGCGGCTTTTGTGGCGAATTTCGGATCGTCCAATGCCGCAGATACGACCGCATCAGCCTCGGCGCCGGATGCGCCTGAGGCAACGTCTAGGCGCAGAGACGGTTCTTGGCCGGGCACCGCCAGTGCGGCGGCGGGGCAGAGGCGGAGGGCGTCTAGGGCGCCGGATCGCAACTGGGCTTCCTCGTCGTTGGTATGGGACCACAGCACCTGAGCGGCCTGGACATCGCCGATCCGACCTAGCCCCAGTACGGCTTGAACGCGTTGGGGGACTGATAGTTTTGGGTCGACTAGAGCGGCGGTGAGAAGACTTCGTGACGTCGGGTCGCCGATGCCAGCGAGTGCACTCAGGTAGCCCGCCTGCTCATCGCCATCCGCCTTTTCGACCAATAACGTAAGGGGTGGGACGGCTGCTTTGCTCCCGATTTTTCCGAGGGCGTCAGCAGCCGACAAACGGGTGTTCTTGTCGGGATCGTCCAGCAAGGTCAGAAGCACGGGAACCGCCGCTTCTCGCTGGGAAACGAGGAACGCCTCTGCGTTGGTTCGGGTACCTGGATCGCCCAGGCGTTTGGCGACCAGCGGCAAAACGTCCGGACCGGCGGCTTGGAGGGCGCGAAAGACGCCCAATTGTTGAAAGCTGCCGACCAAACCTAGCTGGCTGGCCACGGCGTCACCGTGGGCGTAGGCGATGTGGGTGAGAGACTTGGTCAGCTCACGCCGGGCGTCGGAATCGAAATCGCCTAGGCATAGGCCGCAGAGCTTGGCGAGGATGGCGTCATCGTATCGGCCGATGTTTCGCGCCATTGCGAGGCGGCCCTCGTGGTTCAGGGTCTTTTTGAAAAAACTCGCGATGTCGGGGCGGTCGGCGGCGGCGATAAAGAATTGGTGCTGCTCTTCGCTTTGGTTGCCGGTGGCGACAGCGACGTCGCGCTTCGTCGTATAGCTACTCCAAAGGGCCAAGACCGCGCCGAGGCCGCCAATGATTACGAGCGACCTTAAGGTTTTTGCGATTCTTCCGCCTTTTCGAGCACGGTCGGTCATTTTGGTCCTGAATCCGGCTGTACCCTAAAGACGCCGGTAAATTTACCGATACCAGATCAAGGATGATTACAATCGCAGTCGGATATCTCGTCTTAGCCTCGGTCTTCTACGTTGCCACATTCAAGATGGCCCGAACGGTAGAAGAGCCTACTCGCTAGAACTTGACCTTGACGTTCTCTCGCTGGATCGCATCTTCGATTTCGAAGAGATCCTTGGGCTTGAAATTGCCCGATCCGGCAAAGAGTGAGCCCGGGAACGTTTCGATCCGGGTGTTGTACGCGGTCACGATGTCGTTGTAGTACTGGCGGGCGAAGGCGATCCGGTTCTCCGTGCTCTTCAGTTCTTCCTGAAGGGACAGCATGTTTTCATTCGAGCGAAGTTCGGGATAGGCCTCGCTGAGCGCAAAAAATCCACCCAAAGCTGCCTGGACCTGCCCTTCCGCGGCAGCCTTTTCCTTGACCGAAGTTGCGCCGACTGCCTTGTTTCGGGCCTCGATCACCTTTTGAAGGGTGTCCTGCTCGTGCTTCATGTACCCCTTGACGGTTTCGACAAGGTTGGGGATGAGGTCGTACCTTCGCTTCAGTTGAACATCGATCTGTCCGAAGGCGTTGCCGGTCTGACGGCGCAGACTTACCAAGCCGTTAAATGTGGCGATCGCCCAAATGATGATCAAGACCAAGACGCCTAATACGATGAAAATTGCCATGCAGGGATACTTCTCCGGATGCTTCTTTGTACGGACGAGACTGCGCTAAGGTTTCGGTTCTCGTTTTAGCACGATTGACGCCACCGAAGTGGAGTTGGGGTTTTGGTAGAGGACGGTTCCATCCTTTTGGCCTTTCACCTGGCACGCCTTGCTCCACCGGTCTTGTACCTCGGAAGCTTGGGCCTTTAGAGCCCGCCCGAAGATGGTGTCCGCCTGAAGGCCCGCCGAATCCCCCGAATAGTCGATGAATCCCGAGACGGAGACTCCACTATCGAAGAGATCGAAGCGACCGTTGTCCTTGATCGTGACTTCCACCTTGCTAATCGTGTGGAAGAGAACGGGGTCTTGGCCCGCCGGGGCAACCAGCCCACGATCACCGATCCAATGACCCTTGAAGTCGAACGGCTTCGCACATCCGAAGGCCGTCGCGGCGAGGCCGCCGACAGCTATAATTCGAATGATGACCGTCATCACTCCGGAAGTGTACACGTCGATGGGAGTCAACCACGACGAATATCAACTGATCCTCAAACTGCTCGGACGAGAGCCCACCTACACCGAAATCGGGATGTTCGCGGTCATGTGGAGTGAGCACTGCGGCTACAAGTACTCCCGCCCGGTTCTCTCCTACTTCAAGAAATACAAAGAGGCGCTCGAGGGCAGTGGCCTCGAGAACGCGGGAGTCGTGGACATCGGTGACGGTATTGGGATTACGATGAAGGTCGAATCCCACAATCATCCCTCAGCGGTCGAGCCCTATCAGGGAGCCGCGACTGGGGTTGGCGGAATCATCCGGGACATTCTCACGATGGGAGCTCGGCCCATCGCGGCATTGAATTCCCTACGCTTCGGCCCGATTCGGGACGGAGAGGCGCCGCCTGCAGTGGTTGAGCGCAATCGCTATCTGTTCGAGCACGTCGTCTCGGGAATCGCTGGCTACGGCAACTGCGTGGGCGTGCCGACGGTTGCGGGAGAGGTCAATTTTCACCCTCGCTACAGCGGCAATCCGCTGGTTAATGCGATGTGCGTCGGTTTGTTGCAGCTTGACCAAGTGACCACAGCGGCCGCGGCAGGGATCGGGAATCCGGTCATCTATCTCGGCTCCGCCACCGGAAAGGACGGAATTCACGGCGCGACCTTTGCGAGCGACGCGCTTGGCGAAGACAGCGACGCAAAGCGACCGAATGTCCAGATCGGCGACCCGTTTGCGGAGAAGCTCCTCATCGAAGCCACCTTGGAGGCCCTCGCCACTGGCGCGGTCGTCGCTATTCAAGACATGGGAGCGGCCGGTCTCACTTGCTCGACGATTGAGATGGCGAGCCAGGGAAGCGTTGGGATGGACGTCGATTTGGATCTCGTGCCAATGCGCGAAAGCGATATGACCGGCTACGAACTGATGCTCAGCGAGAGCCAGGAGCGGATGCTGGCGGTTGCCCACAAGGGCCGCGAGCATGAAGTGCTCGATGTGTTCCACAAGTGGGGCCTCAAGGCGGTTGTGATTGGGACGGTGACCGACAATGGCATCGTGACCATCACCAGGTCGGGAATCGTCGAAGCCAAGCTCGATCCCAAACTCTTGACCGACCACTGCCCCGTGTACCACACCCCGGCCGAGCCCCCCGCCTATTTCGAACGGGCCGCCCAGTTCGACCCATCCACGCTGCCGCAGACCGACCCAACTGAATCATTGCTTAAGATTCTTGCCAGCCCGGATGTAGCGAGCAAGCGATGGGTGTTCGAGCAGTACGACCAGCAGGTCCAGACTCAGACGAGCCTTGTTTGCGGTGCTGGAGACGCAGCCGTCCTCGCTCCGCGAGGCACGAGTAAGGGCATCGCCCTCAAGATCGATGGCAACGCGCGTCAGACCTATCTTCACCCCTATCGCGGTGGGCAGCTGGCGGTGGTCGAGTCGGCGCGGAACGTCGCGTGCACGGGAGCGTTACCGCGCGCGGTAACCGACGGCTTGAACTTCGGCAACCCTACCTATCCTCACGTCTATTGGCAGTTCAGCGAAGCGGTGAAGGGAATCGCGGATACCGCGGAGGCGATGGGCACGCCAGTTATCAGCGGAAACGTGAGTTTCTACAACGAGAGCGATCTTGGCGAGGTCCCTCCGACGCCACTCATTGGGATGCTAGGAATCCTCGAGGATGCGACGCGTCAGATCGGCATGACTCCGCCTGAGCCGATGCAGATCGCCCTCCTCTCGGTG
The DNA here is from genome assembly GCA_038321975.1 of Fimbriimonadales bacterium. GTDB lineage: Bacteria > Armatimonadota > Fimbriimonadia > Fimbriimonadales > Fimbriimonadaceae > Fimbriimonas. The sequence continues at coordinate 18,695 of JBBQFM010000012.1, read as the reverse complement.
GAGGGTTTGAACATCGAGCAAGGTGGACTTGGGGCCAGCATCTTTCTTTCGGAGATCCACGACAGGGAAGACGGCTATCCGGTAGCTCCTAACGTCGCGGGCGAGAGAGCACTCTGCCAAGCGCTTGCCGAGGGTGCCCAGAGCGGCGTGATCGCCAGTGCCCACGACTTCAGCGAAGGCGGTTTTGCGGTTGCGGCGGCAGAGATTGCCATCCGTGGTGGCAAAGGCATCTCTCTTCACGTACCTTATGTGGAGCGATCCGTCGATTCGAGATTGTTCGGCGAAGTACCCGGTTGTGTGCTCGTCGGAGTTCGAGATTTTGAGGCCCTTGGAGGGCTAGCCGAAAGTCATGGCCTACGAGCCACGAGGCTCGGATCTTATGGCAACGGCGCCGATTACGTGCTCAAAGTGTCAGAAACGGTAGAAATGACGATACCGGTAACGAAACTGCAAGAGGTGTTTGAGGGGTCTATTGGGTCGGTAATGCATTCCGAGTAGCTAAGGAATCCAGGCAGTTATGAAATTTTTTCGAAGTCTCGCCCTTGCCGCCGTTCTCGGCCTGTCGATCGTGTCGTTTGGACAGCAGTCCAATGCGGAGCGAGACTTTCAGAAGCGGGTCATCGATGCAACCAAGATCTACAACGATGGCAAGCTCGACGATGCCATTAAGGCCTTCGAGAAGCTTCGTGACGAGAACGCTCACAGCGTCGACGTAGAAGCCTGGCTCGGATTCCTATACTTGCGTGCTAACCGTGGTGCCGAAGCGGTCCCTCTGCTTGAACAGGCGGTACGCCAAAACCCAAAGAACCTCGAGGTTCAGAATAACCTTGCCAACGCCTATGTGGCCAAGGGAGACCTCGACAAGGCGCTTGATCGATTCCAGGCGATGCTCGTCATGGATCCGAAGATGGCGGAGCCGCATTACAACATCGGCAACATCTACCTGACCAAGAAGGACTGGGCCAAGGCGATTTCGGAGTACGACAAGGCGTTAGCCGTGAAGAACGATGACCCGTTCGTTTGGAACAACCTGGGCGTCGCTTACCAAGGCTCAAAGGCTTACGACAAGGCATCAAACGCGTTCAAGAAGGCAGCCGACCTGCGACCGGACAATAAGACGTTTGCTAAGAACGCAGGCATGATGTTGGTTCGCAGCCGCAAGATGGATGAAGCGATCCCGTATCTCGAAAAGGCGACCGAGGGCGGAATAACCGACACCACACTCGCTCTCACCTTGGGCGAGTGCTACTCGCGGGCCGGTCGCAGCGCGGACGCGTTGAAGTTTTACGAGAAGGCGAAGGGATCCCTTCCGAACAGTGCCCCGTTCTGGTTCAACCTCGGCGTGCTCCGAGCCCAGAACAACGACGATAAAGGTGCGGTCGAGGCTTACCGAAGGGCTCTCACCATCAACCCAAACGACCTGGATACGATGAACAACTTGGGCCTGCTACTGTACAAACAGGGCGAGTTCGCCGAATCGGCGACGCTATTCGACAAGTTGGTCGGCCTTAACGCCAGCTCGGGTTCGGCGAAGCTGAACTTTGCCGCCTCGGCGGCTCGATCGGGAGATCTCAAGCGTGCGATTGCGGCTTGGAAGGAAGTGATTCGCGCGGAGCCGGGACGAACCTCGGTACGCCTTGACCTCGCGAACGCGCTTTGGGAAACCGGCGACTATGAGGGCGCGAAGTTCCATTACAGCCAGGTCCTGATCGCTGACAAGAACAATGCGGAGGCCCTGAATGGCATGGGGCTCTACCACCTTCGACAGTCTCATTTGCCGCAGGCGGAAGCTGCCTTCCGGTCGAGTATCACCGCAGACGAGAAGTACATTCCTGCGTATAACAACTTGGCGCTCACCCTCGAGCGAATGAACCGACGCCCCCAGGCGATTGCGATCCTCGAGAAGGCACAAAAGATCGACGGCGAAGACGCGGACGTGAAGAAGAATCTCCAGCGAATGAAGGCGGCAGGCTAGTTTGCGCATCCACCTTGTCGTGAATTACCACCGCCCCGACGCGCTTGAGGCGGCGGTCGATGCGGCAAAGTGGATGAAAGATCGCGGCGTGACGGTCGCGGTGGAACCGGAGTCGGGAAGGTTTCTCAAGCTCCCGATCGTGCCTTCCGACGAGGTCGGCGATGGCGACCTCGTCATCGCTTTTGGCGGGGATGGAACGTTGATTCGAGCCGCCCACCTTTGCTCTGAGACAGGCACCCCGGTTCTCGGTGTTTACTACGGTCGGTTCGGCTTCGTGACCCAGTGCAAGCAGGGCGAGATCGGGGCTTGCATCAGCGCCTTCCTGGATGGCAAGTCGATCATTGAGAGCCGCATGATGATTCAGGGCCAGCTCGTTCGGGGTGGCGCCCCGGTGGCTAGCATTCATGCCCTGAACGAGATCGTGCTGCAGCGGGCGGTGACCGCTCGCATGATGACCTTCCGGGTGACCGTAGACAACCACCTTTTGACGAGCTACCCTGCAGACGGGGTCATGGTAAGCACGCCGACGGGTTCGACCGCATACAACCTCTCAGCGGGCGGGCCAATCCTTGATCCAAACGTCCAGGCGCTGATGCTCACGGCAATCGCCCCTCACACTCTAAATTCACGGACCTTGATCTTGAGGCCGGATTCGGAGATCAAGCTTGAGGTTTTGAGCGATGGCGACGCGGTGCTTTCGGCGGACGGGCAAACGCGGCTTCACCTTCTCAGCGGCGATGAAGTGCATGTGCAGAAGTCGCCCCGCGTGACAAACTTGATCAGCGTGGAACAGGACGATTTTCTCATCAAGCTTGGAGAGCGGCTGCTTTGGAGCCAGGGCCTTATTGGAGAGCCGCATTGAGCTCCGAGACAATCCTAGAGGTCAGCGACGTTCGAGTCGAGTTTCCCGGTCACGGTGGCGCGGTCCGCGCGATGGACGGCGTTTCGCTGACGGTTCAACGCGGTGAGACTTTGGCAGTGGTTGGCGAATCGGGCTGCGGCAAGACCACGCTGGCTAGGGCAGTGTTGGGTCTACAACCCTTGAAAGACGGCCATATTCATCTCGATGGCATGGAAGTGAAGGGCACCACCCGGCGCATGGCGGAGAAGGTGGGGATGGTATGGCAGGACCCTTATGCGAGCCTCAATCCGCGATGGAAGGTAGGGAAGTCGGTCCAAGAGCCCTTGGCGCTCACCGGTAAGCGCGGCGATCCGGCAGCGATCTTTGAAGAAGTGGGCCTCGATCCTCGATTTGTTGACCGATATCCGCACCAGCTTAGTGGTGGTCAGAGGCAGCGCGTTGCGATCGGTCGAGCCCTTGCCCTTAAGCCGCCGCTGGTGATTTGCGACGAGCCCACCGCGGCCTTGGATTTGAGTATCCGGGCGCAAATCCTGAATTTGCTGAAGGACGTTCAAAAGGCAAATCACTGCTCGTTCCTCTACATCTCGCACGATCTGACGACCGTTCGGTTTCTCGCCGATCGAGTCGCCGTGATGTACTTGGGGAGCATCGTGGAAGAAGGTCCGACCGAGCAGATATTTTCCGACCCTCGGCACCCTTACACAAAGGCGCTCCTTGACAGCGCGCCTACCTTGGACAAACTCCAGCACCTGCCCGAGGCGCCGAAGGGTGAAATCCCCGATCCGCGAACTCATTTTGTGGGTTGTCGGTTTGCCGGTCGGTGCCCAAATGTCCAGGATTTGTGCCTTTCCCAGGATCCTAGCCGAACGACTGAGGAATTGCGTTCCTTCTATTGCCACTTTCCGGATCACATCTCGTCTTAACATTGGCCGTCTTCACTTTAGGTAGTGTTAAGGCTCCTCGACCAATCGGCAATGCAAAGTTCAAGTCACGCACGGCAAGCATATAACTTAGAGATCCAGGATCTGGAACACGATCTCTTGGAGATGGGCAGCCTCGCTGAGCAGATGGTGGCAGGTGCGGTCGATGCACTTTGTCGACTGGACAGCAAGGAGGCTCACGAGGTCATCCTTCGGGACGACGAAATCGACCAGCGTGATCTGTCGATCGAAGTAAGGTGCCTCCGCCTTTTAGCCCTCCAGCAGCCTATGGCCGGTGACCTTCGCGTGGTAGGGACCGCGATGAAGATGATCACCGACATCGAGCGGATCGGCGACCTCGCGGTGGATATCGCCAAGATCGCGATGAAGATCGAGAAGGAGCTAGGCTCGGTCGCGTTCATCGACATTCCCCGAATCGCGAATGTAGCGCGCACGATGTTACAAGAGTCGATGGAGGCCTATGTCAAGCGAGACCTCACGATTCTGCGAAGTATCGCTCAGCATGAGGAGGAAGTCGACACCCTCTACCGGGAGCTTCGGGAGCAGGTTTTCGATAATATGCGAGCCAATCCTGACCAGGTGGTTGCCGACGGCTGGCTGCTGTTGGCGATTCACCACGTCGAGCGGATCGCCGATCACACCGTGAACATCGCGGAGCGCGTGCATTTCATGGTCACCGGGGAGCTTCGGCAGTTGGCGACGTTTTTGCCGGAAAACGGTGAGTGATGAATGGGGATGGCCCGTTGCACCTGCATAGGAACGAACTTGCACGGCTTCCCGTTACCTTGCCTGTGACCGGTCTCGGACTCATCATTCATCATTCATCACTCATCGTTTCCCGCTCTGTCGGTACAATCCGGCGATGCTAGACGAGCTCAAGGAGCTGTGGAAGTTCCGTGAACTTCTGCTGAGCATGGTCCAGCGTGAGATCCGGATTCGCTACAAGAATTCCGCGCTTGGATTCCTCTGGTCCTTCATCACCCCTCTCGCGACCACCTTGGTGATGACCCTCGTGTTCGGCGTTTTGCTGAACAACAAAGTCCAGAGCTTCAGCGCGTACTTCCTCGCGGCCTACTTGCCGTTTATGTTCTTCCAGTTCAGCGTGCTGGACTCGGCTCAGTCGGTGTTGATCGCGCTTCCGCTGGTCAAGAAGATCTATTTCCCTCGAGAAATTCTGCCTCTCGCGACGATCATCAGCAACTTCATCCACCTGCTAATGGGGTTCGTAGTTTTCTTTGGGTATCTGCTGGTCATCTACATCCGGAATCCGCGGGACGTGCCCTTCCAGGCGGGCACCATCTACCTCCCCTTGTTGCTGATCATCAGCTTCATGATGTCGACGGGTGTCGGCCTTCTCGTGAGCGCGTTGAACACGTTTTACGAAGACGTTAAGTACGTGATGACCGTCTTCCTGTACCTGCTGTTCTATCTCTGCCCGATCATTTACTTCATCGAGCAGGTGGCCAATTTCCGCTTGGTTCAGCAGAATGAGTTGCTTTTCAAGCTCTACAATCTCAACCCGCTCGCGCCCCTGTGCACCGCGTATCGGCAGACTCTATTGGCCCCCCAGCCGATTTACATGAGCAGCGGGGAGCTTGCGGCGGCAAAACCGTTGCAATGGGGTTGGGTTGCCTACGTGGGTGTCTTCTCGTTCCTAATCATGGTCTATGGATACCACGTGTTCAACAAGATGAAATGGAGGTTCGTGGAGCGACCATGAGCGAGCCGTCCATCATCGTTCGGAACCTGCGCAAAGAGTTCGTGATCACGAACACGGCGATCGGTTCTATCAAGACCCTGCTTCTTTGGTGGCGACGACGCTCGGTAGTGCGGCTCGAGGTCCTCAAGGGTTTGAATTTTGAGGTTCAACAGGGCGAGTGCGTCGCGGTCATTGGTCGGAACGGGGCAGGGAAGAGCACGCTCCTTTCGCTGCTCGCTAAGATTTACAAGCCGACTTCGGGCACGGTTCAGGTCAACGGTCGGCTGGCGCCGCTATTGGAGCTTGGTGCGGGGTTCCACCCGGACCTGAGTGGGGCGGAGAACGTCTTCTTCAACGGGGTTGTCCTCGGGCTCACCAGGGAGGAGATCCGCAAGCGTCTACCTTATATCGTTGAGTTCTCGGAGCTGCACGACCACATCTACGCCCCCATCCGCACCTACTCCAGCGGCATGCTTGCTCGGCTTGGGTTTGCGATTGCGGTTCATGTGGACGCGACCGTGCTGCTCGTTGACGAAGTGCTCGCGGTTGGCGACTTCGAGTTCGAGCGCAAGTGCTACGCGAAGATTGAGGAGTTCCGGAAGAACGGCGGAACGATTCTTCTGGTGTCTCACCAGATCGAGACGGTGAAGAACATCGCCGACCGGTGCATCTGGATCCAGCACGGCGAGATCAAGATGACGGGAACACCCGACGAAGTGTTGCCGATGTATACGTCGAAGAGCGAAGCGGATCTTTAGTCTCCGGAGATGTGCCCTGCTATCGGATTCGCGTTCCGCCGTAAGGCGTCCGTCCCTGACCCGTAGGTGGACGTGGGTAGGAAGTTACCTTTGCGGTGAGGACACGCCAAAAGATCTCGGCCCTCCTCCGAAAAGTCGCGATCCGAGCTAGAGTCACCAGGGTTGCCGTTCCCCAAAGCACCAGCCGAAGCAAGGCGCCGAGCCGGTCTAGCAGGAGGCAAACCACGAAGGCCGACGGGCCGGAGTGGATGGCGAAGTAGAGCTCCTTGCCGACATTGTAGCGGGCAACCCCGCGCCAGGGCTCCTTGGAGCTGCTGGAGCCCAGGTCGTGGGTATAGACGGCATCGGGAGCGTAGACGATCTCACCGTGGCGACGGAGGCGATGGCAAAGGTCAGTGTCTTCGCAGTAGAGGAAGAAGCGCTCGTCGAAGCGCTCTTCGAGGGAACTCCGCATCATGAGGGTCGCTCCCATGACTTGCTCGGTGGGCTGGGGCTGCTGGGTTTTCTGCCATTGCCGAAACAGTCGGCTCGTGTTCCAGTAGGCTGAGCCACCCGTCTTTAGGATCAACTTCTCCAAGAAAGTCTGCTCGAGGAAGATTGCCCAGATTCTGAGGCGTTCTGCGGTGCTCTGCTGCAAGGTTCCGTCGGTGTTCAACTGCCGACCACCAGCGGCCACGATCAGGGGTTCGGCGAAGACGGCAGCTTGAGCGTTAATTGCTCCGGGCTGCGCATAGGCGTCGCTGTTGAGGAAGAGGAGCAGTTCGCGAGTGGCCATCTTCGCCCCAACATTGTTGGCGGGTCCGAATCCCAGATTCTCTTCGGAGCGGTGGAGGAGGACGCGGGGGAAGTCGGTGACGACCATGTCGGCGCTTCCATCGTCGGAGGCATTGTCGACGACGATGACCTCGTGCTCAGGTTCAATGCAGCTTAAACAGTGGCGTAATTTGTCCCTCGTGTTGTAACTCACCACGATCACGCTGACCTTCGATTCGCCCATGCCCTAGCCATGCTACAATATCCGTCTTATGGCCAAGGAGATCCACTTCACGAAGGAGGGGTACGAAAAGCTCAAGGCTGAGCTGGAAGAACTCAAGGGTCCCACGCGTTTAGAGATTGCTCAGGCGATTCGCGAAGCAAAAGCGCACGGTGATTTGAAAGAGAACGCTGCCTATCACGAGGCCAAGCTGAACCAGAGCCGACTAGAGAGCCGCATCGCGGACTTGGAGAAGGCTTTCCAACTAGCAAGGATCATGGAGCGGCCAGAGGGCGCCAGCGACACCGCGTTCATTGGGTCCACGGTGCGACTTCTCGATATGGAATTCGACGATGAATTGACAGTGAAGCTTGTCGGCTCGTTTGAAGCCGATCCGTCCCGGGACCTCATCTCGGTAAGTTCTCCCCTCGGTGAAGCCCTTTTGGGCAAAACGATTAACGACGAAGTCGAAGTCGAAGCGCCCGCCGGTGCGACCAAATACCGAGTCCTCGCGGTGGAATGACATGCGCCGAGCCACCCTCGCCTTGGGATGCATCTTCGTTCTCGCGGGATGTCAAGGCGTGGATGCCCCTGGCGGGCAGGATGCGCCGACCACTCCGGCCGTCACGACGAACACCCCTGAGCCAGGCGACCTTCGCAAAACCGCGCTTGCCATCTTTCGGAAGGATGGGAAGGTTCAGGTCGGAGACACATGGGAGCAGGCGGCGGAAGTTTTTCCCGCACCAAAGCGTTCGTTCGAAGTAAACGATCCACCCGGCAAGCTCACCAAGCCCTATCGGGCGAAGGCATGGGAATCTTCCACCGAAGGGTTCGGGATCGTCACCTACAACGATAAGGCGCTCGTCGCCGCGATGTACCAGCTTCAACGAGGGACGAAAGACGATCTCGATCAGATCGTCGACTCACATCTCAAGAGCCTCTCGAATATCGCCCCGGTCCAGATTTCTGGCACGAGAGTGAAGTATTGGTTCTGGGAGCAAGAGAATCAGCGGCTCATGATCTGCGGCCTGCTCTCGCAAAACGACGTGATGAAGATCACAGTCGCGGTCGGGGACCGGACTGTCATGACTCAGTTGGGCATGGCACCCGCGCTCGCTCAGCAGGACCAGGCTAAGGTCGACGAGTTCTTTTCTCGGAAGGCGAGTCCCGAACCGGCAAAATAAATCGGCCCTCCCATTTATAGAGAGGGCCAAGTAAGTGGTCCTAGTGGGTGCCGTTGCTGATGACGCGCTGGATGATTCGAATACTGTTGTTGTTCACCTCTCCAACAAGCAACGCCCCCGAGGGAAGGACGGCGATCGACTCGGGTTCTCGGAAAGTGGCAATATTGCCGCGTCCATCCTTGTCGCCGCCCGTCCCAGTGCCCGCAATCGTTGTCACGTTGCCGCCCTGGGTAATTTGTCGAATGCGTTCGCCGGTGGAATCACCCACGTAGATGAGGCCGGCCTGATCTATGGCGATTGCAAATGGGTTTTGGAAATGGGCCGTTGCGCCCGGACCGTCAGCATAGGCTGATACAGGCGTATCTCCAGATATTCCGCCCGCCAGAGTTGACGTGGCTCCGTCGGTTGTCACCACTCTGATTCGAGAGTTGGTGCTGTCAGCCACGTAAATGCGGCCCGAAGAATCGATGGCGAGCATCGCGGGATGATTGAATCTCGCGCCGAAGCCACTATTTGAATCCGTGTTGGCTCCGGTAGGTGCTACTACCGAACTATCGCCAGCAACCAACGTGCAGTTCCAACTCGAAGCCTGAGAAGGATTCCCGCCGAGAAACTGTACTCTTCGAATTCTGTTTCCGTTGTACTCCGAGACGTATAAATTGCCTCCTCCGTCCATCACGAGCCCAATCGGAGTGTTTAAGGTGGCCGTATTGCCGGGTAATTGGCTGTAGTTGCCACCAAGCGACCCCGTCCCAACGATGGTCGTGACAAGCCAATTGGCTGAGTTCATGATGTCTCCGCCTTGGAAGGTAATTCGGCGAATTTTGTGGTTACCCGTGTCAGCCACATAGACCGTATTGCCGTCTGGCGAGACGGCAATTCCTTCCGGGGTAGAAAACTTCGCGGCGTTGCCGGGGCCGTCCGTTGATCCGCCCGACAACTGACCCGCAATAGTAGAGACGATGCCGTCCTTCGAAATCCTTCTGATCAAACCGTTGAAATTGTCCGAGATATAGACATCTCCGGCAGCGTCGACGGTTAGGATTTCCGGACCGTTGAATCGGGCGATGGAAAGTATTCCATCGACGTATCCAATGGTTGACGATCCTGCGTATGTTCGCACGTCCACGTTTGCCGAACCGATACCACTACTGCCTTCGGGAGGAGTGAGAGCAGTGGTATCGGCCTCAACGGTCACCGTGAAGTCGAACGAGGACACGCCAGAAGGAACCACAAAGTTCCAGTTCTGAGAGGAGGAGGTTTCACCAGGAGCAACGGTTTGAGCGTAGCGAATATACGGCACTCCGCCCGGCACCCCGGCGATCGGCAGGACCCCATCCTCATTTGAAATTTGAACTTGCTCGGCAATCACGTTTCCGTTAGGAAGTCCGATCGGAAAGGTTCCGCTTGTCGGGACGACTTTTCTGATCTTGTTGTCGAGACCAGGGACGTACAGGTTTCCGGCGCCGTCTGAGGCAAGGAGCTGGGGCTGTGTGAAGGTTGCATTGCTTCCCGAGCCATCCTGCGAGCCCGCCGCACCTGTTCCGGCCAGGGTTGCCACTTGGTAGCCGTCAGCGCTGGAGGGGCTTCCACCGCCATCGGCTCGAAGGGTGATTTGGCGAAGACGGTTGCCGTTTTGCTCGGTCACGATGAGCGCGCCGTTAACCGCGACAATCCCGCGGGGCGAGTTGATGGATGCCACGTTGCCAGGTCCATCCGCGGAACCAGCGACGCCAGTGCCAGCAATGGTGAGAACTTCGCCGGTGAGACTGATCTTACGAATCTTGTTGTTGCTTTGGTCGCAGGTGAACAAGGCTCCGTCCTTTCCAACCGTGATTCCGACGGGATGCTGAAAGGTGGCCGCGGCGCCGTTCCCGTCGGCTGAACCAATCGCGCCCGAACCGGCCAGGGTGGAAACCGTGTAGCTGGTGGCGGCTCTTGGGTCTGGACCCGTCAACTGGATCTTTCGGATGTGCTCGCCGCCGAATTCGGCAACGTAGATCACGCCGTTAGCGTCGACAACGATGCCCGCCGGGTTATTGAAGGTGGACGCGTTGCCCAGCCCGTCGGCCACACCGGCCGTTCCGTTTCCGGCCACGGTGGAGGTTCGGCCGTCGGGGCTGATTCGCCGAATTCGGTGACCATTAAATTCGGTGACGTAGATGGCTCCGTCGGTCGGGCTAACCGCCACTCCGAACGGGCCGGTGAAACTGGCTGCGGTACCTAAGCCATTGGCACCACCAGCGGTGGCGTTTCCGGCAAGGGTGGTTACCAGCCCGCCCTGAATCTTTCGAACGAGGTTGTCGCTGATGTCAGCAACGTAGACGGCCCCATTCGAGTCGACTGCGGTGCCAATCGGATTCGCAAAGGTGGCGTTACCCACCGGACCGTTTACGCCGGAGGCAACTCCGGTACCCGCGATGGTCGAAACATGGGTGGTTTCCCGAAGATCGACGATTTGACCGGGATTGAAGAAATTGCTGAAGATGAGCCGCACACCAGTGGCGGCTCCTTTTGGATCCACGCCGAGCGGGAGCGACCAGTGGTTGGTGAGCGAGACGCTGAGGGTTTTGAGGCCAGGAAGTCCCGCTTGATCGAGAAGGACGCTGCTGTTAAAGCCGACCGTCGTCCCGGTGAAAACGCCACGAGATCCTGAAGCGCCGCCTTTCGGCTGGACGATTGTCACCTTGCCGGTCGGGACGTCCACATGAAACTGAGCGAGACGTCGTTTCGAACGGCTGGGATGTCGATTACCGGCGCGACCGCTCCTAAGCCTCCACCCCCGCATCCAGCGAGCAACCCAGAAGTGACGAGGGTCAGCGCGAATAGTCGCGTGAGGGGGAAGCGGGAAAGTTTTCTCATTTCTAGCAATTCCTGGAGAAGAATCCCGGTCAGCGGGATTGGATAGAAGTTCAACTGAATGAACTTTATCCGACAAGTAGGATTGCGGGGCACTACCCCGAGCGAATAAGCGCCACTTTTTGGCAGCGCATTCCAGGGGCGGTGGTTGTTTGGAATAAGGGAGTGGGGAAATGATGAGTGATGAGTGATGAGTGATGAGTGATGAACTGGGAGGAGGAGGGCCTAGCGACCTTGGACCAACTTGCGCGGTGCCCAAGAGGGCCGGGCTTTGCACGATGCCTCCGAAAATGGTCGGCAACTTGGGAAATTCTTCGGTCGGTAAGGCTCCGCTAGGATGACATTCATTTCCCCTGGGTCCCGAGAACTAACCGACTGGCTAAAACGTATCTCTTAATATCCTGTTCCGCGGAGGTGCAAGTTCAAACGATGATTAGCAAACATAACAACCAGGGAGGTTGTGGGTTTTAGTCAATCCGCAGGTCTAGGCCGGCTGGGTTCATCATGAACTCCCTCCCCCCTGGACACCAAGAGCAGCTCGCCCCGAATTCGGGGCGGGCTTTTTTCTTTTGAGAGGTGTTGGGTGTTGGGTGTTCGGTGTTGGGTCGGAAAGGATTGCGGCCGATCCGAGGGGCTGCACTTTCTTGCCCCAACCCCGAACACCCAACACCGTACGCCAAGATCATCCGTCGGGTACCGTCGGCAGATGCGCTCCTGCATCGTGATTCCCGCTCGTATGGCGAGCACCCGGTTCCCGGGCAAGCCACTTTGCGACCTCGTGGGGAAGCCGATGGTGCAGTGGGTGGTGGAAGCGGCGGTTGCCAGCGGGGCGGGTGAGAAGGTCATCGTCGCGACTCCCGATCAAGAGATCATCGATGCTTGCCATTTGTTTGGCGCGGAGGCGATTCTCACTCGCAACGACCATCCCAGCGGGACCGACCGGATCGCGGAAGTGAGTGAGAAGGTGGTCGCCGATGTGTATATCAATGTGCAAGGGGATGAACCCCTGATTAGTCCCGAGACGATTCGCGCTTGCGCCCAGCCGCTATTGGATGATTCAGGCCTCGAAATGGCGAGCGTTTACAGCCACTGTACGATGGAAGAGGAAGAGAATCCTGCAGCCGTGAAAGTCGTGCTGGACCAAAGCGGACGGGCCCTTTACTTCAGCAGGTACCCGATTCCGTACCCGCGCAATCTTCGTTCGGTCCCGTTGAACAAGCACGTCGGCATTTACGCTTATCGAAGGGATGTGCTCCAACGGTTCGCAACTTGGCCGATGACGCCGCTGGAGGCGACCGAGAGCCTGGAGCAGTTGAGATTCCTCGAAAACGGCGTAAGGATAGTTATGACGTACGGAGTTGGCAGCGACCTGGCGGTGGACACGCCAGAGCAAGCCGACGAGGTTCGTCGAATGCTGACTCTCTCGAACTAGAGAAGCGTGTTAAGGCGCGTATACTAATTCACCCGAGGGTCAGGTCAAGCAGCGTGGCTTGAAACCGCCAATCGCCAGTCGACCTATGGTTGCGGCCTACGAAATTAGCCACGAGTGGGATGAGCCCCAAGACCTTCACGATCTGCTACAAGCGATTCGTGATCAGCGCCATGACGCCAACATCCCGAAGATTCGCTACGCTTACTTTGTTGCGGAAAAGGCGCACGAGGGCCAAACTCGAAGCTCGGGTGAATCCTACATCCATCATCCGCTAGCGGTCGCTCGGATCCTTGTCGACCTGCGTATGGACGACGATAGCATAGTCGCCGCTCTCCTGCACGACGTCCTTGAAGACTGCCCGGAGATCAAAGTCGAGACCCTCGCTGCCGAGTTTGGCGAAGACGTGGTGGCCTTGGTCGAGGGTGTCACCAAGTTAAAGTTCAAGCCCCAAGCTGAGTTGTCCGACCGTCAGCGCGCGGTCGCGGAAACGAATCGCACCGCAGAAACCCTTCGAAAGATGCTCCTTGCAATGGCCAAGGACTTCCGGGTGATGGTCATCAAGCTATCTGACCGCCTTCACAACATGATGACCTTGGATGCGCTTCCGCCCGAGAAGCAGACGCGCATCGCCAGCGAGACGCTCGACATCTACGCTCCCCTCGCCGCGCGCCTCGGAATCTGGCAGGTGAAGTGGCAACTCGAAGACCTCTCGTTCAAGTACCTGCATCCCCGCGAGTTTCGGGAGGTAAGCGACCTGGTGTCCCAGACCCGTCAGCAGCGGGAAGAGGAACTTCAGGAAGCGATCCTGCTGCTTAAGCAGAAGTTTGAGCAGCGTGAGCTACCGATCGTGGATATAAGGGGAAGGCCGAAGCACCTTTATTCGATCTTCAACAAGATGGTGAAGCAGGGGCTGAAGTTCGAGGAGATCTATGATCTGCTCGCTCTCCGAATCATAGTCGAAGATGTCGGGCAGTGCTATCTGGCCCTCGGCGTCGTTCACGAGACATTCGTGCCAATTCCCTCGCTGTTCTACGATTACATTGCGAAGCCGAAGCCGAATGGCTATCAATCGCTCCACACCAAGGTGCTGGGCCCGAGCGGTCATTCAGTCGAAGTTCAGATTCGCAGCAAGCTGATGCATGCGATCGCCGAGCATGGCGTCGCCGCTCACTGGACCTACAAGGAGGGTAAGGCCTCGATCGATGAGACCAAACGCCTTAAGCAACTCCGCGAGCAGCTATTCGACTGGTCTTCTGACTCCCGCACCTCCAGCGAATTCCTTCGATCCGTTTCTACCGACTTGTTCTCTGAACAGGTCTTCGTATTTACGCCGAAGGGCGACGTTATTGACCTCCCCAAAGACTCGACCCCCATCGACTTCGCGTTCCGGGTTCACACCCGCATCGGCATGACTTTGGTCGGCGCTCGGGTGAATGGTTCGATGGTGCCGCTGCCTACCGCACTGCAGAACGGAGACGTCGTGGAGCTCATCACCCGCTCCAACGCTCAGCCGAGCCTTGACTGGCTGCAGTACGTGAAGTCAGCACACACGCGGGCCAAGCTTCGGACTCACTTCCGCAAGCTGAACAAAGGCGAGGACGCGAGCCGTGGGCGGGACATGATCGAGAAGGAGCTTCGGGCTCAGGGTCTCGACCCGAAGCTGTACCTCGGCGAGGACAAGCTCCAGAAGGTTGCGGAATCAACTGAGGGTGCCGAGAACGCCACCGATGTCCTCGCCAAGGTTGGCGCGAGTATGACGACCGTTCAGGGCGTCATCGCGAAGCTTCGCGGCCAGGTTCACGAGGTCGACCGTACTGACCGCATCGAGGTCACCAAGACGAAGGAAGGGAAGCTCACCCTCGTCACCACTGGCGTCGAGAACGTGATGGTGAATCGGGCCAAGTGCTGCAATCCGATTCCTGGCGACGAAGTCGTCGGCTATGTCACGAGGGGTCGCGGCATCATGATCCACCGCAAGGTCTGCCCTAACGCGATGCACTACGTGACGTCCGAGCCAGATCGGCTGATTGCCTATGATTGGCCGAAGGATGGTCAGTCCTACTCGGTGGCTTTGAAGATCGTGTCTCTCAACCGACAGGGACTCTTGATGGACATCTCCACGATCTTTGGTGAGTCGAAGACGAATGTGTCAGCGGCCAAGGTTCGGACGTTGCCGAATCACACAGCGGAGATTGAGGTGACGATCGACGTGACGGATACCGGTCACCTAGCGCAGGTAATGACGAAGATCTCCAACTTCTCGGACGTCATCTCGATTTTGCGGATGTTTGGTCGGACAGCGGCGAAGTAGACTTTTTAGCGCGCAGGGAGGGGGTTCCGGAGCCCATCGAAAGACGACCGCTTTGCTTCGAAGTTCTTGGATCGAGAAGGCTGCCAAACCCTCCCCCTCCGGCGCACGATCCATCACCGCAAGGGGAGGCACCGGATAAGCTAGCCAGCAATGGATCTCGCCCCCGCGAAATGGATCTGGCTTCCTTCGGAGCGCACGCTTGCCTGCACTTTTGTGCTCTTCCGGCGGGAAATCGAGGTCACCAACCCAGCGGAAGCGAGGGGTTGGATCGTGGCGGACAGCCGATACCGGCTGACCGTGAATGGTCAGCGAGTCCAGTGGGGACCAGCGCCGCACGATCCTCGGTATGCGGAGGCGGACCAGGTGGACCTTAGCGGCCACCTCACGGAGGGGACGAACTGCATCGGGGTCGAGGTGCTCTTCTTTGGCCACGGAGACGGCACTTGGCCCTTCGGCAAGCCAGGGCTCCTGATGCGATTGGAAATTGATGGCAAGGAACTGATCACCGACGCAGGATGGAAGTGCATCGTCGATCGGTCACATCCGCCCGGCCAATTTGCCCGCTGGTTCCTGAGAGCCCTTCAGGAGCATTTCGATGCCCGCCTCCACCCCGTAGGGTGGGACATGCCGGGCTTCGATGATTCGAAGTGGCTGGCCGCTCAGGTTCTCAATAACCAGCCAGACTGTTCGGCCTTCGCGGGTGGCTACAAGAACTACCTCAACGAGATTTGGCTTACCGACCAGTCGAAGACGTCGATCATCGAGCGCACGATCCCATTCATGAGGGAGGAGTGGCACGACGCGAAGCCGCGCTTCCTGGACCGAGTGACTTGGCAAGGCGATCCGCGAGACTGGTTTGAATTCCGAACTCCTGGGCTGTTCACTCTTGCCAATCAGCCCGTAACGGAAACCGTGCCGGTCGGAGCCCAGGCGGTGACTTACGAGCTTCAAGAAGAGATGGTCGGGTGGCCGGGGTTTGCGATCGAAGCCTCTGAGGGGACGGTGGTGGAGCTCATGATCCAGGAGTCGCATGACCATGCGACGTCGCCTTGGCTGGATACCCATATCTACGCATGGAGCCAGTTCATCTGTAGGGAAGGGGTCAATCAGTTTGAGACCTTCGATTTCGAGGCGGGGCGATGGCTGCAGCTTCACGTACACGAGCACACTCGACCGGTGACGATCACGCGCGTTGGCATGCGCCGTCGGACCTTTCCGTGGCCGCGCGATCCCGCGATCGAGGTCGGAGACGAAGCACTTCAGAAGGTTTTCAACGCGGCATTGAACACGATCGACAACTCGGCCCAGGAGACGATTGTGGATGGCATGGGGCGAGAGAGGCAGCAGTATTCGGGCGATGGTTCGCATCAGCTCCACCCGATCCGCTACGCCTACGGCGAGACCTGTCTACCTGCGCGATTCCTTCGCACCTTCGCGCAGGGGCAGTTGATCGATGGGGTGTTCGCGGATAGCTGGCCCGCCGTTGATCGCCTTCAGCGTCTATGGGAGCGAAACGTCGACGCTTCCGATTGGGGTCCATTGCTAGACCACTCGGTCGGGTTCATCTTTGACCACTACCATCACTGGATGCAAAGCGGGGACCTCGAGCCGACACGGCAGAACTGGTCGCGTTTGGTTCGGTTCGTCGATTATCTGCGCTCGATCCAGGACGGGCTGCTCCCGGTCGAGAATCTGGGCGTCAATGCGGTTTGGATTGACCACGATGCGTTCTTGAGTCAGGGCTCGAAGCAGTGCTCGTTTAATCTGTATGTGATCGCGATGCTGCGAGATGCCTTCCTGCTCTTGGCCGCAGCGCTGGGTGAAGAGGCGGGTGAATATCGGTTGTTTGCTGACGATCTGCTGGCGAATTGTGTTGCTGAGTTTTGGAACGTAGAGCGTCAAATGTTTGGCTACCTGGCCCCTGATGGCACGTTCCGAACTGACGACCGTGCCCTTTCTACTGCCGTCCTGTACGACCTGTGCCCTCTAAGTCAGGTCGACGCAAGTGTTCAGGCACTCGCGGAGCGACCCAAGTTTATGGGGCAGAGTTATCCAGCGAACATGGTTTGGAACTATTGGGCCTTGGCGAAGGCGGGGCGGATTCAACCGGTTCTTGACGATTTGCGCGCCCGGTGGGCACCGATGCGGTCGGTGGTCGAGGCAAACGCCTTGCAGGAGTTCTGGACGACGAAGCCGGACGCGACGAATTTGATGAGCCATTGCCCGCTAGCTCCGCTGACCTTGTTGTATCAGGGCATCGTTGGCCTTTGGCCGACTAAGCCGGCGTTTGAGGAGATGGTCGTTTGGCCGCAGTTGGGGGATATCGAGTCGCTTTCAGTCACTGCTCACACGCCCCAAGGTGAAGTTTGGCTTGAGGCGGAGGCGGGCGAGATTCGGATATCGGTTCCCGCGAAGGCGGTTGTGCGTTTTGGGGATCATCTCTTTGAACTTGGGGCGGGTGAGTCGGTATCGCTGAGCCGGAGGTAAGGCGATAGCTACGCTTGTGCCGGGCGAGGGCTTGGTAGCAGAGGATTGGCTCGCCGGCGGTGAGTCAGAAATGTGTAAGGTTGCAGCCTCCCCTCCCTCACGGTTCCCCTCGCTGCGCAAAGGGCACCAACTCCGGAGGGCGTCACCTACGGGAGCGCACCCAAAAATAACGCCCACCCGTCTCTACACGTAGATATGAGTAATCTGTAAATCTAGGGGAGAGACAGGACGGTTTCTCTTCCGATAACAGAGCTGGAGGCTAATTAAGAGTATGGGAATTCCTTACGTCGTCGAACAGACAGCGCGCGGTGAGCGATCTTACGACCTATGGTCGAGGCTGCTTAAGGACCGCATCGTATTTCTGGGCACCCCAGTCGACGACTACGTCGCCAACCTCATCGTGGCGCAGCTCCTCTTCCTTGAAAAGGAAGATCCGGACAAGGACATCGACTTTTACATCAATTCGCCAGGCGGCTCGGTAAGTGCCGGCCTTGCGATCTACGACGCGATGCAAATCATCAAGCCAGACGTTGCTACGATCTGCGTGGGACAGGCAGCTTCGATGGGTGCAGTCCTTCTTGCAGGCGGTGCCGACAAGAAGCGACATGCGCTAAAGCACGCAAGAGTGATGATTCATCAAGTTTCTGCTGGTTTCCAGGGAACGACTGCCGATATTAATGTTCAGGCTGCCGAAATCAACCGATACATGGACATGCTCATGGAAATCTTGGGCAAACATTCCGGTAAGGATCCTGAGGTAGTCCGCAAGGATTGCGATCGCGATTACTTTATGTCGTCAGAAGAAGCCGTACAATACGGCATAGTCGACAAAGTGCTTGAGAACGGCGTCCGGTAAGTATTGGAGCGTGCATGGCGAGTAGAACAATGGAAGGTCGGAATCAGTGCTGTCTGTGCGGGAAAACAAAGGAGCAGGTTAAGAAGCTCATTGTAGGGCTTCATGGTGCAGTCTGCTCAGACTGTATCGACCTCTGCAACGATATCCTTCACAACGATTCCGACAAGACGATCAACCCATCGACTTCGGTTGCGGCAACTGCCGCAGTAAGGCCCGCGGCAAGTGGTTTCAGCTTTGCTGCCAATGGCCGAATTCCGAAGCCGAAGGAGATTGTCGACTTTCTCGACAGTTACGTCGTAGGTCAGCATCCAGCGAAGCGTTCGCTCTCGGTAGCGGTTTATAACCACTACAAGCGAGT
>JBBQFM010000011.1:0-116424 GCA_038321975.1 Fimbriimonadales bacterium | reverse complement strand
GCAGCACCTGGGGCTTCGCCCGGATCTGCATTAGGAGGTCTCGAAGATCCTCGGGCGATGCGCAACGCACTTTAAAGATAAACGTATCCTCGGACGCGATGTCGTGACACTCCACGATCCGAGGCTCGCCCAGCACAAACGGCTCGATTGAGTCGGACTCCACCTTGATCGGTCGGGTGGTGACGCGAACGAATGCGGTGAGTGGCTTGCCGAGCTTCGCCGCGTCGATGTCAACCCGATAGCCGCGAATCAGCCCGGCCACTTCCATGCGCTTCACCCGCGCATAGACGGCCGGACCGGTCACCCCGATTTCTCTCGCGATCGCCGCATGAGTCGCCCGTCCGTCCGCTTCTAGCCTCGCGAGGATTTGCAGATCGATCGCATCCCACGTCATGGCCGAGTCTAGCAGGTTGCTTACGATCTGTTATCAGCCGTCCGGTTCTTCAAATGAACCGTTATTTGGCCATCAAGATCGGCCCACCAAGAACCGAGATTATTCGCAACTATATTTATTTGATTTGGCTCTCTGTGACCGATATTGCGGCATCGCCCGTAAAAATCATGAATATCCGCGTATTCTTTTTGAATTAGCGGATATTCGCGTATCCTATCTCAACGGTCGTAGAGCAATGAAGCAGTTTCGACATATCACCGCTCAGCGGTCAGTAACCCTCCAAGAAGTCGCGAAAGCGGCTGGCGTCAGCGCGTCGGCCGCCTCCGCGGTTTTGAACGGAGCGAAGTCGGGAACTCGGGTATCTGCCGCCACCCAACGAACCCTGATCGAAGCGGCCAAACGGCTCAACTACCGCCCCCATGGGGTTGCTCAATCTCTCGCCACTGGACGCTCGGGTCGACTTGGGATTTATTCCGGACAGACTCGCCTCGACATTCGCAACTCGTTCTTTGCCGAAGTGCTGACCGGCGTCTTTGAATCTGCCGAGCAATTCCGACTTGACACGGTGGTGCACACCTCGGGCAACGATGAGGCTCGACTGGTCGATCTCGTACGGGGTCACTCCCTCGATGGGCTCATCGTTCACCCCGCGCCCGACGATCCGATTCTTTCCCTTCTCTGCGACCTTCAAGTACCCGCCGTCCTCATTGCCGACGCACGAGACGACTTCCCTTCCATCACCGTGGATGATCACACCGGTGGCACATTGCTTGCTGAACATCTTATTTCAAAAGGTCACAAGCACGTAATGGTTAAACAGTCCTGCCCCGCTAGACGCTCCGCCACTGACCGTATTGCGGCGTTCACGGAGACGTGCCATCTGCGAGGGGTAAGAGTGACCGAATCGATTGAAGGATCCGGAGGCGAGACCGGCCTGGACGCCAGCGACATCGATGTCCTAACTCGATCCCGTGACCGAGCGACCGCGGTTATGGGTTGGTCAGATTTCGTGGCGGAGACAATTTGTCGCGACCTGGAGGCAGCCGGGGTTTCGATTCCGGGCGATGTCGCCGTCGTGGGATTTGATGGATTTGAGCATCGTTTTACGCCGAAGTTTAACGTTACGACCATCGTTGCACCTTGGGTCGCCGTAGGTCTGGCGGCTGTTCAACAACTCCACGCTTTAATTCTTGCCGAAGCCGTGCCCATTATGACAACTTTGCCGGTCTCGATTAGAGTCGGCAACACAACATAGATTTTTACAGGTCATCTCTCGTAAATCGCGCTTTGAAGCGCAACTTTCCAATGAAGGAATTCATGAAAAAAAATACTAATGCATTCACGCTTATTGAGCTACTAGTCGTTATCGCGATCATCGCGATTCTTGCTGCCATTCTTTTCCCCGTTTTCGCTCAGGCTAAAGCCGCCGCTAAGGCCACGTCCGACCTTTCGAACGTAAAGCAGCACGGGCTTGCCAACATCATGTATGCAGGCGACGTCGACGACAACTTCTCGTTCGCCGTTCGCGCAGACTGGAACGCCACTTGGATTACCAATACGTCCCCCTACGTCAAGTCAGCTGGACTTTATCGAAGCCCGTTCGACACCGGTCGAACTGATGGCTGGAGCGCTCCCAACGACTGGCTGAACGGATGGGCGGGCCTGCCTGTCTCATACGGCGCCAATGCGTACTATCACCCAGCTGGCACCCAGGTCGGTGCGGGTTGCGGTTGCGGTAACCCGTGCATCCCATCGGGCGCTTTCGCCCCGATGCCCCAGCCAACGGCTTGCGGTGGAACCTCCGACTGGTTCACCAAAACATCGATCAGCGCCACCGAAGTTACCCAACCGGCCGGAACGATCATGATCACGGTCAAGACCAATGCCGACGCCCTCAAAGCAGGCGGCATCGGAAACACTTCGGCGTTCTTCGGTGACAACCAGTTCAACATCCGAAGCAATGGATGGGACTGGGCTGCTCCCAGCGAAATCCCAGACGGCACGCTTCCCACTGAGAACGGCACCACGGTTAAGTTCCCGAACGGTAGCCGCGGCGCAGTCAGCGTGACCAACACAACCAACTCGAACTTCGTGTTCGTGGATGGCCATGCGAAAGCGATGAAGCCGGAAGCCACCAATCCGGATCCCGTCAACCAGAAAGACAAGAACCTGTGGGACAGCTCCCGCTAGAAAACCATTGGCCCCGCTACGGCGGGGCCAAACCACACCCCATGAGAATTACAATCTTTTGCACTCTTGCCTTGGGCATTTTTGTCGCCTGCGGATGCTCGTCGGAACCACAAAAGTCGTTGGTCGAAGAGAAGAAGGCGCTCAAGGGCGGGCCGATGCCTCCCGGCACCTGGGACAAGATCGCCGAGAGGAAGAAAGCCTTCGATGCCCAAAATGGCAACGGAGCATCGGGCACTCCTGCCGCGCACTAGTCTCGATGTCGGACCCATCCGTCGGCGGTTGGGTCTGCACTTTCGCACCTTCCAACTAGTGCTGGGCTGTACGATCTTCGTTCCAGTGGAGCGACTTTGATGGATCGTCCAAGGGGATCAACGGCAGAGCCGGATCATAGGATGCCTTGATCCAGCCGTCGTAGATCATCGCTTCGATGGCCTGAGGAACCCGCGGAAGTACCATCCCCATGAAAATCGGGTCTGCCTCTCGCTTTTGGACCTCTATTCGAACCATCTCGAGGATCATCGGCCAGCGAGTCTCCTTCTGAAGTAGGTTGATCACGAACTCGAACATGTCGCGTATCGGCAACACTCGACCATCGCGGACATAGCATCCGTCTCGAGTCACCCGCCCCCCAAAGAAGCGAGCGCGGTCTTTCCAAGTGGCGTCGGAGAGGGCAAGCTGAAGGACGTTGTTAGAATCTAGGGGACGATCCGCCGCGATTTCGTGCAGAAACTCGCCCGATCGCTTGATGAGGGACAGGGAATATCCACCTGATCCTATTGAAAGATCCTCGTCGATGAATCCGCCTTGGGCGATCCACGCCCAGGCCTTTTCGGGACTCAGGTCTAGGCCCGTATCTCGGGCAAGTTCGGAGCAAAACTCCTGTAGCTCTGTGAACTGGGCATTAGCCGAGTACCAGTAGTCGGCAAAACGAATGTGGTTACGGATTCGCCCGCTCTGTCGAAGGCCAAACTGTTCCTTGATCCAAGCAGGATCCTCCTTACCTCGATCCAACTCGAGAATCGAATACGCGACCTCGCGACCTCCAAGGTGCGCCATCGACATGCCGGCGGAGAGAATTGGGTCCGCGAAGCCGGCCGACTCCCCGATCAAGAACCAGTTCTTGCCCACGTTTCGCTTCGCCAAGCACGACCAATCTTTGGTGGCGTGAAGTTTGCCTTCGCTTACTGCGTTCTTAAGGAGAGAAGCCACCATCGGCTGACCACGAACCGCCTCCGCATAGAGATCCTCCGGTCGCTTCCCCGAATCCTTGAAGTATTGGGCAGGAACCACCAAGCCAATGCTGGTCCGAGTCGGACCTAGCGGGATAAACCAGATCCAGCCATAGCCGAGGCTGAGCACTTGAATGCGGGTAGCGCCGACCCCAATCTCCACTGCCCAATCGGCGTTTTGCCAATAGTCGTAAATCGCAATGTTCTTCAGCGTCGTCGGATAGTCGACGTCCACGCCCATCGCGCGGCGAAGGATCGCGCTTGTTCCCGATGCGTCGACATAGTGGCGAGCAAACACCTGTTCCCCGGATTCCAGATCTAAATGGTCGACCTCGTCTCCGTTCCTGCGCACGTGACTAACTTTCGTCGATTCGCGAACTTCGCAGCCCATCTCGGCTGCATGGTCCAGCAGGATTTTGTCGTAGATTGAGCGATCGACCTGGAAAGCGGTGACCCTTCGCTGTCCCTGATACTTGGCAGGACGAGGTTCCTCCACAAATTCCGATGAGGGGGTGAACTCGAAATTCCAAAGCTCGGGAGTACGTCCCCAAAGGTAGGTTGCCCCAATCTTGATCGGGAAATTTGCCGCCTCGACCTTATCCCAAACGCCCATTTCGTTGAGCACGTCGGGTGTCCCTGGCAATTGGCTTTCGCCCACATGGTCGCGTGGAAAAGCCTCCCGCTCCAAAATCACCACTTTAAGTTCGGGCTTGTACTTCTTAAGAAGGCAACCTGCGGTCGAACCCGCCGGGCCGCCACCGATGATTGCCACATCGTAAATGCGTTTCTCGCTCATTCTGGTTAGTCGAGTCTACTGAGAAACCTCGCTCAAGGCAACAAATAAGCCTTCCGAATCGAGCCTGTAATGGTTCTTCGATAAAGGGCGGGAGAACCCAAGCTCTCCCGCCTTGTCTTCTCACACTTTCTCGACGAGAATCTTCACCTTCACGGGCTTCGTAAAGGTGTTATACACCGGCGATTTCTTGAGCATCTCCTCGATCGTCGCCTCGTCTAGATCGCCCTTGACTTTGAACTTCACCCGAACCTCGGTATATCCAATCTCGGTTTCTGGATTCAGCTCCAAGAAGCCCTGGAGATCGACATCGCCCTCGTACTCGCTCTCGACCGACTCGAGCTCAACGCCCATCCCAGCCGCTTTGTAGGCAAGCGTAGTGGTCATGCATGCCGACAAGCCGGCTAAGGCAATCTCCGCTGGATTCGGTGCCGTGTCGGTGCCAAGAACGACCGCCGGCTCATCCGAATAGATCTCGAGCGGATGCTCGTGATGCATCTCTTGGCACAGGCCAAAGAATGAATCCAAGGTCGCCGTGCTCCTCGGTCCGGTCGCCCACTTGTTCTGAACACGTAACTTCAGGGCGGCCAGCTTAGGCTGCCTCTGAATCGCGTGTACCGTGTTGATGAGGTTGCCGACATGGACGCCATTGGTCGTCTCGTTTGTTGTACTTGTCATAGGTCTCTCCTTTCCTTCGGCGGCTCTTGTTCAATGAACTGCCACCGATGAAAAGATGGTGGCTAGGGTCAAAGGCACTAGTCCAGTACAATTTCTGCACCGGCCCTGCCACTCTATAGCAACAAACTCATGGCTAGAAAAGCAAGTTACGGACAGTTTTGCCCCCTCGCCAAGGCCTGTGAGGTCTTCGCCGAGCGGTGGACTCCCCTCATCATTCGTGAGCTTTTTATCGGCAGCGAACGGTTTAGCGACATCCATCGCGGCGTTCCCCTCATGTCTCGCAGCCTCCTCTCGAAGAGGCTCCAGGAACTTGAGCGAGCCGGTGTGGTCGAACGCAATTCTCCCGAAGGGAAGGAAGGCTATCGATTGACCGCCGCCGGCCAAGAACTTGGCCCAATCGTTCTTCAATTGGGACACTGGGGCAAGCAGTGGACCCGAAGCGAAATGACGAGCCGCGAACTCGATGCCGGCCTACTCATGTGGGACGTCCGACGACGCATCGACAACCGGCGCCTTCCCGACAGCCGGGTGGTGGTTCATTTTCTGTACCCAGATGCGCCTCTCAACCGCCGAAGATGGTGGTTAATTCTCAATCGAGACGAATCTGACCTCTGTTTGATAGATCCCGGTCTCGATTCCGACCTCACCGTCACGTCCAGCGTGAGCACGATGACGGGAATCTGGATGGGCGACCGATCCTACGGAGAAGCCGTCCAGAGTGGAGACCTCCAAATCGTCGGCCCGCCCAAGCTTCGCTCCGAGCTGCCCTCTTGGCTCCGCCTCAACGTCTTCGCGGATGTCGAGCGTAGGGTTTTGTAGATTTCCTGGAACTGAAGTTACCCAACTGTCATTTGCACTGATTACCATGGCGCTTCTCATTCCCTTTCTGCTCATCGCTTCCGCTCAAACTCCGGCCAAGCCGCCCGAGGTGGGCAAGAAGGCGCCCGATTTCAACGTCAAAACGCTCGCCAAGAAAGAAGTGAAGCTCGCGCCGATGCTCAAGAAGGGCAAGTTGGTGCTCATCGTCCTGCGAGGCTATCCCGGCTATCAATGCCCGTTCTGCACCAAGCAGGTCGCTGAACTCATGGAGCACTCAGATGACTTCAAGAAGCGCAAGGCGTCGGTCGTTCTCGTCTACCCTGGCCCGTCCGACCAACTCGAGAAGTACGCAGGCGACTTCATCGCGGGCAAGGACATCCCGAAAGACTTCCGTTTCACCATCGACCCCGGCTACGACTTCACCAACCGCTACGCCCTCCGCTGGGACGCCCCCCACGAGACCGCGTATCCGTCAACCTTCGTGATCGGCAGAGACGGAGTCGTCATCTACGCAAAGGTCAGCCATAGCCACGGAGACCGAGCCCCGCTCGCCGACGTTTTAGCCGCGCTGGATAAGTAAGAAGGTGGTGCCGGCTTCTCAGCCGGCATCTCAGCAACGCACCTTCGTCAAAAAACCCGCGTTTTGGCAGGTCATTGACTAACTTAGCCCATCCGGCCGAACCCCCAACACCGAACACCTTCCCCGCTACTTCGCCGCTTTATACTTGGCCAGGTTCTTCTTCAGCAAAGACACCATCTCGGGCGGAGCCTTCGGCTCCTTCGCGATGAGCGCAACTGACTCTTCGGCAACCTCGATCGCTTTCGCTTTGTCTCCCGAGTTGAAATAGGTGGCTGCCTTCATAGCCTTGAACATGAAGACTCCAACTCCCTGGGCCGTCCCCTCATCGATAATCCCAAGCCCAAACGCGTAGGCCTCTTTCGAGAGGGTCGTTTCCGTCGCGAAGATCGACGACATCATCTGATAGGCACCATTCGCGTTGTTCGAATCCTTGAGGATCTTCTGGGAGAACGTCTTACCGCGCTGCAAGTCCGAGTGGTACAGAGCAACCAGCAGTGGATAAGTCAGCGAGTACTCAAGCTGAGGGCGCTGAGCCACCGCAGCGTCGATTGCCTTGATCGCCCCTGGATAGTCCTTCTTGGCCATCGCCTCATTGATCGGTCGAGTCACCTTCTGCTCGACTTCGCGCTTTTCGCGAGCGCCCGCAGAGTCCCAAGTCCCCGCAATCACCTTCTGGAGGGTCTCCTCCATCTTCGCCGGATGGCCGATCCAGGCGACCTTGCCATCCTTGTCCACGATGAACGAGCAAGGAATCCCTTCCTCGCTGGCCGCCTTCATGTACGTGTCGGCAATCGTGTTCTTCTTCACGTCGTCCGCCGCTACGTGGTAATCCATCTTCTCGCCCTCGTCTTTCACAAAGGTCGTGACCCGCTTCATCAAATCGCCGTCGCTCGGCTTCGCGCTCTCCCAGATGCTGATCCCGATGATCGAAACTTTGCCGTCGTATTTCTTGGCCAACTCGGTGAGGTGAGGAATGTTGTCGATACATGGGTGGCACCATGTCGCCCAGAACTCAACGACATAGAGCTTCCCTTTCTCGAAAGCAGGCAAGGGTTCGCCCTTAAGCCACTTCGCCGTTTTCAGCGAAGGTGCCGCATCGCCGATCGTGAGGTACTTGTCAGCCGCGAAAGACGCGGTCGCCGCGACGAGCGCCAGAAGAATAGGAAGGGTTCGTTTCATAGGTGTTCCGGAAATCAAAAATCAAAAATCAAAAATCTGCGTCAGTGTCCGACTTGCCCATAAGCCTGCTTGAACTCGTCAGGGTGTGCTTGAACATACGCCGAACGGTCCGCCGGGGTCATCGCATTCAGCTTTTTCTCCAACTCGCTTTGAACCGGAGACTTGAGTGCCTGAGCATCCGCTGTCGCCTTAGGGCTAGCCCCCGATGAGCAGCCGATGCCGTAGATGAGAAGGAGTAAGAGGAAAGGGTTACGTTTCATTTGTTAGTCAGGGAGCCGGGCGCGGTTTCGGAGGGATCGGTCGAACTCCATAGATTCGAAGAAAGTGTCTCTCTCCGGCCCCCCTGTGCCCTGCGCCCGGCTCACGGTGCCCAGGTAAACCCCTGAACCCTAATTCGAGGGCTTATCGATTCGGTAGTAGAAGTTCTCCCACTCGTTGCCGTACGGGTAGGCACCGTTCATCACATCGCCAAGATGATTGGCAACGCTCTGATCTCGAGTCAAGATGTCCGAATAGTAAGAATCCGGTCGGTTGCCAAGCGACATGCTCTTCGCGTGACCGTCGACCCAGCCAACATTTGCCTTGCCCGTGTGCGTCGCATAGGTGTCCGGCGAGTCATGGGTAACCCCATCCACGCTCACGCTCATCGTGACGCCGCCCGACTGAGTAAGTCGTGCGCCATCTGCAAGCAGAATTGTCTCGGCCGCTCGATCGATTGCCGTCATGCTGACCGCCTGACCGTTCGAAGGCATCACCCGATAGTTCACGCCATAGCCCACCGGAACGTTCTTGAAGTTCACGAGGTGGAAGGGAGGGCTCGTCCAGAGATAGGTGTTGTCCAGCGAAAGCTTCGACGCGGTCGACGGGCAACCCACGATCGGCTGGCTCTTCATATATGGATAAAGCAACCCCGTCTCCGGCTTAAAGGTGACGGTGAGCGTCGAGAAATCGACGTGGAAGCAGCCAAACCAGTAGTGCTGATCCATGATTGGCCCGTTAAAGTCGAGCGTCTGCACAAGCGGAGCGGTGTCCTCATAGTCGCCGGCATACATGAACGTGCCGAGGGCGACCTGCTTGACGTTCGAAAGACAAGAAGTCTTCTTCGCCGCTTCCTTCGCCTGAGCGAAGACGGGGAAGAGGATCGCGGCAAGGATCGCAATGATCGCGATCACGACGAGGAGTTCGATAAGAGTAAATGCGTGGCGTACGGACTTCATGAGAAAGGAGCTCCAAACTAGGGCGGATGAAGCACTCTACATGGGGGCCGTCAACCAAACGTCAACAGTCCATCAGCACCCTCGATCTCCGACAGATCATGTGGGACTGCGCGGGCCTGACCGCGCTTTTCACGACCGCGGAGCGGTCTCCGGTCAGCGATCCTAAAGCTGTGCCGCCAGCACCAACTTCAAAGCGTCCTCCAACTCCATCCCCAACCCCCACGCCCAAGCCCGCTCAAAAGCCCCACCCGAAAGCCCCGCCCGAACCCGCTCCAACGCAACCTCCCGATCCCGCTTCTCGCTTGACCGCTCAGTCGCCTCAAGTGACCGGGTCACCGCCAACAACACCGCCGCCATCTCGAAGGACCCAAGCTCAGCCAAAAGCAACCCGTGCCCC
The DNA here is from genome assembly GCA_038321975.1 of Fimbriimonadales bacterium. GTDB lineage: Bacteria > Armatimonadota > Fimbriimonadia > Fimbriimonadales > Fimbriimonadaceae > Fimbriimonas. The sequence continues at coordinate 106,948 of JBBQFM010000011.1, read as the reverse complement.
CGAAGAAGCTCCAGCGAGATGATCGCAATGCCGAGCGACTGGCACTTCGCCAACCCTTCTCGACTGCTTGCAAGCGCATCCGCCAGATTCCCCGCCGAGCGCTGGTAACGCGCCACCTGCGCATGCGCCGCGGCAAGACTGATGTCGTTCCGAACCCGCAAGCTCTGCCGCACCGCCTCGCTGGCCATGCTCATCGCGTCGTCCGCGCGACCCTGATCCAGATACACCCCCGACAGATGAACGAGAATCAGTGGGTCCGCTTCGCCATCTCGAAACTCCGCCGAGACTTCCTTCGCCTTCAAGAACGCAACTTCCGCCTCGGCCAGTGAGTCCTGGCTCCAATGAGCGCTTCCGATGCTCACGTACGTTCGCTCAAGCAGAACCCCATTTGTTGGTGAAGCGTTCTCAAGGACCTGTTGGCAAAGCGAGAGACACCGAGCCGCCTCGCCTAAGTAGCCGGCACATAGCGCCATCCCAAAAGTCGACGTCGCGATCAGGTCCCGGTCCCCCGTGGCAAGAGCCACCTGGAGCCCTTCTTCGCAAGCTTGAAAAGCGGAGCGGAAATCCGAATCGCGCAAGTAAGTCGTCCCCAAAGCGCGGAGCAACTGGATACGATCTGCTGGCGGAACCGCTTCGATTTCCGGCATCCGCGAAATGAACCGGATGTAGCGCTGCTCCACACTCTTCGTGCCGCGCACATCCCAAATCGTTGAGAGCCCGGTCACCAGCCGAATCGCGTTGATCAATTGGCCACGATGGATGAAGAACTCGAGCGCGGCCAGCAGATTGTTGTAGTCCGCCTCGATCGCCACATGAAGCCGCGCTCTCTCCTCGGCGAGATTCGCCGCCGAGTCGGGCTGGCAAGCCGCCAAGTAGTGGGCCGCATGCTTCGCCCGCAACGATTCCTGCTCCTCCGAGTCGAGAACTTCCTCCCCATATTCGCGGAAGATCTCAAGCATCCGATATCGAGGCGCGGCACCCTCAATCCCGTTTTCCTCCGCACCGATAAACGAGCGCTCCTGCAAGTCGAGAAGCAGATTTAGGCCGTGGGTCACCCCGCAGATCTCAGAAGAAGCCGCCTCCGTAAAGCCACCCCGAAACACCGAGAGCGATGCGAAGAACATCTGCAACTCGGGCGAAAGGAACGCATAGCTATAGTCGATTGCCGCCCGCAGGCTGCGGTGACGAGGCGTGATGTCACGTCGCCGACTCGTTAGTACCTCCAATCGATTCTCCAGATGCCCGAGCATCTGAGCCGGAGTGAAGGCGTTCGAAAGGCCCGCCGCGATCTCGATTGCAAGAGGAATCCCCTCCAAACGCATACATATCACCGACAGATACCGCGCATTCTTGGTCGTTAGTTGGAAATCGGGTCGGATCGCCTGACACCGGTCGACAAACAATTGGATACTCGGATAGACCGCAAGCCGATCCGCCGAGGACTCTTCCGGTGAAGGGATCGACAGTGGAGAAAGCGAGAACTCTGTCTCGTTTTCCAGCTTCAAGCTCTGCCGAGAAGTAACCAGGCACATCACCTGCGGCACCGAATCCAGCAACCGCCGCACCTGGTCCGCCCCCAAGTCCATCAGGTGCTCGAAATTGTCGAGGATGACCAGGGTATTCGACCGATCCAGGGCGGCCACCAATTGCGCCAAAGGCTCTCCACTTCCTCGACGCTTGGGCCTTACCGTATCCAGTATCCGGTCGAATAAGAGCGAAGGGCTGTCGATGTCCGCCAACGGCACGAACCAGATCCGCCACTCCGAATTCTCCGCCAGCGCTCGACTCGCCTCCACCGACAATCGCGTCTTCCCCGTCCCCGCCGGACCAAGGATCGTCAGAAGTCGAGATCGGGCACACGTGAAGTGATCGACGATCGCCGCGATCTCGATCTGCCGGCCAAATAGCCGAGTTGCCTGTAGCGGCAACGAAACCCTCTCTTCTTCAGGGCCCCCTACCCCCGTCGGCAATACCGTCCGACGCGGCGGATTTTCCGCCAACCGGCGAGCCTTCTCCAACAGGTCCAGCGCGATTTCGCTCGGCTCGGAACCGACCTGTGCCACCGCATCCACCAGCTCATCGAACTGCCGGACGGCAAGGCCCGGCTGCCCAACGCCGATATAGTGCCGCATCAACTCCACCTGAAGGCCTTCGTCTGGTGGATGAATAGCAATCAAGGCCCGCAGATACTTCCCACCCTCCCCCATCTCGCCCGCTTCACGGAGCCCAACGAGCGCAGATAGGTAGGCGTCCTCAAGGTCCAGCCGAGCATTGAATACCCAAGCGTCGTCGAAGCCGGGAAGCAACTCTCCCTTGTAAAGGTCGACCGCCTTGGTTAGCGCCAGAACATCCCCACCAGATCTCCACCTTTGAACCAACCGATGAAGTTCCGCCGCATCCGTGGAAACCGCATTCGAATTCAAACGAATCCGAGACTGCTCAGAGATCAAGATCGATCTCGCCGGAATCGGAGGTGGCTCGAGAACATGCCGTAGCGAAAGCAGCGCCTGCCGCAAGTTACGTCGCGAAACCTGCGGGTCCGAGTCCGGCCAAAGCATCTCGGCAAGCTCGTCGCGTGTAAACGAACGATCGGGGTGGAGCGCAAGGAACGCCAGAAGCGAAGACACTCGCCGGGTGCGAAATTTGGAGACGGTCGTGTCGCGACTCGTAGCCTGGAACGTGCCCAGCACCTCGACACGCCAAACCGAATCCATATCCAAGTCTACGCGTATATAGCCCTCCGGAGATGGTTCCCCTTTCCGAAGGGGGAGCCGTGGGGGAGAGGGTGTAACCACTTTTCGACCGGGGTTGAGTACTCCTCAGATCATCCCCAAAAAGGATCGGGACCTCGAAACCAACCCTGCCCAGCCGCCCAATGGTCCCGACCAAACTTCAGTTTTCACAACTTTCAATTATAATTGAAAGTACATGAGAGAAGGCTTACCGAGAATCGAAGAGCTGGGAACGGATCTCCTCACCACGACCCGCTGGCAAAGGTGGCAACCGATAGGGATGCCCTTCCTATGGGCGGCCGGCTTCATGCTCGCCTGGCACCTGAACCTCTACTGGCTCAGCGCCCTGAGCCTCCTCATGGCTTTCTCTGCAAGCTCGACCTCCACCCACGACGTCGTTCACGGAAGCCTCGGAATCAAAAGGCGCGAATCCGAATGGCTCCTCTTCCTCCTCGGTGCCCCCATCCTCGAAAGCGGCCACGCATACCGCCTTACTCACCTGGAGCACCACCGAATCTTCCCCTCCCACGAGGACCTAGAAGGCGAAGCCGCCCACCTACCCATCTGGCGCGTACTCCTCGAAGGCCCGACCTTCCTCCCGAGACTCTGGATGTGGGCATGGCGAAAGGCAAACGGCAAGCCCGCGCAAAGGAGATGGCTCGCTATCGAGGCAATTCTCCCGTTCGCCTTCCTGGCGTTTGCCCTTCTCGTCCGGGGATACACGACTGCGCCCCTCGCCTACTTCATCGCCGTCGCGATCTCAAGCTGGTTCTATCCGCTCTTCGCGGTCCATCTTCCCCACCGACACTTCGGGGACTCAAAGGTAAGCCAAGCCTGGACTCTTCGCGGCCGCCTCATCCCGAGGCTCTTCCGACCGCTCGCCTTCCACTTAGAGCATCACCTCTATCCCATGGTCCCCAGCCACAACCTCCCCCAGCTAGCGGAACGGCTGGAGCCTCACCTTCGCGAGCGAGGAGTGCGGGTGCTTCGCGTGCCCTAAAACGCAGGGATCCTTTCGCCCACCCTCTTGCGTCCTGTCCTTACCATGCGCGAACAAAGGGAGATCCAGCTCAACGCATTCCCCGTTCTCAACCTGCTCGCCCGAGAGGTGGCCTGGGCGGACATCGCCGAAGAGATGGATCGCGAAGAAGAAACCGACCAGAGATGGTCGCCCGCACCGGTAACCCTGAGACTCCTGTCCACGCGAAGCGTGTAGGCGTCGGCTACGCCCGACGGGCCGACCAAATCCTATTTAGCCCGCGCGGGCGGACCACCGCCCGTCGGAGGCTGTGAACCTTTCTCAACCATGCTTCGCGGCGGTCCGGGCACCGTGTCGCCCGGACCATCGCTGCCCTTCGAGCAGCCCGCGATGAGTAAAGCAAGAATCGGCCAGAGCTTCTTCACTTGACGATGCCGGGGTTGATCCATTTGTCCTTATCGTCCTGAATCGACCACATGTACGGCCGCGTGCTGCCCCACTTAAGACTCGCGGCGTGGCCGTCCGAATAGGCAACGTTCAACCGCTCTCCGAAGTAGCCACCCTTGTCCGCCGTAGTCGCCGACCAGTCCTTGCCAACGTAGGTCACGTTTCCGTTTCCAAGGTTGTTATTGGCTCGGGCGTAGTCGGTATAGGGCTCCCAAGCGATCTCGGTATAGATCCCGTCGATGATCCGGATCGTCCCGGAGATGTCCTCAACCTGAGTCTGAGAGATGACATTGCCCTGGTCGTATCGGAATCCGTAGTGGTTCGCATTCCCGTCCGTCCAAGTCGTGCCCGCACCCCAGCTCCAGGTCTCAAAGTTGTTCTGAACGTACGAGACATAGAAGTCGCCCTTGATCACCATGCTTCCAAGGTGGGCCTTGCAGTACCAATCGGTGCCCCAAAGATCGTCCTTTGCCTTTGCGCCGGGCGAGAGGAAGATCTCGCCGCTCTTGGTATAAGGCAGCACCAAGGCTTGCCACACGTCCCAAGTCGCGGTCTCGGGAGCCGGACAATTGGTGCCGGAGCCGACCGGGTTGTAGTTGTCGTCGTTGTCCCCAGCGTAGATCAGGCCGGCGAGGCCGACTTGCTTAAGGTTCGACAGGTCCGACGTCTTCTTCGCGGCAACCTTGGCCTGGGCAAAGACGGGGAACAGAATGGCGGCGAGGATCGCGATGATCGCAATCACAACTAAGAGTTCGATGAGAGTAAAGGCTTTTCGCTTCATTGCAAGATGTCCTGTAGATGGTTGAGATGAATGGCAAATAAAACTAAGTGGTAACCCCGATGGAGAACCGCACCGGGAACTCGGTATGAAGCGCGATTGGCTCGTCCCGAAGAAGGGCGTCCAAGCGGTGCACCGCTTCCCTCGCCGCTTCCGCCCACGGAGCGACAACCGTCGTGAGGGGAAAAGAGTCGGCAAATGGGGTGGGGCAACCGTCGAATCCCGTGATGGCCAGATCGTCGGGAACCCTCAGCTTCTGATCGAGGGCCGCCGCAACCATGTACCGGGCCACTACGTCGTTCCAACACGCAAAGGCAGTGACCCCACGCCCTTTCGCGCCCGCCACGAGTCCATTGACCGCCGAGTCCTCTTCGATCGTGGTGACGCTCGCCTCAATCCCAGCCTCGGAACTGCTCTTCAAGAACTGATCGCGTCGCCGAAGGGCGGACTCCGGTTGGGCCGGACTCAAGACAAATTCAACTCGCCGGTGACCGCGCTCGCGGAGGTGCGAAACGATGTCCCGCATCCCGCCCGCGTCGTCCACCGTGATGCACGGCATTCCATCAATTGCGTCCGAGACGGCTACCGTGGGGAGGCCCGACTTGAGCAGTTTCGTCCCCAGCGGGTCGTTCGGCGGCATCGTGACGATAAGGCCGTCGATGCGTCCGTCGATGAGTTCGAGATGGATGTCCTCAGGCGCGGTGCCATGAAACATGCCGTGCAGCAGCAGGTCCTTCCGAACCGCCTCACAACCTTCTTGCAGACCGCTCACGATCTCGGTGAAGAACGGCGATCGGACGTTGATGTACCCGTATCCCGCGTACATGCCGATAACGTTGGTGCGCCCGAGCCGAAAAGCCCTTGCACGAGCGTTGGGTTGATAGCGCAGTTCACGAGCCGCCTCAAGGACTCGCTCACGAGTGCCAGGCGACATCCGCTTCGTGGGTCCACGCAAAGCAAGGGACACCGTCATCAGGCTAACTCCCGCCCGATCGGCGACGTCCTGTAGCTTCGCCTGCCCCTTCTCACGCTCGTGGTTTATCATTAAACTAAAATCTGCTTGCCCCCATTCTACGACAGGTGTTTAATGTTAAACAAGAGACATTCATCAAAAGCTCATCTCTTCCTTATTCGCCCTGAGATAATGGAGTGTGTTTGCGTTCCTCGCTCTTGCCTCTTCGATTGGGTCCTTGGCCTCCCCCCACGGGAACGTGTCCGCGAGTCTTCGAATCGCTACCGATGGCGCTCCGGGTATGACCGTCTCCTTCGAGAACTCGCCCATCCTTTCGATTCGCCGCATGGGGTTACAGATGGAAACCGGTCCGCTCAACTCCGGATTTGGAGTGAAGTCGGTGACCCGCCGTTCCGTCGATGAGCAATACTCGTCGATCACTGGTAAAGCCAGCGTCGTCAGAAACCGCTTTAACGAGGCAACCTTCTTACTGCAAGAAAAGGAAGGTTCCCATCGCAAGATCGAACTCATCGTCCGCGTATACGACGACGGTCTTGCCTACCGATATCTGGTCCCGAAGCAAACATCGTTAGCCAGTTTCAATGTAAAAGAAGAGAGCACCGAATTCATCCCGTCCGGCAACCCGGATGCGTTCACTCTCCCCCTCCACAGCTTCCACACCCCCTACGAAGAATATTATCAGTACAGCAAATTGGCCGCGATCAAGGACGGAACCATCGTGGGCTTCCCACTCCTGCTTCAGTACCCAAAGGTCAGCATGGCCTTCACGGAAGCCGATCTCACCGACTACGCCGGTCTCTACTTTCTGCCCACGAAGGGTGCGCTGGTCGGCCACCTTTCTCCGCGCCCCGATGGCAGCGGCCTCGCCGTCAAGTCCAGCCTTCCTCACCGAACCCCTTGGCGTGTCGTGATGCTCGGCCGACGACCCGAGCGGCTCATCGAATCGAACATCGTCGCCAACCTAAATCCCCCGTGCGCCATCAAAGACACGTCATGGATTCATCCAGGCAAGACGACCTTTCCCTGGTGGAATGGCTACAACGTCGGCGTCCAGACGTTTACTGGGGGCCTCAATACGGCAACCCACGAGTGGTACATCGACTTCTGTGCCAAGAACCGCATCCCCTACCATTCCCTCGACGGGATCGATAATATCGCGTGGTACGGAGGACCGATCGTTCCATACGAGGGGGCAGACATCACCAAATCCCTGCCCGGTCTCGACCTTCCCGAGGTTCTCCGCTATGCGAAAAAGAAAGGGGTGGGGATTAGGCTGTGGATGAATTCGGCCGCTGCAAAGGCTCAAATGGAGCGAGCTTTTCCCATTTACGAGAAGATGGGTATCGAAGGGGTAATGGTCGATTTCTTCGATCACGACGATCAGGAGACCGTCAACCTCGTCCACCGAATCGTTGAGCTTGCCGCCCAATGCCACCTAACCGTTACTCTCCACAACTTATATAAACCGACCGGCCTCGGCAGAACCTATCCGAACCTGATGACGCTCGAGGCTGCCCGCAATCTGGAATATGACAAATGGGAGGCCAACGGCGTCTCGCCCAAGCACGAGTTGACCGTTCCCTTCGTCCGAATGCTTGCCGGCCCCGTCGACTTCCACTCTGGTTCGTTTCGGAACGTGTCTCAAAAGGACTTCCACCCCGTAGACAAAGCCCCGATGACGATCGGCACTCGTGCTCGTCAATTGGCCCGCTACGTCGTCTACGAGGGAGCTTTGCCAATGGTGGCCGATAGTCCGGCCGTGTATGAAGGGCAACGCGGGCTGGATTTCATCGCCCGAGTTCCCACGACGTGGGATGAAACACGAGCGATTGAGGGCGAGGTCGGTAAGTTCTTGGTTATTGCCCGCCGAAAAGGAAGAGATTGGTATCTCGGCGCCATGACTGACGCCTCTCCGCGGACCCTCAAAGTCCCTCTCAACTTCCTGGACAAAGGCACCTACGCCGCAACCACTTGGTCAGATGGCAAGGTCGAGAAAGAGCTCCGAATCTCAAAAACAACCGTCCTGCGATCCAAATCACTCACCCTTCACCTCGCCATCGCGGGCGGCGTTGCGATTCACTTCACGCCTTCTAACCCTTAATACCGCCCAACGCAATCCCTTCAACGAAATACCGCTGGGCGACCATATAAACAATCAGAACCGGGATCACCACGAAGGATGCCCCTGCCATCAACAGCGGCCAACTCATCACATAGTGCCCCGCCGAAAGTGCTGAGATCGCAAGCGGCAACGTCCGCATCTCGTCGCTCTTCACGACAATCAACGGCCCGAGGAAGTCGTTCCACGCTCCGAGGAATGTAAACACCGCGAGGGTAGCGATCGCAGGCTTCACAAGTGGAAGCATCACCTTTCGATAGATGACGTACTCGGAAGCCCCATCGAGCCGGGCTGCATCCATGTACTCGTCGGGAACCGTAATCATCGTCTGCCGGAGAAAGAAGATCCCGAACGCACTGGCCAGCCCCGGAACGATCAGCCCTGGATAACTATCCAGCCAAGCCAGTTGCTTGAGCAAAAGGAAGCTGGGGATCATTGTCACTTGAAACGGAATCATCAGCGTCCCGAGCAGTCCTAAAAAGAGAATGTTACGCCCTTTGAAATTGTATTTGGCAAAGCCAAAAGCAGCCAGGGAGTTCAGGGTCAGACTCCCAATCGTTACCGAGATCGCGACAACCGAGCTATTGAAAAAGAACCGCCCAAACGGAGCGATTCCCCACGCATCCACCCAGTTGTGCCACTGAGGATGGGTGAGGATCTTCGGCGGCACCGCAAACGCTTCGGCGTCTGTGCGCAACGAAGTCAGCACCATCCAGATGAACGGCACAAGCATCCCGAGAGCGCCGATCACCACCACCGCCCAAACCAAAAGCCGCGCAAGCTTTACTGCCAAGTGCTCAGCCTCCGACCGTAGAACATCCATTGCACTGCGGTCAGCGCCATCACGATGGCGAACAGCAGCACCGCCATCGCGGAGGCATATCCAAATTCCAGATTCTGGAAAGCGGTTTGAAAGATATAGAACAGATAGACCCGAGTGGCGTCGAGCGGGCCGCCGCCCGACATGATGAACACGCTCTGGAAGACCTGAAACCCGCCAATGATCCCCATGATCGTGAGGAACATCGTGGTCGGCGTAAGCAATGGCCAGGTGATGTGGCGAAACGTGGGCCACGCTCCCGCTCCATCGATCCGAGCCGCCTCATGGACTTCTTCGGGGATGCTACGCAGCCCAGACAGATAGATCAGGATCGTAAACCCGAGCCCCTGCCAAACCCCGACCAAGGCTACCGAAGGCATCGCCATATTCGGGTCGCTCAACCAGCCCATCGTCGGAAGCCCGACCTTGTGCAGCACCCCATTCAAGATCCCGAACTCGGGGTTCATCAGCCACTGCCACACAAACGCCACCGCCGCAAGACTCGTGACGTTAGGCAAGAAGTACAAGCCCCGAACAACGTCCCGCCCCCGAAACCACTTCGCGTTCAAAGCTAGCGCAACCAGCAGCCCTGCCACAATTCCCGTCGGCAAGCTGTACACCACGTAAAGCGCGGTGCGCTTAAGCGTCAGCGGCACCATCGGGTCGGCAACAAGCCGCTTAAAGTTGTCCGCACCCACAAACCTTGCCGGCGCAATCGCATCGTAGTGAGCGAAGCTCATGCAGATCCCCCAAACGCAGGGGATCACCACGAAGGTGGCGATAAGCAAAAGCGCTGGCGCGATGAATTCCCAGCCGTAGCTCGCCCGCCGATTCATTTCGAGTCGCCCCGTTTCGACTCCGCAATATCCGCATTGGCGTCCTTCGCCGCATCCTTCAGCGCCGCCGCGGGATCTCGGTGCTGGAGCAGCACCTCATCAATCCCCTTATTGAGCCGGGCACCCACTCGGTCGGAATATGGGCTCGCGTACTCCAGGGTCGTCCAACCGTTTTCAAGCACCAAAGGGATCCAAGCGCACTTCGCCTCAAACTCCTCCGGCGTTGTCACTCCTGGTACCTGCCCCGGAATCCCCGTCACATCTCGAAACTCCGGCGACCGCAATGCCGACCACCGCGCAGGAGGCGCAACCCAAAGAGTCTGCCAATACTTCTTGAGCGCCCAGGTGCTGCTGAGAAACTTCACCAACTTCCAAGACTCCTCGGGATGCTTCGTGTCCCGATCAATCCCCCAAACGCACGACCCACTCACCGACATCGGTTTCAGCCCACGTGGTAGCACGGATACGCCAAAGCGCAAGTTTGGCGCCCCTTTGCAGATCGAAGGAGTCTCCCAGCTCCCGTCGATATACATCGCCACGTTCCCGTTCTGAAAGAACTTGTCCGGACCCAATCCGCCCCGATTCTCGGTAGACCGAACGAGGTTGTAGCTCGTCATCAAGGTCCGGTAATACTTCAGCGCCTCAACGCCCTCAGCCGAATCGAAGACCACCTTGTCGCCATCCCACATCTTCCCGCCCGCCTGATACAGGAACGGCTCGTAGGTGCCCGCATTCCAAGCCATCTCGAGACCCTTCTGCTCAGGATGCCCGTCGCGGTCTTTGTCGATGGTCAGCTTGTCTACCGCGTTCTTCAGGTCCTTCCAAGTCCAGTTCGCGTTCGGATATCCGAGTCCCGCCTTATCGAAGAGGTCCTTGTTGTAGTAGAGCCCCATGATGTTGATGTCCTGAGGCACCCCATAAGTCTCTCCCTGATACTTCAGCCCATCCCAAAGCACCGGGATGAAGTCTTTCCGGTCGATCCCATCGGACCCATCAATGAACTTGTTCAGGGGCAGATTCAGACCGCGCCGGGTCCAAGTCTCGCCCGACGCGTACCCCTCGCGCATCACATCCGGAGCTATTCCCCCTGCATGACTCAACAATACGCGGTTGCCATAATCCTCGAAGTGGTGAAACCGAACCTTGATCCCCGGGTTCTGCCGCTCGAACTCGGGGATATACACGTCGGTGTACAAAGCGTTCTCAAACGGCATCCCCCAAACACTCAACTCAATCCACACCGTCCCCTTCTTGGCAAGCGGAATCGGGGATGCGACGAACAAAATCCGTCCAACAAGGAATAGCAACGCTGCTAAGGTCAGGATTCGGAAGGTCATCTTTCCTACCTTAGCCCCATTTGGGGTTCCGGAGATGGTTCCTCTTGCCCAAGGCCCTGAGGAACGAAGGGGTTGGGGACATAACCATTTAATTTAGCTTCAGAACCCCTCTCCTCTCCGGGGGAGAGGGCCAGGGGTGAGGGGCGGACGCCGACAGTTTCACGATCAGCAGGCGAGAAGCCGATGATCCGGAAATGCCGACGTCTTGGGCGTTAGGGCAGAAAGCTATGTGGGACTGCGCTGGCCTGACAGCGCTTTTCACCGCCGCGGAGCGGCTCCCATCCGCCCCAACACCCAACACCTCTTTTCCCCGAAACGCCCAACCACCCATCCACGTCCAATTCATGCTATGGTCGTGCAACTGAAACTTGCTTCCCTCACCGCCGTCGTCGCCAGCCTCGTGCTCACCGGCACCCACGCCGTCAAGGGCGGCGACGCGGTCAAGGCAATCGACGACCACTACCAAGCCGTGTTCCACGATTTCGAGCTCACCAAGCCCAGGAAATTCCGAATCACCGACGCGAAAGGGAAAACGCGCGTGGTCAAGGAGCCGGGTATGTTGGGCATCGGCCGGATGGATCGCTTCGAACTGCTTCAGGGTGGCCATGGCATCATGGGAGCCGAGCTGGGACACGACAAGAGCCGAGAAGCTGCGATGAAGGCAATCAAGGGCTGGCGCAACTGGGACTATCTCTTCGGAAACAAGACCCACAGGCTCACCGCGGAGACCGCCCAGCTAAGCGGACACGTCGGATGGGACGCCCCCATTCCCGGAGTCAACCCCAAGACTTTCCCGTCGGGTGCCCAGGCGCTCAAGCTCGCCAAAGAGGCGCTTGATTCGAAGTCGGGCACCGCGGATGCGACCCATGGCAAATGGCTTTGGGCGGCGAGGCCGATCAAATTCACCGACAAGCGTTGCCTCTCGTGTCACTCAGAATCAAAACTCGGCGACACCGCCGGAGTCTTGGTCTACGTCCTACACCCGATCACAGCTAGATAACTTCTAAGTAGTCCCGGTCCGGAAGCGCCGGGAACGGCGCGTGTGGCTCCGCCTGGTACCAGAAGGCCACCGAAGCAATATCGTCCTGCAACGGCAGATACCTCCCGCCTGAGCGCCAGCCCAGGGCCTGCATCGTCACTCGCAAATCCTGGTCAAACCGCACCGGGTCCATGATGTGCCACCGATACAGCCCAAAGCGCTGCTGAACCGAGTAGTGACCGTCGCCCCGAAGCACCTGCGGCATACCTGCATAGGGCGTATTGAATTCCGAGTATTCGGTTCGCTCCGCGCCCGAAGGATCTTTGATGGTGACGTCGAAGTCGTATGACCCGCAGAAGTAGTCCTCCGTACCCGTCCCGCAGATGGTCGGATACTTGCCGTCACCGTCCATAAAGAACTTGATCTCGCCCTCGCCCCACCAGTTGTTGTTGTTCACGCCCCAGGCCATATACACGCCCACGAAATGGCCCTGGCCCTTGATGCCATCGACGATCGTGTAGTCCTCTTTGTACGGAAGCGGGTTCGTTCGCCGAAACTGTGCGTGGAAGTAAGCCGCATCCTCGGGAACCTCGGTGAGCGTGTAGTTCACCTGGTAGTACAGCGTCATGTCGTCGCCACGGCTCTCCATCGTGATGCGACAGCGCTTGCGGAAAGGCATCTCCCAATAGCAGTTGAACGCACTCCCCGGGTTCACGCAGATCGCCAGCGAAGTGACCTTTGAGTATCGTCCCCAGCCACTGGCGAAGAAGTCACCAACCGGACACTCGACCGACGGAGTCTCCTCATCGTCCCAATAAAACCGAATGATCGAGTCGCGCCACAAGCCGGTGGGGGTCATCCAGATCTGCTGAATCGCGCCCGGCCCCTCGATGTTCGCAATCTCAAACGTGGTTCCCGAAGGAATCCGGACGCTCGGCGAAATCTTCCAACCCTGGCCCAAGTCGCGAGCGCACCGTTCGCCCGTGCCGCTCGTCGCCATTCCACCCTTTCCGGGTTCGCCGGTGAAGTTTTCCGGCGAGATCGAGCGGGTCTTGGCCCGGGAGAGTCTCGACAAGTTGCCGAGGTGGAGTCCCAGGCCATTAAATTGCGACATAAGCACAACTATAACAGGTTCAATACCGAGCGGTCATTTCCCTACCGCGAACGTGTAAGGCTTGCCTGGCTCAAGCACAAATGGGCCATCACCGGTAGAAGTCTTGTCCACCTCCACCGGCCCGTCCGACGCGGTGATCGTCCCTTTGCGGTCCTCGATAGATATCTCCAACGGGCCAAATGCCGTCCTAAGGACCGCGCTCAATGAGGACAAACGCGACTTAGTCGGCAAATGCAGCATCTTGTCATGCGCCGAATACCGGACTCCGTGTAGCGCATCCAAAATCGCCCATCCTGCCAACGAGCGAATATAGTGGTCGCCACACTCCACCTCATTGAACGGGTTGCGAATCTTGCCGTCATAGCGACCTCGCGTCGCCTCGACCACCGTCAGTGCCTCATCCACAAGTCCGCGGTGGATGCAGAGAGCCGCATACAGATACTCCACTCCGGGCCAAACCTCGTCCGAGTAAAGCAGCGGCACCTCTGGCCTCTGGTGCGGCTCATAGCTGCCGTTGAGCAACCCTTTGTCGTGATCTGCGGCATACACCCTAGGCGTCTGCTTGAAGCCCACGAAGTCGTTTCGGAAGTTGAGACGAAACACCGACTTCAGAGCCGCTTCGATGTGATCGTCCGGCAACAGCGAACCCAGCCCTAGGTCATCCGCCCAAAACTGCCCCAAGAGCTGGTCGGCCACGCAACCCTCGCCGAACTGATACGGCTCCGTCAGCCCCTCAGGAATGCGCTGAACATAGTAGTTGCCGTTCCAGCACGTCTCGTCGTAAAGCTTAGAGCCAGATTCGAAACGCCTTCGACACTCACTCGCGTCGCCATCGCCGTACAACTTCAGCATCTCTTCGGCTGCCCGTAGCGCAGCCAGATACTGAGTGCCCATGTAGGTGTTCGGACCATAAAGATGGATATCGTAAGTGTTCGGCTGCTCCCCTCGTATCATCCCGTCGCCCTGGTCGTCGTGCTGCCGCCAAATGTGACCGAGAGCTGCCTTCAGCTTCGGCAAAATGCCGTCCAGCCATTCCCGGTCGCCCGTCCGCTGCAAATACTGATACGTCTTCAGGATCTCCGCGCACAAGCCGTCAAGCGCAGGGTTTTCGGGGCCACCGATCGACCGCTCCCACAGCGGCGGCATGTAAATGGGCAGGATCGTTCGGTGCGGAATGTAACCCTTCGGATGCTGATTGACCTTCCATTCGGTGTCCCGCATCGTTCGGAAAAGCGATGGCCACAGTTGAACCAACGTCTGCTCGTAGTTCCACACATGGGTGCAATCCATGGGACAGCAACCGCCGTTCGCGCAATCACCGAGCCAGGTACTCACCCCATGCCCACCCTCGAAACCGTGAAACTTACCGTTCTCGGTCCACATGCAGATGTTCGTCCGAAGGTTGCCCACATTCGACCCCACCGCGTCGAGCACGGCGGCCGGCAGGTTCTGTCCATAAAAAGAAGCGACGTAGCCGAGCGTCTTGGACCGGAGTTCTTCAAGTCGAGGCATGAAGCTCGACAGCCACTCCCGCATCCCGCCCCGATTGGCGTACTGGTTGCCCAAGTAAAAGCGGCTCTTGTCCTTCGGCACATGAGGCACCCACTGGTCATAGTCGACATACCGATTCGGAAAGTGCCACGCATGGACAACCGTGATCTTAACTGTCTGTCCCGGCTCGATCATCACCTCCGAAACCGCTGCCGAGTTCCAGGTAGCGCCCGGTTCGCTCGCCCCCGAGTAGTTGGCATCCTCCAGGTTGTGGGCATTCAGAAATCGCGGCCAAAGCTCTTCAACCTTCGCCCACTGCGGAATGAGTGTGACCTTCTCCCCCGTGATCAGGAGCGCCTGCTCTCCGTTGCTTGGATCGTCTTCCGCCAGGCTGGCATTGCCTAGGGTCACCGCACGGACTCCCCCGATACGATCCGCATGGTTGCGATTGCCCCCGTATCCCGGATTCTGCCGTCCATTGATGACGCTAATCCCGTTCCATCCCGTAATGTTCTGGAGCGTGGCCAAGAGGCGCGCCGGATACTTCTTGTCGCCCCTATTTGTGATCTCGAAATCGAACACCGCCACCGGCCAGCCACTGTCGTCAGGATTCTCGGGCACCATTGGAGACCAGGCGGTCATCGTGATCGAGAACGGGCAGTCCGCCCCCGCGTCGTAGGTGATCTTCGAGGCCGGGTATTGCCCTTCGTAGGAAGCCACGCGCACCAACGGCAACCCACTTGCCCAAACCTTTAGCTCCGACGGAACGACGTGGTCATTAGAAGTCTTCGGATCCGAGATCTCGCTGCCCCACAACTCATCCGAAATAAGCACCCGACCCGTGTTGTATCCCCAAGAAATCCCGAAGAAGGAATGCGGCACATAGGCCTTGTGGTCGATCCTATTGCTGATCTGCCACTGAACAAGGCTGCCATCGCCCTTGAGGGCCAAATTGCCAGTACCGAGACCGCCGAGCGGCATCGCCACGGCGCGAAGTGCTTCTCCGGAATAGATCATATTAAGTGAGCCTAGTTTGCTCCTTTTTGCTGTAGCGTTGGCGTCCCCGCCGACGATCCGGAGGCAATTTTCAATGTCCCAGTCGTCGGCGGGACGCCAACGCTACTAATTCGCCGCCGTCACCGCCAACAACGCCGGCACTCCGCGACGGTCCGCCCCGTACTCCAAACCAATCGTTGCGATCGCGACGTCTGGCCGCGGATTCGCCCACTGCATCAGATACGCCGTCGCTGACAGATCACCCTCCGCAAACGGATGCGACCAAGCCAACCTCGCCCCCGGAAGGTCGTGCGGCAACTTCTGCCGAAAGTCGTCGATATCCCGCTCAGCGATGATCGGCACCTTCACCACCGTTCCATCCGCGTAGGTCACCACGTATCGGGCCATCTCATACCGCTTCCCTTCTCGCTGTTCTCGGTCGTCCATGCGCTGGTCCAATCGAGCCGTGTGCAAGAAGAATAACGCCTTCGCCTTCCCCCCAACCTTGATTCCGTCCACGTGATCCGACAACTTGCCCGGCACCCCTTGCGCTCCCAGAACAACTGCCGTAGGCACTGGAGATGTCGGGAAATCATACACATCGAACGCCACCCCTCCAAAGGTTTGCCGCCCCGTCGGCAGCGCGGCCATCGTTTGCTTTGCATCCCCAAACCACCCGCGCTCATTGCGAAAGGCGGTCGCCTTTCCGGCCAAACTAATCGGGGTGTACGAAATGCCCGATGCGCCGGGCACAACCATGTTCGACCCGCCCGAGAACGAGGCATTCAGGTTCCGAAGTATCGCCGCCAAGATCGCGCGCTTCTTGCCCGCATTCTCCGGCACCGCCTCCTTCTCCTTGAATAGCAGGTTAGCCAGCACGATCTCACCCTTCCCTTGCGGGTAGCGAACCAATCCACCCACATTCAATAAGGGTCGAACCTTTTGCGACCAATCGGTCGACCGATTGACCGAGAGATAGAGGTTATCAATCCCCACCACATCGTTCGTCGCCCCATCGTTCTTTGTCCAATCGAGGATCGAGAGCTTGATCGTCTTCGCAGTCTGCGCTGGCTCAATCTTCAAGAGTTGCGGGTCGATGTTCGGCTGCACGTCGTACGGAATCACCGGCCCACCATCGAACGAGAGCCCAATCTTGGTGACCTTGTGATAGAACCCATTCCCCACCCAAGTCAGCTCCCTAAACGGAATCGCGCGCGGGTAAGTCATCGTCATCGACGGCGATCCCTGCTTCAAATCGAACGAATAGATGTATTTCCAACCATCGGAAGACACGAACCCGTTGACCGTATTGAGGAAGTCCGGCGAAGGCAGCGCCGCAAACGGAGCCACATCGCCCGTATCCACCACATACGAGAACGTGTCGTCGGCCACGAACATGTCGGCATTGAAATCGAACATCCGCTCGCTCGAATACAACACTACGTCCCCCTGGGTCATCCCCTGCGAGAGCGAATCCTTGGGCGAGGCGAGCGACACTTTCTCCCGCCGGAACGGCCGGATCAAGTGCTCAACCCCCACGATCTTGTCGTAGTCGGCAAGGCCATCTGGTATAAGCCCGTACAGCACAAGCGACCCACCCGCCGCCGTGAAGGTCCGGACCTTCTCCAAGTTGGCGGCCAGCAGTTTCAGATTCGCCGGTGTCGCCGAAACGACGGCGATTCCATCCCCTTTCAAAGCCACTAGAGGATCGGCCGCCGTGTGCTTCACCGCGATACCGTCAAGTGCTTTCGCGAGATCCGGGTCAGATATCGCCGTCAATACGGGACGCTGGATCAGCTTGAAACTCGCCGCCCGATCGATAAGATTCGCGAGTAGCGTCTGCTCAGGCGCGCCCGACAGATTCTTCCCAATGCTGAGCTGCGAGAGAAGCAACACGCCTTTCCCGACTGGCATTTCGACAAGTGCCGACTGCCCAAGCCGGGGACCTACCTCGACGAGGGATCGTGCCCCCCGTTCCGGCTTGCGATAAGGCTTCTCGTACAGCCGAGCGTCCGCACCCCAAGCCCGCAAATCCTCCGCCTTCAACCCATGCATCGCCGGGTGGGTCGGATCATCCGGAAATCCAAATGCTCCGCCACCGTCTGCCACTTCTAGGGGCACCGGCACCGCGCCATACCGAAGCGGATTCTTCTGCTCCAACACCACCACCCGATGACCATCGAAGGCATACGCCGCCAAAGCCGGGTCCGTGCTCTCCTTCTCGGTAAGCGCATCGGGGCCGATCACCAGCGTGGTCAGGTCCTGAGGCAGCGCCGCCAGACTCGCTAATTGCCGGAAAGCCACCTTGCCCGTGGCGAAGTAAGTAACCAGCGACCCACCCGGGTCATAGACCGCAAAAAGAGCCTTTGGCGCGACCGGTTTCGGAAAGATCGCCCACGATTTCACATCGTGGAAGACCGTCTTCCCTCCCGCAACCAAGGAGAGATCCAACTGCGCAGAGGCTCGAGCGGCCACCACCGGCATCGCCATCTGAACTGGGAATCTACTGCTCGTGCCCGGAGGCACCGCCAAGGTCTTGGTGCCCTTCACCGCCTTCGCATTCACGGTGAGAATCCAATCCACCGTGAGGGGATCTTCGAAGCGAGAATCGTTGAAGACACCAAACGTCCGTGTCACCGTCGATCCCGAAGCAAAAGCCGAATCCTGCTCCCTCACCAACACTGCCCGCTCCGCGTTCGCGATGTACTTGTCGTTGTACTGCTTCCCCTCGTCCCCAACCCAAAGGTGCCAAGCCGTAAATGCCGCGCCCCACCGATACCCTTCGGTGATCATTCGCTGAACCTGCGCGATGCCTCGATGCGCCTCCGTCTTCCCGCCAAACGCCTCCTCGCCCTGAATCCACGCATAGTCCGCCGGGTTTATGCCCGTGGCATAGAAGTCCTCACCTGCATAGCGAGGACGCTTGGCATCCCAGGTCCATCGCCCTCGGCCGCCGCCGTTCGGCTGGGGCGAATAAGCGAGCGACGGATAGTCGTTCGGCTCATTCGTGTACACGTAATGGTCCCCATGAACGGGGAACTGGTTTAGCTTGCCCGAGCCCCCCCCGTCCGTCATCGCCAGGCGAGTCGGATCCGCCGCCTGAACGGCGGCAAGGGTCTTCGACATGTCCGCCTCGAAGTCGTCCATCAAGTTGCCGTACAGGTTGATGCAGTTGATGTAAAGCCACTCGTTTTCCACCGACCACATGTTGATGCTGGGGTGATTCCGCTCCCCGCGCACCTGCGCCACCACCTGATTCCGCACGTTCTCAAGCAGCTCTCGGTTGATCCCGCCCGAGTCGTTGATCGCCATGTAGCCGATTGCCTCGCCGTCCAGCGGTCCGCATCGGCGGACGTTCACCCCGTTCGCGTCGCACCAGTCGAGCGCCTGATCGAACGGCATGCCGTGCCAGTTGACGCCGCCGTTCTGGGAGGCGCCCATGATGCGAACGAACCGCTGCCCCGACTTTCGGTAGTTCGCCAACCACTCGTCACGGGTCGCCCCTTCGGTCAATTCCGCCCACCCGTGCCAAACCACCCCGTTCAGCCGATAGTTCGGCCCATCCGTCATCCACTCCCGGAACCCAAATGGGATCTCGCTCACATCGACCGCCTTCCCATCAACGGAGACGGTCGTGCGCAGGCGATACATCTTCGGTCGGTCCGGCCACCATAGGGTCGGGCTGGCCCATGGCCCACCCACCAGCGTCGGCTTGCCTGGTTCTACTTCGCCCTTGGCGATCGGAATGACTTGGTCCCCATCCACTGCCTCGAGCGTGACCGTCCCCTTGGAAACCCCCTTCAACGTCACTTCCGCGTCGAGTCGTTTCTTCGCGACGCTGGGCTGTACGAACACATCCGCCGCATACGTCGGCCCCGCCACCGTGAGTTGGGGCGACTCAAGCATCCCCGACTCAAAGCAACCCCACACGGGATACAGCAACCTCTGGAATCCCTGATGTCCAAACATCACCGGCAACGAGAAAGAGTGGCGCGGGTTCTGATATGCATACCATGCATCCCGAATACCTACCTTGATCTCATTCTCGCCCTCGTGGACCGCGCTAGTGATGTCGCAGTCCCAATTCACGAACGGATTCGGGTTAAATCCACACTCTTTGCCGTTCACCAGCACGGTTGTGTTCAGGCTGTTCTGCCTAAACTTTAACGAAAATGACTTTCCTGTCTTGGGCGCTGTAAACCGCGTGCGGTACCAGACCCGATGAGCCATCAGCAGGTCGGGCCTCAGAGCGCCCTTATCTCCAGGCACCGCGATCTTCGTCCAAACCGGAGCCGAGTCGATCGGAGCCATCGGAGTCGCGACCGGTGCCACGTCGAGCTCGTCGTCGCGCGCAATCTCCCACTCCCCTTTTAGATCAAGGACTTGACGCCCAGGACCCGACGCATCCTCAACCTTGAACGACCCGCCCGCAAAGCTCTCTGGCCGAGACTTCTCCTTCCCATAAGGCCGGAAGTCGGGACCCGTGAGGGCGAATACATCCGCCCCATAGAGAAGCCGTTCCGGCTTCCCCTGGCCATTAACCGGCTGCGCGATCTCAATGTGGAGCTTGTGCGGCCCCGCCGCCAAATTGGCCGTCCCCATCTTCAGCCAACCCAGCCCATTCCAAGTGACCAATTCGACGAGATCAAGTGTGGGATCGGTCGGCTTCACCGCCGTCCAAGCCCCGCCGTCGACCCGCCACCGAAAAGGCGCCCGAGCCTCCTCAAACCCCAACCGCCCCCACACCACTCTCTCCCCGGTGCCCGAGTCGAAAGAATAGTCAAACGTGACCGGCCCAGGAATCGCCGTCTCCGAGGAGTAAGTCACCCACTTCCCGCCCGACAACCACTCCGGATGCCCCGGCGCCCCGACTTCGTACTTCACATTCGAAGCCACCGGCATCTCCGCCTCGATCCAGATCGGAGGCGTCGTTTGTAGAGTGAGAAGGAGGAGAGTTAGCATGAGATCGATACTCCGGAGATGGTTCCCCTTGAAAAGGGGGAACCGTGGGGGAGGGGGTCTCGCCCACCGAAAGCCTGTCCGAAATGAGACTCCGTGGGGACCGGGACCCCACGGTTCCCCTGGGAAGGGGCACCATCTCCGGACCGCCTCACCGACCCACCCCCAAAGACCCCATAACGACACCCCATCGCTCAGGGTGTGACTCATCACACGGATCAGGCTCAAAGCCAAGCTTCAAATAGGTTCGGATCGCCGCCAACCGCTCATCGTCCGTCGTCAACCCGCAATCCACCTTCCCATCCGCCAGCGCCGCGTGGAGAACGGAAAGCGACACCGCAAACCCCAAGCCGCGACCAGAAAACGCAGGGTCGGCCCCAACCCAATGCACCCAACCCGACTCCGGAAAGCCGCCATGAAGCTGATACGAGGCGACCGCCGCGACCATCCCATCCACTACGGCGACAAAGGTCAATGGAACTCGAGGATGGTCAAAGAGCTCCGCCATTAAGCGCGCCTCATCCCAATCTTCGCCAAAGGCAAGCGTCAGAATCCGAGCGATGTCAACCGCATCCGAAACCAAAGCCAGCCGCACCCGAGGATCGGGATCGGGCAGACCCAAAAGGTCCGGCCGTCTCATCTGCAATTGGGGGATTCTCATTTGCCTCCAGTAAACGTAATGCCGCGCACAAAATAGCGCTGGCAAGCGAAAAAGATCACGAAGATGGGCAGAAGCACGACCATCGAGCCCGCCATCATAAGGTGGAAGTCGGTCTTGTGTGCCTGTTGCAACGACCGCAACCCAACCTCCAAATTCATCAAATCCGGGTCGTTCAGCATCATCAGAGGACCCATAAGATCCTTGAAGCCGCCGACAAACCCAAACACCGCCAAGGTCGCCAAAACCGGTCCGCAGTTGGGCAGGATCACCTTCCAAAAGATCACCGCATTCGAGCCCCCGTCCAGCTTTGTCGCCTCATCCATCTCCCTCGGCAAGCCCATCATAAACTGCCGAAGCAAAAAGATCCCAAAGGCACCGCCCCCGAAAAACGACGGGATCACAAACGGCTTATAAGTATTGATCCACCCCAGCTTCGCCATCAAGACATAGCCCGGGATCAAGGTCACCACGCCAGGCAGCATCATCGTGCTAAGCAGAATCAAGAACAGCCGATCCCGCCCGCGAAACTTCAACCGGGCAAACGGATAAGCCACCAACGCCCCCGTTAGCACGCTCGCCAGAGTCGGCACCGTCGAAAGGAACAAGGTGTTGAAGAACTTCCGCACGAAGTTCAGCTCGGGGTCGGTCAGCACGGTCACGTAGTTCGCCCAAGTCAAATGCTGCGGCCAAGACCACATCGACGTGTTCGCGATCTCGACCTCCGACTTCAGCGAGAGCGAAACCATCACATACAGCGGCAACATGAATAGCACCGCCCCAAACACCAACACGAACCACAGCGCGCCCGAATTCAGCCGATCCATAATCCGCGCCGTGCGGGCACTCTTCTCGAACTCTCGCTCAATGGAAAGGCTCATTTGAGCTCCCCTTCGTAGTAAACCCACCGCTTCGACAACACCAACTGCAGCAGGGTAAAGCCGAGAATCACGACAAAAAGAATCCAGGCCAGCGCCGACGCATAGCCCATCTGCAGCTCACCAAACGCCTTCCGGTACAGCCAAACTACCATGAAACTTGTCGCCCGATCGGGGCCGCCATCCGTAAGCACGAACGCCTGCCCAAACACCTGCAGCGCCCCAATCACCCCCGTGATCAACGAGAAGAAGATGTAAGGCGTGATCATCGGCAGGGTCACATTTCGGAAGCGCTTCCAGTTCCCCGCCCCATCGAGAGTGGCCGCCTCGTAGTAGCTCGTCGAGATCCCCTGAAGTCCCGCCAGGAAGATGATCGTCCCACCCCCCGCGCCCCACATCCCCATAATCACGAACGCCGGGATGACCGTACGCGTGTTGCCTAACCAGTTGATTGGTTCCCCTGGCGTCCCCGCCAAGTTGCTCAAGAACGATCCGAGATGCAAGAAGCCGCTCTGCCCGTCCGTTCCGTACAAGAACAGGTTGATGATCCCCGCGTCCTTGTCGAACAGCCGCATCCAAATAAGAGACATGGCCACCGCGCTGGCCAGCGAAGGCAAGTAGTAGAGCGCCCGAAACAGAGGAATCCCTCTCACCTTCTGGTTCAGCAACAGTGACAGCACCAACGCCGTAGCAATCCCCAAAGGCACGCTCAAAGCGGTGAAGTAAAAGGTCTGACGCAAGGAAACATAAAGTGCGTCATCGATGCGAGGATTGAACGCATCCGCATAGTTACCAATCCCTCGCCACTTCGGAGTTTGAATAATGTCTGATTCAGCAAAGCTCAACAAAAGCGAATAGATCATCGGCCCGACCGTGAACGCCAACCCGCACAGCCAAGGGATGAGGAAGAGGTACGCACTCTTACTCTCCGCCTTCTCGTTTCGCGACAAGCGTTTCCTCTTAAGCTCCGGCAGATAGATCCACGCCACCAACCCAAGCACGATCAGAATCCCAACCGAAAGCCCCGCATAGTAAGGGTACGGCGGCGCATCCACCCGCTTGATCGCGAGAGCCAGCTTCGCCGGCTCGTTCGCCTGAAGCTTCGAGAGCATCTCCTCTGCCGGCTTCTCGCCCGAGAGGACACCGTAGTACACGCCCTGCAAGTCGTTCAAGATTCCCGCGAACCAATCGGGCGTCTGCTTGACGTGGACCCGCATCGCCATCGCATCCGTGATCGCCAAATGCTCGGGCATCGCGTCAACTCCCGCCGCATCGGGACTAGCCAACCAAATCCCCGGCTGAGTCGCCAAGGCGCGAATCGATGGCTGACTCTCGCCCGCCTTCCCCATTGGGATCAAACCCTTAGGGCCGCAGTAATACTTGATCCACTCCCAAGCCTCCTTCGGATGCTCGGAGGCGGAGAAGATGCACAGCCCAGTTCCCTCTCCCGGAAGGTAGTCGGTAGTGCCTCCGGCGTATCGAGGAAACGGCGCAATATCCCACTCGTCGCGCATCTTCTTGCGCATGTCCTTCACTTCCCAAGCTCCCGATTCCAGCATCGCGACGTGCCCCTTCCGGAACTCGTCTTGCATCGTGGAACCAGACCCGAGAGTGACGTCGGTCGTGGTCGGCATCCAATGCTGCTTGTTCAGGCAGTCCGCCGCGAACTGAAAGGTCTCGATGACTTTGGGATCGTCGAGGAAGAGCTTTGTCGGCTTCGCATCGTTGTCCCACATCCGCACGTTGCGCGAGGTGAGCAGCGTCTCCATCCAGAGTTGTGGCCAAGACGAAGCGAGCCCAAATTGGTAAGGCTTCTTCACCCCCTCCTTGCGACGGGTAAGGGTGGACATCACCCACATGAAGTCCTTCTCCCTTAGCTCGGGGCGAACCTTGACGTCCCAAGTCCAGGTGCCATCGGGATAGGGGATTCCCGATTCGCGGAAGAGCCGCTTGTTGTAGAAAATGTACGCCGAGCTAGCCACGTCTCGAGGGATCGCGTAGTGTTTGCCCTCATAGACAAAGGACTCGACAATGTTCTGGTACCGACCTTTGAGGTCCACTTCGGGGCCGGTTAGGTCAGGAAAGTCCTCCAGCGGCTTCAGCGCGTTCCGCGTGGCAAACATCAAAAAGTGGTTCGGATTGACGTTGGCCACATCCGGCGCGACCCGCGCCGCCAACATCGAGAGAAGCTTGTTCTCGTAGTTGTCGACCACCGGCTCGATCTTCACGTGGATGTTCGGATGCTCCGCCTCGAATTCCCTCGCCTGCTGATTCAGCAGTTTCAGGTTATCGCCACCTGCCGAGCAGGCGTAGCGAATGGTTACCGGCTCGGCCACCGCAAGCCCGTAGAGGGCAAGAAGCAGAGCGAGCAGGGGGCCCCTCAACTCTGATCCCTGGCCGGCCCGGTCGACCCGCGAATGGTGAGTTCTACCGAGAATCGCACGACTTCATCGGGCAAATCTGGCTCGGCAAGACGGTCGATCAGTATGTTGGCGGCGCGCTTCCCGATAAGGTGCAAGGGCTGGGGCACCGACGTGATTTGCGGTTCGCAGGTAAGTCCTTCCGGCGAATCGTCGACCCCGACGATCGACAAATCCTCGGGTATATCGATCCCCTCCGACCGGCAAGCTTCGATGAAAGAGGCGGCCATCGCGTCGTGCCAGATCAGAAAACCCGTCGGTCGGGCAGATCCCTGACCTCTCCAGGAGCGCACCAAATCAGGGATCAAAAGGCCGCCATCTCGCATCCAGTTCGCGCGATACCGCTCGGCAGGAATCCCTTCCGCTAAGAGCTGATTCCGAAACGCGACCTCCCTTTCTAAAGCGGAAACAACGATGGTCTTATCGCCCAGAAAGGCAAAGCTTCGATGTCCGAGATCGAGCAGATGCTTCGCCGCAATGATCCCTACTTGCTCGTTATCGATGTCAACGCTCGAGACTCCCGGCCTCGTCGCGGTGGCGCCAATGAGAATCAAAGGGGTTCCCCTCTCCTGGAGAACCGCAACCGTTTCGTTCTCGGTCGAGGGCGCAATCACGATAAGGCCGTCGCGACGGCCGTCGTAAGATCGGCGAACCGCCAATCCCAGATCGTCCCAAAGCTTTTCGGCGAAGATCGTGACGCTAAAGCCCCGAAACATCGCCCCTTCCATGATCCCGTCCAAAACTTCCCGGAAGTAGCCATGCCGGGTGATCGGGTTCTTGGTGATGTCGGTGACCATCACCCCCAAGTTCTGGGTGCGAATCGCTTTCTGGTTTTTCTCGAGCGCGGTCGGCCGATACTTCAGCTCGCGGACCGCGGCCAGCACCCGCTGCCGCGTCTCTAGGCTCACTCGCTCGTTCCGCGAGTTCAGAACGTTGGAGACGGTAGCCGTGGAAACTCCACAGAGTTGGGCGACATCGCGTAGTGAGGCCATTGTAGAAGTTGGTAGGATGCGATTAACGCGTTTACCCACAGACTCTATCACGGGTCAAAAGGAAATCCAAATGCCTGAGCGAATCCAAGTCCACGAAAACGGCCGCTTTCTCCAGCGAGAGGACGGTGCCCCGTTCTTCTACCTGGGAGATACCGCCTGGGAGCTCTTCCACCGCCTGACCCTCGCCGACGCCGCGTACTACCTCACGGCGCGCGCCCGACAGGGCTTCACCGTGATCCAAGCGGTCGTTCTCGCTGAGATGGACGGACTCACCGTGCCAAACGCGAACGGCGACCTTCCCCTCCACGACATGGATCCCACCCGGCCAAACGGAGCTTACTTCGACCATGTCGATGCGATCGTCCGCATCGCGAACGATCTTGGCTTGGTAGTCGCATTGCTTCCCACCTGGGGAGACAAGGTGAATAAGATGTGGGGCGGCGGCCCCGAGATCTTCGATGCCTCGAACGCCCGTTCATTTGGCGCATTCCTGGGCGATCGATACCGCTCAGCCGACCTCATCTGGGTTCTCGGCGGCGATCGCGCGGTAGAAGACGACCGCATCAAGGGCATCTGGCGCGCGATGGCCGAAGGCCTCGGCAACGACCACATCCGAACCTTCCACCCGAACGGCGGCCAAGCATCTTCCACTTGGCTGCACGACGAGCCTTGGCTCGACTTCAACATGATCCAGTCCGGGCACCACGAACGGAACGCCGACAACGCCGCAATGCTCGACCGCGACTACGCGCGAGTTCCAACAAAGCCGTGCATGGAAGCCGAGTCGGCCTACGAAGACCATCCCGTCAACTGGAAGCCCACCGAACTAGGCTGGTTCTCCGACATCGAAGTCCGCCGCCCATCATATTGGGGCGTCTTCGCCGGAGGCCACGGCCTCACCTACGGCTGTCACGACGTCTGGCAGTTCTGGGAGCCCCATGGTGATCCGGTCGCCTGGGCCCGCACGCCCTGGCGGGAGGCCTTGTCGCTGCCGGTGGCCGGGCAAATGGCATTCTTGAAGTCTTTGATGCTATCCCGCCCGTTCTTTGATCGCGTCCCCGACCAGGGGCTGATTCTGGATTCGGGAGGCGCGCGGCTGCGGGCAACCTCCGGGCCTGGCTACGCCTTCGTCTACTTCCCCTCCCGAGTGACGGCAAGGTTGGATGTCTCACGTTTTTCATTCGCGTCGTGGTTCGATCCCCGGACGGGCGCCTCGACGCCGACCGAGATAAACGACGCGTTCACACCACCTGCCGACGAAGACTGGGTCCTCACCCTAGATGCGAAGCATCTGTTGGAGCCACCTTCATGGGTCGCTTAAGTCGCGTAGCGACTTGTAGCCCCGACCTAAGTGTCACGCGACGGTGCCAAGCCGTTGAAAGAGACTAAGCCCTTAACCACTCAACCTCACCCAAACTCAGCCAAACGTCCCTAACTGCGAACGCTTCCCGAAGGTGCTCCACGTTTGTGGTTCCCAGAATTGGGACAACCCAAACCAGTTGATAGCGCAACCAGGCCAACGCGATCTGAGTCGGCGTCTTCTCCATGCGCTTTGCAAGAACCAGCGCCCGGTCCCGAATCTCCTCGCTCCCCCCATACGCCCCTTCCGAACGCCCTGCAAAATAGCCATTTGCGGTCGGAGAATAGGCATGAATCATTATCTTGTTCTCGCCGCACCAATCTCGATCCGCGCTTGTCACGAACCTTACGGTGGGGTCTTCGGTGGGATGCCAGGAAGGAACGGCCAGACTCCACTGATTCTGCAAAGCGACAAACCCTCGTTTGCCGGCCGAACGAGCATAAATGTTCGCTTCCGCCAAGCGCAAAACCGACCAATTGCTCGCCCCAAAGTACCTAGGCCCCTTTAAATCGTTTAACGCATCGATGATCTCCGAGACCGGCGTTACTCCGTCGTCTCGATGCAAGTAGTACAGGTCGATGACATCGACACCAAGCCTTTCCAAGCTCTCTTCAACATCGCGAGCGAGCAACTCTGGGTCCAAGAAGTTGGAAGGTCGTTGATACAAATCCCCCATCGAGGGATGACCACCCTTGGTCGAAATCAGCACGTCCGGACGACGTGAACGCAACCACTCACCCACCGCTCGCTCACTCGCCCCAACCCCTCCCTGGACCCAGCAGGCATACACGTGGGCACTATCCAACAGGTTGCCTCCCAGCGAGATGTATTCGTCTAGGAGGCGAAAGACGTCATCACCCTGAATCTCAGTCCCCAGACCACCGGTGCCCATGGAGAGATGGGAGACGTCGAGATTGGTGTTCGGAATCCTCATGGTGAACGCGTTAACATTGTGGCCCGAAGGCGGGTAACGTACGCGCAATGGCAATGAGGCTAGTCTGTTCCGCGCCGGGAGAAATCGGGTGGCTCGAGATCCCGGACCGCGAGCCCGAAGCGGGCGAAGTGCGGGTTCGCCCCACCCATGGAGTAGAGAAGCACGGCACCATGGCCGCCTTTGTCAAAGGCTACGCCAACGAGCGCGGACGCTGGGACCGCGAGGCGCTCGTGCACCGACCCGAGGGCGTCCTCTGGCGATATCCGGTGCCCCTGGGCAACATGCAGTTTGGAACCACTGCTTCTGGTGAGAGGGTCGCCTGGTGGGGCGCGTTCCAAGATTCCTCGGTCATCGCCGAGTCAGCGCTCAGACTCATTGGCGACGTCGCCTGGCAAGATGCCGCCATGCAAGACCCCGGCGAATTCGCCCTCGGCGCCCTTCGCGATGGGCACGTGCGGATTGGCGACGACGTCGCCGTGTTTGGATTGGGGGCCATCGGATTGGCGACCGTGCAGCTCGCCCGAGCCGCGGGTGCCGCACGCGTGTTCGCCCTTGATCCCATTCCCTCGCGCCGGGCAATTGCCGAGTCGTTCGGGGCGATCGCCATTCACGCCGACGATGCCGGCATGGCGATCCGCGAAGCAACTGACATGCGTGGCGTCGATGTCGCCATCGACTTTTCAGGCTCATCCCGCGCCCTCCAGTCTGCGCTTCGGGCCGTCGCCTATGGAGGCACAGTCGTGTGTGGCGCATTCCCAGCGCCCTATCCCGCGGGGCTCGACTTTGGGGGAGAGGCCCACATGAACCGTCCGAAGATCATCTTCTCCCGCGCCTGTTCCGACCCTAACCCCGATCACCCACGGTGGAGCGAGGATCGTATCCGCGAGGCGGTTTGGACTCTCATCCAGCGCGGCCAACTAAAAGGCACTGGCATTGTCGATGCCCCGACTCCCTTTGCCGATCTGCCGACCGTCTATCCCGATATCGCCGCCCATCCTGAGGCACATCTCAAGCTCTCTGTCGAGTACCCGCAATGAAGCAATCCTTCTGCATCCCCTGTTTTCGCCAACCCGGCCAAACCCTCACCGATCTCTTCCGCGAGGCCCGAGCCATCGGATACGACGCCGCCGAGATCTGGAGCCCCGGCCCCCAAGACCCGGCCAGCGCCCCTCCCGGTTCATCCGCGCCGGGTGGTGAGTCTTTGGAAGAGATTCATGAGGCTGCCCAATCTGAGGGTCTGGTCATTGCCTCGTTCACCGGGCACGATTCAATCGATCACGGACTCAACGACCCCGATCACTGGGAGCGAATCGAGCACGAGTTGGTGACCTCAATCGATCGTGCCGCGAAATTGAGGATCCCCGGAATCATCTGCTTCTCTGGTACCCGCCGCGCCGGCCTCTCCGACGCATTCGGCCTTGCCCGCTTCATCGAAGGGGTTCGAAAAGTGATTGGACACGCGGAAGCGAAGGGCGTGAACCTGAACCTCGAGATCCTAAATTCGCGAGTTGACCATCCCCTCTACATGGCGGACACCGTCGACTGGGCAATCGCCGCCTGCCAAGGCGTCAATTCTTCCCGGATGAAACTCCTGTTCGACGTCTACCACGTGCAAAACATGGAGGGCGATCTGATCCGTGGCTTGCGGCGAGCCGCGCCCTTCCTTGGCCACGTCCACACCGCCGGCGTACCGGGCAGGCACGAGTTGGATGACGAGCAGGAAATCAACTACCGAGCCATTGGCCGAGAGCTAGACCGCCTGGGCTACAAAGGGTACGTCGGCCACGAACTCTTCGCCAAGGGTAATCGTATGGAAGCCTTACGTTCTGCGTTCGAGGCGATGCTGTGATCTTCGCTCCAATGATTCTTTGGGCACCTAAGCATATCGGCGTCGGCTGGGTTGCCGGACAAGGCAAAGCGACCTCTATCAAAGAAGAGAAAGGATGGTTCCGCTACCACACCGCGGACGCAGAGACGTTCTCCGAGTGGGGCTGGCAGTGGGCTCCCTGGAACCCGACGTTCGATGGCACCGACTTCGCCCCCTACTCTTCGATCGACATCGACCTTCGCATGTCTGGACCGAAGATGCCGCCCGATCTCCTCCTGTCATTGGCGTCCCCCGGCGACCATCACACGACTCCAAGGGACTCGCTTTTCAAACGAGACAAGAAGCTTAGCGACGGCAAGTGGCACCGCATCCGAGTGCCCCTGAAAGACTTCGCCGACTCGAAAACTAAGTACGACGCCGCTCACACCATCCAAATCATCCTCGGTGTGTGGAACGGAAAGGGCGGCGATTTCACCGTCGATATCCGAGAGATCTGCGTCCGCAAATAGATCGCTCCCGCGATCTATTCCTAATACAACCGCTCGCACTCCCCCATCAACTCCAACATATCCGGGTCCGTACTGTCGACCATCGCCTCTAACAGACCGTTGATCGGTCTGGCGCCGAAGGTCGGTAAGTTGACCCACGTGGGTCCAAACGGAAAGATGATCAATCGCCGCCGCCGACCACGAGGGGTCGTCGGCAAGGCGCGATGCCACACGTTGCCGTGCGTCATGATCGCGTCGCCCGCCTTCGGCATCAACGTCACCTGACCCGGCTGGTCGGCACTTTTGTCCAGCAGAGCCTCTTGAGTCATACGGTGCGAACCAGGCAGCACCTGCAGCGGCCCTGTCTCCTCATCGACATCATCCAAATAGATCAGCGTGTCGATGACGACTGGCTGCGAAAAGAAGGGAGGCATCGGATTCGGCACCAGGCGTTGGTGGATATGCCACTCCACCGCCTGATTCTCCTCCCCTGGAACCGCGATCCGGGCGGTAACTGGCAGTGCCCGCACCATCGGGCCAAGCATCACACGAGCGATCGGAAGAAACTGGGGGTGCTCGAGAAGATTCAAGAAGGCCTGATCCTTATCCATCAGGTGACGAAGAAAGATCCCCCCGCCTCCCGCCTTCGAAGACTCCGCCTCCGCAATTCGCTCCACCGCCACCGTCAGAGCGGCAGTTTGCGCAACCGAGAGCGCACCCGGAAGATGAAGGTAGCCATCCTCGGTGAACCGAGTGATGTCCTCCTCGGTAACCGCCGCCTCCACATGCCGATACGGTCGATAGTTTTCAACGATCTGAAAGTCGCGGACGATAGCCATTGCGGTTCATGATAGGTGGTTAACGTGGCGTTTACCTACTGCGGGAGATCAATTTGGAAGAGAGAAGATTCGCAAGCGAACGGGATTTACTGGTACTAGGCGAGGCAAAGCGTCCCGCGCCAGTCCTCATCCACGAGGGCAAGGTCACCGCCGAATGGGAACCTGACTCGGGCTGGCTGCGAAACATCTGCTACGACGGAGTCGAAGTCGTGCGTGCGATCTATGGCGCGGTCCGCGCACCAGACTGGGGCACATTCACGCCCGAACCCTACCGCACTTTCGAGACGATGGAAGGCAGCAGACGAGTCATTGGATTCGAGCAGACCGCGAACGGCTTCACCTGGACCACCACCATCTTCGCGTCGGAGGAACAACTCGTGGTCGTGTTTGCTGGTCAAGCTGACCGCGATGTAGAAACAAACCGAATTGGCCTCCTCCTGCTGCACCCTCACACCTTCGCCGGTCATCCTTGCCTGGTCGATGGGATTCCGAGCACATTTCCTCACCGAGTGGCACCCCACGAGCCGTTCATAAACCATCACAGCATCGAGGCGTTCGGCTGCCGAGCCGACTTTGGCGGCGACACTTTCTCGACCGAAGACCAGCGCAACTGGTCCGATGCATCGTACAAGACCTACCCCAACCAAAGCCGCCCGTCTCGTCCTTTTCTGGTGCCACGGGGGGAACAGATCGGGCACACGATCATCCTTCATTTCAGCGACGCCACCCGAGAGCCCGCGAACTCAGAACCCGCACCCATCTGGACGCCCCTCCCGTCCATCGGTGTTACCAGCTCCGACGGCTCGTTCCCTAACGGCTCCGCACACGTAGCAGTGCCCGACGGCGACTCCATGAGGCTCATCTTTCGAGATGGCACCATCCTCAAGCCCGACATCATGTCCTCCAGTCACTTCACCGACATCAATCGAAACCACCCCGATTGGGTCGAGCACGCGATGTTCGCCACCAACCCCCAGGCTCACGCCTTCGATTGGAAGACCATCGTGGAGGCCATCGACGGCCAAGAGGCCTGCGCCCTTACCTGCAAAGAGTTCGCCGAAAACGTCCACGTCGGCCCCATCACCCTCGACGGCAACGACGAGGACCCCCGATGGAACTCCCTCTTCGCCGCCGGCTGGCTCTTGGCGAGCGCATGTCGACTCGCGCGGACCGGTGTCGCCACCCTCACCTACTCGGGTCGAGGCGCAGGCAACCCTGTCTCACAAATCCTTGGGGATCTAAGTGAATTCGCAGGCGGAGAAGCCCTATACGTCGCCCAAGCCCACATCAGCCTGCGCAAAGGAGACCGTAGCTCTCACCTCTACGCAAACCTCACCGACGAGCCACAAATAACAACCTTCCCCGCTGGTCGAATGAGAGTCCTGGACGAGACAAACATCCATCTCCTCGCTTCCAATCCAAAAGCATGGCGCGACTCATGGCTGACGTTTGAAGGCGGCAGCGTCGAAGTCCCACCCCACGGATATGTCCGAATTGAAGGAACCCCTAATCGAGCTCAGCACCAGGCATCCCTGCACTAACGCACGCTGCGACGAATCAGACCCACGAGGCCAAGGCCGAACACTGCGTAGGTCCCGGGCTCCGGAACTGCGCTCTGGCCGACAATCGTGAACTCAAAATTACCGACGTCGTCGATCGAATCGCTGTATGTCCCGAAATCCATAATAGGGAGCGCCACGTGGGTACCCGTCCAAGTTCCCACCGTCGACAAAGTCTGACTGCCGGGGCTCAGCTCACCCACACCAGTTAGAGTCAACGAGCTTCCGCCATTGGCCACACTGAGCAAAATGATATCAAAGCCAATGCTCACGTCGTAAGAGAAGGTCGTATTCAGCTGCGGCAAGCTGCTGTATTCAAGGGTCGTGCCAGTAAGCAGTCCCGTGCCCGTGTCGTAGGTGCCAACCACTGTGATGATCCAGGCATGAGCGGAAAGAGAGCATGCAAGCGCACCGACTACCGCCGACAGACGCAAAAACGAATTCTTCACTTGAAAATTCCATTTGGAAGCGAAAACAAGCTGTCAGGGCAACCCCACCCAGACATGCGCCCAGTGTATTTGACATCAGCAATATTGCACCAGCTAATGAGCCCTAGCTCCTAAATATACTGGGG
Source organism: Fimbriimonadales bacterium (assembly GCA_038321975.1). Classification (GTDB taxonomy): domain Bacteria; phylum Armatimonadota; class Fimbriimonadia; order Fimbriimonadales; family Fimbriimonadaceae; genus Fimbriimonas. Next base: position 73,858 of record JBBQFM010000011.1, on the reverse strand, counting down.
CATTCCGCTTCGGATCGGCATCCTCGGGAGCTTGACCTTTGCCGCTCACTCCGCCCCAAATGCCTCCCCTTTTTCAACTGCGGAAACGGTCCTCACGGTGCCAGAAAATCGGGCCTACCACCTTCTTGCGATAGTTCGTATACTTCGGCCATGAAGGCTTGGACCTCTTTGGCTTTGCTTGCTGTCTTCGCCTCCAGATTCGCTCAGGAGTACCTGGGCGGCGACAATGAAGAGTCAGATGGCAGGCGTCGCGTACGACATGGGCGACAACCAAGAGTTCGCGATGTCTCGCTACGGTGACGCCCGATCAAGGTCTTCGGCAGTCGCCCGATCAACGATCTTCCCGCAACTCGAACAGCAGGTCGGATACTCAAGGCAGATCGTCAAGTAGCCGTGCAAACACAAGCGGGCCTCCGCGACGAAGTCGCGAAGGCCCAGCTTTCCCGTGTCGCTAAAACTTAGCGGGTTCGGCGGCGGCGCATGATGCCGACCATTCCTAGTCCGAGGACCACGTAGGTTGCGGGCTCCGGAACGGCGCCCTTCTGACCAACGACCGTGAACTCGAAGTTGCCTTCGCCGTCGATCGAGTCGCTATAGGTTCCGAAGTCCTGAATCGGAAGAGCCACGTGAGTGCCCGTCCAGGTTCCAGCTGTGGAAACGGTTCCACCGCTGAAAGTCGGCGTGCCGGTTCCTGCCAGCGTGAGCGAACTTCCGCCATTCGCAACACCAAGCGAAATGCTGCTAGCGCCGATGGATACGCCATAGCTGAACGTCGTGTTGAGAGCGGCCAGGCTGCTGTACTTGACATCGGTGCCAGTGATGAAGCCGGTGCCCGTGTCGTAGGTGCCAACAACCGTGATCACCCAAGCATGGGCAGAGAGAGCCGCGCCAAGTGCAGCGATGACGACAGAGAGTCGCAGAAGAGACTTACGGGAAGCAAACATAGTTAATCCTCAATCCTTTTAAATAGAAATCATTTGCGGTCGAGACGACAACGCCACGACATGCAAGAATTAGTGTAGTGGGGGAATCATGCCACGAGGGCGATTTGGGCCGATAAACCGGTAGGGTTGCTTAGATATTTCCTAATTTGGATATTCAAATATGCACATTAGCTTGTTGATACTCGGAATGATGGCCCTTCAGGGCCCGATGAAAATCGGCGAAATTGAGCTCTTTGGCCAAACCGGATTAGATTCCAAAAAGGTGTTGGCGAGCCTCAGCGTCCACGAAGGCGACTTGGTCGCGATGGAGAAACTCGCCGGCCTCAAGGACCGCATCGACCAAGAAGTGACCGCAACCCTCGGGAAGCACCCGACCGACGTGAACTTCGTCGGCTTCGACGAGAAAGGAAGCCTGATGATCTTCATCGGGCTGCCCGGCCCGACCGTCAAATCAAAGCCCTATCGCAAACTTAGGGGCACCGACGAAAAGTTGCCCGCCAGCGCTACCAAGCTCTATGAAGATTTCTCGGCGCGGCTCATGCCCGCAATTCAATCCGGCGGTGGCAAAGAAGACGATTCGAACGGATACGCCCTATTCTCTGATCCCGACCTCAGGAAAACCCAACTCGCGATGCGCGAGTTCGCCCCGAAGAATGAGGCGCTCATTTCCCGCGTGTTGGCGAACTCTAAATCGGACGATCAACGGCTTTCCGCTTCCATGTTGATAGGGTACGTCCAGCGCTCCAACAAACAAATTTCGTCTCTCGTAGCCGCCGTCAGCGATCCGAATGACACCGTCCGCAACAATGCAGTTCGAGCCCTCGGCGTGATCCTAAGGTCCGACCCAAAGGCGGTCGATGAGATCCCCTTGACGCCGTTCATCGACCTCGTCCGATCGGGGGTCTGGACCGATCGCAACAAAGGGGTCATGACTCTCGTCGAGCTCAGCCGCAAGCGCGATTCAAGGGTCCTCGCCCGAATTCGCGCCGAAGCTCTCTCTTCCCTTCTCGAGATCGCGCACTGGCGAAACTTCCCCCACGCGTTCGCCGCCGTGCAGCTCCTCGGTCGGGTCGCCGGGATCGACGAAAGCAAATTGACCAAGATGCTGGTGGCCGGAGACTCCTCGGAAGTCTTCAAGGCCTTTGGCGGCCAGTAACAGTCTGGTACCTTTCAATCGTCTTGCCCTTACTCGTCTGCGCCGCCACTTCGTTTGAGCTTTCCGCTGCCTTGCCGCTCGGCTTTGACCAGCCCGGCGGGAGTCCCTTCGCCTTCGGGAACGGCTGTGCATCCGTCACTGGAGTCGGTATCCCCGAGACGATGATCCGACTTACTCAGGACATCGTCTCCTCCGAAGCCTCTCGGATCCTGAACATCGGAATCGCCGGTGCCTACCCCGGCAGCGGACTCTCTATCGGAGATGTCGTGGTAGCGAAATCGGAGGTTTTCGGTGATGTCGGAATGGAACTCCCATCCGAAGACACTTTCCTCCCCATTTCAGCCACCCCGTTCGGTGGAATATTCTATCGGTCGCCCCTCGAAATGGAACCGTGGCTCTTCGATTCTCTCCCCGCCTGCGCTGGCTGCACTGTCAATTCGTGCACGGGGACTCTGCGCACCGGTCAGTTTCGGGAGAAGGTCTTTGGCGCGCAGTTCGAGACGATGGAAGGGGCGGCGGTAGCCCAGGTCGGCGCGTCGAATGTCATCCAAGTCACCGAGGTCCGGGCAATTAGCAACATCGCTGCCGACCGAGACATGCGGCCCGAAAACATCCGGTTGGCAATAGATGCCTTGCGAATCGCGTTAGAAAGAGTACCGATATGGAATTAACTCTCGGCATATCGCCCTGCCCGAACGATGTATGGATCTTTGCCGGCATCATCCTTGGCGAAGTCCAAGCGGATGATCTCACGTTTGCCATTGATTTCCAAGACGTTGAGACCCTGAACCACAAGGCACAGGCGGGATCACTGGATGTCGCGAAGATCAGCTTCGCCAACTTCATTCACTGCAAAGACGCCTATGAGCTTCTCTCCTCCGGCGGCGCGCTAGGACGCGGGGTCGGCCCCCTCTTGCTCACTAACGGAACCGAGTTCAACTCACGCGACGAAATCCTCGTCCCTGGCGAGTTCACCACTGCAAACCTCCTGCTCAGCTTCTACCTCCAGGGCAGCGATAAGAAACGTCATATCCCGTTCGATGACCTCTACCGCGAGTTGGTGGCGCGCAAAGGATCGCAGGGAGTCGTGATCCACGAGAACCGGTTCACCTACGAGCGAGACGGCTTAACCCTGGTGCAAGACCTTGGCCAGTATTGGGAGGAGCAAACGGGGTACCCGGTTCCGCTCGGGGGAATCGTCTCCCGAAAGTCGCTCGGCCTTGCGGGCCGACTGACCAGCCTCATCCGCCAAAGCCTCGAATGGGCCGAAGCCCACCCATCCCGAGCCCTCGCGCTGTGCCGAACCCACGCCATGGAGATGAGCGATCCCGTGATGCAATCTCACATCGACCTGTACGTCAATCAGTACAGCCACGACCTTGGCCCCGATGGCCGCGCCGCGGTGGAGTTCTTCCTGTGCCAACAGGCGAAGATGCCACCCAAATGACCGACCCCATCGCCGTCTACGTCCACGTCCCGTTCTGCCCCAGCAAGTGCGGCTACTGCGATTTCAACTCATATGCAATGGACGGCGACATCGTCGAGCGCACGGTGGCCGCGATGGTCACCGAGATTGACCGCTCTCCTTGGCGGGGCCGACCCGCAAAGACGATCTTCTTCGGCGGCGGCACCCCGACCTACCTCGCTGAGGATCAGCTTCTCCGGATCTTCTCTGCCGTCCTTGCCGCGCACCCCCCACTTGCCGGCGCCGAGATTTCGAGTGAAGCCAATCCGGGCACCGTGGACATGCCAAAATTCCGCGCGATGCGGCAAGCCGGCTTCAACCGAATAAGCCTAGGCGCCCAAAGCTTCTTCGACGACGACCTCGTCGTCCTCGGCCGCGTCCACCGGTCGGGCGAAATCGAGCGCGCCGTCGGTGCGGCTCGCGAAGCGGGCTTCAATAACCTGAACCTCGACCTCATGTTCGCGCTGCCTAACCAGAGTTTGCGAGCCTGGAGCACCAACCTCGAGAGAGCGCTCGCCTTGAAACCCGAGCACCTTTCGCTCTACTGCCTCACCATCGAGCAGAACACCGCGTTCTACAAGAAGAACCTCCGAGGCGAACTGGCCCTGCCAGATGACGAGCAGCAAGTGGCGATGTACGACCGCTGCGTCGATCGCACCCTCGAGGAAGGTTTCGAGCAATACGAGATCTCCAACTTCGCCAAACCCGGCCTCGAATGCCAGCACAACCTCTGCTACTGGCACGCCGAAGAGTACGCCGGCTACGGCCCCGGGGCAGTTGGAGCCGTGGACGGGGTTCGTTACACCAACCTGAAACACCCCGACGGCTACTGTACGGCCGTCGAGGCGGGCAAGCCCCTGCCTTTCGAGAGCGAGAACCTAACCCCCGCGACCCTCCGCACCGAGCGGATCATGTTGGGCTTGAGGTTGAATGAGGGGCTGTCAATCTCGAAGTTGAACCTGGACGAAAAGGCCCTCGATAAGCTTTCCAAACGAGAGTGGATTCAGAGATCGGATAGCCAGGTTCGTCTAACCCCCGCAGGCCGCCACTTTTGCTCCGAAGTCGCCTTGGAATTAATGTAGAAACGCGAAGCGTGTAGCCGGCGATCACATCGACGTCCGTGTCTTCAACGCGAAGCGTGTAGTCGGCGATCACATCCAATGCGACGATTCTCGGTGCTCGACGGTCTGTGGCGACGCAGGACGTCGATGTGATCGCCGACTACACGCTTCGCGTCGAAGGGTGCGCCGAAACCGCGTAAACTTCGCGCCATGCAGCTCCGAATGTGGATGTACGACATCGCCCGCGAACAGTCGCCGACGACCGAGCACCTAATCGCCTTCTGCGAACTCACTCGAGACGCCGGTTACAACGCGATCGGGCTGTACTTCGAGCACCGTTTCGCCTACCCATCCACCCCCTGGATGCACGGCAAGGGCGCGGTGACGCCGGAGCAGATCCACATCCTTCAAGACCGTTTTCCCGACCTCCAGATCATCCCTTTCATCAACCTGCTCGGCCACTTCGAAGGCTTCCTCTACACCGAAGAGGGCCGCAAGTACGCCGAAGAGCAGTTCAGCGGGATGCAGGCGTGCCCCAGCAAGCTTGCCTTTGTCGAGTTGGCCGAGAAGATCGTCGACGACACTCTCGCGATCTTCACCTCCGAGATCATTCACATCGGAGGCGACGAAACATGGCAGCTCGGCAAATGCCCGGTCTGCGCGGCAAAGGTAAAGGCGTGGGAGGAAACCGAAGGCGTGGACGGAAAAGCCCGCTTGTACGGGGAGCACTTCGGCCCCCTCTCCAAGCGAGTGGCCGAAGCGGGTCGCCGCCCGGCGGTTTGGGGAGACATGTTCCTCGACCACCCCCAAGCTCTGGACATCGTGCCGAAGAACACCCTCATCTTTGATTGGCAGTACTTCAAGAGCCCCATTGAGACATCGAGGAAGTTCATCGAGAAGGGATTCGAAGTGGTCACTAGTCCGACCATCCACACCTACAACGCATCTTGGGCGCACCTTCCCCAAGCGGAGCGCAACATCCGCGAGAACCTGGATGCGGCCAACGAATTGAACGCCTTCGGCGTGTGCGTCACCACCTGGGAGTGCGGGCTCATGGGCAACTACGAGACCCTCATCCCCGCCATAAGGGCCGCTGGCATGATGCTTTCGGGCGACATCCTCCCCGATACCGAGGCGGGCAAGCCCTACGAAGAACTCCGAGAGGCACCGAACTTCCTGCGCGCCTACCTCCGCGAAACGGAGACCTACGAGGATTGGGCGCGATTCATGGGCTGCGACATCCAGAACATCGGCGGCGAGTTCGCGTTCGATGGCTGGCGGTCTTCGTTGAAGGTCCGACTGCTGCTCTATTCAAACCCCTTTCTCGCGTGGCTGCATCACGGCGAAGAACTCAGCGGTCAAGTTGGAGACAAGGCCCTTGGTCTACTCGAAAGAGCCCTAATCATGTCGCCCAACCCAAGCGCCCGAGGCGTCACCGAGTTTGTGAAGGGTGCCATCGAGTTCGTGCGCTACGCTGAGCTCGCGCACAAAGCCTACGCCGCCGGCTCGCCCGGCGAGGCGACGACTCACCTGGCTGTGTGCCGACAGATCTTCGAAAACATCACCAAGGCCGCGAAGTCCACCCACATGCGTATCGGCGGTTCTCTAGCCGACATCGAGCGGGCAACCATCGCGAGAGAGCACGTGGAGCGCGTCATTCGAAGGATCAAGGAATACGGAGACGGTTCTCTCGGCTACCTCCCATCCTTCGAGATGATCACCCACCCCAAGTTCGTGCCCCACGACCAGGCAGGTTGGTGGTTGATTAACGATTGGGCGAATCAGTAGAGCCGAATGGACCTAACCACACGCTCCCACTGAGACTTTGCCGTCGCCTTGTCCCGCATATCGAAGGAGGAGCTCAATTCGAAGGTCGCTCCATCTTTAACCCAAAACAGGATAAATTCGCCCTGCGGCCCGGTCTTGCCATCGAACGAGATGCTGACTGATTTGGCGGGCACCCCTTGTAAGTCCGCCTCATCGTGTTCAATCGTCGCATTGTTCCACTTCTGCAAATGCCGATTAACACGCTCTTCGACCCTCCACAGGTGGTACTCATCATGATTCAGCCACCAGCCGTCAAACCCCCAGGTCACACGCGGCGACCACCACACGTATTTCGCGTACTCGTCCGCATTTGCCGTTGACTTGGTAACCACGTGTTCAGTCGGGGCGGGCATGCTGTTGAGTTCCATCGTGGTCTTGCAGGTTTTGAAGTCGTATCTCGACCACGATGTACCGTTCGTTTCGATGGCAACCGGAGGAACGAACCGGCCTTTAAAGGGGACGTATTCGCCTTTGGAAGTGAGGGTTACCAATCCGCCAAGGCAAATAAGGGAACCGACACCGAATATGAACCAGTAGATCCGGCTCCGCCTAGGGGCAATCTTTGGGAGCGGTCGATAAGTTTCCATGATCTAGCGAATCGAGTTAACCACTCGCTCCCAGCCCGCAAACGCGGAGCTTTCGAACTTCGACAAGTGGCTTTGGCGCATGTAAAACATGGCATCGTCCTTCGTCCAGATGAGGCAGTAGGAGGTTGTCGGCCGACCGGCAGAGATGTACTCCATCTTGATGAACGTCCCCGGCTGGCCGGCGACACCTCGGTTGGAGGTACCAATCTTTACTTCGGGGAACTTGGCCCTGGTTTGCTTTTCATACGTTCGCAAAGAGGTCTGAATGGAGTAGTGGCCCGAGCCCTTCCAATAGCCTGTGAGGTCCCAGCGTGCGAGCTTTGATGTCCAGGCATACGAGGCGTACTCCTTCGCCTGCGTACGTTTCACCTTCACCTTGGGGGTCCGAGGAGCGGGCTCACCAGGAATCTCCATCGTGAGGCCGCAATCGGGAAATTCATAGGTCCACCACCCGTCGTCGCTTCGGGTGAGCAGTCGGGGCGCGCCGAATCCCGTGCGAAGGGCTGCCGGCTTGCTGCTCCTTACCGCCAAGAACGCCAAGACGATGCCGCATGACACCAGGAACACAAGCGCAGCGGTCACCGCGATGGCCACTATCACGGGGCTCGTTCGAGACTTGGCTGAAGGGTTTGGCGGCACCTGCATGTCTCTACCTTCCCGGAATCTCGATCCGGCTTCGGAAAGCATGAGTGATCGCTATCGCAAGCGCGTCGGTGATGTCGTCCGGCTTCGGGGCCGTTTGGAGAGAGAGCAGTTTGCAGACCATGAACTGCACCTGCTTCTTATCCGCCGCCCCGTTCCCCACCACGCTCTGCTTCACCTCTGGAGGCGAGTACTCGCTCCAAGGAATCCCCTTCTCGCTACTCGCCAACAAGACAACTCCGAGCGCCTTCGCCACATCCATCGCCGTCGTCTTGTTGACCGTAAAGAGCAACCTCTCGGTAGCAATCGCATCCGGATTTACCTCGTCGATGATCTTAATCACGTCATCGTGAATCAGCCGAACCCGGTCGGGAAGCGCGATGCGCGGCGTCTCGATGAGCCCGTATTTAATCGCCTTCAACCGAGACCCTTCCCGAAAGACAACGCCATATCCGACGCGTTCGAGGCCGGGGTCGATGCCTAAGATGGTCATGAGCCCTCCGGAGATGGTTTTCCCTGAAAGAGGGAACCGTTTCGGCGCGTCTTAAAGACCAGAGTCTCCGAAAGCCTTTCCCTCTGGGGAGGAGCAGGGGTGGGGTGGCGCTCACCGAAGAATGAGAGTGTAGGCTGGCAAACAAGTCCCCTCCCCTTGGGGAGGGTTAGGGTGGGGTTCGCCCACCGAGAGAGTTGTGTCGTAAGGTCCTGACCTAAGCAAGAACCGTGTTGTCGCCGCCTCCCCATCCCTGCCCCTCCCCAGAGGGAGGGGTTCCCGGAGTTCCCGAACCCCGAACCCCAAGCCCCGAACCCTGCGCGTAGCGCCGTCATGTCCGCTTAAACATCCTCAACAACGCATCTCGCGACAGCGTAATCGTGATCGGCCGCCCATGCGGGCAGAGGTAGGGATTCTCGGTGGTGGCCAGGTCGATGATGAGCTTCTCCATCTCGGCGTGGCTCAACGTATCACCCGCCTTCACCGCCATCTTGCAAGAGCTCATGATCCAGATCTGTTCCCTCGTCGGTACCAACTTGCGGCTTACGCTGGACTCGACCAGCTCGTCCACAAGGTCCTGGAGGATCTTCAGCGGGTCTTTGTTTCTAATCGCGGCGGGGACGCCGCGGACCACGTAGCTTTCGCCGCCAAACGGCTCGAGGTCGAACCCGACCGCGATGACTTCATCCAACTTCTCACGAAGGAGAACCGCCGATCGCCGGTCGAGATGCAGGGTCTGAGGCACCAGGAGCGCTTGCCGCTCAATCGCGGTCGGCCCCTTCAGTCCGCACAGATACTCGTAGAGGATTCGCTCATGGGCGACGTGCTGGTCGATGACCACGAGGCCGTGAGTCGTCTCGGCGACGATGAAAGTCTTCATCGCCTGACCGATCACTCGCAACCCATCCAGCAGGTTCACGAACGGGAGCGGTCCATCTTGGCGCGGCGCGATGACCGGCGCTTCGGGATCGGGGAGGGAGAACTGGTCGAGCGGGGAAGGCTCGGGCGTTCGGAAGTCTTGAAGCTGATTCGGCCAAGCCTGCTGAGGCACATAGATCGTCGATGGGGAACGGGTGGCCGCCAACGCTTCGTTGGCCGCCGCGATCCCCGCCGCGTTCGGCATCATCCCGTGCTCCATCAGCGCGCTTCGGATCGAGAGGCGGATGGCATCAAACGCCTGCCCTTCCTGCTGGAATTTGACCTCGCTCTTCGTGGGTGAAACGTTGACGTCGACCCTAGCCGGGTCGATGTCGATGAGCATTGCCAAAAGGGGAAAGCGTTTATCCGGAGTGATGTCCCGAAATGCCTGATCGAGGGCAGCCGTGAGAGTGCGCGTGCGCACCGGTCGGCCGTTCACATAGACGTACTGATACGCCCGGTTTGGCTTGGTGACGTGGGGTGGGCTGGTGTAGCCGCGAATCTCCATTCCCGCCAAGTTCGTGCGAATCTCCGCCATCGAGCGAGCCATGTCCCGCCCCCAAACATCCGAGATGGCCTCCAACATGTCGCCGCTACCCGACGTCTTCAGGGCAAGCTGACCGTTGTGGGTCATGCTGAAAGCGATGTTCGGAAAGGCGATCGCGTACTTGGACACGTGCTCCATCGCCTGGCCCAGCTCGGTGGTATCTGACTTCAAAAACTTCAGGCGGGCGGGAGTATTGAAGAACAGGTCTTCGACCAAAACCTCGGTGCCTTTCGGACCTGCGTCAGCTTTCGGCTCGGCGATTTCGGAGCCATCGACCTTCAGAACGGACCTCAGCCCATCCTCCATCGAGGTAATCAGCGTTAAGTGAGACACCGAGGCAATGGACGGCAGCGCCTCACCCCGGAAGCCGAGGGTTCGAACCGTTTGCAAATCGTCTACCGACGAAATCTTTGAGGTCGCATGGCGCTGAAGCGCTTGCCGAGCGTCCTCGGAGGTCATCCCGATGCCGTTGTCGGCGATGCGAATCAGGGTTTTGCCGCTGTCGATCAGTTCAATCTCGATCTTCGTCGCGCCCGCGTCGATCGCGTTCTCTACGAGTTCTTTGACGACCGATGCCGGTCGTTCCACCACCTCACCCGCCGCGATCTGGTTGACCGTGTGGCTGTCGAGGAGGGCGACGCGACTAGGGGACGAGATGATGTTGATACCTACTCTACCGTAACCGATTTTGCAAGGTTTCTTGGCTGATCTATCTCACATCCTCGCAAACGAGCCACGTGATAAGCCAGAAGCTGTAGGGGGATGTTCGAGAGAAGCGCATTCAAGAACTCAAACTTCGTGCCCTCAATCTTCAAAGTCTTATCCGCCGCGCGCTCGACCATCGTGTCATCTGAAGTCGTGATCCCCACCACGAAGCCGCCTCGCGCCTGGACCTCTTTCATGTTGCTGATGACCTTCTCGCGGGTCTTCGTTTCGGTGGCTCCGAAGATCGCGACCACGCCGTCCTCCACCAAAGCCAAAGGCCCATGCTTCATCTCACCGGCGGGCGATTCTTGGGTCGGGATGTAAGCGATCTCCTTCAGCTTCAAAGCGCCTTCAAGCGCGACCGCCGCGTCCGCACCTCGGCCGAGGAAGAAGCAGAGGTGCATGTCCTTCAGCTCCTTCGCAAGCTCGAGAACCTGAGGCTCCAATTCCAAAATTGCGGTCGCCTTCTCGTGGAGGGTGGTCAACGCCTCCGTCCACTCCTCGATGCGAACTCCTGGCACTTCTTGAACCTGTGCGATGTGGAGGGCGAGCATCGTGAAGACGAGGACCTGCGCGGTGTACGCCTTCGTACTCGCCACCGAAATCTCGGGGCCGGCCTGAGTGTAGATCGTTCGGTCGCTCTCGCGGGCGATGCTCGAGCCGACTACGTTCACGATCGAGAGGGTGCGAATTCGGCGCTCTTTACAGAGCCGCAAAGCGGCCAGCGTATCCGCGGTTTCGCCCGACTGGCTCACAAAGATGGCCAGTGATTTGGGAGACAAGACGGGATCGCCGTATCGGAATTCGCTTGAATAGTAGACGTCGGTCGGAAGCCGAAGAAGCTGCTCGAACAGGTGCTTACCCATCAACCCGGCATGGAATGCGGTACCACAGGCGATGATGTTGACCCGGTCGATCTCCGTCCAAACGTGCTCCGAGAACACCTGATCCAGACGCACGCCGTGACCCAAATCCACCCGACCCGCGAGGCATTGGCGGATCACGGTTGGCTGCTCGTGGATCTCCTTGATAAGAAAATGTTCGTAGCCGCCCCGCTCGGCGGCGGTGATGTCCCAATCGATGTGCTGGACTTTGTACTTGATCGGCCGACCCTCACCATCGGTAATCGTCACCCCTTCCTTGGTAATAATCGCGATCTCGTGCTCTTCAAGAATGACGACCTCGCGGGTGTAAGGCAACAGGGCGGGAATGTCGCTGGCGAGCATGTTCTCGCCGATGCCGATGCCGATGACGAGCGGGCTAGCATTGCGAACCGCGACCAGCTTCCCGGGCTCACGTTTCGACTCCACCACTAGCGCATAGGCACCGCGTAGACGGGCGACTGCTCGTCGGACGGCTTCCTCTAATGTCGCGCTGTTCTCATACTCCTCGCCGATGACGTGGGCGGCGACTTCTGTATCAGTTTGAGAGCGAAATTTATGACCTTTCTGGAGGAGTGTCTCCTTCAGATCAAGGTAATTCTCGATGATCCCGTTGTGGATTAAAGCGATGTCTTCGTGAGCGTCGAAGTGGGGGTGGGCGTTGGTGTCGGTGGGTCCGCCGTGGGTTGCCCATCGCGAGTGGGCCATCGCGGTGTGGACGTCTTCTGGCCTATCCGTGAGGAGTTTGCCCAGCTCAGAGAGCTTGCCCGCGCGCTTGAGGACGTTGATCTTGCTGCCGCCGTTCTGAAACGCGATGCCCGCGCTATCGTATCCGCGGTATTCCAGACGCTTGAGTTGATCGAAAACCACGTCGATGGCGTTCTTTGGGCCGACGTATCCAGCGATGCCGCACATTGATGGAAAGGGTATCACATAGGGCCGAGCATTCGGGTTTTAAGACTATGGCTAAGAAGGCATTCATCACGGGAATTACGGGGCAGGACGGGTCTTACCTGTCGAAGCTCCTGTTGGAGAAGGGCTACGAGGTCATCGGCGCCTATCGCCGCTCCGCATCGATCAACTCCTGGAGACTCGATGAATTGGGGGTAACGAAGGACATCCGGATGGTGCCTTTTGAGATGCTTGAGGCCTCAAACATGCACAGAACGCTGCGTGCGGTGAAGCCCGACGAGGTCTATAATCTGGCCGCCCAGAGCTTCGTAGCGCTCTCGTTTGAGCAGCCAATTTACACTTGTGAAGTAGACGGGATGGGACCCGCGAAGCTCCTTGAGGCGGTGCGCGAAGAGTGTCCGGAGGCTCATTTCTATCAGGCGTCAACGTCGGAGATGTTCGGCAAAGTCCAGGAAACCCCCCAAAACGAGAAGACCCCCTTCTACCCCCGCAGCCCCTACGGAGTCGGGAAGCTATTCGCTCACTGGACGACGGTCAATTATCGCGAGTCGTTCGGGATGCACACCTCTTCTGGGTTGCTTTTCAACCACGAATCCCCGCTGCGGGGGCTTGAGTTCGTGACCCGAAAGATCACCTCCACCCTCGCTCAGATCAAGTTGAAACACGCCGAAGTCCTTGAACTCGGCAACATGGACGCCAGCCGAGACTGGGGGTTTGCGGGTGATTATGTAGAAGGTATGTGGCGAATGCTACAACAATCCTCCGGCGCCGACTACATTCTCTCCACGGGAATCACCCACACCGTCCGGGAATTTGTGACGGTTGCGTCGCGGGAGCTAGGTTTCGATTTGCAGTGGGAAGGATCCGCAGAAAAGGAAGTTGGGATCGATCGCAACACCAACAAAACGATCCTCCGAGTAAACCCCGCCTTCTACCGCCCGGCCGAGGTGGATCTCCTAGTGGGCAATTCCGGAAAAGCGAACGCTGAGCTTGGGTGGAAACCGTCCACCGATTTCGAAGAACTCGTCCGAATGATGGCCCGAGCCGATCACGATCGGGCGACGAGAGGGCCCATCCGAAACTAAGGAAATCATAAGTGCACTTATGATTTTTTGGCCGTTATTGTAAGTGCTCTTATTATAAGCGCACTTACAATATTTGGCTCACTTTTGCTCGGTCACGATCCCGATCGTCGTTGGTGCGGCCGCGGCAGGAGCTGGCGGCTAAAGTGTCCGAGCGTACACCCGCAAAGCGATAGAATTGCGGGTGTATGACACCTCTCCCGACAGATTCTCTGTGGGCGCACTAAAAGTTACGGTCCAAGAGAGTCGAGATGCGCAAACAATACTCCGAGCGAGCTAGAAAATGACATTTGAATCACTTTTGGAAGCAGTGGAGGAAGCGGACCTTAATAGACTAAGAAGTGGCCTTTTGGAGAACCCCAACCTTGTCAACAAGGTAGAAGCCGAACATGGCTGGACGATGCTCCACCGAGCCTGTCGGTTGGGGTGGCTCAATGGTGCCCAGTTGCTTTTGGATCATGGAGCAGACGCGAACGCCAGGGATCTGAAGCGATTCACGCCGCTCCACGATGCGGCCTGCAGTTATGGTCAGGTCTGTGTCGTGAGGCTACTTGATTTGGCAGGCGCAAAAATCAACGCCAGAAATGCATATTGGCAATCTCCTATCATGCTAGCGGTTGAAACAAGCAACCTCAAGACGTTTAGCTATTTCTTGGGAAAAGGAGCCGATCTACGCTTCAGAGATAGACAAGGTCGCAATCTTCGCGATGCGGCTATTTACCAGCTAGAATCTGTCCCAAAAGCGCGAAAATATGCCAATCAACGCGAGGAGTTGAGCCAGATACTGGATTGCCTGTCGCTAACCTGAGGGAGCAACAACGCTCCAATTCTCAACGACTCACCTCTCACGGGGACTGGGATAGGTTCTTCCTGGTAGTGAAGACTTAAGAAACGGAGCCGATTTCTTCGCGCTCTTTCCTGCACTAACCCTGTTAATGCTGCAGGCTTCGGTATATCGAGGCTCCAAGAGCTTGGCGGGCGAAGGCGCGCGAAGGGCTTCTCGTAGTCCCAAAGAGATTGGGGTTGGATTACTTGATCGAGATGAGATTTCGCGAGCGCTACTTTGCGTTTCGAGATCGACATCCCTGGGGGCTTGCCTTTCTGGGTTGCGGGATTTTTGCTCTCTTGACTCTCGGCTTCCTAGTTTTTTTCGGTTGGGCAGGAAGTGAAGGTGGAATCTGGGATTAGCTGAAGGTTGGTTGATTTGTGGTCGAATGCCCGTCCTGACCCTTGTGCTTCTCATTCTCTCGGGCTGTGATTCGAGGCGGACTAGGATTTTCTTGGACAACCGGAGCAGTGAGGACAACTGCATTCGGATTCCTGACTATGTTCCTGGTCCAAGCAGTGTGATCAAGTCGGGGTCCAGGAGCTTGGTGTCTGATCATCAGTTTGTCATGTCGGGGATAGACGTGATCTATGAAATCGGAAGCTCGCACAAACGGCTCTTGACATGTCGTTTCACTCGGGCGGATCTGGACACGCGATTCAAGGGAAACGATCTCACGTTCGAGTATCCGCCATCTTCTGAAGTGCTGGTTATCGAGAACCCGGAGCCGAAGGGCTCTAGGGGTAGGCATGTGGGAGGTTGATGCGAGCACCGGCCGTTTCATCAGCCGCGACGCAGTTAAGGATGGCCGCAACTGGTACACATGCGCGGCCAATAGTCCAGTAAACTGCGTCGATCCTGATGGAAATCAACTCTCGCTTGATCTCGGCCCGATTTTCAAACACATCGTGCCCCCGTGGCTAAAACTTCCACCCATCACATTCTTTCCAGGGTTGTTTAAGCCCCGTCCATCAAGACCAAAGCCAGCCCTACCGGACAAGCGGCCCACGATCATCATGCCCGGAGTGCCTGAAACTCCCTTGAAACCAGGGAAGACCACAATCTTTCCACCCTTCATAATTCACGAAACGCCTGGAGGTCCGATCGTCATTAGGCATCCTAATCCAGACGGAACCACCATTATCGTAATTCCGCTCAATCCAGGCGCTTTCCCCCACGGATAGGAGTCGTGATCACGGGGCGCAGGGTATGCGCCCCTTCTATACTCGATAGGAGAAGTCCGTCCTTTTTCAATGCCCTCAATATTTATTCTCTCAATGCTCGTTCTTGGCTTCCCGCAGGCTGAGGCGGCCAGACCCCCAGGATGGATTCCCTGTCACATTAATCGGTCTTCCATTACCTTGTCTTGTCAGATAAATGGGAGCGCGCAGCTTGCGTTTCTCGACACCGGGAGCTTGTGGGGATCGGCCAGCGCAAAGGTGCTTGATGGAGCGCCAGAGGGGAGCGAGGGAAGGCGCGTAGCGTCATTCAAAATTGGCCCAGTCACGATACCGAAGGCGGAATGGGAAGTCGAAGATAACAAACTACTCGAAGACTTGAGTGGGACACAGCGAAATCCCATCTCTGGGCTAGTGGGCCTAAACCTGCTGCAACATCAGATTTTGGCGATCGACTATGCCGAGGAAAAGGTGGCTTTCCTCTCGACCAAAGAAGAAGCCAAGCATCTCATAACGGCAAAGCTGAAGTGTCGTTTCGCCATGGAGGTATCGAACGATGGTTTTCTTTTCGTACGCGGCCGCGTCGGATCTAGGACGATTCGAATGCTTGTGGATACGGGAACTGGCATCTGGTCTTTTAAGTCCCTCCCAAGTGGTGATGTACGCGACGCATTACCGGATATGCCAATCGCAACGGCGAACGGGATACAAAAGAAAAAGCAGCGACTAGTTGAATCCTTGCAATTCGGTGGAGTCAAAATCCCTCTCGTTGTGGGGTCCGAAATGTATTCAGGGGAGGACATGGATGGAACCACAAACCCCTATTTTCTGGCCCAAAGATGGGCTGTTCTGGACTTAAAGTCGCTCGAACTTCTAACTGACGGCCCCCCAGGCCCATATCGCGTAGTGCAAGAATTGCTCACTACTCTAACGACAATTCAATTTGAATTAGATGACACTGGATTGCGCGTTAGTCCAAGATATCAGGATCTGGCTCTTCGGGGGCTGAAGGTCATTTCGCTGGCGGGCATTCCGAGCCATGCGTTCTTAGCTGCGGCAAACCTCAGACGGCCCCAACTCCGAGAGTGGTGCCTTGGCCTAGCTAAGAAGATGGAGCGACACAGCAGCATGGTAGTTGTCAGCATGGGACACAATAAGGTTGTTCCATTGCCACGCTTCGCGGACTGACGTCCTTCAGCTGATCTATTCGCTGGAACGCCATTTGCCAATGAGAACGACTGGAATTCTATTCTTCTTGGCATTGGTTGCAGCCCAAGTGGGTTGCAGTCATAAAACTGGAGGAGGCGGCGATGTTCCGGCACAAGCCGGAACCGAGCCGAGACCTCGGCGTTACGTGGACGAGATCGGCTCAAGCCTCGAGCGGTCCCTGCTCTCGGACGGCACGCTTAGGCTTGCCATTGTCGGGCATACAGAGTATAGGTTGGAGATGCGGGTGCCATGGGCCCTTGACGAATCCGAGGTGAAAAACTATCGTGTAATCGTGCCTAAACGATCTGCTTCGCTTTTTAAATCTCAGAAGCTCCGGGTCGCCCCTGCCTGGGTTGAGCTCGGGAAGAACCACTTTTACGGCACTATCACACATGACACTTCAGGTGAGAAATGGCTTGGATATGTGGTGTTCCATGACAATTGCGCTATCACCGGGATATGGCTGCCAAAGGCTAAGGGCGAGGAGGCAAAGAGGTGGCGACAATCACTACTAGGCTTCCTTTCGGCCCTACCCAAGCACACAAAGTCCAGCGCTCCCCGACCTCCTGGTTCGTAGTCTGCATGAAGGAGCCAAAGGCTCTGGGGTTAACAGGGTGAGACAGACTGAAATTCATCGGGGCCAGTAAGCGTATGCGCCCATGCAATGGTCGGTTACACGGCTTCGCCGGGATGGGGCACGGGGAGTTGTCGGAGTTCTTTGCAGCCCCCTCTTCCTCCTTACCGTCATACACGTATCGCCAAGACTTGTACGAGAGTGGCGTATGGAAGGGATCGCTCAGCGGATGGTGAGGCCAATCTGTTTGGCCGGATGAAGGTGGGAGGCCGTCGGTGAGTGCTGAATGAGAATAGAGGCAATTGTCTCAGTCTCGAGAAAGAATTCTTATATATGAGATTTCGTGATCGCTATTTCGCTTTTCGGGACCGGTACCCTTGGGGTCCGGCCCTCTTGGTCTGCGGGCTCATACTCTTGCTCGCGGAAGGTTTGTTCTACTTTTGCTATTTCGCAACTATGGAAGGTGGGATTTTGGACTAGCCCGAGAGTCTGTCGGCGGAGGCCTCATTCCATCGACGCTCGGGCAGCAAGGCCCAAGTAAAGCTCTTTGGCATGGCGCGAAGGGCTTCGCGCAGTCCCAAAGTGGTGGCCATGAGCCCTGGGTTTGTCGGTGTTCGCGCCCATGCAATGGTCGGTTACACGGCTTCGCCGGGATAGGGTGGAGAGGTTGTCAGTGGCTGCGACACCTCCCCCTTACGACGCACGAACCATCGTCTAGAAGGGGAACCATCTCCGGAGCGGAACCCCCACCTGCCCTCCCCCTCCCGGCACGAGCCATCCGGCAAGGGGAGGCTTCCGGATAAGCTCTGAGCCAAATCCGGTAATTAGTCTTGGCGAGTTCTGGCTTGAATACGGGACCTTCCAACCATGGAAGGGAAAACTGCAAATCGTGCGCTTCGGGGCGCTCTAGGGCTGCGAAGCATTATTACGCTCGGCCTGGGAGCTCTTGCGGCGACGTCCGCGTTGGCTTCATCCGCTTTTTATGTGAGCACTGACGGTAGCGACTCCTATACGGGGTTGGCATCGACCCATACGGGCGGAACTACGGGACCATTTCTCACTCTCGAAAAGGCTCGCGATGCAGTCCGCGCTCTTAGAGTGAGCAATCCGTCGACGGGAGTCGTTAACGTTTGGGTTAAGAACGGGAACTATTATCGGACCACCACGTTTACGCTCTCCGCGCCGGATAAGGACACGGTCTACGGGGGATTCGGACTTGGTCTGACTCGACTCGTCGGCGGCCGACCGGTGACCGGTTGGGCTCGGGTCACCAATCAGGCGGTTTTGAAGCGGCTGACGGGTGCGGCAAAGACGAACGTTCTCCAGGCATCGCTCGCGAACAACGGCATCACCAGCCCGGGAACGCTCAAGCGACGCATGGCGAACTGGGACAATGGCGATAATTCCGCCCTCGAGCTGTTCTTCAAAGACGCTCCGATGAAGCTTTCCCAGTGGCCAGCCACCGGTTGGGCCACCATTACGGGAGCTCCCAAAGGCGCCAAGGGCAAAGTCTTTACCTACAACTCGAACGAGCCGAAGACGTGGCAGAAGTCGGCCGACATGTGGGTCCACGGTTTCTACGCAACCAACTGGTCCGACTCGCACGAGCAAATTGCCAGCTATGACGCGACCAAGATGACGGTCAATCTGGTCGCCCCTGGCCCCTACTATGGAGTGGGTTCGGGGTTTCGGTTCGTCTTCGAGAACATCCTCGAAGAGGTCAACAAGCCTGGCGAATACTATGTAGACCGAACGACCAAGACGCTTTACTTCTGGCCGCCGTCTCCCATCAATACGGGCACCGCGGTTGCCTCGACCCTTGAAGCGCCGATCGTGACGATCACTGGCGGATCGAACATCACTCTGTCCAACTTGGTGGTGGAAGGTGGCCGTGGCTCTGGCGTGGTCATCAACTCGGGTTCGGGCAACTTGGTTCAGAACTGCATGATCCGCAACCTGGGTCGAATGGGTGCCGAGATCAAGGCGGGCACTAATAACGGGGTCAGCTCCTGTGAGATCACCCAAGTAGGTGAGACCGGCATTCTTGTCAACGGTGGCAATCGAACGACTTTGGTCGCCGGAGGGAATTACGCGGACGGCAACCACATCTACAACTTCGCCCGATGGGTAAGAGCCTATCGACCGGGGGTAGCCCTGAACGGGGTTGGCAACCGAGCCAGCCACAACATCATCACCGACGCGCCCCACAGCGCCATCCAGGCGGGTGGTAACGATCAGGTTGTCGAGTACAACGAGGTCGCTCGGGCCTGCCAGGAAACCGGCGACTCCGGCGCGATCTACATGTTGGGCCAAGACTTGACTCAGCGGGGCTCGATCGTTCGCTACAACTACCTGCACGACATCTTCGCTCCCAAGTGGCTTCCGAAGGGCTGGGCCGAGAACCCGGGCATCTACCTGGACGACTTTGGCAGCGGCATGCAGGTCTACGGAAACGTGATCTCGAATCTGACGACGGGAATGCTGATCGGCGGCGGACGAGATAACCTCGTGGACGGTAACGCCTTCTACCTAACCGAGCGGCCAGTCGTGGTCGACGCCCGAGGCAAGACTTGGGCAGCGAGCTTCTTTGCTCAGAACGGACCGTTCTTTACAAAGTTGGCAGCGGTGAATGGGACGAGCGGGGTGTACGCTTTGAAGTATCCGGCGCTGGCGACGATTCTTCAGCACGACTACACGGCGCCGGAGAACAACACCTACTCGCACAATCTGGTGCCTGCGACTTGGATGCTGAACGAGTACTCCGACAACAGCACGATTGCGCTTCAGCTTGCGATCAAGACCAATAACTTGGCGGGTACCGATCCGCTGTATGTCGATCCGACCCAGGGCAATTTCAGCCTCAGCCCGTCTTCGCCTGCTTTCGGAATCGGCTTCCAGGCCATTCCGGTGACTTCGATCGGGACGCTTTCTACTCCAGGAACTGTCGTCAACAACCTTCCTTAGTTGCACGAATCGTGCCGATCGGGCTTCCGATCGGCACTTTTTTTCTTTTTTTTTGAACCTAATCTTCCGACAATTTAGCCGTGAGACGCGAGAACCACCCAATGAGAAAGCAGCTATCAGCAGGCGCAGCCCTCCTCTCCCTGATCCTCCTAATCGGATGCGGCGGAGCCGGAGTCGACACCGGCGGCGGAATCAAGGTGGGAAGCAGCAACGGATCGACGGGGGGAACCGGCGGCGGAACGACCGGGGGCTTCCTCGGCGGAGTACTCCCTCCCGACACGATTCTCTATTCCACGGGATTCGGAGCGATTCTCATCAAGTCGGTCAACCCCGACGGCAGCGGCATCAAGACCTATGCACCGCTTGCTCAAGACGTCTACAGCTACGCCTTCAACCCGGTCCTCAAGAACTACGTTTTCAGCTACTCTCCCGACTTCACCGGCAATCAGTATCTATATAAGGGCGCCTCTCCCGATCCCGAGGGTGCATCTCCCCTATTCCCCGATCCGTTCTCGTACATCGGCAACGTGCAGATCACGCCCGACGGTCGAAACGCGGTCTTCTCGGGCACCGACTCGGGCGGAAACACCTCGATCTACGTGTGCAACGTCGAGGGTGGATCGCCTCGAGTGCTGGACTCGGGCGACTATCCGGCGCTCTCGCCGAACGGATTGCTGGTCGCTTATTGTAAGGACGATTCCAACGGACTGAACATCTACATGATTCCGCTCGCCGGAGGAACCCCCACGCCGATCTCGACGAGCGCCTCCACGAACCTCTCGCCCCAGTTCGACCGTTCTGGAACGCGGGTCGCCTTCACGTCCGACCGAAGCGGTAACGGTTTTGATGTGTACACCGAGTACGTGAACGGGACGAACATCGTTCGGGTGACGAATACGCCGACAGTGGACGAATTCGGCGCTTCTTACAACAGCACGGGGACCAAGCTTTCCTGTGTGGGCATCGACTCCGGTGGCGTTGTCACGGGCCTGTACACGTGCCCGTCTAACGGCAGCGCCCAGCCGACGCTCATCGTGAACGATGGCGAAATCGGGGTCAACACGTACTGGACCGACCTCACCGGCCGAAGCCTCTCTCGAGGCGGTGGGCTGTTGATGCACAAGCGATTCAGGCGCTAGGTCAGGGTGCAGGGTGCAGGGTGCAGGGAAGAAGATACTCCTGTTTCCTGCTGGGTACGTGTCACCAGCTCGGAGACAAAATGCGCGTCGAGTTCGTCGTCGCAGACCCGGGCGTTTTGGCGGGACATTCAGAAGAGGAGATAGATTTGGATTTTGGATTTCAGGGGCGAACCCTTGTGGGACTGCGCTGGCCTGACGGCGCTTTTCACGCCCGCGGAGCGAGCTCCCCCAGTTGCCTTAGCTAAACCACATTTCGTATTATCAACCGATGTCTAATTGGCCCCATGCGCCGTCCCACGAAGTGAGCCATCCGGGGGCATACATTCTCACCGCGTCGACACTCAAGAAGGAGAAGCTATTCGACTCAGCGGCAAAGCTGGACCTTCTTGAGAACTTTCTCCTAACCACTCTGGAAGACCTGGGTTGGAAAGTCCAGGCCTGGGCCGTATTCCCTAATCATTACCACTTCGTCGGGTTGTCCCCAGATGAAGGCCTCGGGCTCACCGACTTGACCGGTCGAATTCACACCACGACGGCGCGTGAGCTAAACAAGATTGACGAAAGGCTTGGTCGCTCGGTTTGGTACCGCTGTTGGGACACACGAATCACTCATGAGAGGTCCTATTTGGCGAGGCTTCGATATGTCCATGAGAATCCGGTGAAACATGGCCTTGTAAAATCGGCCGAGGAATATCGTTGGTGCAGCGCTCGATGGTTTGCGGATCGGGCGCATCCACCGTTCTATCGGACCGTCATGTCCTTCCCGATTGACAAAGTTGTCATCTATGATGATTTTTAGGCACCCGGAGCCTGCTCCGCAGGCGTGAAAAGCGCGGTCAGGCCAGCGCAGTCCCACATGGGTTTGTCCCTTCCCTAATGTTATCTCTTTACGTACCACCTGGCCAAGAAGCCGAGGGGGATCCAGAGGGGGGAGAAGACTAGGGCGATGATGCTTAGGCGGCCGGCGGTTTGGCCTAGGCCTTTGAGGGCGTCCACCGAACCTGTCCATGTTTCGCCGATCCAGGAGTGTTTGACTTCGACCTCGGGGGCGGGCTCTTTGGGGGGCTCGGCGATGGTGAGGTCGATGGTCGAGTAGGTGGCTTGGTCTCGGAGGGTTTTGCGGGTCGCGTCGAGGCTTTCGATGTCGGCGCGCACGGAGCCGAGGCGGTCCTTGACGGAGAGGATGTCGGCGACGTGCTTGGTCGTCCGGAGGAGGGCCATGTACTGCTGCTCTTCGATCTTCATCACCTTCAGGCGAGCTTCGGTGTCGGCGACTTGGGCGGTAACGTCTTCCCCGTTCTGGCTCTCGCTCGTGACCTTTCCGAGGGCACGAAGTGCTGTGAGGGCGGTCTCGTAGTTTTGGACGGGCACGCGGATCGACATTGAGTCGGTCGGCAACTCGTATTTGCCGGTCTGGCTGTTCTTGTTGGCGACGTACCCTCTCAGGCGGCTCACGATGGCGGTGACCTGGGACTCGGCGTCGGCGAGGCGCTTGATCTCGACTTGGAGGCCCGCCTTCTTGACAAGGAGCGGCGCTTTCCCGAGGAACCCAGGGGGGGGGGCGGTGAGTCGTTCCGTGCGTCTACTGAACCGCTAGCCACCTTCGGAGCGTCAACTACGATTGCGTATGGCTTCGAATATCCCTCGCCGCCCTCGAACTCGTCTTTGCCGCCGTAGGTCGGAGTGTGGAGCGTCGGATCCACTCTGCCGTGGACATCGTTCCGATAAGCGCCCCAGCCCGCCCCATTTTGGGCCCCATGCCCGACGGTGACGACCGGATTCGCCTCGTCCCGAACAAGAAGTTGGGTTTCGGCGGGAACGCCATCCTGCCGCCCCATCTCCGCCTTCATCCGCTCCTGCTTCTGCTGAGAGATCCATGCCGTCTTCTTCGAAGCCGACTTCGCCTGAGCGAAGACGGGGAAACAGACGGCGGCGAGGACCATGACCACACCGCAAACCACCAGAAGCTCGACGATCCGACGCCCAGTCAAATTCTTTTGGGTTCGGGCAAGGGCCTTCTCCATACCGACCGACTGGTATTGCTTTGCGTTGTCTTGGATGGCCGAGGATAGGACTTGGAAGTCCTGGAACTGCTTCTCCATTTCGTCGTCTTGGGCCAGCGCCTGTTCAATCTCGTTCTGTCGGGCTTCGGTTAGCTCGCCATCGACATATGCTTTCAAATCTTCACGGAGGTTCATCGAATCCACCCTTCCTGAGTGTCGATCGCCTTTCTCAAGGCGACAAATGCGTTAAATAGGCGCGACTTCACGGTCCCGATGGGGATGTGGAGGAGGGTCGCGATCTCTTCGTAACGAGGGCCTTCCACCTCGTGGAGGAGGATTACTTCGCGGTGTTGGGCGGTGAGGCCGTTGAGGGCTTCTTGGAGGGCGTGTCGGTTGACGATCGCGTTCTCCTGTCCCTCGGTTGCTGAGGCGTCTTCGAGTTGCACAGTTGGACCGGTTCGGGTTCGAATTCGCCATAGGCGTCGGCATTCGTTGTTCGCGATGCCGAGCAGCCAAGTCGTCACACTGCTCCGCCCCTCGTATCGCCGAAGCGCCCGGTGGGCGGTGACGAATGTGTCCTGGGCCGCATCCGCGGCGGCATCCGGCCCGAGTCGGCGGGCGCAGAAGTTGAACACCAGGTCGTAGTGATCACGAACCAGCGTCCCAATGTCCGGAGGAGTCTCTTTCACCCTGCTCTCATGTACGGCCTGCATCATAGTCCGCCTTTGAGTGCGTGGGGGGTGGGGAAATGTTCACAAAGGTGGTGCCGGCTTCCCAGCCGGCATCTCTACACACGTGCAAGACCGAAATGTTGCGGGTGAATCCAGCTGTGTTGAGATGCCGGCTGGGAAGCCGGCACCACCTTATTCTTCCTTCGGCTTGGCGCCCTCTGCCACTTCCTGGTCAACTCGCTCGTTCCAGAGTCTCCGCCCCGCCTCGTTCAACACGATGGGAGGAGGGTCTAGGAGCCTTGCGAGGATGGGGTCGTTGGGGAAGATGGAGCGGCCTTCTTTGAGGACGGCGATTTGCTCGTCCGCCTTGTAAAGGTCTCGATAGCAGAGTCCAAGCCAGCGATAGGCCTGCTCCAGCGCTTCTGTCTCGGCTTCGCCGAGGAACTTGCGATTCGGATAACCGATCTTCCTCGCCTTCTCCATCCAGACCGTACCTTCCGCCAAGTCCTTCTTGCGGGTGATGAAGTAGTAGCCGATTTGGCTCGGAATGTCGACGCTGTTCGGGTTGCTCTCCAAGCCCTCTTTCAGGAACGAGATCGCTTGGTTTGTCCGTTGCTGTTCGCGGGCGAGAATCGCGGCGCCCATCGTCCATCCGGGTACGAACTGGGGGTCGAGCCATGTCATCAGGCGGAAGAGGGGAAGGACCTTCTCGGGGTGGTTATGCGAGTGGTTCGTCATGTCCTTGTAAGGGGCAATGGCTCGCTCGATGTCCCCCACGACCCCACGAAAATCGTCTTTGGGTGACGGGATGACGGTGACGATGTCGTCGTCATTCATCAGCTTGTCGTGCCCATCGTCTTTGCCCCCGACACCGTGCACTCCCGCCTTCTTCTCGGCATCAGAGAGGGGTCGCATCTCGGTTCCATTGTGCAGGTAGAGGTCGGTACGCAGATACAGCGAGCCCGAGATCGAGCTTCGGAATTGGCCAAGAAGGGATGCCGACGCGTTCGTGTCCTGCGCCTCTAGGCCCGCGGGGCGCACCGGGGGATTCACGATGGAGCCCAGGGAGGTGATCCAACCGCCCATTCCCACCGCGAGCACGCATGCGCCGAATGGCACGGAAGGCTTCATCAGAGGGCCTGCCTTCGGAACTTAAGCCATCCCAACCCGAGCATCGCCCAGCTGTAGATCGCCATGTAAGCGAACAGCGCTCCCATCACCCAAAGGGGAACCGGCGACCAATTGAAGTACACCGCGCGTCCGCCCAGATCGAATAGGTTCACCTGCGGCAAGATGCCGTTGACGAATTTGAAGAACCACTGAGTCGCGGGCGACGCGGTGGAGTAGCTCATCACCAAGGCTCGGGAGATCATCCCGCCGCCAAAGGCGAGGATAATGCTCATCGTGGCGGCCGCGGCCGGAGTCATGAATGTGCTGAACGCGAGGCTCACCGCGCAGATGACCACGAGGCCCATCATCTTCGCGATTACGTACTGGCCCATGATCACTTCGAAGGGGACATGGAAGCTGAGGAGGGCGAGGGTGGTGAGCGAGCAGAGCATCGCGAACCCAATCCAGGTCACCAAGACGGCTCCCAGCAGCTTGCCCGCGAGGAGGTCGAAGCGGGAAATCGGTCGTGCGAGTAGCGGATAAAGCGTGCGGTTCTTCGTCTCTTCCGGCATCAAACGGCAGGCGCTGAGCACCGCGATGATCGTGGAGAAGAGGCCTAGCACGGTGACGGCGAGGTCCTTCACAAAGATCTCGAGGCCGGCAACTCCAAAGAAGCCGAGAGTGCCTGAGGCGATGAGGATGAGAAAACCGAGGATCGCCACGACCCAGAGGTCCTTGCGGCGAATCGATTCGAGCACGACGCCCTTGGCGAGCGCCCAATAGATGCGTAAGTTCATGCCGCTCTCCCAATTGCTTCGATGAAGTACTCCTCGAGTGAGCCCTCTTGCGAGACGACGTCCAGCACTTGCCCGTACGATTTCTGAACTCGCTCGAGGGCCACGAGAAGGCTCTCCTTGTCTTTAAATCTTGCGGTGAAGACGCCGTCCTCATCCTCGTCCCAATCCTCGGTGACCCCGAGGAGCGACGCGGGTCCCGCGTAAGTGAGCGAGAACTGCCTCAGCTCTGTCTTCAGGTCTTCCATCTTCCGCTCTTCGATCAATTTGCCCTTGTTGATGACCAAGATGCGGTCGCAGAGAATGTCCACTTCGCTCAGCTCATGGCTGGAGAAGAAGAGGGTGGTCCCGTTCTTCTGTCGTTCAACGAGGATCTCGCGGAGTTCCTTTCGGCCGACTGGGTCGAGGCCGCTCGTGACTTCGTCGAGGATCAGCAATTCGGGGTTTCCGAGGAGCGACTGGGCGATGCCCACTCGCTGCAGCATTCCCTTGCTGAGGGTTCGGTTCTGCTTTCGCTGGGCGTCCTTCAGTCCCACGATCTCGAGGAGGGCTTCTGCTTCGAATCTCAGGGCCGCGCCTCGGAGTCCTTGGAGCTCGCCGTACAGGGTGAGCGTTTCGAGGGGGGTGAGGAATGGATAGTACATCGCCACTTCGGGCAGGTAGCCGATTCTCTTTCTCGCTTCGGCGGTGCCGGCTTTGTCGCCGAAGACTTGGCAGGTGCCGGATTTCGGCTGCACGAATCCCATCAGGGCCTTCAGGGTGGAGGACTTGCCGGCTCCGTTTGGTCCGAGGAAGCCTACGATCTCGCCGGGCTGCACCTCGAAGGTCAGTCCATTGACCGCATCAATCTTCGCGCCACCTTTTGATCGGTAGCTGACGTGCAGGTCCGCGACCTGAATTGCCTGGCTCATGCTGGGATTTTCGGTTTGTTTGGGGTTGGGGGTTAGGTGTTATTGCGGGGGGGGGGGTTGGAGTGATGAATGATGAGTGATGAACGGGCCGGATCCGGATTCCCTAGATTCATCACTAGTCACTCCTTACTTCCCATCAGGTACCGTCCGTCCATGATCAACCACCAAGATATTCGGATCGGAACGCTCGCCTCGATGAACACGGGGGCGGACTACCTTCGGCAGATCCTTCCTCACGGATTTGAGTCGTTCGAGCTCACTTGCTGGATGCATATCGGCGATGTGAACATCCCCGAGTACGCCAAGGAAGTGAAGGACACGATTGGCGATAAGGCGGTGATCAACAGCATCGGCATCTATGGCAATCCGTTGGGTGACGAGCAGACGGCGAAGGATTGGGCGACGCTGATTAAGAGCGCTAAGCTGTTTGGCGCCGAGGTGGTTTGTGGGTTCGCGGGGGCGATTGAGGAGTTGCCGGTTGATCAGAACATTCCTCGCTACAAGGAAGTCTTTGGGCCGCTGGCCAAGCTTGCGGAGGACGAGGGCGTGAAGCTGGCGTTTGAGAACTGCGACATGGGCGGGACATGGGATCGGCCCCGGTACAACATCGCCCACGCTCCGCGCGCTTGGGAAATGATGTTTAACGCGATCGATAGCGACGCGATCGGCCTCGAGTGGGAGCCTTGCCACCAGATGGTGTCGCTCGTCGACCCGATTCCCCAGCTTCGGAAGTACGTGAAGCGCATCTACCACGTGCATGGCAAGGACGCGACGATTAACTGGGACATTATCAAGCTCGACGGGCTTCGAAGTGGGTTACCGGCGGTGTTCCACCGGACGCCGGGATTTGGGGATAGCAACTGGACGGACATCATCTCGATCTTGCGGCTCGGCGGGTTTAAGGGCGCGATCGACATCGAGGGTTGGCACGACCCGGTGTACCGAGACGATCTGGAAATGACGGGGCAGGTTCACTCGATGAACTATTTGAAGGCTTGCCGAGGCGGGCCCTTCGTTGCGAATCCGGTTACGAAGTAGGATGCATTCAGCTTCTCGCCGCTCGATCCTTGGTCCAAGCGTCTTTTGCGCAAGCCGCAACTATCGCCAGTTGGCGGGTCTGATCCCCAGGAGGGGACGCGAGGGCGTCGGTCAGGGACTGCCTCAGCAACGTAACTCTTGCGTGCATGGCTAGGGCACGCCCGGAACCGGCGAAGGCTAACATTTGCGAGCGGGCAGCGGGCAAAGGGATGTCGGCGACTAGTTTGAGGGCCGCGCTTAGGTCTTTTTGGGCTAACTTTCCAACAACCTGTGAAGCGGACGAATCTGCATCCACGTAGCCAATGGAGTTGGTCGGATTGAAGGCTTCGGGATGGGAGCGCATGTATTTTTCCGCCTCTTTAGGCGATTTTCGGGCATCCAAATCGAACCGATAGAGCTCGACAACTTTGTCGGGAGTCATGCCGAACCACTTACTCCATTGGCTCAATTCAGTCAAGAATGCGATGGCCTGGTCGGGATGCTTATCAGCCGCCTCCTTTACGACTTCCTGGGCTATCTCGAAAACGTACCGGGACGCTTGACCCTCAGACGGCAATCCTTCGGTGGGGTTTTGGGACAGGCGTTTTGCGGCGGCACGACCGTCCGATTTCGCCAAGTTGGCGAGAAACGTGTTGTAGTTGTGGTCGCTCTTTCGGCCCGAATTCATGAAGTTATTTGGCCCATGAGCGATCAACTCATCGACCATTTGGGTTGCCTTGCCCAAATCGATGTAGGACCAAGTTGCCGCAATGTCAATGCCTGGTCGTATCTTCTCCTCAAACGCCAGATATTCGCGAACCGAGGGAGAGTCGACTTGGCCAACTCTTGGGAGAAGCATGCCTCGCGCCTCAGGGGTTGGGTTCTTCATTTCCGACCGACATAGCTCGTCGGCAAGCACTTTTGCTTTCGGTGAACCTTCCGAAGCGTAGCCCTCGATTGCTCGAACAAGTGCGCTCAACCGGAAGTACGGCTGAGTTTGCCGATTAGATACTGCTTCTAGTTCGGACGGTGAGGGGTCGACGTTTCTTGATGACCAAGTCTCGGCGATGTATTGATTTGACTTCAGCGGAAACATCTTGATGAGCCGATCCACTCGAGACTTGGGCAAGCCGGTGGAAATTCTCCAAATGAGTTCGTCACTGACATTTGGTTCGAACCGCTTGAGGAACTTCACACCTTCGTCAAAGCTGACGTAAAACCTTTCTAAGACGGCAAATGACTGAATGCCGGCCGGAGAACCTTGAAGCATTTCATAGGCGCCATCCGGGTCCTTGCGGGCGATCGATCTGGCGATGTTGTAGCGGAGATACTTCTGCCGATCGGGTTGGACTTGGGTGAACCATTCGTCTCCCAGTTTTTTATCCACCGCGTACGCGGCAGCGACAAAGCTATCGAGAAGATTTACGTCGACGGGAGTTTTTCGGAGATCCCACGCCTTTCTTATGAGCTCGGCGGATTGGCGGTCATCGAACCCCTGCAATTGAACTGCCGCGGAAAACAAATTCTCCGAACTGAGCGGCTTCATCTTCCCGATTTGAGTTGCGGCGGTCAGCACGATTTGACGCAATTCATCTGCGTCGGTTCTTAGCGTGGCGAGAAGCAGGGCGGCGATCATCTATTTTATATGTGCCTTCGGGGGCGGGAATCGTTCATGTTTTGACCAGAGGCAGGGTCGGTGGGACGAGACCTCTCCCATACATTCTGAGCAAGTGCGGCGTCGGACCCCCACCCTACCCTCCCCCTCCCAAGGCACAAACATCCTTGGCAAGGGGAGGCACCGGAAAGGCATTCCGTGAGCGCAACCCTCTCCCCCACGGTTCCCCATTGGGAAAGGGGAACCATCTCCGGAGGGGGTAGACTGCCGCTCCCAATGGACGACTTCGGCATCGATCGGCCTGAGCTTACGGGCACGCTCATTTCGCTGGAGTTTGGGCCTGGCGGGCGGATTCAGCAGTTGTGGTCGGGCGACCCCAACTTCCCGGACGAGCACGAGGAATTTCAGTTTATTGCGCCTCCGCTCAACATGGGCGAGGAGATCACGGAGGACTACTTTCCGGGGACGATTCTCCTTGGCGCGCGCACCCATCCCGATGACCCGTGGATCGTGAGTCGCAATACCAGTGCGTCTCCGCTGGACGATGAGGACGAGACAACCTCTGGCGTTGGATTTGTTTACGATTTCGCCTTCCTCGACGAGATTGGGGCGACGGGAAATTTCTATGAAATCCCGGGTCCGGTTCCCCAAATCGTATGGGATGTGACGCTTACCAATAAGAGTCGACGGAGCGTGGAAATTGGCGAACTTGGCTTCCCTCTCGCGTTCAATAACGTTTATGAAGGGTTCTCGCGAGACGATCAGGGGATTCGCGAGATGTACCACGACCGGGTGTATGTCCACAAATACATAGGCGGAGCGGCGAGCTACATCTTTGCCGAGCGGCTGAATGGGCACGCTCCGGGGCTGCTGGTGTACCCCGGGAACGACACTCGTTGGGAGTTTTACAACCACGTGCCGGCTTCGCTCAACACGCCTTACCGGTGGGAGGGGATTCCGGTGGTATATGCCCACAGCCAAGGGGTTATCGAGCGCGAGGGGTGGCAGGAGTGGTTTAGCGGGCACACGTCGGTGGTCCTTGAGCCGGGCGAGTCGCGTCACTACCAGATGCGGTTTGCGTCGTCCGAGCCGGAGCGGCCGGACAATTTGAACGCGGTGCTAAGCGCTTGTGGAAAGCCGACGTTCAAGCTCTTCCCTGGCGCGGTGGCGCCGGCGTCGGTGGGTATCGGGGTTGAGGTCCATGGGGCGACTCCGGCTAGGTTTTGGACGGATATCGAGGCCGAACTCGAGATGGATTCGGACGAGGAAGGCGGTTTCTGCTTCCTCAAACCGCCAACCACGGGCTCGGTAAAGGTGATGATGGCGGATACCCAGGACCGAGAGAGCGAGGCTCACCTGCTGTTCATCGAGCCGATCGCCGACCTCATTCAGGCTCGCGCCGAATACATCGAGAAGAACCAAGTTACCGATCAGGCGGGGGCCCTCAATCATGCGATCGCGCCGGTCGACAACTCGACGGGACAGCCGATGGTCGACCCGGAGACTTATGGGACCCCCTTCGGGGTGGAGGCGAGCCTGGGCGATGCCCTTTTCCTTGCCGAAAAGAACACGATCTACCCCGTGAAGAGCCAGATCAAGCTCCTTGATAGCTACCTTACGAACTTCGTAGAGGACGACCTCCAGAATCCGCTCAACGGCGCGGTTGGCAGCATTTTGCCTTCGGCTGGTTCGGTCGCCATCTCGTCGGGTCGGCCTCACACCTACGGCTTGGTTGCGTGCCTGTACCATTCGATGGCGGACGTTGCGGCGACTTATGGCGGCACTGACCGATCTCGCAAGGGCTATCTCCTTCAGGCCGCGAAGACGATCGAAGCGATGTTCAAGCACGTGAAGATGCCGCTTATGGGCATTCCGCTGCTTTCCTATATGTCCGATATTCTGGAAGCGGTCGAGGCAGAGGGACTCAAGGAGGAGGCCGCTCGGCTGCGGCGACTTATTGAAACCCGCCATGTTCTGTTTGGACGGTCCAAGTATCCGTTTGCGGGGGATTCGATTTGGAGTACGGAGGGTTTCGAAGAGGCCTTTTCGGCGGCCGTCGCACGCGGCGATGAGGCTGCCCAAGAGCGAATATTGCGTTGTGCGAACGCCTCCAAGTCTCTGGCGCCGAGCTGGTGGTGGTACGGAAGCGACAAGCGCTGGCGAGAAGACGAATCGTTTGGGCAGGTTCTCGCGGACAAGGGCGAGCTTTGCCTAGGGCCGACGATGGTCGCGAGCGCAGCGATGTTCTTGCGGACCTTGGATCGCGATGTCGCGTCGCTCCCGGAATCCACACTCAGGCTCGCCTTCGGAGGGATGTTGGGGGTGTGGGCGCTTGTTCGGGGCGATGGCGCGGCGGGCATGGGCTTCTGTCCAGACGCGGCTTCGCGACAGTTCGGGATGTCATGGACTACGGGCGATGTGGGGGTGGGCCTCTACCACTACCTTCGCAACACGGGCGCGTATGTTTTGCCGACGCGAACTCCTTCCGGGCTGACGACCTTCGGCTGCCACTTTGAGATCGAGACGATCAGCGGGGTCGAGCGGTATGTGATTCGGCCTTGGGATGGGGTTGGGCGGAAGGTGGTGATGCGTCAAATCGGGCTCGAGGTCTTGACGAACGCTTGCCGAATTGTCGAAGTAACCCTCGATAGTCGCAAACGGAATGCAACCGTGACTCTCGACAACTCGTCGGACAAAGAACTTGTCGCGACAGTGACGGTGCGAGGGATGTGGGGCACTCGGTTTGGCGTTTCTGGTAAAGAGTTGCAAGGAGAGAACGAAGAGTTGAGGCTTCAAGTCCCCATTCCCGCCAACGGCGTCCTCCGACAAGAGATATCGGTGATTGAATGACAGAAATTCCAATGTGGTGGCTCGTTGTTTCCGCGATGTTCTTCGTTTTGAACATCGTGTTTTTCGGCGTGATGTCTTACGCCGTGCTCAAGCTCACGAAGGTCGTTGGCGAACTCCAGCCGCAAGTCTCAACCCTCGTGAAGCGAGTCGAAGAAGTCGCTCATCGCGTGGATGAACTGACAACCACGGTGAAGGACTCGGTTGAGCAGATCGGCGGTAAGGCAAAGGGCGTCATTGGGTCCGTCGAGCTCGTCGCGCAGAGCGCGTCTCGGCAATTCGAGCGCTTCTCTCCGTTTGTGGTCGGGGCGATGACCGCGATGAAGCTGATTAAGGGGTTGAAGGATATGCGCGGCGCGCAGAAGGGGCCGAAAGCGAAGGTTATTCCGAAGCGGAAATAGTGACCCCTCCCCCACGGTTCCC
Organism: Fimbriimonadales bacterium; assembly: GCA_038321975.1. Classification (GTDB taxonomy): domain Bacteria; phylum Armatimonadota; class Fimbriimonadia; order Fimbriimonadales; family Fimbriimonadaceae; genus Fimbriimonas. The sequence continues at coordinate 41,360 of JBBQFM010000011.1, read as the reverse complement.
CTGGGAAGGGGCACCATCTCCGGAGCTTCTCAACCCCGCTTTACCGCTCTCCAAATCTCTTCGCTGGGCCAGTGTTTGGCCCAGTTTAGGTTCATGTATTCGTAGCGAACTTCCTTCGCGTCGGCAGGGGGTTCGATTTCGATGAGGGCTTCTACTTCGAAGCCGTTGTCTCGTAGGACTTGGATCATCTTCCCGGGTGGGAGGTGGAATTCGACGCCAGGGTCCTCTTCCCAGGTGATTCGGTGCATTTCGAAGTAGTCCCGCTGAAGGCCCTCAGTCACGGGGCCGGATGGTGCGGTGCACAGCACGGAAAGGGTGCCGTTTCGCAGGAAGACGAGGGTGCCTCCGGGGCGCAGGAGGCGGGCGGCTTCGGGGATCCATTTGTAGGGGTCGCACCAAATGCTGGCCCCGTACTCACTGATTGCAAGATCGAAGGACTCGCTTTTCAGGGGGACGTCTTCGGCGCTGCACTGGAGGATCGGGAACTCGAGGTTGAATTCTTTCTGGAACTTGCGGGCGTTCGCGATTTGGGCGGGGGTGATGTCGATTCCAACCGGGTGCATACCGATGCGGGCGAGCCAGGCGGAGATGTATCCGGTTCCGCATCCCAGTTCGATGACGTCTTTTCCGCGCCACCGTTTGAGATCGCCTAGGGCGTGGATGTCGGATTCTCGGACATCCCAAATCCCCCAGTTGATGTGGTCGCTCGCCCAGGCACTGCGGCCAGGTTCTTCGAAGCCCACGCTGAACTCAGTCCATGCTTTCCGGTTTTCTAGAACATGTTCTGGTAGTTCGGCCATTGCAATATCGTATCCGTTACGGGCAGGCGGGTGCGGCGAGTGGGGCCTGCGCGCGTCCCTCACGGTCATCCTGATTTCAAGGAAGCTTGGCCTGCCAGTAGTTGAAAGACTCTGGTCTCGATAGGCCGCCGACCTCCACCCTACCCTAACCCCTGCCCCTCTCCCCCGGAGAGGAGAGGGGTTCTGAAGCCTAAACTAAATGGCTATGCACCCTACACTCCGCCTCCGGGCACGAAACATCCCGCAAGGGGAGGCACCGGAGGGGCTTTCTCTGAGTCCACCAACCCGCTCTCCCACAGTGCCCCCTTCGGAAAGGGGGCACCATCTCCGGATCAGTGGATGGTCTCGACGGGTTCGGCGAGCAAGACTGCGTAGCCATCGGGGTCAGCGATCAATACGGTTCGCTCTCCTATTGAGGGGGTCTCGAGGTCTTTGAGGACGGTGACTTGGTTTTGTAGGAAGCCCTTGGCGAGGCCACGAATGTCGTTCACATAGAACTTCATCACCAACCCGCCGCGCCGTTCGAGTACGGGGTTTTGGTCGGCCTTTGGCTGTTGTAGAAGGAGGATATCGGTGCCTCCGCTGCTTAGGTAGGCGAGGTGGTGGCCGTCGAGGTCCTCGGTGTGATGGATGGGGAGCTTTAGGACGTCGCGATAGAATGCGAGCGACCTCTCCAGGTCGCCCACGTCCAAGATCAGATTGGTGAAGACGCTCGACATCTCTCGACATCCAGTAGTTTCGGCGGGAGCAAGGGAGACTCCTTCTTTTTTTGAAGTGATGAATGATGAGTGATGAGTGATGAACGGCGGAGCGGACCTGCCCATTCATCATTCATCGTTTTCCCTTCCTGGGTATCCTATTTGCTCTCGCCGGGGTGGCGGAATGGTAGACGCGGTGGTCTCAAACACCACTTGGGCAACCAGTGAGGGTTCGAGTCCCTCCCCCGGCACCACTTTGCTTCCATTCGGAACTCCCTGTCCCCCTTTCAGAGTCATCCAAACTGACGACACCGGAAGTCATCGCACCTCCGGCTATAGTCCAACCTGGCAGACTTATGAACTCACACTCGGTCGAGATTGACGATCTGAAGGCTCGGATTCAGGAACTAGAGGAGACGGTGGTTTCTGCCCGGCGCGATACCGACGCGTTTGTCTACTCGGTTTCCCACGACCTGAAGGGGCCATTGCGCACCGTGATGGCGGCCAGTATGATCCTCATTGAGGACTTCTCAGGCGACCTCTCGACGGAAGCTCGAGATCAGCTTAAGATACAGGCGAACGCGGCGAAGAAGATGAGCGTGCTTGTCGAGGAACTTCTCACATTGTCGCGCTTAGCGCGCGACGGGGTGAAGAAGGAGCCGGTCGACCTCTCTCAAACCGCCAACAACGTGGCGGGCCATCGACCGAATACGGCTATCACGATTGAGTCCGGTTTGACGGCCGATTGCGACCCGAGATTTGTCGGAAAGCTTCTCGACCACCTTGTCGACAACTCGATCAAGTTCGCCCAACCTGACCGAACGTTACAGATCGAAATCGGTCAGCGAGACCGCGCGTTTTTTGTTCGCGATAACGGAACCGGATTCACCGAATCTCAGGCTCAGCGTATTTTTCTTCCCTTCGAAAGACTTCTCGGCGATGAGCTCCCGGGGCGTGGGATGGGGCTCGCTTATGCGAAGAAGATAGTGGAGCAGCACGGGGGCAAGATCTGGGCGGAAGGCGTTCCTGGCGAGGGTGCGACGGTGTTCTTTACGCTTTAGCGGATCGCAGATCACCGAAAAATGTTCGTCAGAGTCCACGCGAAGCGTGTAACCGTCGTCTACGTGCGACGCGAAACCTTGGCCTTCCAAATGCTTGCTGGCTATGTTGAGTGTCTGCGTCGGGCGTAGCCGCCGGTTACACGCTTCGCGTGGACTTTTTGCGATCAGTTTTACGTGATCGGCCCCTCAGCCCTGCCCCTCTCCCCCGGAGGGGCGAGGGGTTCTCGGAACCGAAAATCTAAAATCCGAAATCCGAAATCGCCGGGTTGTGCCATAATTAACGGTCGCGGAGGCACCAGAAGATTTGATTTACGTAACCGTTCAGCCCAACGAGTCCATCGATAGCGCGCTCAAGCGCTTCAACATGAAGCTGCAGCAGAGTGGCTTGCTACGAGAGCTCAAAGAGCATGCTCACTACGAGAAGCCGAGTGAGAAGCGACGTCGAATGAAGCGACGTCGAGCTTCCCGACAGTAGGTTTCCCGAGTCCTTTCGGGCTTGTTTACAGTCTTAGAACTGAACATGGGCACTTTGCTCCCGCACCCTTTCAAGGCCAATGGATCACATCCATTGGCCGTTGTGTCGATTGAACTCGGCATCCGTTGCTTCTCGACCTCGTAAGGCAACGCATTGCCATCCTGCATGGAACCCCCCAGTCGTAACAACATCAGCGTTTTGAACCAATCAGGTCGGCGAATTCCTGCCGCCCGTCTTAAACGTGCTGTCGCCACGGTGCTGGAAATGCACGGCAAACCCGAGGCGCAGGTCTGCCTCTTGCTCACCTCGGACGAAGCGGTTCATGACCTCAACCGCACCTATCGCGGCATCGATTCCTCCACCGACGTGCTCACTTTCCCGGCTGGCGACTTTCCTGGCGCACCCCTCGGAGACGTGGCGATTTCGGTTCCCTATGCGGAGCGGCAAGCCCAAGCACGAGGTGTGAGTTTGACTCAGGAACTTGGATACCTGGCCATTCATGGCGGGCTTCATCTGGTCGGTTTCGATGACGAATCGGAGAAGGATCGAGCTCAGATGGTTCGCGAGATGAATCGCGCGGCGATCGCTTCGGGATTCAAGCCGGACGAAGAATGGGCGTCCCTGCTTCACGGAGAGAGCGCTTGAGCCAACAGAAGAAGCGCGATATCACGGGCCCGTTTCGCGTCGCGATGAGCGGCATCGTCTTTACGTTTAAGACTCAGCGGCATATGCGGTTCCACCTCTACGTGGTTCTCATCGTGGTGCTGCTTGGCATGTTTGTGAACCTCGGCCTGCGCGAAATGCTCGTGCTGTTGTTCACGATCTCTCTCGTTCTCGTCGCCGAGATGTTCAACTCGGCGATTGAGGCGACGGTCGACCTTGTACAGCCTAGCTACCACCCGCTCGCCAAGTTTGCGAAAGACATCGCGGCGGGCGCGGTGCTCATCACGACGATCATCGCCCTTGTCGTGGGCGGCCTGCTCATCCTCGGCGAGAACCGATGGGAAGCGATTAAGATCAACCTTACTTCGGAGGGTGTCGGACTGAGTCCGGTTGCGCGACTCGTGTTGGGTGGCATGGTACTGTTCATCATCGTCGTGGTTGGTAAGGGATTGGGCCAACGTGGACGAGTTTTGAAGGGTGGATTGGTCAGCGGCCATGCGGCTTACGGTTTCTTTCTGGCGACCTCCACGATTTTCCTTACCGAGAACGCGCTGGCTTCGGCAATCGCAATTCTGCTCGCCGCGATCATCGCGCAGAGCCGATATGAGGCAAAGATCCACTCTATCTTTGAACTAACGCTCGGGGCTGGAGTTGGAACGGTGCTGTCCCTTCTCGTGTTTGGGTTGGTGCCTCGATGAAACGCAAAGGTCGTGAACGCGTCGAGCGCTCGATCATCCTCGGGTTGGCGACCACTCTTAGCGTTCTGTATCTCGTCGGCTCGGGCAGCGCTTCTCATCTGTTGATGGCGGTGGATGACGGGTTCCGAACGCCGGTTGGAAGCGAGCTCGCCACGATCATGGCGCTGGTGGGGATAATTGTCATCAACGGGCTCTTCGTGGCCGGCGAGAACGCGGTCGACACCCTGAAGAGCCTTCACGTAAGGCACGTGAAAGAAGAGAATGGCAAAGGGCGCCGGCTTCAAGAGCTGCTCGACCACAAGGCGCGCTACATCGCCGCCTGCAGTCTGGGGAGCCAAACGGCTCGCCTGCTGCTCGTCTTCTCGGGCTTGCTGCTGGCTCAGGGCCTGGCTCTGTATTTCGAGAAGCATTCGGGCTGGACTTACAATTTCGGATCCATCCTGCTGAGCGCCCTCATCATCGCGGCGCCCGTGTCGCTGGTTAACTTGATCATCGGGGAGTTGGTGCCTAAGAGCTATGCGGTGCTGCACCCTCACCGAGTTGGCCTTGGTCTCTATCGATTCATACGGGTCGCGGCCATCGTGTTCGCCCTCCCTGCCTCGTTCATCGTGGCGGTTGCCAACCTCCTCAGCGCGCGCTTCGGCGGAAAGGCGGGCTACGGGATCGAGAACCAGGCGGAGGAAGAGATTAAGAACCTGGTGGAGTCGGCCCAAGAAACCGGTGAGATCGAGGTCGATGAGAAGGAACTGCTTCACTCCGTCTTCGAGTTCTCGGACACGATCGCCCGCGAGGTGATGACACCCCGCGTCGATCTCGACGCGATGCCCGTCAACAGCAATCCTGCCGATGTGGTGAAGGTGATTGAGAAAACCGGCCACTCGCGCATTCCGCTTTACGAGGAGACCGACGACCAGATCGTGGGCATCGTCCACGCGAAGGACTTGCTGCTTTCGATGATTGAGGGCAAGAACAAGTCGCTGCGCTCTCTGATGCGTCCCGCACTCTCCGTACCGGAGAGCAAGAACCTGCACGACCTGCTCGCGGAGATGCGTACCAGCCGGTCGCAAATGGCCGTCGTTCAGGACGAGTTCGGGGGAACGGCGGGCATCGTTACGATTGAGGACATCGTTGAAGAACTGGTCGGCGACATTGTCGACGAGTACGACGAGGAAGTGCCTGAGGTCATCCACACTGGGGATGGCATCATGGTGGACGGCAAGACTCACGTGGACGACGTGAACGACATGATCGGAGCGAAGTTCGCCAGCGAAGAATTCGACACGATCGGGGGATTCGTCTTCGGCCTGTTCGGCCGCCAACCCAAACCCGGCGACACGATCGAGGCGGAACGATTCCTGTTTACGGTCGCGGAGACGGACGGTCGACGGATCTCCAAGCTTCAGATCGAAGAGATGCCGGAACTCGACCAACAAAGCGAAGAAGCGCAAGAAGTTTAGTACCCCGAACGATTAACAGGCATTAGACTGTCGTGCAGTTATGCTGAACCTAGCGGTAATCGCGTTCGCAGTGGCCATGGGTCAAGGGACTTCCAGCGACGAGATCGTCGTGCATAGCCTCCGCCCGTCACGGCTGCTCGGTCGAATGGCAGGGGTTCCCGGCGATAAGCAGGTGAACATCATGCAGATTGTGGGCTCCAGCAAGTCCCTGATTCCAGATGGTGTACACGTCACCGCAAACGACGCGGCGGGCACCCTGACGCTCGTGGGTCCAAAGTTGAAAGTCGACCAGGTCAAACAGTACGTGGCCCTCTTCGACGTGAAGTCGCGGCAGATCAACTTTGACTTCGGCATCGCAAGCAAGCTTGACAAGTACTCATCGACTACTCACGCGGAGCTCCTCAACAACGCTTCTTGGTCCGTCCGAGATGCCGCAGCATCGGTTGAATTCACCATCCAGCCTCGCATCAACGCGGACGGAACGATGACCGCTTCGATCTCGGTCGGCGCGTTGCCTGACTGTATCACGATGGTGTTTCGAGCTCCTGCGGGCAGCACGACCTTCCTTCGTCTGGACGCTCAGGGCGGCTATGTCACCAAGAAGGACGGCTCCGAGCCGACTGCCGAAGAGTGGGCCAAGGCCGCGCATTTCAGCCAGGGCAAGCAAGATCCGGAAGGCGACACTCCCTTTGCCGGATTGGTGTTCTCGATCAAGTTGACGCCGAAGAAGTAGGCGGTTGCGCGGATCCCGACGCGCGGGTTCCCTCCTAAGGACGGGGATGACGAAGAGACGAAGCGGACCGGAAGGTCTTCGACCCACTTCGGGGTCGGGGGTTTTCGGGCGGTGCCCCCGGGGCGTCCGGAGACGACCCGGGGCTAAGACTCTTTGACCCCTTCGGGGTCGGTTTGGCGACCTACTGGGCAACTTCGAATTTCGCTGATCCACCGACCAGTAGTGGGAAGGGTTGTCGGTGAGCGCAACCCCCTCCCCCACGGTTTGCCCTTGGGAAAGGGGAACCATCTCCGGACGTCTCCGACATATTGGCATTCGTGTAAACGACCAAAGCCCTCGTACGCTCACCGACCTTAACTGGCCCCAAGTGTAGAATAAAGGCTGGAGCGCTGTGAAAAGTTTGATTCCGGCCGATGTAACTTCTTTGCCTACGGGCACGGTCACGTTTCTTATGACCGACATCGAGGGCAGCACTCGACTTTGGGAGGAGCGGCCTCGCGCGATGGCGCTTGCGCTTGCCCGGCACGACGAGCTCGCGAAACAGACCTTCGAGCTGTATGAGGGGCAGATTATCAAGGCTCGGGGCGAAGGGGACAGCCTTTTCGTCGCATTCACAACTGCCTCTAGCGCGATCGCGGGTGCCATCGCCTTCGGGGCGGCCCTGCAGAATGAGGAGTGGCCGGACGGGATTAGTTTGCGAGTCCGACAGGCCATCCACACCGGCGAGGCGATTAATTCGGCGGGCGACTACTACGGGCCGACGATCAACCGGTGTGCGCGGCTTCGGGCGGCCGGCCACGGTGGGCAGATTCTTTTGTCTGGCGCGACCAAGTCCGTCGTCGCAGCGAGGTTGCCGGGCGAAGTCAGCCTCCGTTTCCTCGGCACCCACCGCCTGAAAGACCTTCAGGATGCAGAGGAGATTTGGCAGGTCGTCGCGGATGTTACGGCACCCGACTTCCCTCCCCTCCGAACCTGGACGGAAGCGCCGAATAACCTGCCGAAGGCGCTCACCAGCTTTATCGGACGCGCGAAAGCCCTCGCTGACGTCGCGGCGCTGCTTGCGAAGCACAGCATCGTGACCCTTACCGGCACCGGCGGCGCTGGCAAGACGAGGCTCTCCATTGAATGTGCGCGACTCGCGCTTACTGATATGCCAGACGGGGTCTGGCTCGTCGAACTCGCCGACATCTCAGACCCCGACCAAATTCCACGCGCGATCCAGGCGGCGCTCAACTTGCCGGCGGCTGCGTCCACGGGAGGGATCTTAGGGGTTGTGGAGGCGATCCGGGATCAGCGGCTGCTTATCGTTCTCGACAATTGCGAGCACGTATTGCACGCTTGCGCGAATGTTGCGGAAGCCATCCTTCAGGGTGCGCCCAATGTCAAGATTCTCGCCACCAGCCGAGAGGCGACGGGGGCGCACGGAGAGGCGGTGCTCCGTATCCCTTCCCTTGCCATCCCGGATGAGAAAACCCTCGATCCGACCGAGTTGGCGATGAACGAGGCGGTCGCGCTCTTTCTCGATCGCGCCACTGCCCAGGCCCCGAATTTCACGCTCACCCAGGAGAACTCCAAGGCAGTCATCCAGATTTGCCGCAACCTGGATGGCATTCCGCTCGCCCTCGAACTTGCCGCGGCGAGAATCCGCGCGCTCCAGCCTCAGGAGTTGGCGAACCGGTTGGAAGACCGCTTCCGACTCCTCACGGGTGCCAAGGGTGGACGGAGCCGCCACCAGACCCTCCACGCGACGATTGAGTGGAGCTACCGACTTCTTACCGATCTCGAAAGGGATCTCTTTGCGCAGCTATCGGTGTTCACGGGAGGATGGTCGCTCGCGTTGGCGGAGCGAGTGTGCGGAGGGGACATTGACGAGTTCGACGTGCTCGATCTCCTCACCGCACTCATCGACAAGTCGCTTGTGTCGTTCGAGGCGAGTGCGGAGGGTCGGTACTCCTATCCGGAAAGCATCCGGGCGTTCTCGCGAGATCAGCTGGCGATGAGAACGGAGGACCAGACGGCAGTCCGAGAGCGGCACGTCTCCGCAATGGCCACCTTCTGCATGGAGAAGGTGATGATGCAGCGGACGGCCGATGAGCCGATCGCGGTCGAGCAACTTGTGCGGGAGGGGGCGAATATTCTTGCCGCCTTCAACCAATCGCGGACGATGGGCGATCCGAATCGAACGGCGCAACTCGCTCTGGGGCTCAGCGCCTCGCGGCGTCGCCGTGGGTACCAGCGGAACGCGGTTCCGCCCGTCGATGAGGCGCTTTTCCTAGGCGAAGGAGTGTTGGACCCATTGCTCAAGGCGAAGCTGCTTTGTGAGCGCGCGGGGCTCGCGCTCGACCTCCTCAGCAGTGTTCAAGCTGGCCCGATGGCGCGGGAAGCGGCCGATCTAGCCCACGCCCATGGCGACACGGCAACTCTCATTCGCGCCGAGAACCTGCTCGGGCAGGTTGCTCTTGAAGAACTGGATTATGCAACGACGCGCGCCCACTATCAAGAGTCGCTGCGACTTAGTGAGCTTGGCGACAGCTGGATCGAAGCGGCTCGTTTGCGGAACAACCTCGGCATCCTCGAGCGACGGGACCCTAACGGGGATAAAGACCTTGCCGCTCAGCACTACGAGGCGGCTCTCGCTATTCAGCGATCGAAGCATGATTTGCGGGGCGAGGCGGAGACTCTCAACAGCTACGGCGTACTGGAATACAGCCGGGCGAACTACCCTCGCGCGGCCGAGCACTACCTTGCTTCAGGGCTCCTGGAGAGCAAGCTCGAGCACCGGTTTGGAGTGGCGAAGACCCTCTCAAATTACGGCGAAGCCTGGCTCGATGCAGGCGAAGCGGAGAAGGCGGTCCGTCCCTTGGCGACGGCTGAGCAGTTCTTTATCCAGATCCAATCGCCCTATCGAGATTTCACGTCTGGGCTGCTGGGCAAAGCAGTTGCAATGCTCGGCTGGACGCCAGCTGAGACGGAGGACTTCCGCGCGGAGTGCGCGGCGGTCGATCTGGAAGTTGCGGTGACTCTCGACTATCTCCAGTCGCCGAGCAAAACGAAGGGCGCCCAGTAGTAGGGGTGGCTCCACTTCTTTCCCGCGCTCATCTTCAATGTCGACTTCCGAAGGGCATCGCCCTTCTTGTCTCCTGCCTTCAGCCGTGAGTAGAAGTTGGACATGAGTTGGGCGGTCGCCTGGTCGTCAACTGACCACTGACTGATGACCTGGGTCGGGATGCCGGCGGCAAAGAGAGCCCAGCTCATTCCGACCACACCCTCGCCCGAAGCCTTCGCGCCCCTCGCCGTGTTGCAGGCGGAGAGAACCACGAGATCGGCGTTTAGCTTCATCCCGAAGATTTCCCGGGCGGTGAGGTAGCCATCCTCTTTTGGGCTGTCCGGGACGGCTAGGACGATGCTGCTCAGCATCGGTGAGGCGTCGTTGAAGAACGCGTGCGAGGCGATGTGGACGTAGCGATAGTCTCCGGCTAGCTTCTTGAATGCCGACTCCTGGGCCTTGCCACGAGTCAGAACCTCGGCATTTGGATACAGCTTCTCGATCGCTTGGGCCTCGAGTTGGGTGCCGGGCAGCTCCGCGATGCCTCCACGAGCGAGTTCGTTCGAGAGGTCGCGCGAACCGGGCTCGATGGGGCGCGAGCCTGGTTCGATTGGCCTGGATCCAGGCTCGATCGGGCGTTGGCCAGGGATTACCGCGCTATCTCCGAATCGGTTAGCGCCGCCAAAATCGGGGTTGGCGAAGACGAGCACCGAGCCTTTTGCGGTTGATTTGGCGTGCTTCCAAGTAGCGGTATGGCCGGTCGCGCTGTACGCATAGCTGATCTCATACTGGTTGGCAAGGAACCCCTGTGGGGGCGCAAGCGCAGCGAACGGAACGTCCCAAAGGGGGCCGTCGGGGCAGACGACCAACCGGTTGACTCCCTTCATCCCTTTGATCGCGGGCGCGACCAGTTGGGCGAATAGCTTCTTGGAAAGGGGCCGATAGTCGAGTTTAGGATTCGCGCAATTTGTGCGGAAGTCGGCGCACTCTCTAGCGAGCTGATCTGCGGTGACCTTGACTTCGAACGTCCGGGCAGAGGTGACGCCATCCTTGGCAGATATCACGAAGACGAGGGTTGTGGTCTCCCCGGTCACGTATTCAAGGAGGGCGGTGTCGTTGGGCAGGTCGCGGCCTATCTTTGCGAGGGTGGTTGTCGAGGTCGAGCGCTTGCGAGCGAGTGCGGGGTGCTTGATGTAAAGAGCGTTGTTGAACTCGGCGATCTGGGTTTCTACACCCTTGAGCTCTTTGGCCAGGACGGCCGATCGTTTCTTCGACCCAACCTCATTCTGGGCGCCTTCTTTGACGATCGCCACGTTCAGGGCTTCGGCTTGGTTGTGAAGTTGTTCCTCACGCGCCACCTCGTCGGCGGTCATCTCTTGGGCAATCGAGACTCGACCTTCGGCGAGCACGTCGAGAAGTACCCGCGCTTTGGTCTTCTGGGCAAGTTCGAAGGCCTCGTCGGTTTGGTGCAGCTTGGCGAGAAGGCTCGTGTATTCGCGGTAGCAGTGCACTTTTCGACTGAGGAAGCCTGCCTTTGCATCGCTGAATTGGCCCAAGTCGCTGCGTTGGCTCTCGAATAAATCGATGGCTGACTTGTAGGTCGCCGCCGCTTCTTTCAACTGTCCGCTTTCGCGCTGGACGGAGGCAAGGTTTGCGAGCGTGTTGGCCTGATACGGTTTGTTCCCCGTCTCCCGGTACATGTCCAGCGCCCGTTTGTAGTGGCTGATCGCCTGTCCGTAGAGGTGCTGCTTTTCGTGCAGGGTTCCAATTGAATCGTTGACGGTGGCTTGCTGATCTTTGAATCCGATCTTGACGAAAAGGGCCAGGCTCTGATTGTAAAAGTCTAGGGATTCGGCGTAATGCTTGCGACCTCTTTCAATGGAGGCGAGCGCCGCATACGTTGTGGCGGTGCCGCTTTCGTCTTTGAGGTCCTTGTTGATGACTAGGGCTTGCTGTAGAAACTCGAATGCCCGATCATCCTGCTTTTCTTCTTGGAGAACGACTCCAATGTTGGTGAGGCAAGAGAATTCTAGGGGGCGATCACCAGTCTTCTTTGCGATTTCAAGCGCCTGTTGCAGGTTGTCGATGGCTAGCAGAGGTTGGCCCATACGATCATAAAGAATTCCGAGCGTCTTCAGCCCGCGAGCTTCCCAGCGAATATCGCGGAGGTCGCGATAGATTTTCAGAGACTCCTGAGCGACGCCGAGGGCTTTCAGGTTTTCGCCCGCCGAGCCGTAACTGTCGGCCAGGTTTCCAAGCGCATTCGCCTTGTTCATCGAAAGTTCGGGCGTCGTACAGAGGTCAACGACTTCCTCATAAGCCTTGACTGACTTCTGCTCTTGTCCAAGATAGTGGTAGGCCGTTGCCAAATTGATCAGCGCGCTGATCTCCAAAGGTCGGTTGCCGGCCTTCTTAAGTTCGGTCTGGGCAAGGAGTCCGTACTCCATCTGCTCGGCAAACCGGTTCGTCTTGCTGAAGAGGAGCGACATGTTGAGAAGGGTCTTTCCAACATCGAGGGTCGCGCCCATTGCCCGGTGAACGACGATCGCCTGCTCGTAGAGCTTGAGGGCGGCGTCGAAGTTGCCCATGTTCTCGTTGACCACGCCCTGATTCATCATCATGCCGGCCTGTTCGCGCTTATCGCCGCCGAGTTTGTAGAGGGCGCCCGCGGCGCCGAAGTCCTCGAGCGCCTTGGCAAGGTTGCCTAGCCGGTAGTAGATGAGCCCTCGGGCGGCCAACGTCTTGCCTTGCCCGTAGTTGTCCCGCAGTTCTGCCGCTTTCTTGAGAGCATCGCCATAGATGACGAGCGCATCTTCGTACTTGCGAGCCTTGGAAAGCGCATCCGCCTGAGTGAAGAACGCCTGAATCTCCGGGCGCAACTTTGGATCGGGCTTGGGCGGGGTCTGCGCAAAGCTTACGCTGGAGATGAATACAGCCGAGAGGGCAAGCAAAAGCAATCGACGCATAGCAAGCTCTACGATAGCCGCAATTACCGGGTTTTGGCGTGTCCCGATTTGGGACGGCGCCGGGAGAGGGTATCAACCAACCGTCCGAAATTGGCGGTGGGCGGACCCACCCTGCCCTCCCCCTCCCGAGGCACAAACATCCTCGGCAAGGGGAGGCACCGGAGGTCTTTCGGTGAGCCCAACTCCCTCCCCCACGGTTCCCCCTTGAGGGGAACCATCTCCGGATTCCTATTTCTTTGCGGAGGCGATACGCTTGTTGACGGCATCCCAGTCGATGACTTGCATGTAGGCATCGATGTACTTCGCGCGGGCGGTCTGGAAGTCGAGATAGTAGGCGTGCTCGTAGACGTCCATCGCGAGGACGAGGTGGTTGTTCCAGGCGGGGAAGGTGTCCTGGGCATCGCCCATGAAGTTGAAAACTCGCTGCTCCTCTTCTGAGTAGCCGAGGTAGGCCCAGCCGCGACCTGCGATGCCGGTTGCCTTCCAATCGGCGGCCCACTTCTCGAACGAGCCGTAGGCCTCGTTGATGAGGGTGGCGATGTCGCCGCCCGCCGGACCGCCGTGGCCGCCGATGGTGTCGAAGTAGACGTTGTGGTTGACCAAGCCGCCGTATGCGAATGCGTAGTTGGCCTTCAGGGCTCGCATCTGCGAGTAAATCTGGTTCGCTTTTGCGGGGTCGGTGTCGAGCTCGGCAAGCGCCTTGCGGATCTCATTGGTCTTGTTCGCATAGCCGGTCCAGAGCTTGAGGTGCTCCTCGTGGGTCTTGCGGCTGATGCCGACCTTCTCAGTGGTGAAAACCTTTTCGGGAAGTTGAGGAAGTTCTACGAGTTTCGGTTCCATGTTCTTGCTTGTCTCCAACGTATGCGCCTTCGCGAGGGATGGGACGGCGAGTGCCGCGCCTGCTGCCGCTCCGGCAATTAAAATTTGCCTTCGAGTGAGATCGGTGTTCTCGTTTGGCATTGCTGTAACCTTCTACGAGCCTACCTCCGTTGGCGGTTCTCCGTTGACCGTTCGCCGTTCGCCGTTCGCCGTCTCCGTTGGCCGTTCTCCTCTTCGTTATTCGCTGATTTCCCTTCTGCGTCCGGGCGCTCCGCTGTGGCCATTCCATCTTGGGGTCCAAGCCTTCGCTCTATTCGCTCACGGAACCCTCGATGGGACGCTAACTCGCTGCGCTCAGACAGAGCCCCCCTGCGTATCGAGGATTCGGCTCTCGGGCGAAGTCTATGTCCCCAAGACGGAATTGGTTTGTGTCTTTTCGGAATCCGTGCGCGGGCTGGCGCCGTGCCATTTTATGCTTTCACCAATTCTCACAGGCGTCAGTCATCCCGAGCCTGCGAGGGACCTCGTTTGTTACCAACTGCCCTTCTTCGCGGGTATCTATCCATCCGATGAGTTCTCGGTGGCATGAGCGGTCCCTCGCAGCTCGGGATGACTGACGCCTAAGTTGGTTGGCTTCCCACGGTCAACGGAGAAGAGGTAGCCTCCGAGCGTTTGATGGTTGCTGCTGCCCTTGTTATGATTGTCATTCCTTCTCCTATGTGGTGCGCCAAAGGGGTGGCGGAGGAGCCGGACTCTCATGTGGCGTTTCGAGGGCATCTTCAGACGACGACGGGTGAATTGAGCCTTAACCTTCTTGGAGCCTCCGAGTACATGGTTTGGCTGGATGGGAAGCTGGTGGCCGAGGGGCCGCCGAGGTTCACTCTTAAGCATCCGGAGTATCAGAACCATGTGCTCCACACGACTCCGGGGTCGCATGTGCTAGCGGTACACGTGCACCACGAGGGGGTTTCGACTTCTCAGTTGCCGGCCATGAAGCCTTTTTTGTGGTGTCAAGGGGATGTCCCGATCGAGTGGCGCTGCACTCCGCTGCCTGGCTATCGGCAGCGGCATCGCCGGGTGAACGAGATTCAGGGGTGGATCGATTGGCTGGATACGCGTGAGAGTCTCGGCGACTGGCAAGCTCCCGCCTTCGACGACTCGGCTTGGCCGAAGGCGGAGGCTACCAACCCGGGAATCGGGGATATCACGGCTGCGAAGATCCAGCCGGTAAGGCAGAACCCAATCGACCTCCGCCCCATCGCGAGTGGAAAGCTGACTGAGAATTACGGCTACGAGGGCGACCCGGCAGTGCGCTTCTTCTTGCGAGATCTCGACCCCAAGGACCATCCTGCTCAGGGGGTCTGGCGGCGCTACGATCTCGGTCGTGTCCGACTCGGACGTCCGGATTTCACCCTCGATTTGCCCGCGGGAGCTACGGTTGAATTCGCGCTCTGCGAGGAGTTGCGGCATGGGCGCGGACACCCGTTCATCACCCTCTCTGGCTCGCCGACTTGCAACCTCGACCACTACATCGCCAAGGGCGGACCTCAGGAATTCCTGCCTATTTTGCCGAAAGGTGGTCGGTTCCTCGAGGTCCACGTTCTCGCGAATGGCTCGGTCAAGTTCCTCAAAGAGGGGTATCTCGAACGGACTTACTATGGCGACCCGCAGGGCAGCTTCGACTGCGGCGACGCCCTTCTCAATAAAATTTGGAAGGTCGGAGTCGACACGGTTCGGGCTTGCTCCGACGACGCCCTCACCGACTGCCCGACTCGCGAGCGGGCGGAGTGGACGGGGGATGTGGCTTCGGTCGCTACGGATATTTGTGCGGTCGCTTGGTCGGACTTGAGCCTGTCTCGAAAGGGGCTTGTCCAACCTGCCCAAGGCGCGCGCGAGGATGGCTTGGTCGCCGGTGTTGGGCCTGGCCAGCCGGGCTACCTCTCGACTTACGCGGCCCAGTGGGCGACCGCCTGCTACCACTACTTTCAGCTCACCGGCGACAAAGAACTCTTGCAAGAGCTCTGGCCCGCGGCTGAGCGGAACATCGCAGCTTTCGAGGCGCAGACCACGGCTGATGGGGTCAAAGACGATCTCGGCTGGGCGTTCGTCGATTGGGGGTATGTGCGGAACGAGGGGCCAAGCGACATGGCCTTGAACCTCCACTATCTGCGGGCGCTGAGGTCGATGATCCAGTGGCAACAGGCCATCGGGGCTTCGAGTAGTGTCGACTACGAAAAGCTCTCCGCAAACATGGAAGGCATCATTCGCAAGTGGATCAATGCTCGGCTGAAGGAGCCTGCCGGATGGCACAACGTGGGCTTTCATCGAGCTGCTCTCGCTCTTCTTTCCGGGCTGGTGCAGCCGAACGAAACAAAGGCGTGCGTCGATGAAATCAAGAAGCATCTCCTCAGTTGCTTCCCCAACGACCCGAATGGGCCGCGCCTTTCCGATCCGGGGTTTGCCGATCCGAGGGTGATGACTCCCTACTTCGGCCACTTCGCTATGACCGCCCTACTTGAGCATGGGGAGACCGACTTTGTGCTTGGTCAGTATCGCAAGTGCTGGGGCTGGGCTTTGACCGGTGGCTACACAACTTGGCTCGAGGTGTTCGACACTCGATGGTCACACTGCCACGAGTGGTCGGGTTGCCCGACCTGGCAGTTGAGTCGCTTCGTTCTCGGGCTCCGGTCGCGCTTTGATCTTGGGGAGAACACGTTCGACGTGAAGGTTTCGGCCGGGTCGCTCACCCATGCGTCGGGAGACGTTCCCCTTCCGACGGGAGGGGTGATTCATGTGAAGTGGACGAAGTCCGGCAAGGGCGTACGGTTCGAGGTTCGGACGGACCGGCCGATCCATCTTCGGATCGGGGGGAAGGACACGTTGGTCACGGACCGGTTCGAGACGACGTTGGCCGGTTGACGGGGCGCCCGGGGATATAGCTTCTGGTCCCGAGTTGTTTGAAGAGAGAGGTTGTCGGTGTGGGTAGGGGTTCTTCAGTCGCCAAGGCTCCCTCAGAATGACATTCAAACAGATAGACCCCGGCACCGAAGGCTACTTGGCTTTCTCGACGCCGGTGAGGTGGCCCTCGATGCCGTCGGCGCCCGCGAATGGGACGATCCAGTTCTTCACTTTGATGTCGAACTTGACGACGTGCCCGTCTTTGGCAATCCACCAGTCGCCCTCGGCGGTCGTACCGTCGGAGCCCTTCTCGGTGAACTTGTAGTTGATTTTCAAGGTGTCAACGTCTTTGAGCTTCTCGGCCGCCTTCACTTCGTACTCGTACTTGACGGCGCGATCCTTGGCCTTTTTGGGGATGAGGTCGAAGGTCCATTTATCACCCACGGCCACTGGCTTCTCGGGCTTGACGAAAGTCGTCGGCGAGAGCATGCGGCGAATATCGTCATCTTCCTCGCCCGCGCTGTCCACACTTCCGCGAGCCCCGAACAAAACTTTCCAAGTGTTATCTTGACCGGCGGGAGCGCCGTCGACCGTGATATCTGACCACGAGACGGTGACCTTGGCGGTCCCATCTTTGTCCACGTCGGTCACATCCATCGTATGGTTCAACGTGCTGTTATGATCTCCCCCGCCAACCTTCACATCGGAAGTAATTGTCCAGGTGATCTTGGACTTGGCCAGAGGCTTGCTGATGTCCCAGGCGGTCGTAGGGGCAGGAGTCTGACCTTGCAGCATCGAGAGGGCGACGAGGAGCGGAAGCGGCATACGTTCATTCTATACCGGTTGGGTTTTTGCTCTGGGGCTTCTCGCCGTTTCTTAAACTAACGGGTCAAGCGATTGGCTTCTTCGACCACGACTTCCAATAGTCGGGATCTTCGATGATGAGCGCGGCGGCGGTTAACTTGAACGGATGGAACGTGTCGACCATGACGGCTAGCTCCTCGGTCTTCGTCGCGCCAAGGGAAGCCTCGACCGCGCCAGGCTGGGGGCCGTGGGGGATGCCTAGGGGGTGGAGGGTGATGCTGCCTTCCTCGATTCCTTTACGGGAGCCGAATTTGTCGTTGCAGTAGTAGAGGACCTCGTCGCTGTCGATGTTCGAGTGGTTGTAGGGCACGGCGATTGCCAGGGGGTGGTAGTCGAGCATTCGGGGGCAGAAGGAGCAGACGACGAAGTTGTGGCCCTGGAAGGTTTGGTGGATGGGCGGCGGCATGTGCAGTTTGCCGGTGATGGGTGAGAAATCGTTGATGTTGAACGCGTAGGGGAAGACGTAGCCGTCCCAGCCGACCACGTCCAGCGGGTGATAGGGGTGGGTGTAAAGGGTGAGGCGGTTGCGCGCCCTGATCAGAACTTGGGTCGGGGTTCGCTCGCCGAAGACGGGCAACGAAGACGGCGGTCGGAAGTCGCGCTCTTTGTAGGGCGCGTGCTCTAGGATCTGGCCATATTCGTTGCGATATCTGCGCGGCACTTCGATCGGGCCGAAGCTGACGATCGCGAGCATCCGCACGGGAAGGCTCTTGAAGACTAGCTTGTAGATGACGCCGCGCGGAACGACCAAGTAGTCGCCCTTCGTGAACTCGACGGTCCCGAAGAGCGACTCCATCGTGCCTTCGCCGTCGTGGATGAAGAGGCACTCATCGCCGTCCGCGTTCTTGTAGAACGTCGACATCTGCTCGGCCACCAGGGCTTGGTTCCACTCGACATCTTGGTTGCCCATGAGGCAGATGCGGCCGGAGATCGCGTCGCCGTGGGGCTCCATTCGGGCGGTCTTCAGGTGGCGGTGGCGCAGGGGTTCGTCGTCGAGATAGGTCGGCTTGACGGAGCCCTTGTCCTCCCAACCCGAGACTTCGGTGGGGAGGTTTTTGTGATACAGGGTCGACATCGGCCCGCTAAAGCCGCGTGTGCTGAAGAGCTGCTCGGCGTAGAGCTGGCCCTCGGGGTCGCGAAACTGAATGTGATGCTTGGGGGGAAGCTCTCCGAGTCGCACGTATCGCATAGTTGCTGGTAGTTTACGCTCGGCGTGAATTCCGTGGCCTTGGGAAGATGAGGAAATGACGAAGTGGACAGGAAAGTCTGCGAGCCGCTTCGGGGTCGGGATTTAACGGCACTTACCCCGGGGCGTCCAGAGACGACCCGGGGCTAAGATTCTTTGACCCCTTCGGGGTCGGTTTGGACGGCTCCCGAAAGCACTTTCGCTTAATGGGAAATCGTGGGCGGAATTCGATTGACCACAAGCGCATCACATAGAATTTCGAGGAGACAGATAGCCTGGTTAGCGGCTCGGAACGCCTGCTGACCAAACTCTGTTCACCCATTCAGGTGTATCATTTGCGCGAAATGCCTGCAGCCGAGTGGCCCGAGGTGACGGTCCTGGTGCCGGCGCTCAACGAACAAGACACGATCCGAGAAGTCATCGATCGCGTTCTCGCCATTCCTCTCCGCACCGAAGTCATCGTCATCGACGACGGCAGCGACGACGACACCCCGAAAATCCTTGCCACCTTTGGTGACCGGATTCGCGTTCTGAGAAACGAGACAAGGAGCGGCAAAGGCAATGCGATTCGTCAGGCCCTTCCCTTTGCCACCGGCCAAACGGTGATCGTGCAAGACGCCGACCTCGAGTACTCGCCGGAGGAGATTCCTGCACTGGTTCGGCCGATTCTTGAGGGGAAGGCGAATGTGGTTTATGGCACCCGCTTCTCGCAGGGGCTGCCGAAGGCGATGGCGCTGCCGAACAAGATCGTTAACGTGCTTCTGCCTCTCACGGTGAGGATTCTTTATGGCGGGAAAGTCACTGACGAGGCGACTTGTTACAAGGCGTTTCGCACCGATGTGCTGAGGAAAATGAACCTGGAATGCAAGCGATTCGAGTTCTGCCCGGAGGTCACCGCGAAGGCGCATCGATTGGGCGAGAAAATCGTGGAGATTCCGATTTCTTACGTGCCGCGGACCAAAGAGGCGGGAAAGAAGATTCGGTGGACGGACGCGCCGGACGCGTTCTGGACGCTGTTCAAGCACCGGTTTAAGAAGTTCTAGGCGGCATTAAGCAGCTGACGCTTTCTTAACAAATCGAAGATATGATTTCCTTAACAATGCGCGCATTCTTCCTCGGTCTTCTCGCTCTCGTCGCTGCTCCCGCCTTCGCCTGGGATGACACCGGGCATATGACGGTCGCCCAGATTGCTTACAACCACCTCACCCCTGAGGTGAAGGCTCGGGTGAGAGCGCTGCTCGCTGACAACCCTGCTCCCGATTTCACCGATTTCGTCCGCAGCGGCACCTACCCCGACCAGCTGAAGCGGTATGGGATCAAGGCGTACAGCAACTGGCACAGTATCGGCACTCCCCTCGTGCGAGACGGGGCGACTCCGGGGCCGGTGAAGACGGATAACGTTCTCTGGGCGATCGACCAGTGCACGAGCGCGATCAGGAATCCGAAGTGCCCCGAGTTCGAGCGAGCGCGTATGCTCCGATTCTTGATCCACCTCGTGGGCGACATCCATATGCCACTGCATGCGGCATCGCTGTACAATGCCGACCATCCGAACGGGGACGACGGCGGTCGTGAGTTTCGACTGGGCAGCGACGCGAAGAAGGATCGAATGCACGCCTCTTGGGACGCGTCTTTCGGCGTCTTCCACGACATCGAGGACACCCGAAACGTTGACCTCACCGATATCAAGGCCCTCGCCTTGAGCTTCGAAAAGGCCCTGCCGATCGACATGGTCCCGCAGGCCAACGACGAGGATCCGAGCAACTGGGCGAAGGAGAGCTATTCGCTCGCCGACAGTCGGGCGTACACCACGCCGGAGGGTCAGGTGCCAAGCGCGGCTTACATCGAGGAAGCCAAGAAGGTTTGCCAAGCCCGAGTGACCCTGGCGGGTTATCGGTTGGCGCATTTGGTGAATTCCCTGTTCGGGTCGCAGCAGCAGAAGTAGTTTCGGGTGCTTGCGGTTGGACCCTCGTTGGGAGCTATGACCCCGGCCACTCCCCAAGGGGGAGTGACACCGGGGAGTCGCGGCTTCGTAGTTAGGCTGTCGAGCCCTCTCCCCCACGGCGTTAAAATAAGCTTCGAACGAGGGCTTTCTGGTCGAGTTTGGCCCCAACCCCCATCCTGCCCTCCCCCTCCCAAGGCACGAACATCCTCGGCATGGGGAGGCTCAATTCGCCTTATTTTAACGCCTATGACGGTTCCCCCGGAGGGGCACCATCTCCGGAACTACTTCAAACCGGACATCACGATGCCTTTCACGAAGTATCGCTGGCCGATGAAGAAGATGAGGATCAGGGGAATGGTTACGAGAACAGAGCCGGCCATCAGAAGGTGCCACTTCTCGCCGTTTTGAGCTTGGAAGGTCTTGAGTCCGACCTCCAGGGTCTGGAGTTCGGAGCGGTTTAGGTACAGGAGCGGGCCCATGAAATCGCGCCAGGTGCCGATGAATGTGAACATTCCGACGGTTGCGAGGGCAGGGCCGGAGAGGGGGAGGACGATCTTGCGAAAGATGGTCCAGTGGCTCGCACCGTCGAGGAACGCGGCTTCATCCAGCTCTCTCGGAAGGCCGAGATAGAACTGGCGGAGGAGGAAGATGTTGAACGCGCCGCCGCCAAAGAAAGCGGGCACGGTGAGCGGGAGGAAGGTGTTGACCCACCGGATGTTCGCGTACATTACGTAGCTGGGGATTTGGGTGACAATGCCGGGGAGCATCATCGTGCTGAGCAACACAAGAAAGAGGCGGTCCTTGCCAGGGAACGACATTCGCGCGAACGCGTAGGCGACGACCGCCGAGCTAAACAGAGTGCCAATTGTCGCGACTCCCGTGATGAAGGTGGTGTTGCGCAGGAGTAGGCGGAAATTCACGTTCGGGTTTGTGAGGACTTCGTGGAAGTTCTCGAACGTCACTTGCTTCGGCCAAGCCCACATCGAGGTGACGGCCACTTCCGATTGGCTCTTTAGCGCCATCGCGAGCATCACGTAGAAGGGCAGCAGGAAGGCGAGCGAGCCCACGACGAGGATCGCCAGGACCACAAGTCGGTTCGCCAGCCTCATCCCGCCGCCTCATAGTAGACCCATTTGGATAACTTTAGCTGGGCAACGGTGAACGCAAGAACGATGAAGAACAGCACCCAAGCCAACGCCGACGCATAGCCCATCCGCAGGCTGAGGAAGGCGTTGTTATATAGGTGTAGCATATAAAACATGGTCGAATCGTTCGGACCACCTTCGGTCATGACGAATGCTTCGGTGAACTTCTGGAACGCCCCGATGAACCCGGTTACGAGTGAGAAGAAGAGGGTCGGTGAGATGAGCGGAATCGTCACCGACTTGAACTTCTGCCACGCGCCCGCCCCATCCAAGATCGCCGCCTCATAGTAAAACTGGGGCACGCCTTGCAGGCCGGCGAGGAGGATTACCATGCCGCCGCCCGCTCCCCATAGGCTCATGATCGCGATCGAGGGCAGCGCGGTCTTCTCATTTCCTAGCCAGTTGATCTGGCCGTTCGCGGTGGCGAGCGGCTGAAGCAGGTGGGCGAGGCCAAGGAAGTTTCCGTGCCCGTCCGAGCCGTAGATGATCGAGTTGATGATGCCGCCATCGGCCTGAAACATTCGTCGCCAGATAAGTGAAGCGGCCACCGCACTGGCCAGCGAAGGGAGGTAGTAGCACGTTCGGTACAGGGGCATTCCCTTGACCTTGGCGTTTAGCAGCAAGGCAAGGGCGAGCGACAAGGCAAGACCAGTAGGCACCGCGACCACGGTAAACAAGAGGGTCACTTTGAGCGAGACCCAGAACCGCGGATCTACGGTCGCTGCCTCTACGTAGTTCTGGAGCCCTCGCCAGTGGGCGGGGCGGATGATATCCCAGTCGGCAAAGCTCATTAGGAAGGAGAGAATCATCGGCCCGAGGGTGAAGATGAGCAGGCCGGCGATCCAGGGAAACACGAAGATGTAGGCGATCCGCGCTTCCCGCTTGGCGCGGGGTGATCGCTTGATCTTCCGTTCCGGAAGGTAGACCCACGCTCCCAATCCAGCCACCAGCAGCAGTCCCACGACGATGCCCTTCGACCAGTCGAAGAGTGAAAGATGTTGCTCCTTCAGAAGCTGCTGAAGTCGAGCGTTCCCTCGGGCGTTGCCCGTCTTGAGAACCTGCTCGGCGGTCTTCGTTCCGTCGAAAATGCTTGAGACGTTTTGTCCCGCGAGGCCTGAAACCTCTGGCCAAAGCGGCGAGGTCGAGCCGAACACGACAAACGGGGCGGCCTGATCGGTGATGATCCGGTTCTTTGGAAACTGCTGGTCTGCGGGAGTGTGCGGACCGGGGATCCACGGCTCGGAAAGAGCGAGCTTGCGGATCGCGGGTTGGGCCCTTCCCGATCGGGCGAGTTCCATCATTCCCGCTTCACCGGCCATCCACTCGGTGAGCAGCCACGCCTCGTGGGGGTGCTTGGTTTGTGAGATGATCGCGTAGCCTGAGCCGCCGGTGGGATAAGCGCGAGTGCCGTCTTTATAGGCGGGAGCAAGGGCGATGTCCCAATCGAAGTAGCCCGGCTGGCCTTCGATCAGTTCTTTGCGAATCGACGGCACTTCCCAGATGCCGCTTTGCATCATCGCGACCTTCCCACTGGTGAAAGTCTGACGGGCTTCCTGCTGAAGCACTGATTTCAGCTCGGTCGCGCTCGGGACCCAACCCTCCTTGAGCGCGAGGTCGGCGGTGAATTGGTACGCCTTGATGACGCGAGGATCGTCGTAGAGCAGCTTCGTCGGGTGCTCATTGTCGTTGGCTAGGCGCGCGCCGGTCGAAAGATAGAACATTCCGGTCAGCAGGTCTTGCCATGCGGGGGCATAGCCCCATCTCGTCGTGCGACCGTTCTTGTCTTTCTTGGTCAGTTGCTGGACGACCCAGAGGAAATCCTTCTCTCGCAGTTCGGGACGGACCTTGTAGTCCCACGTCCAGGTGCCATCGGGATACGGGATTCCTGCTTCGTCGAAGGCATTCTTATTGTAGTAAATGTTCGCGCACGGCGCGATATCGCGAGGCAAAACGTAGAGTTGCCCGTTGAGCGAATGAGCATCCACCAAGTTCTTGTAGTAGCCCTTGAGGTCGAACGTCGGGGTGTCCTTGAAGAATTGGTTGAGAGGGAGCAGCGCATCGCGAGTGGCGAACTTCTGGAAGTTGCCGGGGTCCATCATCACCACGTCGGGTGCGACATGGGCGGCTACCTGGGCGAGCAGTTTCTCTTGGTAGTTCGCGGGAACGCTCTCGACCTCGACGATGATTCCCGGGTGGGTCGCCTCGAATGAATGCGCCGCGTTGCGAATCCCCGGCATGTCGGTATCGCCATCCCAACAGATGAATCGGAGGGTGACGTTGGCGTAGGCGGGCGTGATGAGGCCGAGCAGGAATAGGATCAGGAGTCGGGCGCGCGTCATCGAGCACCGTATTCTAACCCGGATTGTGGGGGAGGGGTGTTCGGTGTTCGGTGTTCGGTGTTCGGGCCGGACGAGAGAGGAGCCGTTTCGCGGGAGGGAAGAGCGGCGGTCAGGCCCGCGCCCTACCATATGACCCACTCCATGGTACGGCTACGATCGCAGGGACAACTCGAATCGGAAGCTGTGCGACTCCGCTGGAGTCGGGAGGATAAACCGTCCTGCCTGAGGTCTTCGACGCTCAGGCCAAGAGTATGTGACCGCTCCGCGGTCGGCAGGGTGCTCCTCCTCTCCACCTTCAGATCCGCGCAAGATTCTTCAAGGGAGACGATGGCCGCTATCGACCGCGGAGCGGTCACAGATTCTTGGCCTGAGTGTCGAAGACCTCAGGTGAAGGCTCCCGTTTCCCGACTACAGAGGAGTCGCATGGCCTCCGATCCGCATCGTCCGTTCCTTAGTCCACGTGGGGCTCGTCGGACGGCTCTTGGGCAGTCATCGTCCCTTCTGGGGTGGCCATCATCATTGTGGGGGTCGCGCCTCGGTCGCTGAGGGAGGGTTGGGGGTCGAAGGCGGCGCAGGGGGTGCCGAATCTTGGGAGGGCGAACTCGAGGTGAGTGTTGCCGCGGGCGAGGATGTGGTTCTTGTTTCCACCGTCCCAGGTCGTGTAGCTGCGGGCGTTGCAATAGTGGTTTACGAAGCTGCGCCGCATGCGGTCCTCGGAGCGGTTCTTCAGCGATCGGTGCATGATGTGACCTCCGAAGAACGCCACGTCGCCGGGCTCCATGATCGCGGGGGCCTCGACTGCTTTGTACTTCTCGGCCAGAGGCTTTAGGGTGTTTCCTGGGTCGTCGTCGTCGTTGGCGTTTCCGCCGACGCCGCTGACCTCAGCAATGTCTCCCAGGCCCCAGTCGCCGTATCCGTAGCCGTTCTCGGGCGGATAGATGGGTTCCGCATTGCTGCCGGTGGACATCCAAAGGCAACCGTTCTCGGTATCGGCCTTGTCCACCGCGATCCAGGCACCGATGAGGGTGTCGGGGAAGGTGGGAATGTAGTAGGTGTCTTGGTGAAAGCCCTGGCCGTTGGCGCCGGGGCCTTTCATAAACATCATCGTCTGCATCGCAAGGATGTCGGGGCCGGTGAGCGCTTGAACCACGTCCAACACGCGCGGATAGAGCAGGTACCGCTCCCACATCTCGATCTCACGGTGGAGCATGTGGATGCGCAAGATGCGCTGCTCCTTCTCCTTCAGAGTCAAATCTTCGCGATAGGGGTCGGCACCCGGGATCTCGATCCGGCCGTTGATGATTTCCTCGGTGTGGGCTTTCAGCACTTCAACGTCTTTGGGTAAGACGAGGCCCCGCACGACGAGGTATCCGTCCCGCCGGAAGGAGCGGTATTGCTCCACGCTCACGCGATAGGGTTCGATGGATAGCCAAGGATGGGTTGGTGCGACCGTGCTCATGTGCTTTCTACAAGGATTGTTACCGCAAATATCGGTCCCCAATTCATCTTTTTGAACTTAAGGCGTCCCTTTTCCCCAAAGATCCTGGTCCCCACCTATGTCACACTAGGGACTCCCTCGCAGGTCTAACAAGGTCGCGACGGGAATCGTTCATGCCTAAGGAATCCGATTCGGTTGTCCCGGGTCAATTGCCGCCTATCGTCCTGCGTGACTACCAGGAAAAGGCGAAAGCGGCGGTATTGGCCGCCAAAGATCGCGGTCTTCAGCGCGTGATGGTTGTGATGCCCACGGGCACGGGAAAGACCACTCTTTTCGCGGCACTCGTCGACGACTTTGACCGGCAATACCACGAGCCTGCGTTGGTCGTCGCCCACCGGCACGAGCTTCTCTTGCAGGCGGCGGACCGTATCCGCCAGCAGTCTCCAGGGCTGTCGGTCTCTATCGAGGGTGGGGCTCACACTGCAATTGAGGGAAGTCGAGTGGTGGTCGCCGGAGTACAGTCGATCGGACGCCCCAAGACGACTCGCCTCGAGTGGTTTCACCCGGGTCTTATGATCGTGGACGAGGGGCACCACGCTCCGGCGGACACTTGGCAGAACGTGATGCGCCGCTTTGGCTCCTACGAGGGCGTGTGCTTCACGGTGGCGGTCACCGCGACCGACCACCGCATGGACAACAAGCCGCTGCACGGCGACGAGTCGGCAATCTTCGAGGATGTTGTTTTCCGGTACAGCTTGCGCACCGCGGTCTCCGACGGTTGGCTGGTGGATCTTCGCGGCTTTCGGGTCGCCACGGGCACCGACCTTAGCGGCGTGCGAACGACTCACGGCGACTACAATATCGGGCAGCTCGCACGGGCGGTCAACACGGAGGAGCGGAACCGCACCGCTTACATGCACTGGGCAGACATTGCGAAGGACCGCAAGACGATCGTTTTCTGCGTAGATGTCCAGCACGCGAAGGACGTGGCCAAGGTCTTTTGCGACTGGGGCGTGGATGCGGAGCATGTGGACGGGACGATGAAGTCAGACGAGCGCTCGGGGGTCCTGAGCCGCTTCGCCTCAGGGCGCACCCAGGTTCTCACCAATGTCGACGTGGCGACCGAGGGTTTCGATATTCCAGCTGCGTCCTGTGTGCTCATGATGCGGCCGACTCAGTCTTGGGCGCTGTACACCCAGATGGTTGGGCGGGGTTTGCGGGTGCTGCCGAACACGGTCGATGGCGCCGCTACTCCCACGCTCAGACGCAGTGCGATCGACGTCAGCGATAAGCCCGACTGCATCGTCATCGACGTCGTCGACCTTGCCGGGCGGCTTGTTCCCCTTGAGAAAGAAGAAAAACCTGAGGGCAAGGCGGCAACTGCGGCCGCCGTCGCCGGTCTCGTGGGCTTGCCGACCGACTTCGACCTACAAGGCCAGTCGGTTTACGAGGCCGCCAACTGGGCGGACGAGTTGCCGCCCCATCGGCGCGCGGAGATGTTTCGGCGGCCGATGTCTTACGACGAGTTGTCGACCGTTCTCAGCGAAGTCGACCTCATCAAGGAGCTTTCGATTCCGGAGGAGATCCTCGGCATCAGTCGGTTGGCTTGGATGAAGATCGGAGAGAGTGATTATTTCTTGCCGTGTGGTTCGTCGGGGTTCGAATCGAATCGGGCGGCGCGTTTGCGGTGCGACGAGTTGGGCCGGTTTACGCTCGAGCTGTCTTCGAACATCGTCGATCCCTCGCCGATGCCGGTGGGGACGGATTTGGCCCATGCGTTCGATGAGGCGGATCGGATGATTCGGCTGGCGTTTCCGGATGCAGCGCCAATCGTGCAGGCGAACGCGAAGTGGCGGGACAAGCCGCCTACTGAGAAGCAGCAGGAGATTTTGCGGACGCTGGGGGTCGAGGAGACGACGATTGCTTTGATGGAGACAATGGGTCAGGCGCGGTCTTTGATTGAGCAGCGGAAGATCGGTCACCGGACCCGGCGTCGGGGGACGTAACGTGCGGCGGTCGCGTCGATGTGATCGCCGACTACACGCTACGCGTAGGTTAGCGGTTGGAATGCGAGTTGGTAGGTTGCGTTGTTGAGGTATCTCAACTCTAAATCACCCGGATTAAATTCGTGGGAAATCTCTGCGCCCTTGCTCGCCCAGCAGTATCCCGAATAGCCACCAAACGAGGGGATCAGGGCTTGGTACCAACTCACTTTGGGAAACACTCGCGCGAACATCTCCATGATGGAGACCAGCGAGTAGGGGCAGAAGACGAGGTTGTCGGCTTGGGTGACGAGGATGCCTTTGTCAGAGAGCGCGGCTTTGCAGTCTAGATAGAAGGTATCGGTGAATAGCTGCTCGCTCAGTGCGCCTTCTTCGTCTTCGTAGACGTCGGTCGAGTCGGCCACGATCAGGTCGTATTGGCGGCCCGCGGTCTTCACGAATTCGAACGCGTCCGCGATGTGAAGATGAACCCTGGGGTCGTCGAATGTGCCATCGCTCAGGGAAGGTAAATGCTCGCGGCAAAGGCGCACCACTCCCTCATCGATCTCTACCATGTCGATGTGCTCAAGGCTCTTGTTCCGGCAGAGCTCCCTCAGGACGCCGCCATCTCCCCCTCCGATCACCAACGCAGACTTCGGCTCGTTGATCGACATCAGGGGGATGTGGACCAGCGACTCGTGGTATGCCTTCTCGTCGAAGGTGGTGAGTTGGATGTGTCCATCTAGCAGCAAGGCCCGTCCGAAGACCTCGGTTTCGTAGATGTCGATGGTCTGGAACGCCGTTTTCTCGTGGCAGATCTGCTCGGTCACGAGGGCGGACATCGACAGCTTGTCGCTACGAATTGGGAAGGTTAGGTTCATTGGGGAAGCACGAGTTTACCGACCTGCAACCAAAGTTTCACGACAAGAAATTACTTGAGTTGACGGCTATGCCCTTTTCAGGGGGAACCATCTCCGGAGTTCCTACCGAAGCTCCCTCTCCCACCAAACCGTGCCCGAATCACCCGAAAGCCCCATCCGATTCCCATGTCCCTCGACCCCAAACACCATCGGGGCGGGCAAAGGAACGACCTCGCCGCGATGCGTCAGGACTGAAAACTCGAACTTCAAAGAAGGAGATGAGGTCCAACGTCCGGCGCCGACCCAGAGGTGGTTGTCGCACGAGAGGTCGAATGAATGGTCGGACTGGAGGCGCGCGACGCAATCCTTCGAACCGGAAAGCACAAAGGGTCCGTGCCAAACACCCTGTACGTTTTGCCCGGTGCAACCAACCATTCCTAATGCTGCTATGCACCCTAACGAGAGCGTAAGCCACAATCGGGACATGCCACTGACCATACCAGTCGCGCACGATTTCAACTGCCCGTGGTGTTGGATCGGGCTGTTTCAGGTGCATCGGCTCCAGAAAGAGTTCGGCGTCGAGATCGATTGGAAGGCTTACGAACTGTTTCCTGAGCACGAAGACTGGCCCGATTACTCGAAGAAAGCGGAACCGGAGAACCGGCCCCAAACGCCCAGCCGCCTTCAACTTCTGCTTGCTGCCGAGCATCTCGAGATCCCTAAAGTTGAGCGAACTTACAAACAGCGGACCCACAACGCCCACGAAGCGGTCGAGTACGCGAAGCTGGAGGGCGTTCAGGACAAGTTGGTCGAAGCAATCTACCGCGCATTTTGGGAAGAGGGCTTGGACATCAACCAACCGGACATCCTTCGCAAAGTCGCGACGGGCATCGTCCACGACCTCGACGCGCTGACCTGCTCGATTGCAACCAAACGGTTCAAGAACCACATGGTCGACTTCGACGAGCCGGCCTATGCCCGAGGCGTTTACAACGTTCCCACGTTCTTCATCGGCGCGAAGCGGCTTGCCGAGCAGCCTTACGGGGTGATCCAGAAGGCGATGAAGGCGTTCATCGCGGATGGCGGGGCGAGCGGCATCTACAGCGAAATCGAGTTCCCCCACGCTCCCGAAGATCGGCCTTACATCTACATCGACATGGTCAGCACGATCGATGGAAAGATCCTCTCGGGCGACCGAGACGACTCGGTCATGGACCTCGGATCGAAGCTCGACCACCAGCTCATGCGCCGCCTCGAAGACGCGTCGGATGCCGTATTGATCGGTGCCCAAACGCTAAGAGCGGCGGCGAAGACCTGGAGCCCGCATACCAAGAAGCGGATTGTCGTTTCCAGAACGGGGCACCTGCCGGAGGATTCGGCGTTCCTCAAAGAAGGCGAGGCCTACATCGCGACCAGCGGCTCGTCTTCTCTGAAGCCGCCCCACGGCGTCCACCTTCTACGGGCGGGAGGGACGAGCGTGGACTTTCACCTGTTGCTCAACCGGCTGAGAACCAGTTTGGGAATCAAGCGACTCTTGGTCATGGGCGGAAGCGAGCTGAACGCTCAGTTGCTGGAAGCAGACCTCGTAGATGAGCTTTTCCTCACCCTCGCCCCCAAAATTAAACTCGGTCGAAACATCCCGACTTACGCGGGCGGCGATCCTCTAGACAAACATCACCTACTCAACTTCAACCTTGTCGAGCATCATAGCGTAGAAAACGAAGTGTTTCTAAGATATCGACGGGAGAGGAAGGTTGGACGTTAGGCCCGAAGATCTAGAGACACCCACCAAAGATCCGAAAGCTCCAGCGTCCGCCCGTCGCAAGGCGCTGACGCTGCGTCCTCTTGCGCCCAGCACCTACCTTCTCCGCAACGCGAGCAAGACGATCCCGCTCACCGGAGTCATCATGCTGGCCGTGCTGCTCGTTGCTGGCATCATCGCGATGATCGACTCGATCCCGTATTCGATCCGGACGATTTACAGCGAATCGAAAACCTATCTCGGGGTGGCGCCACGCGGAGATCCCACGCTCACTCCCCGGCTCCTTGCGACGATCAAGAAGCACTCGCCGGTTCCCGTCGAGCGGATCATGACGTGCCGGGTGAGCAGCACCCAGGTGCAAAGCATCGTCGGAAAGTGGCCGTTCGTGGTGCTTGGCTTGAACCAAGACGATATCAAGTACTACCTCATGCGCCAAGGTTCGAAGGGACTCGAGGGCCGCTTGCCGAAGCCCGGCGCGCCGGAGGCGATTGTTAGTAAGCCGGTTGCAAAGAACCTCGGCCTCAAGATTTACGACCCCAACGCCAGCAAGGCGGACCAGCAGGCCTCCATCCTCCTCGGCCCGGACAAGAACGAGAGTTACTCGCCCAAGAATGTTCGTATCGTGGGCATCGCGGATACCGATCAGTGGCTGATGATCAACACGATCGAGTACCAGCGGGAGAACCACTTCCCGCCCATCGATCTCGGCCTTGCATTCGCTCACGACCTTCACGACCAGAACATCCTCGACCATTGGGCGGAAAAGCAGTTTAAAGGCAAACGTGCCCAAATCTACGCCTACTTCCAAATCGAGAAGAACTCGAACGAGATGTTCAAGACCCTCTTCAAGATCCTGAACGTGGTCATCGGCACCCTCGTCCTCGTGATCACTTTCATGATGGGCATGCTGATGAACATTTACCAGTCGCAGCGATTGGTGGAGTTCGGCCTACTCCAAGCCATTGGCTACACGAAGAAACAGCTGATGAAGCGAGTCGCCACCGAGTCGGTCGCGGTAGTTGTCCTCGGCTGGATGTTCGGAGTCATCCTTGCCAACATCATGCTTCGCGTGGTGAACGCAACCCTCATGGAGTCGAAGGCTTACTCGCTCGACGTCTATGATGCGGTCGCCTACAAGTACACGATTCCGTTACCTTTCGCCATCCTGATCGTCGCCCTCGCGACGGTGGCCCTAAGGTTCCGAAACTTTGACCCGGTTGGGGTCGTGGAGAGACGACTTGTCTAGCATCGCCACCGAGGAGATGATCCATGCGGAGAACGCCTCTCTCCGGTATCGCGACCATGAGCGCGAGGTCTATGCTTGCCGAGACATCAGCGTCGAGGTTCGAACGGACGAGTTTCTGGGGATCCTGGGGCCTTCCGGTTCGGGCAAGTCTTCTCTGCTCTATTTGTTAAGCGGGTTGAAGCTGCCGACTTCGGGGGATATCAAGTATCGGGGGCAGAGCCTGCCGGGGATGCCCGAGGAGGACCGTAGCCGCTTGCGGCTGGCGGAGTTCGGGTTTGTGTTCCAGCAGCCGTATCTGCTTGGGTATTTGACCGCTTTGGAGAATGTGCTGGTGGGGGCACCGCACAAGGGGAAACGATCGGAGGCGATCGAGTTGCTTGAAAGGTTGGGGATGGGGCACAAGACGCACCGCCTTCCCCACGAGCTTAGTGGTGGCGAGCGGCAGCGCGTCTGCGTTGCCCGCGCGTTGTTGGGCGATCCTTCCGTGATCTTTGCGGACGAGCCGACGGCGTCGCTGGATCATACGAATGGGCTTTCGGTCGTTCAGCTGCTGAACGAGCACCGGGGGACGGGGTCGCTGGTGATGGTCACGCACGACCCGTCAATGCTCGAGGCGGCGGACCGGATTGTGAAGTTGGTGGACGGTCAGCTGGAACTGCCCTAGGGTTTCACTTCGGGAACCTCTCCCTCTGGGGAGGGGCAGGGGTGGGTTGGCGGTTAACGACCTGTTTCGCATTCGAGCCGAAATCAAAACGCGAGTTGAGCAGTTGATGCTCTGGTGATAACCGTCGATTATTCGGCTAGCGACACCCCACCCCTGCCCCTCCCCAGAGGGAGGGGTTCCCGGAGCCAAATCTCGGTGCCCAGAACCACCGATTCTTTCGTTGTGTCCCCAATTTCCCTCGCAATTCTGCGGATCGGAAACACTTGACCGAGAATGGAGTCATGACAATAACGGCCCAGTGAAGCTGCTCAGGTTGACAGAGACTAGGGGGTCGGGTACATTAACCCCTGCGTCACGAAGATCGTGAAGCGGCTACGGTGGTTCTCTACCCTAGGAGATCCTGTTTGTTGTAGCGGAACGATGCAGAAAGCGAAAGAGGAATTTGGGTGCGGCCTGATCCGCTCGGATAGGTGCACTCTCGGCGGGTACTCGCTGAAGAGTTCTTCCCTCACGCCTGCTCGCTGCTACTTCTCGTCGGGTTTCTCGCGCAAGAGCTATCTTGTGTCTGCGCATCGTGTATTAGTGAGGTCTATGTGATTGGCAAACCCCTTTATCCTTGTTAGCTCCTTCGTGTTCGGCGCCATCGTTGTGCCGTCCGTAGGCAAATCGAATTGGCTCCGTAACATCTTTGCGAAAAGAGTTAAAGAGGACGCGATGGCAATGATCGCGCCGCCCCGAGTGGAGCACTCCGAGGGCTGGACCCTCATTCATTGCGATGACGCCGACTCCTTCGCCGACTGGCTCGGCCGAGACGAAGACGGTGGCAAGCGCCCGGACGAGGAGCCCTCGCTGGGTTCTCATCTCCTTGTCGAATTGTACGGCTGCAAGGGCTCACTTCTCGAAGCGGAAAGCTACGTTGGCGACGTCATGCGAGAGGCGGCGGTCGAGAGCAAGGCGACGGTAGTCGCTCAATCCTTTCACGAGTTCAAGCCCTACGGCGTATCTGGCGCGGTGATCATTCAGGAGTCGCACTACACGATTCACACCTGGCCCGAGCACGAATACGCGGCGGTGGACCTGTTCTACTGTGGCGGCACCGTGCTGGTCCACAAGGCAGTGGATGTGCTCCGAGAGCGTTTCCAACCCGAGCGCATCAAGTTCCTTGTCGTCCGACGCGGATTGCAACACGAAGTCTCTCGCTAAGATTGGTTGGGGCGAGACGTTCGGTGCGTCTCGCCCCTTCGCTTGTCCGATGAAGTTGGGTTAGGATTGCCGAGAGGCTGCCGAACCCCCACCCTGCCCTCCCCCTCCCGGCACGAACCATCCGGCAAGGGGATGCTCCCGGATACTCTAAAACAAAATGTCAAACCTTTCCGACGCCACCGGCATGTTCATCTCCGAGACCCACACCTCGGCTGCGATCTGGCACTATCGTGTCTCCAAGATGATCCTTGAGGGGAAGACGGAGTACCAGACTTACCAAATCTGCGAAGTGCCCCGGTTCGGTAAATCGCTGTTCCTTGACTACAACATCCAGACTTCGATTCTCGACGAATACGTGTTCCACGAGTGCATGAGCCAGCCGGCGATGACGCTCCACCCGAACCCCAAGAATGTGGTGGTGTGTGGCGGCGGGGAGGGGGCAACCCTGCGCGAGGCGCTCAAGCACAACACGGTCGAGAAGGCCACGATGGTGGACATCGACGAGGAACTCGTTGACATGGTGAAGGTTCACATGCCGGAATGGCACCAAGGAGCCTTCGAGGATCCCCGCACAACGCTTTTACACACGGATGCCCGTCAATGGCTGGTCGATCACAAGGGAGCGGGCTTTGACGTCATCCTGAGCGATCTCCCCAACCCCCACGAAGACGGCCCCGGCCAATTCCTGTTTACGAAGGAGTATTTTCAGATCTGCGCCGACGCGATGGGCGACGACGGCGTCCTCGCCATGCAAGCCGGGTCCGCCAACGAGAACTACCCCGAGTGCATGATGTCGTGCATCAAGACGCTGGAGAGCATGACCGACACGTTCCAGTTTGTCGCTGGCTACTACGGCATCGTCTCCACCTTTTTCCAGCCTTGGGGGTTTGTGTTAGCGAGCAAGAAGCACGATCCGATGGCGCTCACTCAGGAGGAGATCGCGAAGCGATTCGCGGCTCGGGGAGTTACCAACCGTTACTACACTCCGCGGTTCCACCACGCTTGCTTCACGTTGCCGGAGTATTTGCTGAACACTCCGGCGAGAATTCTCACCGACGCCGAGCCGTTTGTCTGGACCGCGTAGGCGTTCCTCCGGCCAGCGGCAGCTGTAGCCTCGACCTCCGTGGTCGAGCGGGCGAAGCCCGAGACGAGACTGACGCTGCGCGAAACTAGCTTGGCCGAGTTGAGTCCCGCTCGACCACGGAGGTCGAGACTACAGATCGCCGGTGCGATCTAGTCCTCTATCCCTTAAGCACCCATCCGTCTGGATCCACCACGGGCTGAACGCCCGTGAACGTCACGCTTCCCTTCCCGCCGACCATCGGCACCCGCTGAATCTTTCCATCTACCTGCACGTCGATCGGCATCGGAAATGGCAACCCGCCTGGGGTCTCCCATGAGAGCGACATCACATTCCCACTCACCGACGTCACCAAGCGAGGCAACTTGGGCTGCCGAAGATACAACTCGAAGAACCAGTCCAGCTTCATCCCTGAGTCTTGCTCGGCGATGGTGAGGAAGTCATCGGTGGTGACAAGTCGCTCCTCGCGACCGTCGGTGACCTTTTCCATCGCGTTGTCGGGATAAGCCATGTGGCGCAGGGCGCGGAAGAATGCGTCGTCGCCAACCAGATATCGCAGGGCGTGCAAAATCAGGGCGCCCTTGCCGTAGATGTCGCCGTCACCATTCACAAACTCGGGACCCTGGAGATAGACCTCATACGAGTACTTCGCGTCTCGTGGTGCGACAGGCTGCTTGTTTCGAAGGCCGCGAACGCGTCCCTTCATCGCATTTAGGTAGGCCGATTTGTCGTGAATGTGTTCCTGATACAGTGAGTCCATGTAGCTCTGGAATCCCTCGTGAATCCAGAAATCTTTCCAGTCCGAGCAGGTCACGAGGTTCGCCCACCACTCGTGACCGAACTCGTGGAGCATGAGCCAGTCGGTGCCGTCTGCGTTGAAATTGAACTGGTTGCCGTAGGCGATCGCGGTTGAGTGTTCCATGCCCAAGTGAGGCGTCTCCACGATTCCTAGCTTCTCGTTCCGGAACGGGAACGGCCCCAGATACTTCTCGTAGAACGCCAAATACTTTTTGGTCTCCGCGACCAGACTGGGGCCCTTCGCAAAGTCCTCCGGCAAAACATAGAACTTGATCGGCACCCAACCGCCCGCCACCGAGCGCGCTCGATCTTCGATCAGCTTGTAGGGCGCGGCGTTGAACACGATCGAGTAGTTGGCCACCGGCACCGACATCTTCCAATTGTAGGTGGACGTCCCATCAGGCTTCTTGTCGACGCTCTGCAGCTTGCCCGGCCCTACCGCCACCAAGGGGTTTGGCACGTTAATGTGCATCGCGGCCCACTTGACCTTGTCCGAAGGGTGGTCCTTGCAAGGATACAGAAGATCCGCGCCATCGTTCTGCAGGGCGACGGAAATCCAGGGAGAGCCGTCCGCGGTTTTCTTCCACATGAACCCGCCGACCCAGGGCGGATTCGGAGCTAGGCGGGGCTTTCCGGAGTAGCTGATCGAGGTCGTGATCATCTCGCCGACCTGCTTCGACTCGGGGAACCAGATTCGAATCGTGTCTAACCCACGCTCGTACTTCAGGGGGTGTCCTTTAGCATCGGAGACCTGGCTGATCGCGTAGGGGGTATCCAGATCGAGCAGGATGACGTTGGTGGGAATCACCGCTTTCGCCTCCATCACGGTCGTGCCCACGATCGCCTGCGCCTGCGGGTCGACCTTTAAGGTCACATCGTACGACTGAACGTCGAAGACCGCCTGTTCGAACCGGAGAGGGCCGCCAGTGGGGGTCGGACGGACCTGGGCGATGGACGACGTGCAAAGGAGAGCGGCTGTTAGATAGCAAAGTCGAAACATTTTGGATCGAACCCAAGCATACGCCGAAGGCGATCAACCAGAGTTTCGAAACCTCACACTCGTCATTTTATTGGGTTTTGCTTCCGTTATCGAACTCATCGACTTGAAAGAACGTTGCTAACCAGTAGAGCCGTCAAAATGGCAAGAACCGGTCTGAAGAGGTAACCTTTTAGGGCCGACTCTTTTGGATAGGCAAAACTGGCAACGCCGCCAGAAAGGATGAACAATGATGTTTCGCAAGCTTTATTGGGTCACCGAACAGGTTGATCCTAGCGGGATTTCCCGCGTCACCGGAGTGTACACCTCCATTCCAGATCTCGTTCGCCACGGTCTTACCTGGCGCGAAGACTCTTCGGTCCTTCGACTTACTCTCACCAAGTTGGACTCCGACAAGGAGCCTCTTGGATGCTGGTCCTCCCCCGATTTCAGCGGGCTGGAGCAAGAACTGCAGCCTTTTGTCCAAACGGACGAATTCAGCGCCGAGCAGTGTAAATCACTTATCCAAGCTTTATCGACAATAAAAACAGCGGCCTAGATTTCTCTAAGCCGCTGTTTAGTTTTTAGGAAGGCTCCCTTTTTCAGGGAGCCTTTCTTATTTACTTACCGGTCGTTCCGCCGGCCGTTGTCGGGGCGCCGGTGGTCCCGGCGGTACCTGCGGGAGGAGTCGTTCCGGTAGTTGCACCGGTCGTTCCCGCCGTAGCTGCCGGAGGCACGCCAGGGGTACCCGCGGTTCCGCCGCCGGTTCCGCCAGCCGTGGTAGCCGCGTTATCCTGGGCTGCCGTCTGCGCTCTCAGGTTTTCGAACGCCTTGGTCCACTGATCCTTCAGCGAAACCTTGAGGACATCGATCTTGGCTTGGGTGAGCTTGGCCTGCATTCGCTTGCCAAGGTCGCTGGCCTGGAGGCCCTGTCGCTCGGCCAACTGACGCTGGACGTACTGCTTCTGAACCTCGCTAAGGGCAAGCGGGTGCGCTGCCGACTTCTTCTCGACGTAAAACTTCAGCGAGTTGTTGCCGTCCTGCACCCAATCCGAGCTCTTCAACTCAGGGGTGTTGTGGACGATGTCCTGGAGCTTCTGGGGCATCTGAGCAACCACCGTCTGCTGCCAGGTGCTGTTGTTCTGCCGTGCGCCCGGCGCCTCGTTGTAGCGAGCCGCAACCGCACGGAAGTTCTGGCCGCTCGCCAGTTCGTTGTCAACCTGCTTCTTAGCATCCGGCTTGCTCACCTGAACGAAGACAAGCAGGGCCTCTTCAGGCTGCTGGAACTCCTTCGGATGATCCTTCATGTACTTGTCGACATCGGCGGGAGTGACCGTGATGCCCTTCGTGAGGATGCGAGTTCGAGCGATCTGAAGCGCCAAGTCCTTCTTGATATCGTCCAGACTGAAGCCCTGGGCGGTGAGGTTCTTCACGTAATCCGGCTTCAACGTCTTCTGAAAGTCGAGCTCTTTGATAATGTCGGCATCGGTCGGCTCAACATGCTCGTCCTTCGCGATCTGCATCAGCAGGTGTCGCTGAATAAGGTCGCCGAGCGCCTGAAACGCAAGCGGCGTGGCAACCGGCAGATCCACCGGAGCAGAGCGGCCCTTGCCATCATTCACGATGACCTTTACGATTGGCTTCCTTTCAAGATAGCTGTGAAAATCGGCGGCAGTAATCGGTTCGCCATTGACGACGGCGATTTGATCGGTTGCTGCACCCTTGCTGCCACATCCGGCGGCGCCAATAAGCAGCAGCGCCCCGAGGGCAAAGGTTGACGTTTTATTCAAATACATAAACTCCCTAGGCTTTGATTCAAGAATGTTACCCGTACTCTTACTAGGTAAGGGACGGTTGAGTTCCTTTCTAACGAACGTCTATCCGGCAAGAAACGTGCCGACCGACGCACTTAGACGGATAAATCTATGCCTTCGGAAATTGTCGGTTCGACAACCTGCAATTCAGTATCGATTACTTCGCTTTCTTCGCTTTCTTCGATAGATAGCTCAACGACATCTTCGTGGGGGTGGCGATGCGGGTGTTGTCCACCCGCTTCGCGCTCCTGTACCCTCGGGTATTTCCCCTCCGGAAAACCGGAAGGAACTGCCCGCTGAATGCGGTCGATGTCGCCCATGAGGCTTAGTGGACTTGGACGCCCGCCTCCTGCCTCATGAACGCGCGCATACGCGTCATCGCCTGGGTGTGCAGTTGGTAAACGCGAGACTCGCTTACGCCAAGGACCTTGCCGATTTCTTTAAAGGTAAGGCCCTCAAAATAGTAAAGGGCGACCACTAGTCGCTCTCTTTCGGGAAGCCGATCCACGCCCTGACCGAGCAGTCGTCGAAGCTCTTTGCCCTCGACCTCGCCGCTCGTGTTTGCGCTCTCGTCTTCGATTAATTCGATAAAATGGATATGGTCGTCGCCGTCGCTGCCGCCGAGGATGTCGTCCAGCGAATACACATTCGTGCGACCCATGCGGACCATCAGCTCGCTGACTTCTTGAGCACTCACGCCCATCGTTTCCGCGACTTCGTGCTCGGTTGCCGGTCGGCCGAGTTTGGTCTCTAGGGCCATCAGGGTCCGATCAAGAGCCTTGAGCTTCTCGCGGATCGAGCGAGGGACCCAGTCCTCGTCTCGGAGCATTTCCAAAATCGCGCCGCGAATAAGGGCGATCGCATATGTTTCAAACTTAACGTCTCGAGTGGGGTCGAATTGGTCGACGCTCTTGATAAGCCCAATAACTCCCGCGCCAATGAGATCTTCTCGATCGAGACCGCCAGGGAGGCTGGTCACCAAGCGACCAGCGGTGATCTTGACCAAGTAAGAGTAGTGGTTGATAAGTTCTACTCGGGCATCGGGGCTCTTATAAACCTTGAATTCGGTCCATGAGCGACGTAACGTTTCAGGAGATAGCGGCATTTATTGACCCTCGGTTCCTTCCAAAACAGCCGGTGTTTGGCTTGTGCTCGCAGACTTCCCCTCGGCGACTTCTGCGAAGTTGGGCACCTTTCCGCCCATCGTAATTAGCACGTACCATACCTGTCCACAAAACCAGCCTAGTAAAAGAGCGAGTGTCGCTCGTTGAAGGCAAAGTACGGGATCGACATGACCAAGAATGCCTGCGGCAAGTGCGACTAGTGCTGCAACTCCTCCGACAATCTTAGGCATAACGCGCCGATCCTCCTATGTGGACCCTGTCTTATATACTGGCGCGATTCTTGCGAACCTGTAGGGAAACCTGAAAGAATTAGTGAAGTTTTTGGAGCAAGAACCTAAAGTGGTATGCGAAGTCCGTCGTACGCGAGCCCAATTCCCTTCGGAAGCTGTGCATTCGTCACGTCGTGATCGTAGTCGCTGCTGAGGTGGGTGAGGTACGTCGTCTCGGCTCCAATCTCTTGGGCGACTTCCAATGCGCGATCGAAATGGAAGTGATTTGGGTGAGGCTTCTTCCTGACTGCATCGACCACGAACACCTTTAAGTCCTTCAGCATCTCCCTCGCAGTGGGCGGGATCTCGCTCACGTCGGTCATATAAGCAAAGTCGTTCACCCGAATCGCCACCACTGGGATCTTTCCGTGGTGGACGATGAAGGTTTGAATCTGCATTCCGCCCGCCTCAATCGTCGAAGGCACGTCTCGCAAGTCAAACCGGGGCACTGCGATACCAGGAGGAAACTCTTGGAAGGCGTAATGAAAGATGCGTCGGATGTCTTCTTGATATTGAGGCAGCGTGTAGACAGGCATCGCCTCACCTGAGTGAATGCAAAGTGACCGAAGGTCATCCATTCCCATCACGTGGTCGGCGTGAGTGTGGCTGATCAAAACACCCTCGACGTTCATGATTTTTGCCCCGGTGAGCATCAGCCGCATCTCGGGGGCACAGTCGACGAGAAAGTTGCCGGTCGGACCTTTGAGAACCAAACATGACCGGTTCCGGTGGTTCTTGGGGTTATCGAGATAGCCGTCGGGATAAGTCGTCCCGAGCATCGGAATTCCATTGCTGGTGCCGGTGCCAAGGAGGAGGGCTTCGGTCACCCCTAGAGCTCGCCCGCTTGCTTTAGAACATAGATCCCGCACAGGGTGCTTGGCACATCGGAGTACTGCGAAAGTCTCTCAAGGCACCGGGCAAAGTTGCGTTCGCCCATTTCATCCCACGATTCCTGGCCCTGCCGAGCCTCCGCGATGAGGTTCACCGCCTCCTCAAAGAACCGCGCACGGTTTTGGGGCAGGGACTTGTTCGGGATCGCCGCAAACCGCCGGCTGAGCTGCTCGTAAACGCTCTCCCAAGACGTCTTCGCCGACATCTCGGCCCGCAACTTGGCCATCTCGGCCTCTTGCAGTCGTCGCCGCTCGGCATCCCGGC
This sequence comes from Fimbriimonadales bacterium, assembly GCA_038321975.1. Lineage (GTDB taxonomy): Bacteria > Armatimonadota > Fimbriimonadia > Fimbriimonadales > Fimbriimonadaceae > Fimbriimonas. The sequence continues at coordinate 1,195 of JBBQFM010000011.1, read as the reverse complement.
GCTTGGCCAGGTCGTAGTCTGCGTCGGTCGTGCCATCAATCACGCGAAGCGTGACGGGACTCTTCACCAAACCAGAGACGGTCTGCTCGATGAGGCGCTTGGTCGAAGCAATGCGAAGGTGACCACCAAGTTCGGTGGACATGTGCGGAATGCCAAGGACCAGGGCCCCGTCTTCTAGCGCAATCGGAACCGCCGCATTCAGCGCAGCCCAAACTCCTACGCCGGTCACATTCTGCCGAAGCGTAGGCAACGCCTCGTTCCAAACCTGGGCCACATCCGCCATTCGACCCCGATTATGGCCTAGCGAAAGGATGAATGATGAGGGATGAATGATGAATCCGGAGGAGATCCGGGCCGTTCATCATTCATCACTCCTCACTCATCACTCTAAATGGGCGGCGTCCCTCCGATGTAGGGCCGAAACGCGCCGAGCCACTTCCCCTGAATATCCGCCTCGCCGACCATCCCTTCACCCGCTTGGAAGTAGGCCTGCTCGGCGCACTCGTACTCCGCGATGTCGGTCGGACTGAGTTGCATTCGCACGTAGTAGCGGGGGTTGTCGGCCGCCTCAAGCTCGTAGTCGGCATTTAGCATCTGCCCTTGGCGTGAATATCCGTATCGGGCGATGATTTTGGCGTGGGGGACGGTCTTGCGATTGCCCTTCGACGCGTTCGCGTTTGCCCACAGTCCGTAGCCGATTGCGCCGCCCATCATCAGCACCCCGATCGCCATTCCGGTGATTGTCAGAGGCACAAAGTTCATCGCCCCCGCATCGGTGATTTTGTTCGTGAGGGGCTCCCGTGTATAGGTTCCGCGGTAGACGCCAGCCACCGAGAACACCCAGGTCAGGCCTCCGCTCACGAGAGTCACTACAAGCCCGGCAACCAGGACACAGCCGACAGATTTCTCAGAAATGGCGCTCATAAAGGCACTAGGGTGCCTCCCCTTGCGGGATGTTTGTGCCCGGAGGGGGAGGGCAGGGTGGGGGTTGGCCGCGTCGAACTCACCACAGGGTTACCGCCAGGCAGATAAAAACTGGCTTCGATGAAGGTTTGACTCTACGCCATTCTTGGGGGCACCCCTGTCCTCTGACTTCACGAGCACATTACCCTGACTCTGAGTCGGTAGTTTTCAAAGTTTCTGAACCCGTAGGCTTGTCTTGAGATGGACTCCATTTTGTTGTGGAATCCTTCTG
>JBBQFM010000010.1:0-118490 GCA_038321975.1 Fimbriimonadales bacterium | reverse complement strand
CCTAGACTTCGCCCGTGAGCGAATCCTCGATATTCAGGGACGCCTTGTTTGAGCGCAGCGAGTTTGGCGTCCCATCGAGGGTTCTCGAAACGGAATCATGCGAAGGCTGAGACCGAAGATGGAATGGCCTCAGCGGAGCGTAAGGGCGCGAAGCGCCCATCCCCGTGCAAAAGAAAGTTACAATGGCTTTAGGATGGCCCGCAGTGAAGCGTTAGATCCGGTGGCTCCGGGACCGGAAGAGCCGCCTAAGTTTGAGGAAGGCTTCACACTTAAGACGATCATCGGGGCGATTTTCATTGCCCTCTTCATGCTTCCCGGCGGGATTTACCTTGGACTGGTGGCCGGTCAGGGGGTGGGGGAGGCGGCGGAGTGGGTGACGATTGTGCTCTTCGCCGAGGTTGCCAGGCGCTCTTATGCGCCGATGAAGAAGCAGGAGATCTACATCCTCTTCTACATCGCGGCCTCGCTGACCACCGTTCTCAGTGTGGAAAAGGGGCTAGGCGGAGGGCCGTTTTCTAGCCTTATTTGGAACGCTTACTTCGCGAATTCGCCTGCGGCGCACCCGATTGCGCATCAAATTCCTACCTGGGCGGTGCCGCCTGGGGGGAGCCATGCGGTTTTGGACCGGCAGCTTTGGAATATCGATTGGTGGCGGCCGATTGCGCTTTTGGTGCTGACCGAGCTCTGCGGGCGGTTGAGTTGGCTTGGGATGGGATATGCACTGTTTCGGCTGACGAGTGACGTCGAGAAGCTTCCTTTCCCTTATGCGCCGGTGGCGGCGTCGGGCGCGACCGCTTTGAGCGAGGCGGGGGCAGAGAGTTGGCGTTGGGGGATTTTCTCTACGGGGACGGTGATCGGGCTGATGTTTGGGCTCGTTTACATCGCCGTGCCGGTACTAACGGGGACGATCTTTGGGCACACGATGACGATCTTCCCGATCCCGTTTGCCGACTACACGGTGAACATGCAGAACATCATGCCCGCGGCAATCGTGGGCGTCAGCTTTAGTTTGGGGAACGTGCTGCTGGGGTTTGTGCTGCCGTTCGAAATCGTGTCGGGCGCGGCGGTGGCGAGCGTTTTCGCGATGATTCTGATGAACCCGGTGCTGCACCACTTCGGGATGCTGCCGAACTACCGGTTCGGGTCGGATGCGTTCGTCACGAAGGTGACGGTCGACATGGACTTTTGGCTCTCAGTGGGGATCGGGGTGAATATCGCGGTGGCGATATTGGGCATCGCGCTGGTGGTGAAGGCGTTACGCGAGAATCAGCGCGTTAAGTCAGAGCGCGCCTACTCCCTCGCACCGCCTCCCGGGCGGGGGGATATTCCGATCTTCCTGGCGCTTGGGGCCTGGGTGGTTTCGACCACAGTTCTCGTGGTTATGTGCAAGTATTTGGTTCCGAACTTCCCCGTTTGGATTCTCATCTTCTTTGGATTCTTATGGAGTCCGCTGAACTCCTACATCTCGGCTCGGATGATCGGGATCACAGGGCGCGGGGTGGCTTTTCCTTATATCAAGGAGGCGAGCATCGTGGCTTCGGGATACCAGCGGGTGGACGTTTGGTACGCCCCGATCCCGTTGCCCGACCATGGGGCGGTGGCCCAGCGGTTCCGCGAGGTGGAGCTGACGGGGACGAAGCTGACGAGCCTCATGAAGGCGGAGCTCTTCATGTTTCCCATCATGATGATCTGCAGTTTCGCCTTCTGGGCGTTCTTCTGGAACACCACGTCGGTGCCCTCTAGCCAGTTTCCCTATGCGCAGCGGTTCTGGCCTATCCAGGCCCAGATGGGGGCGGTACTGCAGCAGATCAATCTGCCGCACACCGGTGGAGGAGGCAACTGGTTCTCCCAGGCGATTAAGCCTCAGTTGATCGCACTGGGGACGATTGGGGGGTTGGCGACTTACGGGCTGTTCGGGTTGTTGCGTCTGCCGCTGCTGTTCTTTTACGGCTTCGCGGGCGGGTTGGGGCTGTTCCCGGCGAACACGATTCCTCAGTTTTTGGGGGCATGGTCGGGACGGCGGTTCTTTGCGAAGAAGTATGGGGCGGAGAATTGGGCGCGGTACGCGCCGGTCTTGCTGGCGGGATTTAGCTGTGGCACGGGGTTGATTTCCATGCTTTCGATCGCGGTCGCGCTGATCGCGAAGGCGGTCGCGAAGCTCCCGTATTGATTTTGTCAGTGCGCTCGCTTGCGAGCGCTATTCGTTCGGTTATCTGCTTCGTCGATCCTTGGAACGGGAGGTTTGTCGGTGGGCCCAACCCCCTCCCCCACGGTTCCGCCTTGGGAAAGGGGAACCATCTCCGGACCCTTTACGGGGAGACTTCTTTGGCTTTCAGCGTGAACTCTAGCCGGACCTCGTAGGCCCTGGGCCAGGGGAGCCAGACTTTGATGTTGTTGATCTCGCTGAATGCGTATTGGCTGGTCCCTGCGAAGAACTTGCGGTTGAGGAATTGGTCTTCGAAGAATCGGTTGAGGTGCTTGCGCAGGTCTCGATCGACGAAGTTGTTCAGCTCATCGTAGGCGGGGCCGTAGACTTCGTCGTGGCTGGTGCCGCTGCTGTCTAGCAGGCGGTACGCCTCGGGGCGGGTGAATTTGTGGAAGGCGTAGTCGTTGACGAAGCGGTGGAGGAGGAACTCCTTTTGGGAGACTTCTCTCGTTAGGGGGTCGACTTGGAGGCGGCGGGCTAGGAGGTAGATGTTGGCGGCGGGGATGGTAGTGCCCATCGTATTGCCGGCGGTGTTCCAGCCTGCGTAAGCCAAGAGGCGCATCATGCGGGTGTTCTCCCAAAGGCCGTCGAAGAGCTCGGGGTCGGCGGTGGCGTCTTTGGCGAAGTCGATGTCAGCGACCGCGACTGGGAAGCCCTGGTCGACGTCTTGCTTCAGAAGGGCGAGGAACTCGTGGAACTTGAACTCTCGGCGGCCGGGGGTGTTTAGGTAGAGGCTGTAATCGTAGTTGCCCTCGCTGTCCATGGGCTGGGCGCCACTGGCCACGAGCTGGTCGTTAAGGCTCTCGCGGATGGGCTTGGACTCGAAGCTGGCGTACTTGTTCTTGCCGAGGTCGTCGGAGTAGACGATGCGCACCTTGGGGGTCCAGGAGGACTCGGTGAGGAGGGCACGGCTGATGAGCACGTTCGCGTGCTGGTCGATGCCCTCGCAGAAGTAGGTGTTCTTCCCGATGCCGAGGGACTGGACGAGCTTCTTGAGTTCGGCGGTCTCGGGGACGTGGGGGCCGTAGGGGCGGGCGTCATCTTGGCCGACCATCAGGTAGTCGAACTGGCGCTTGGCCTCCATCTTCAGGAGTCCGCGCTGGACGGCGTGGTTTCGGACCCTTGTGGTCTCGTAAGTCAGGATTTCGTTCGTGGGGATCAGTGGTTTTAGGCGGGCTGCGGTGCGCGCCGAATCCGCGTTGTGGGTGTATTCAGCCTTCGTCTTCGCTTCTTCGTATTGGGCGAGTTGGAGGCGAAATTTGGATGCGGTGGTGGTGGCGGTGGGGGTGAGGCGCATCGTTGCCGAGAAGACGTAAAGCTTCGTGTGCTTCGACTTCCTTACGATGTCCACGAGGCGCTGGACGCGTGAGACGGCGAGCTCGGCGGTGACGTTGTTGACCCGTGAGGCGATGAGCCCGCCGTAGCTGATCATGTCGGCACTGGCGATCACGGCGGAGACGTTGCTGAGGTCTTGATCCTCGAGCCACTTGAGGATTTCGTCACACGATCCGGGGTCGACGAATCGGCCGAGGGTTTCGTACGGAGGCATGCGGACGTCGACGTTCGCGATCTTGCCGATCATCTGGGCGAACTGGCCGGCGGCGGGTCGGCTATCGAGGGGAATGAGCAGAATTCGCTCGGCGCGGGCTGCCACCGCTGCCATCGCTAGCAGCACCGCCGCGAACAACCTCATCGGCTTAAAGATACCCTTTAGTGGGTTCATAATCGGCCTATGCCGACACGTGCCGAAGCCTATCAACTTCTTTGCGAACATACCCCTAGCGAATCGCTGCGGCGGCACTGTCTGGGGGTGGAGACGTGCATGCGGTGGTACGCCGCGAAGCTGGGTGAAAACGTGGAGGACTGGGGTGCGGCGGGGCTGCTGCACGACTTCGATTACGAACAGCATCCGGATGAGCATCCGCTTTGGGGGATGGCTTTGCTATCGTCGCTGGGTTGGCCGGAGGACGTGATCTCGGCGATCGCGGCGCACTATCCGGCGAAGACGGGAGTCGAGCCAGTTTCGGCGATTCAGCGCTACATGTATGCGTGTGATGAGATCAGCGGGTTTATCACGGCGGTGACGTATGTGCGGCCAAGTAAGAGCGTGCTGGAGGTTGAGGTGAAGAGCGTGACCAAGAAGCTAAAGACGGCCGCTTTCGCGGCGGGTGTCAATCGAGACGACGTTCAGCGCGGGGCAGAACTGATTGGACTCTCGGTGGAGGAGCACATCGCGAACTGCATCGCGGCAATGCAGGGGAACGCGGCGGAGTTGGGTTTGGCGGGATCGTAGGGCGTGCCCCTTCCGCGGGAGCGTGGTGAGGGTTCATACCCTGACATTCCTTGAAGCAGTCCACGCGAAGCGTGTAGGCGTCGGCTACGTCCGACGAGCGCATGACGATGCTGGTTGGCGTCGCGCGTGGGCGACGGCTACACGCTTCGCGTGGATATTGACGTTGATTGCCGGTGGGCGAGGGGTTCTGAGAGCTACTTGCCGCCGCCCTTCTTGTCGGGGGGCTTGACGCCTTTTTTGTCAACGGGTGGCTTTTTCTTGAGGCTGTTGAGGTCCTCGTCGTTGGGGTCGGGGGATGAGCCTTCGGGCTCGACGCCAGAGTAGTCGTCAACTCCTTCGGCGGTGGAGACGGTGAAAGTGATGGCCTTGTAGTCGTCGCCCTTGCTAGTTACGAGGTGAGTGTCCTTCGTGCCGGGCGTGCTATTGAGAACGAGGATTTCGTTCTCGCCGTCGTAAGTGGCGTCATGAGTCGTGATGTCACGTGTGAAGCCGGGAGCGATCTCTTGATGGGCTTTGGGGCTGCCGGTGATCTTGGCGTGCCGGTTGCCCTTTCCATACCAATACTCAATGTTCTCCGCCTCGATATGAAGCGGGTATTTGCGCATGGTGTCGGGGCTCCGGAGTTCGTCCTCGATCTTCTTGTCGTCGGGGTCTCGATAGGACGGTGCGGTGGGTCGGGTCTGGGCAATTTTCGCGGGGACGTCAGGATGGAAGGGCGCGATTTCGGCGTTGTCCTTCTTCACGCCTTTCGCCTCGTCCTCTTTGCTCTTTACGAGCATCTGGACGTTTCCGGTGAGAACGGCCCGCTTCTCCTTTCGGTAAACCACCACTTTGTCAGCGACGAGGTTGGCCTTCGCGGAATAGTAGTAGACCCGGCCGGTCGCGGTGATCACGTCGGTTTTCGTTTCCCGCTCGATCTTGGGGGCGCTCACGATAATGTCGCCATCGGTGGCCGAACCTTCGGTGTAGTACTGAACCTTGCCGTCACTTCGAACGCCTTTCGCCTTTACGTCCCACTTCGTCTTCGCATCGCCCTGGGCGACTTCTTGAAGGGGATTGAGAGTGCCGACGTAGCGGCTGGGGCCGGCGCTGAAATTTCCGTTCGACATACGGTACCGGAAGTTAGCCGCGTTAATCGTGCCGTCAGATAGCCGACCGCCTAGCGGAGTCGGGATGTCCAAGACGCCTCGGCGGCGGTCGAAGTTGAGACTGTGACCGGTGAGGTCCATGTCCTGGTTTTGGACGTGGACTAAGCCAGTGGCGTGAAGCACTTCGAGGGGGTTGTTCCAGTCGCCTCGCGATGCGTCGAAGGAGATCGGGCCTTTGTCGGAGCCAAAGTATTTTCCGTTCTTGATGTCGAAGAGCTGGAAGGCCTGGCGGTCTTTGCGGATGTCGACCCGATTGACGTCTGCCTTGGTCACCAGCTTGTTGGCGTGATAGTGCCGGACCTCGACGTTGTTGAGGCGCATGCCGATATCGCTTTGTGCGCCGGTCGGTCGGTAGGCGGCGAAGGCGTCGGTGTGGATGAGCCACTTGACGTAGCCCCAGCCGAAATACGCAAGGACACCCGCGCCCGCCAGGATGGCGACGTTTCGGGTGACCTTTCGTATCGGGCTAGTTGAGGGTTGCATCCTTTTCGACGACTTGATTCTGCTGAGCCAGGGTTACGTTTTGATTGGGCGCGGTGTGCGCTCCGTTCGCGAACGAGATCGTATACGTTCCTGCCGGTACCCAGAAGAAATACTTGCCATCACTCCCTACGGTGAATTGTCGGATAGCGTTGCCGCTTTGCGATAGGGTCACCAGCGTTCCCGCAGCGAGCGAGCTCGGATTGATTCGCCCCCAAATATTGTACGGACCAGGGGGTGGAGTCGTGTCGGTGGATGGTGTGAGTAGGATATCGTCCACCGTCACCACACTCGAAACGGCAGGCTGGGTCGCGCTGAAGTTCGAGGCAAAGAAGCCAGTTGCTCTCGCCGAGCCGACCACGCTAAAGAAGCCCTGGATGCTGTCGGTGGAATAGGCGACGTTGGCGAGTGTGAACACGCCATTCGCGTTCGTCTTGCCGAGCACACCCCCGAAGCTCACGGCGGCATTTGCAACCGGAGTGCTGTCAGTCGAGTTTCTCACGGTTCCGGTGACGGTCACCTTCTCAGGGCCGACCCAGAGGTCTCCGGCGTCGGTGTCTGCGGTGACGGGCGGGATCGTGAACACGAAGACCCCGAAGGAACTGAGAGTGTCAACCGTGAGCGAGGTCGTGCCAGAAGGCACGACAATCGAGAAGGATCCGTCCGCGGCATTCGTGGTAGCGGTTGTGGCGCCAACCTGAATGCGCGCGGATGGATTCACCGGTCCGTCGGAGACAACGCTGAGGACGCGCCCGCTGACCGTAAACGTAGATGCGGTCGGACCGCCTCCGCCGCCACAGCCGGCGAGCAGGAGACCGAGAATGGCGAAGAGTCCTAGAAGGATTCGGTTCATCGAACTCCCTGCACGTTCAACGTGAACATCTGAGTCGTGGCCTTGGCGACGAATGTCATTCGAGTACCCGCCTTGCCAGGGATCGACTTGCGATCGGTCACGTTGGTGAGCGTCATCCTGGTCGCATTGCCAATCTCCGGGTTCAGGATGACTGAATAAGTCTTTCCGATTCGGAGGCCATCCACCTTGAGGGTGTACGTTTCGTTTCCGCTGACCGGTCGGGCGTCTCGATAGAGGTTCTCGCTGGCAATCGAGGAGACTTGGAAGCCTCCGATGGTCGGGGGCGACCCGCTGTCTAGCTTCCTATCGAAGCCGCGGGTGGCTACGGTGGACTGCATCACATAGGCCTCGGTCGTTCGGCTTTCGCCTTGGACCTGGAACTTCAGCCTCCAGTGAGTGGTGGCCGGTGTGGTCGGTGGCAAAACCACAGCGGCTTTCTTTCCACGAATACCGGGAGTTGCCGGTTGGAACAGGAGGGTGAGGCCTTCAGGGGCGAGGCATCGGACGAGGTAGCCCTGACCGGGTGCGAAAGCAGTTGCCGGGGTGAAGGTGCCATTCTCGGGCACTCCGCTGAACGGGTCATTGGCGCTTCGGATGAATGCGAAAAAGTCGAGGCCAAGATCGGTGCCGAGCGACTCGGCAAACGTCACCGGCAGGTTGAACGAGCGGAGGGTGAGAATACTTGTCGTCTGCACCGTCTCGTTCAGCGGTGTGGTGATGAGGTTCCATCCTGGACGCAATGTGACCGAGGTCGGCACTCCGGTGGTCGAGCGACCGGGAACGTTGAACGGGGTTGCGGCCGGGACGCGGACGAAGTATCCGAGTCCGACCTTGAACGGTTCGGAGTCCGGATAGAGGTCGTATGCGGCTCGGCTCGAGTTGTACCGAGCGACGAGGGTCGCCGCGTCCGACAAGCCAAGCATTCCGGGCACGTACGAACTGAAGGGATCGACGGGGAAACCGATGAGGGAAACGCCGGCGGGAAGGGTGCCCGGGTTGAAGGCGTCTTCGCCGTTGACTCTCAGGTCGAGGGCGATCGGACCCACTCCCTTATTCACCTGTCGGGTGAGCAGGATTTGTTGATTGCTCGGGCCGACCTGGATCACCTGAACGGTGAGTGGGCGATTTGCGAGCGGGTCGATGAGAGTGGTCTTCACGCCGAATGCACCGGTGTTCACGGGGATGTCGGCAAACGTTCCGCCGTTCGCGATAATGCGCACGATGAGGGACGTCGACGGCACATTCGGCGCTCCAATGACGGTGCCGTAGATATACGATTCGGTGCCGCTGGTGGCGGTCGAGATGGAGCCGGCGGGGACGTAGACTCGTTGGACTTGGTCCAGCACAGGGATGTCGACCGCGACGCGGTAGGGTACGCCTCCATTTTGGTTGGTGAAATTGGGGGCCACGGAGCCGTAGGCGCCGGCGATGTCCATCTTCTCGTCCTGAGTGCTTGGGCTCAGGCGGTTGAAATCGGAATCCCAGAAGATTGGGTAAGAGGTGCCATTGAGAAGAAGCTCGTCGCCATTCGCCTTCGTCTGGAAGAAGGCGGTCTGGAAGAGGAAGACGCCGAAGTCGGTACCGCTCAGGTTGCTGGTGATCGGGATCGGCTGAACGAGCAGCTTGAGACCGGCCGTGTTGTGGGTCTCAAGGATGCACTGTCGCTTCGCCCACTCGATGAATCCAAGACCCTCGACAGTTGGGTCGCCGGGTCGGAGATTGGTAAGGACTTGCTGACCGATACCCATTAGGCCGGCGGCGTCATTGGCAAGCGCCGGCTGGGCGTAGAAGGCGGCGTTGAACTGGGAGATAAATGTTGGGTACTCGATGAGGAGCTTTTCCCAGGCAGTGCCGGACATCTGGAATCGCAAGAGGTAAAGACCGCCAAGCGACCCTCCAACGGGCAGGGGCTGGTTCACCAGGTTGGAGGCAATAAACTTCGGGCCGCCGAGGGCTCGCTGGTTGAACCAGTCGTACTGGGGAGCGACGTCGTAACTGTTCTCGAGCACACGCTCGACGAGGTCCTGATCGAGTGTCGGCACGGCAGGAGCGGTTCGCACGATCTTCATCGTGGCGGCGCGGACGATGCCCTCTTCGTAGGCATCGAATCCGTAGGGGGTGGTGCCTTGGTATGCGAGCAAAATCGTGTGGATGAAGTTGACGCCGGCGGCTTCCTGGCTGCTGTAAACGGGAAACCTAATCTCGCGGACTCCGCTGCCGTTGTTCGGCAGGTAGAGACCACCGCCAACCGCATCTCGGTCGCCGATCTGGGCGTCGTAGTTGAGCACATGGACCACGCCGCCGAGGGCGGGGGGGCCGAAGACAGTGTTCATGGTCGTCTTCGCGTTGTCGAAGATCGCCTGGAGAAAGTCTCGGTAGGTCTGGCTGAACGCGCCAGCGCCTGTGGAATCGAACTGAAGGGTGATGTCCGAGGCGTCTCGGGAGAAGCCACGTATTTTGGGCGTGCTGAGGGGGACGCCGTTCTGGGTAAGGATGACGCGGCTCGGAAGAGAGAGGGGAATATCGGGGTGGTAGCGTCCGCCTCGTGCCAGCTGCTGGCGCGCGGTTTTGGTCAGCGCCGAAAGGTTGGTTGCGAGCTTTCGGGATGCGGCATCAGCGAGAGCCTTTCCGTCCGCAGAGCGGCTCGAGCCGAGCTCGATCTTGATGGTGTTTGTCTGCGCAACCGCGATGCCGATGAGTGAGATTGAGACGAGAAACGTTCTTAAGGCGGTCATTCTGCTCTCCAGTAAATCCAAATGAGTGGTCGGTCCACGTAGGACCGACCACCAGCATTTGGATTTAGTTCATTACGAATGAGCTTACGCGACTGATCGTCAGACTGTTTCCGCTATCCGCACTACCCAGAATGACATAGTAGTAGGTCCTTCCTGCGGTCAACGCGGGGCCGTTGTACGTGTAGGTCCTTCCTGCCTGGGCGGTGGAGAAGAAGTGGAATCCACTTCCAATCCCGATCGACGGATAGGCGTCGTAGAGCAGCACTTGATAGGTCTGAGCACCGGAAGCGGCGGGCCAATTGAAGGTTACCGGTCCGGGGTTGAAGGCAACCGTTCCTGCCGAGACTTCGCCCAGAGGCGTTACTTGAAGGACCGAGCTTAGGTTGCTCTCGCCCTGCCCATTGCCCGAGAAGCTGGTGCTGAGCGAGGTGATGCCGTAGAAGTACGTCTCACCCTCAACGAGGAGCGCATCCTGATCTTCGTAGATCTCGGCAAGCGGATCACGTGCGAAGTCGATGTTCCCAAGTTCGCCTTGGGCAACGCCTCGATAGATTCCGTAGCCGAGAAGGGACGCGACGGGCAGACGATCGAACGTCAGGTCGACTTCGATCGGGACTCCGGCTGAACGGTTGAGGGTCTTGGTGATGACCTTGCGAGCCGCTCGCTTGGGATCGAGCTGTCGCTTGATCGCTTCGATCGCGGTAGATTGCCGGGCATCTCGGGTTGCTTCGGCGGGCGAGGTGAACGCCTGGGCCGAGAGCAAGTTCGGGATCGCCAGGGTCTTGTCGGTGGTGTCGGGAAGGACGAAGTCGAACCTTCGAGTCTCACCTGAGCTGAGGGTTACGGTTCCGGTGTCGGAATCGAACGTGCGGCCGTTGCAGACGACGGCGTATGCGAGGTTCTGACGCAGGCCGTGGATCTCATAGTGACCGTCGCCATCGCTTATCGCGGTGCTGCTGCTGAGCACGGCGCCATCGTTCTGACGAACGAAGACTCGTGCTCCCGAGACCAGGAAGCCCTGGCGATCGGTGACAAAGCCCTCGAGGCCGGCTTGACCGCTGGACGGGTAGACGGCGATGTTCAGACTCTTCGTCCGTTCGCCTTGGAAGACGCGGGCCACGTTTTGGCCAGTGAATTTGTTGCCACTTACGGTGACTTCGGCAGTGACGAGCAGGTCATCGGCGCTAACGCCGGTGAGCACGTATGCCCCCGAGGAATTAGTTTGGGTGTTGTGCCCGCCTGCGGACACTTTGGCGTTACGCACCACGTCGCCGTTCTGGTCGAAAACGACTCCCGATAGATTTCCGATGCCTAAGTTAGATCCGCCACATCCGACGGCAAGAAGGGCCAGCATCGCGGCCCATACCACTTTGTATCTCACGCTAGAATTACGTTCCAATTGCTCCTCCGTTACGGAGCGAAGTCACATGACAGCTCCAAATCAAAGCCGCTTGAGCGATACGACCCGTTCATTGCCGTTTGCCCAATGTTTGCGACTCGCTTGAGTTTATAGCTCCCTACTAGCGAGACACCCTTAAAAAGCGAGAAGGAATAAAATCCGCCCAGGTAACTCTGGGCTTGCCCGTAGAGGCCGCTGTACGTTGTGTTCTGGTACCGGATGGACACTCGCTGACGGTCGGTGAGGCGGTAACCGAGGGCGGCGTCGATGCCGAGATTCGTCAGTCCGGTAGAAGCGGTTCCCCTCGAAATGAGGCTGACGAGCCCGAAATTATAGGAATAGCGACCCTTTGGAGTGCCCTGGAGGGAGAAGCTGAAGGAGGTCGCGGTGTTGTGGGTAATCGCGGTCGCGTCAGACGCTCCGCCGATGAGCTGGCCGAGGTAGCTGGTGTTCGTCCTGTCCAATGAAAATGCGACGGCATTGTACTGGCCAAGGTCCCAGTCGAGGCCCAGACCGATGGAGTTGTTCCGAGAGTTGGAGCTGAATCCGCCTTCCGCGTCCGTCTGCACCAGGTGGGTGTTGATCGTCATTCGGCTGCTAGCTTTGTAGGTGGGGGCGATCTCCAGTTGGCGGACCTTCGCCTGTCCAGCCCCTACAAAACCGCTGCCGACGGTGCCTCCGGCAAACCCGTTGCCGTCGTAGCCGAGTCCCAGTCCACTCGAGAAGCCGGCGAGGGCGGAGAGCTGACCTGAGTTGCTTTGGGTGACTCGAGCCGCGAGCAGCCACGGGGATTTGGCGGATTGGTATCGGGCGATGAGCGATATGTCGTTCCCCGCACTTGTCTTGTCCAGCGCCTGGATGTTGCTCAGGCTGGTCCTTCCCTCGATGTTAAAGGCATCGTTGGGGGAATATCGCAGGCCGACCGAGTAGGTCTGCACTTTGAGGTCGCCGGGCACTTGCTTGGTGCCGTCGTTTAGCAGTCCGCGGCCGGTTTGATACTGGGTGGTGAAGCTGGCTTGAGCCTTACCGAAGGTGCGGTTCGTGCTCAGAGACGTGGTATCCAGCCGGTTGTCGGTGGCATTGGTTCCGATGCTGGCGGTTCGGGTGTGGTTTAGATTCCAAGCGGTTCCGTTGGTGTCCGAATACTGGGCGTAAGCACTCGCCGAGGTGGCGCGACCCACCACCCAGGTTGGGGCGCCGGTGCTGGAGGTGGTCGTAAGGCTGGAGATGCTGCTGTTGTTGTTCTTCAGCCCGTATTGGTAGCGGCCCTTGTTGTACTCAAGCCCCATGCTGGTGGCTCGCTCATTTCGGTTGAAACCCTGACTCTGTACCGAGACATAGTTCCGGGGGACGTCCTTGACGGAGCCACTAAACCTGAGGTTGCCCATCTTGTACTCGCCGCCCAGCCCTCGCGCCATGCCACTCATCGGGGTCGCGTCGTTGTAGAGCTTGCCAGTTGCCTGGCTGTACTGCACGTAGCCGTTCTTGCCTAGTCCCATGCGGTAGTCGAGCCCGAAGACCTTTCGGTCTCCATCGACGTTTTTGCCAGGAGTCGGCAGGTAGATGAAATCGATGGGCACGCCTACGGGGACGAGGCGCTTGAACTGGATGATGTAAGGGGCGTTGGGGACGAAGAAGTAGTCTCCTCCGGCTGACGTCGAGGGGCCCTCGATTTGAGTGACTCCGTTGACGCGAACCTCGGTGGTGCCGGGCAGAGGCAGATACTTGAGAGTGTACTGGGCGCCGACGTAGCCATACCCAGTTTCTCGCTGAACATAAGAGCTGGTGCCTCCGAGTCCGGTGTCCACCTGCTCCATGGCGGTGAGGCCGAGACGGCCGAAGGAGCCAAAGTCGTACGTGAGGCCGCCGCCTTGGATGACGCCCTTGCCGGCGCCGTAGTTGGCGGCTTCATACGATACGACGATCGAGCTGGTGGGCGAGATCACTCGGTTGATGAAGGTGATAGAGCCGAAATCGAGGTCGGCGACGTAATCTTCGCTTAGCCGCATCGTCTGGCCGTCCACTTGGACGGCTAGGCTGTCGCTGAGGATCTTGCCGCTCTCGAGGTAGTACGGTCCGGTGGAGTTGCTTCCGTTGATGCTTATCGTGCGGACGCTTCCCTTGGCCTCGCTTCGGACTAACTTGAGGTGCACGGGACCGTGCTCGAACTCGGTCATGAAGCCGCTTAGGGCGCGATTGAAGCTCGCAAACGGGTTGGAGTTGGTCAGGGAACCGCGAATGTCGCCCGCGCTCACTTTGACCGGTCCCTTATCGTAGTTGAGGGTCACCTGCTGGGCTTCAGGGTCTTGGTATCGGTTGTCCGCGATTTGGGCCTGGAAGCTGAGGAAGCCGAGGACGTTTTTGCCGGTCGCGGTGACGAGACCGTTACTGGTGAAACGCTGGCTGCCCTGGCCGAAGTTGTTATCGAGGTTGAAGGCCTCGGTGTCCCCGGACACTTGATACATGTGGAAGCCGAAGTTGCGCGATCCTTGGACGTCGACGCGCTTGAGCAGGTTGGCGTCCCACCAGTTGTAATGGGTGTTTTTCTTGCCTGGGGTCCGGGGTTGGGCGCGGAGCGCATCAACAAGTGCACGCACGGTGCTGGGCCGCAGAGACGGATACGACCCTGCATTTGCTGCGACTGTGCCGGCCAATACGCAACCGACTACCGATGCCCGAACGACGACCATTGTTTTTGGATTCAGGGGTTTAACGCCCGAACGCGTGGGGAAAGTTCACGCGTGCGCAATTATCGTCGCGCAATCGATCCCATTGTATCATGCACAAGCTCTATGTTCAATTGAGCAGACTTGTATAGTTCAGCGAATTTTCGCTCTAAAATCTTCTCGTTCCGCTCCCGATCTTTTTGTGACGCCAGGAAAGTGTCGAGCATTCGCGCAGCGGTCAAACCTTCCATCGGAAGGGCAGGCCCGACGTCCAACATCTTCGAGAAGGCGGCGACTTTGGGGTCGTAGCTCACCATAATCGGGGGGATTCCCACCGTTGCGGCGAGGATGCCCGCGTGGAGGCGCATAGCGACGATTGCGTCCATTCGGTTCAGGCGCTGCTGAAGCTGCATCGGAGTCTGGATGCGCTTCAGGTCCGGGATCTTTCCACCTTGACGCTTTGAGATCTCGAGGATAAGGGCTCCGTCCTCGTTCTTGTCCATCTCAATGAGGACGGGCATGGATCCCGATTTGTAGAGAAGTCGGCAGAACTCGCCAAACAGGGCGGCGACATCGATTTTCTTATTGGCCACCGCACGGGGGGCGATGCCGACGCTTTTCATTCCTCCCACTCCAAATTCCGTATGGTCCGGATTTTCGACGGGCGGAGGGAGAAGAAAAGCGAGGTCGGCGGTAACGCGGACGTTCTTTGTGATCCCGATGCTCTTGAGGGTTTCGAGCGAGCCAGGATCGCGAACCGCGATTGCATCGGCCATGCCGAAGGCGGAACTGGCGAGGCGTTTTCCGATGAAGGAGGTGAGAGGGCCGACGCCTTGGCCAATCAGGACGACCTTCTTATTCGCCGACTTGGCCATCTTGACGAGCTTCTGGTAGTAGGCAACGCTCTTGACGCTTGTTACATCTTGGAAGATGCTGCCGCCAGGGAAAACGAGGGCATCGCAGGCGGCGATGGCGGCATCGATTTGCTTGAAGTCTCGACGGTTGACAGAGGGAAGACCGTACTGTTTGTACGTTTCTTCGGGGTTTCCGCTGAGAACGGTGATCTCATAGTCGGTGTTCCCCAGCCCCTGAACGAAGCCGAGCATAACGGCGTCGTCCCCTAAGTTTCCGCTTCCAAGATATCCCGCAAGCAGAAGATGACCTGCCAATTTAAGCCTCCGCCTTGGGTAATAGCCGCGATGCGGGAACCCAAAGAACCACACCGATGATACACCCGAGAGCCAATCCCTCAAAGGCCCGAGCAATGCTTAACATGACGGGAATGTGCAAATGGCACATCGTGTTCACGACGCTGGTCTCGCCGATCGCGCCAAGCATCACGAGAAGGGCGACCCATCCCGCCCACGGGCCGGGGCCTTCTTCCGACGTAACGGGAGCGAAGCGGGCTCGAATCCAAAGAAGCATGCCGATTGCAATCACGAGGATTGGGTGTCCGAACATGAACTCTTTCGTTCTAGGCCGAACGTAAAGATATCGATCGAGCAGGTTGCGGAGGAGCATTTCGCCACCGCTCGCACCCACTCCGCTGTCGTTGCCCGTTCGGGCGAGCATGAGGCCGAGGGTGGTGAGGATGACGAGTCCGAGGGCAGCCGCTCCCCAGGTGATGGGGCTCTTTAGGGACTGTCGCCAGTCGGTGAGCTTCCAGAAGAAGTAGGCGCCCACCACGAGGATGGGAAGGAATACCGAGAGCTTCACCGCTTTGAACTCGTCCGCCTTCACGAAAAACTTCAGCTCGTTGAGGAGGCCGGCGACTACGAGGCCGCCGACGATGCTGATGAGGCTCACGATCACGTAGCCGAGGAGGATGTTGGCGAGGGTTGGTTTGCGACTACCGTCCGCGAAATCATCCAGCGCGAGGAAACCGACGATGGGATAGGTCATCGAACCTACGAGCGCGATGAGGTGAAGGCCGGTTCTGGTGACGCTCGCGAGTGCGAGAAGGGTGAGCAGCCCGAGCACGATCTGCAGGACTAGCTTCTTTTGCACGAACGACGTGCACACGAAGAATGCGGCGGGCACGATGGACAGCGCGATGAGGACGAGCAGGGCCTTAGGTAGGTTGCTGTCCTTGAACGGGTGGGGCTCGGCGATGGCGCCGCCTTCGTTTCGCACCTGGGTGTTGATCTGCTTGAAGAATTCGGTGAAGGACTGGAAAGGCTGATCGGCGCCGAGGGTGAGCGGGCGGATCAGAAGGATCCGCATGTTTCGTTCGCGGGCGGCCTTGGCGTAGCGGTCGACCGCGTCAGCGGGCGACAGCCGGTCAAGCTCCGCGACTTGGGCGGAGTGGAGGCGGATGACGAGTTCGGGCGCCTTTTCAAGCACGTCCTCATCTCCGCCGAGTTTGGTGAATTCGGGAGAGGCGTAGAGGATGTTGTCCAGCTTCAGCGCCTCGATCATCGCGCCCAGCGCCTCGCGGCGACCCAGGACTTGGTCGCCTTGGGGAAGGAAGACGGTGGTGCCGAGTTCCTTTGCCCAAGCGAGGGTTTCGCCCACGGTTTGGGCGCTGACTCCGAACGGGTTTGAGAACCTTGCGATGACGGAGAGCCCGGCTTTCTTTGCCTCGGCGGCCTGAACGGGGTCAAGTCCGATGGAGGTCTGGCGAAGGATGTCGGGGGCGACGGGAGGCAGGACGAGAACGTTCCCTCGGGGAACGAGCCGTCCGGCGAGGTCGTGGTAACGGATGCGCATGGCCCGCTGGACTCGGATGAGGTCCTCGGGATTGACGAAGGTGAGGCTGGTTACGGGCGGGGTTCCGGCGGTTGACATCGTCACTCTGCCGGTGGTGGTCAACTCGCTTAAGAACGATTCTGAGAGGACCACCGAGTTGAGCCCTTGAGCCTTGAGCTGAGCAAACGCTTTGTCAATCGGGATGCCCTCGGCCGATGCGAGCGCCTCGATGTTCTCAAATTCGGCGGTGAGGGAGACCGCTTTGTTCGCGGATTCGACCTGGTGCCGTTTGTAGATCGAGTAGAGCGACAACAGAGTCGTGATGAGGATCGACGCGACCACCCACATCGGCAAGCCGCCTTTCTTTGGAATCATGCTACGAGTAATACTCCAGCCTTCGGCCCTTGAGGACGGTTGCCCGGCCTCCCATGATGAGGACAGTGAGCATTCCCGCAAGGAATCCACCAACGTGCGCCCAGTTGGCCACGCCCTCTTGGGGAGCGAAGATCTGCCAAAGGAACCAGATGCCCAACATTAGCCAGGCGCTCACCTCGAACGAGAGGAAGACGAGCACGGGCACAAAGATCTCCACCTTGTTCCCCGGGAACAGCAAGAAGTAGGCCCCGAGCACCCCGCCGATCGCGCCGGAGGCGCCGAGGTTGGGGATGCTGGTGTAGGGGTCGACGTAGATCTGAGCGGCGGCGGCGGCGAGTCCCCAGGCTAGATAGTAGAGCGCGTATCGCACCGACCCCATCGCATCTTCCACGCCCGCGCCGAACACGACCAGGAAGATCATGTTTCCCAGGATGTGGGTGAGGCCTCCGTGCATGAACATGGAGGTGAAGAGGGTGACGAGGGCAAATCTGTCGCCGGTGCCCTTGACGGCGGCGACGACCTCGTTGGGTCGCATGGCGAGGTCGGCGAAGACGACATTACCGCCCGAGATGTGCCACTGCCGATCCCAGAGGTAGATCACGACGTTCAGGAGAACGAGCATCCACGTGATGACGGGAAAGCGTTCCTTTACCTGGTTATCGCGAAGCGGGATCACGGCGCGCCAAGTCTACTCTGAACTCCGAGCGTGTCGGTTCTTGTTGAGTCCTCCGGGTGCCGCGTCACGGTTGTTGCAACGTTTTCCCTTCGGAGATGGTGCCCCTTCATAGGGGAACGGTGGGGGAAACGGTGGGGGAGGGGTCCTGCCAACCTGCTGCGATGCCCGGGCCCTCCCATTTGTTTTCCGGGAGGGATGTGGACTTCGAAGTCGGGCAGTCGCACCCCTCCCCCACGGTTCCCCTGGGAGGGGCACCATCTCCGGAGTCCTTATCGCTCACCCGGCAAGACGATCCCCTTGAGAATCACCCGCTGGGCGGCGAGGAAGACGACTAGAGTCGGAATCGCTGCCAAAGTCAGTCCGGCCATCACTACCGCCTTCGGCGCTTGGGTTTGGAGCTGATAGAGCCAGACGGTGAGAGTCCACATGCGTTGGTCTTGCACCACGAGGAACGCATACATGAAGGTGCCATAGGCACCCATAAACGCGAGCAGCGCCAGGTAGCCGAGCACGGGGCGGGAAAGGGGAAACGCGATTCTCACCATCATGACGCTCTCGGGGGCGCCGTCGATTTGGCCGGCTTCGAAGAGCTCGGGGGGGAGGGAGTCGAAGAAGCCTTTGAGCAGGAAGATCATGTAGCCGGAGGCGGCGCCGGGGAGGACGAGGGCGGCGAAGGTGTTGAGAAGGCCGAGGCTCTTGAGGAGCAGGAAGGACGGGATCATCGCGACCTCGGCGGGGAACGCCATGGTGGCGAGCAGGAAGATGAGGATCTGACCGGAGGCCCTGATGGGGTAGCGGGAGAGCGCGTAGGCGGCGATCGGGTTGACGATCAACTGGGTCGCGATGGCGAGAAAGCAGAAGAGGACGGTGTTCCACACGGCTCGGCCGTTCAGGAGCACGTAATCGAGGACATACAAGTAGTTGCGGCCCGCGAACTCGCGCTTCAGGTCTCCGGCGTTGGCGGCGATGTAGTGGAGCTCGGCGGCTTCGATCGGCATTTGGTCGCCGTGGCCGGTGGCCGACCAAAGGGTGTCGACGCTTTGGATTCGGAATCGGTCGGGGATCCACTTGTCCTTGAACTTCTCCCACAGGGCACCGGCGCTCGGGAGTGAGATTTCTTCGAACTTGGTTGCCGACCCGACAATCTCGGGTGGGACGTCTTTGAACTGGTTGCGGAACTCGGCGGCGAGGAATACCTGAAACATTCGGCGGGTCCGAATCGGGATCCGGTATTCGGTTGGAAGGGAGGCTTTGAACTCTCGCCAGTCGCTCCAGCGCGTGCCTTCGACTGGTTTCCAGACCTTTCGGTCCAGCAACTCGGTGGGGGCGGGGACGGTTTGGAAGCCTAGGTTTTCCTCTACATAGGCCTTGTTCAGGTCGTTGATCGAGCGGTATCGCTTGCGCAACCAGTCGTGATAGCGGACGGAAAGGCGGCCGGTCACCTGGGTCGGGTCGTCTCGGAAGGCTACTTGCCAGCGGTCGGCAGGGAGGGTTTTCAGGAATGCGTCGTATTCCTTGAGGTCTGCCTCCGGTGCGGAGCCGCCAGTTCTTGTGGAGGCGATGAGAGCTTTGTCGCCTGCGTATTTGTCGTCGACGTACTTGGCGGTCAAGGCGGCGTCATCGTTTAGGAATGCGGGAATGACTCGGTTGTCGTTTTGGTCGGTGGCCGACTTAAGGCCAGTGCTGACCATCAGCACGAACGGGTAGAGGGTGGTGACGGCTCCAGCGGTGAGGATGAGATAGAGGAGGGCGAGAGCGAGGCGGGCACGCGGTCGCTTTCTTCCCACCCGACCCACGAGGCTCATGCCCGTAAGTTACCAGTGAATTGGGTGGGTCGGAATGTGGAGGGCTGCCGGTGAGCGAGACCCCCTCCCCCACGGTTCCCCCTTGGGAAAGGGGCACCATCTCCGGAGCCCGCAAATACCATAGCTAGCAAATACACTGAAATACAAGTAAATTTACTAGGTTAGACTCGTGTGAATACCTGGAATTAGACCCTGTGATGTTTGCTGTGTCAGTGACCAAAGCAAAGGGAACGGAGAAGCCCTGGTCACTAAGCAGCTCGGATCACGGAGGATTGGATGTCTTTTAGGGTTAACACAAACGTTTCGGCGATGAATGCGCTGCGAAACGTGAACAACACAAGTATGAATTTGAATCAGTCGATCAATCGACTGTCGACCGGTTTGCGGATCAATTCCGCCGCCGACGATCCCGCGGGCCTTATCGTTTCCGAGCAGTTCCGCGCTCAGATCACCGGCATTGATACGGCAATCAAGAACAGCCAGGACGCGGTGAACTACGCGAAGACGGCAGACGGCGCCTTCACGGAAGTGAGCTCGCTGCTGAACGACGCTCGCGCACTTGCCGTTGCATCGGCTAACTCGGGAACCTTGACTTCGGGTCAGGCGCAGGCCAACCAGGCTTCGCTCACCTCGATCATCTCGAGCATCACACGAATTTCCCAGACCACTCAGTACGGAACCAAGAAGCTCCTGGACGGCACGTCCGGTGTGAGCTCGGCGGTTACGGCGGGAACGAATATCTCGGGCCTGAGCATCGGCGGCACCTTCGGCGGCGTCTCGCTCTCGACCAACGCGACGGTCACCCTCAACTCGGTTACTGCGGCCACTCAGGGCAAGGTCACGTCGGCAACATATGCTGGTCTCACCACCGCGGTGACTTCGGCGGGATCGTTCACGCTCAACGGGGTCACGTTCAGCGCTTCGGCGAACACCACAGTTGGCGATGTCATCAACCAGGTCAACCAGGCGTCGCAGCAGACGGGCGTTACCGCCAGTTGGAACGGGTCGGCCATCGACTTCACGGCGAATGAGTTTGGTTCGAAGGGGACGGTCAACCTCACCGACGCTAACGGCGTCATCGCCAATGGCGGCGCCGGTTCGAGTTCGAACACGGGTAGCGATGCACTCGCCTCAATCACGGTGGGCACGACGACCAACGTTCTCTTTACGGGAAGCCTCAACGGCAACAACGGTCTGACCCTCAGTGATGCGGATGGCAACACGGTCACCCTAAGCCAATTTGGCAACACCACCACCGGCACCGCCGCCGCTATCGGCCAGGTGATGGTAGGTAACGCCCAGTTCCAGATCGGCGGCAACGCGGGTCAAACCACGAGCCTCAGCCTCGGCAACTACGCCGCGAGCCAGCTCGGAACAGGTATCGCCTCTGGCGTCAACCTCAGCAACCTCGACCTCACGACCGCCTCGGGTTCCACCCAGGCAATCCAGGTCATCGACAAGGCGATCAACGACGTGACGACGGCACGTGGAAAGATCGGCGCCTTCCAGCGCAACGTTCTTGAGTCGAACATTCGATCTCTGGGCGTGGCGAAGGAGAACCTGAGCGCCAGCGAGTCGAGCATCCGAGATACTGACGTTGCCGACGAAATGACGAGATACACCAAGTATCAGATTCTTCAGCAGGCCGGCCTTTCGGTCCTCGCTCAAGCCAACCAGGCGCCCCAGTCCGTGCTTAGCCTCCTCAAGGGCTAAGGACGCTTCTAAAAGCGCCACTCCAACCGTCGGTCCACGCAAGTGGGTCGGCGGGCCGTCGTCGTTATAGGGTGCAGGGTTCGGGGTCGGATCCGAAGGGAACGCAAAGCGTGTACGCGTCGGCTACGCCCAACGGGCTGCATCTCCGCAGAAGATTTGAGCCCCACGTAGGAGCGTGGATCGGCTTTGGTTAGTTTCGGCAAATGCGCCCATGCAATGGTCGGCTACACGGCTTCGCCGGGACCTACTTGTTCAGCATGTCGCGAAGTCTTCTTCGCTGCGCTAGAGCTCTCAGTTTCTTAATCGCTTGCACTTCGATCTGCCGGACTCGCTCTCTTGAGAGCTTCATTTCTTTCGCGATGTCTTCCTGAAGCGGAGCTTCGGATCCGTCTAATCTAAATCGCAGGCGCATGACGCGCTGTTCGCGGTCATTTAATTCCAGCATGATTCGCTGGAGCTCTCGCATCATTTCTTGGCTGAGGATCAGTCCTTCGGGGTCGCCGCTGCCGTTGGTGTCCTTGATGAGGCCACCGAGAGTCATGCCTCCGCTGTCGCCGACCGTCATATCGAGCGAGAGCAGGTCTTGCGAGGACTGCATGAGAGTTAAAAGCTTTTTGGCGCTGATGCCCATCGCGGCAGCGAGCTGCTCGGGCGAGGGGTCATAGCCCAGTTCTCGGGAAAGGCGGAGCCGCTCTTTCTCAACCCGCCGCAGAGACTGCGAAACGTGGGCGGGGAGGCGGATGGCTTTGGACTTATTGTCGATGGCGCGGCCGATGGCTTGGCGAATCCAGTGGGTGGCGTAGGTTGAGAAGCGGAAACCCTTGTCCGGATCGAACCGTTCGGCGGCCTGCATGAGGCCGATGGCGCCTTCTTGAATGAGGTCTTCGAGGGGGATGGAGCGGTTGCGATAGGTCTTGGCGATGTTGATCACCAGGCGCATATTGGATTCGATAAGACGCTGTTTGGCCATCTTATCCCCCTTTTGCACAGCCCTCGTGAGAGTGATCTCCTCTTCTGGGGTTAGCAGAGGAGCTTGCGTGAGGCGGCTCAGATAGCTTGGTACACCATCTTCGTAATCCGACATGTGTGGATAAGCGCTCATCCGTTCCTTTTCAGGCCAATACCAAACTGAACGTACCGACGACTCTGGCCGTTTCGCCGCGGATCAATTGATCACGCATAGGTCGTGCCAAATTCTCATTCCACGGAGATACCGGCAATTCCTGCTTGCTTTGTAGAGGTGCTCGAAAGGGTCCTTTCGGCGGCACCAGTCTACCAAACAACGGCGTAGGATAGGCAATTGTTGCACCTTTCCATGCCTTTGTGAATGTTTGGACGCTTTTCTTGCCCGAAGTATCTCGATTTCGCTGAAATTCTTTGGCATATTGCGGCAAATGCCGCTTCTATAATCTTCTTTGAGCCTGCATGAACGAGAAATCTTTTGTCAACCGCCGCGAAACCGATTGGCAGCGCCTCGCATTCCTTTGCGATCAGGCTGATTCGAACCTGAGAAAGGTCCGCGAAGACGACCTCAACGAGTTTGTTCGCTTGTACCGAAGGCTCTCGACCGATCTCGCGGTGGCCCGAACTCGGACCACAAATCTGCAGCTTGTCGACTTTTTGAACGACCTCACCGCGCGGGCCTACGGGATCCTCTACCAAGCCCCTCGAAAACCGCTCTTTGCTTCAATCGTGGATGCGGTTGCGGTGGCTGCGCAGACGGTTCGTCGGAACCGATGGTTTTTGTTCGCTTCGATCGGGCTCTTCGTGACTTCGATCTTCTTCTGCTTCTTCGTTCTCAAAGCGTATCCGGATGCGAAGGACCTGTTCATTCCCAAGGGCACCGAGCAAAGCTTCGATATGTGGAAGTCGGGGCATTTCCCAGGTCGCTCGTCTTCTGAGTCGGCGATGATGACGGGGCTTTATGCTTCGCACAACCCATTTGTCGCGATTCTGTCGGGCGCGATCGCTGCGAGCACCTTCGGCGTGCTGACCGCGATGATGATCTACACGAACGGCGCGATGTTGGGAGCGCTGCTCTGGTACGTGCAGCCGGCCGGCAACATGGATTTCGTGTTGTCCTCGATCTTGCCCCACGGCGTGCCCGAGATGTCGGGGATCCTAATTTCTGGCGCGGCAGGTTTCCGAATGGGTTGGGCGCTTATTAATCCAGGTCGGTACTCACGGGCGCAGTCGATGCGTGCGGCGGGCAAGGATGCGATCACGCTCCTTGCGACCTCGGTAGTGATGATGTTCATCGCAGCGCCGATCGAGGGGTTTTTTAGCTTCAATCCGCATGTTCCGGGCTGGGTCAAGTTGATCGTGGCGGGAGTCAGCCTCGCGGCGTGGATTTGCTTCTGGACCTTCTTCGGTCGGAGCAAAGAAACGGCGGCCGACACGGTCCACGCGTAGAGCGTACGAAGGGGAGACGGACCAAACCGTAGCGTCGGCGCCCCCGCCGATGAGCGCCGCACGATCGCGCATCTATCGGCGCAGGCGCCCATTCTGCTCCAAGATCGCCTCCCCAACAAGGATGCCTCTCATCGGTACATGGTTGGTCGCACGGCGCTCATCGGCGGGGGTGCCGACGCTACGTTTGGTCCGTTTCCTTTTACGACAAGTACACGGTCATCAGCAACAGGGTGAGGTTGTGGATGGCGTGCATGAAGATGGACGGCATCAGGGAGCGGGTTTGGTAAGTGAGGGCGCAGCTCATGACGCCTACTCCGGCGAGGGATAGCCAGACGGCGGGGCCGGTGGGGTGGATGGTGGCGAAGCAGAGGCCGGAAATGGCGGCGGCGGGGATGAGGCCGACAAAGCGGCCTAGGGCGGGGAAGAGAAGGCCGCGGAACATCGTTTCCTCCCAGATTGGTGCGGCCACCGATCCGAAGAAGATGATCGACAGGATGGTCACGAGATCCTTTGTGTTCTGTAGCTCGACGGTGGCCGGGTGCTCTGGCGGGGGAAGGTGCCGGAAGAGAGTGGTGCCGATGATGAGCAGGATGAAGAGGAACGGGATATTCGCGATGGCGGCACCGAGACCCCAAAGCGCGTGAATTCCAAGCTTGTCACGCCGGATCCCAAGTGCCTCCGCGGAGATTGTCTTGCCCCACATGGGGATACGGGCGGAGACGAAGACGGCGACGATCATGCACGCGCCGACGAGGCTGGTTAGCCAGGAAGCGCCGGTTCCGCGAGCCAGGAGCCCGATGATTTCGCTAAGCACGAGGAAGGTTCCAAACAGGCCTCCGGCGCGCCGGGCAAGGCGGTCCGCATCTGTACAAGTAATGCTCTGCAGGGGGATTCCCAGAGGCTGAAGTTTCCCAGCCAATCGGAGGGTGACGTAGGTGAACCACAAGACAAAGCTGAGACCCACTAGCAGAATCCCGATGACGATGCCGACGACATTGCCTTTCAGCGCGTCTTTTCGATAGTTGCTCCGCGCCGATGTGTCGCCTGCTTTCTCGAGCGCTTGAATTCCCGCGAGCCGGTCAACGAGATCTGGGCTCTGGATCTGTTTGGCGAGGTCTTGTGCCTCAGGCTTGGTCAACTTGGGCGAGGTGTAAATCTTGGCGAAGGCACGATCGGAAGGCTTGTTGCTTTTGGTGAGGAGGTCGACATCGAAAGGGGTGACGGTTCGGTGAAGTTCCGACTCCATCACCGCGAAAATCTTTGCCGCTTCCTTGTCCTTGGTACGCAACGGCCCTACTGGCTTGATCGCTTCATCGAGAGACTTGATGAAGTCGCCATCCACCTTGTCCTCAGTCAAGAAGTTTGCTTTCAGAGACGTGCGCGCAGAGGCGATCTTCGAACCCTTTGATGGATGGGGGTGGAGGGCGTTGTTCAGCTCGGATGTGGCAATGAGCCCGAGCAGTAGGGCAAGAAGAATCCAGCCTCCCCAGTACCGCGTCTCTCCGTTTCCTTCTTCGAGGATTGGGGGGGGAGCGTTCACTGACCGCCCAAGCTTCGGTCGTTAAACCCGATCGTATAGGTGCTTTGCTTCGTGATCAGTGCCATTACCATCCAAATCGTCTCTGCAGAGTATTCCCCGACTAAGATGCCGAGGGCGACCATGCGCAGTTTGTCGTATCCGCGGAGGCCGTAATACCGCTGGACGAAGTTCTTCACCAGGAGCGCGATCACCAGGCCAAACCAATAGTAGTCCACCCCGAAGTTCATCGATAGGACGTACCCGGCAGGGTGAAGCGGAAAGGCGGGGAACCGGAAGCGGATCGCATCCAGCAGCATGACCACGGTGAAGCCTACGAGGGTCATCGCGATCCCGAGAAGGTCGGGGCCTTTGCGGTCGTTGAGAACATTCGTGAGATAGGTATTGGCGTCGCTGCCCGCCAGAGCGCCTGTTCGATAGACCTTGACGGTGAGGAAGAAGTAGGCGAGGAAGAAGCCAACGACGGTGGCGCCCGCGATCGCGAAAAGCATCTTTTTCTGGTTCATCCGCTCCAACTGCCCCATCTTCATCGCCTCGAGCTGGTACGGCATCGGGTGGTTCCGGTAGATGCGGTTCATCGACAAGAACGCTTCGCTGCTAAATGAGAGCTGTTTGTCGGTAAGCCACCGGTTCCCCAGGAAGCGGTTCAACAGGGTGCTCGTGCCGAAGAAAGCAAACTCATGAGTGGGTGGGCCGAGCTGGGCGCGGATGCGCGTGAGGACAATGCTGAAGACAAGGAAAGCCGCGAAGTACGGAACCATGTAGGCGGCGGGCAGAGAGCCTGCCATTCCCATTGCAACCACCCCTCCAAAGCACGCGATGAGGCCGAAGAACGCCCACCGGTGAGCGATGCCCCCGTCCTCTGACTTGCGGCCACTGCGAATGTCGCTCCAGACGTCGCGCAGATAACCCTTGGCCACCCAGATCGTGCCGAGGAACATCGCAATGACGGCTCCCCAGGTTTGTTCATCGAAATAGGGCGGGCCGGGGACGATGTATGAGCCCGAGAAGGTGGATTGAGGGATTCCTTGGGCGGCGAGGACGACGTGGGTCATCTTCCGCATGAGGAAAAAGAACACGAAGCTGAACAGCATGTCGCTGGGCATGAACAGCCCGATCGCGGCCATGAACGGATAGATCGAGATCCGGAAGTCTCCGATGTTGCTCCAGGGGAGCTCGGTGAAAGCGCGGTCGATGTAGAAGAGGTCTTTGACGGGGATCGACGGCAGGTTGGGATAGAGGTAGTTGAGCCCGTTCAAGATGTCGATCGTGAACATGATCGCGAACGCGATCCACATCGGCTTGCTCTTCCACATCCCTCCGGATCCACCGCCTTCGCTCATCGCTACGGGCAGCTGAATGAGGGGAAAGGTGAGGCGCTCTCGCTCGTTCCACGCGCCACGCATCAGCGAGTTCACGCAGAGCATCGCGAAGCAGATCGTGCAGATGATGAGGCTCCACCCGATATAGAGCGGCAAGAAGACGGGGAGTTTGTGTAGCGCGTAGAGCCAATCCTTTCCGCCACCTTGGATATCTTGAACGTTCTTGAGGTCCTTCATGGCCAGCCAATCCGGCATGTACTTCATGAAGTAGTTCTTGATCGTTGGGTCGCTTGGTGCCTTGAGGGGGTAGCCGTAGGTGGTGGGGTGGTTGAGGGTGGACCATTCGCCGCCAACGGAGCCGGCGACGCTCACAATCGCGAAGATCGTGATGAGTTCCGCTTGGGTGAGGGCGAACTTCGGCAGGAATCTGCGAAGGGGGATGTTGAAGAGGATGAGGCCGATGAGTGCCGAGATTGGCGGCACCATGAGGGAGAAGATCCCCGACTCCCGAGTGTTCGTGATGGCGTAGCACACGGGGATGCAGGCGAGAAACCCCAAGATGACCGCACGCAACCCTAACCCGCGCACGGCTTTTGCTTCGGGTTCGGTGGCGGGCGCCGTTGCCATTGGGTTTAGTATGCATCTGAACAGGCCGCCGGGAGCAGGGTGCAGGGCACCGGGGGAGCGAAGAAGTTTGGGGTATTCGGCTCATGATTTCAAATTGCGCCTTCCACCGCATTTCCACGGCCAAATTTGGCAAATTCGTCAAACAGTGTTATAAAAGAGTTGTCTAATTTGACACTGATGCCACTTCCCATCTTGCGGACTCGGTCTTACTGAGTCCGCTTGGTTATTTATGAGGGTCTGTGGCAAACTACAGACCTGTGTCTACTCCCAACGAGCTCATCGAGGAGGCGTTCAAGAATCTTTCGGAAATACCGGGGTTCATTGCGCGGGAGAATCAAAAACAGCTTGCTTTGCTCCTTTCCGACCTGATCTCCGGGCGGAATCGTGGAGCCTTTGAAGCGCCGACCGGCCTGGGCAAATCGCTGGCCGCCCTTGTCCCGGCAATTGCTCACGCCATCGCAGACAAGAAGCGGATCGTTATCGCCACGTACACGAATATCCTCGCCGAGCAGTACTGGCAGAAGGACTTGCCCCTCGCCCTGAGCCTCTTTGGCGACCCTGGCGGAGTGGCGACATTGTCCAACGAAACTTCGCTAGTGTCCGCGAATCTTGGGATTAAGTGCCAGTTGCTGATGGGCCGGCAGCGTTACGCGTGCCTCGCCGCAGTGGAAGAGAACGCTCCCGATCTCACCAATCTGCTCATGCGCGAAGCGCGTCTGGGTATCGAGACCGAGTTCCGGAAGCTGGTGCGCCTTCCCCAGCGTGAGATGTCAAACCTCTGGCAGAAGGTCGCGACTCCGCCGGTCTGCCCCGGGCGGCTGTGTCCGGTGTACGACGACTGCTTCTACTATCGCGCCCGACGTCGAGCGGAGAAGGCGGAGATCATTATTACCAACCATAGCGTGGTGATCCAAGACGCGCTGATGGCGCGCGACTCGGACGATGGAGGCGGGCTGCTTGGCAAGTTCGACTTCCTGATCTTGGACGAAGCCCACGACTTTCCCAACGCCGCGATCAACGGCCTTGAGTTCGAGCTCAGCCTCCCGAAGCTCAACGCCCTCATGGGCATCGGCAACCGCATTGAGACGGTGATCATGCCGATCGCCAACTTCAACGGCGAGACCGCTTCGTGGCAGAAGGACTGCAACAATTTCGTTCAGTCGATCGAGCGGTGCCAGAAGGATTTGGTCGCTTACAGTTTGTCGCTGGGACGACCGGGGATTCTGACGGCGGCTCCGGACGAGGTTCTGGAGCATCCACAGGTCAAGCTGAACAAGACTCCCGACGACATGCGGGGCGCGAAGAGCCTTGCCGTGAAGGTGAGCGACCTGTGCGACGAGTTCGTGAAGGGGCTCGAAGATCGGATCGAGCGTTGGCGCGACCAAGACCCGGAGCGCGGGAAGATGGTGTTTGAGTCGGTCCGCAACTACAGCAACTACCTCCGCCAATACGGCCTCGGCTGCTACAGCCTCTTCGATCCGCAGGGCGTCTCAGTGAGCTACGTCGGCCGCTCGGGACAGGACACGATCCTTCGGCAGGACATCATCGGCCTCGCAGAGCCGTTGCGGGAGCTGATTTGGGAGCCACATGCGTACGCGTGCCTTTCGGCGACCCTGGCGCTGGATGGCAACTTCGACTTCTTCAAGCGCAGCACGGGAGTGGAGCTGGATTTTGAAGAGGTGTTGCCGACTCCGTTCGATTTCGCATCGCAGGCGGCAATCTATCTGCCTCCGGTGGATGCCATTCCCGACCCGACGGTAGCTCGTCGCGAGGGTCGCGAGGTGGAGTACTGGCACGCGATGGCGGCCGAGCTATCGAAGATCATCCGAGCGACGGAAGGTCGCACGTTGGCGCTGTTCCACTCGCGAAAGGAGATGGAAGGAGTGCTCGGGTTCATGAGCTTGCCACCGGAGTTGCCGATCTTCGTGCAGTTCAAGTCGGGAGCGAACACGATCGGCGAGCAGTTCAAGAAGAACGTGCACTCGTCGCTCTTTGCTTTGCGGTCTTTCTGGACGGGGTTCGACGCGCCCGGGGAGACGTTGTCTTGTGTGGCTTTGGTGCGGGTGCCCTTCGAGGTGCCGATCGACCCGCCCCAGATCGCTCGCTTGGCGTATCTGCAGACCCAAGGGCTCGACGCGTTTGCGTCGCACACGCTTCCGTTGGCGAAGATGCTGATGCGTCAGGGAGCGGGGCGGTTGATTCGGTCAGCCGAGGATAAGGGCATCGTGGCGTTGCTCGATCCGCGGTTGCAAACGAAGCGGTACGGCGAGGAGATCATTGGGAATCTGCCGGCCGAGATGCGGACGTTCCGGGATATTCACGACGCGGTCGGGTGGATCGGGTTGGAAGCATCGGCGCTTCCCTTATAATTTTTGGACTGCGCGAAGAGCTTCGCGCAGTCCCAAATCTATTTCCAGAACTTTCTAGCGGCCCAGATCAGACTGACGGCGCCGATGGTTGCTCCGATGAGGGTGGCTACGAAGTTGCCTGAGCCGCCGCCGAGGAAGTGGCGCATGATGTAGCCGACAAGGATCGACCCGCCGATGCCGAGAAGCATCGTGGTGATGCAGCCCTTCGGCTCACGATCCGTGCCCGGCGTAATCATCTTCGCCAGACCTCCCGCCAAGAGCCCGATGATGATCCAGTAGATGAAGCCGTGTTGACTACCCATTTCGCTTTATAGAACCTTATTCTCACGGGTCGCGTTGCAACCAGTTAAACTAGCCGACCATGATTACCGTCGACGAGTTCAGCGCGCTAGGCCAAGAGGACCAGATTTCTCGGCTGGAGCGGTTGGGGCGAATCGCCTTGCGAGAGATTGGGGTCGAGCCTACTGCAATGTCTTCGCTCGTCCACGCGGAGAACACCACATTCAAGGTCGAGTCGCCCCAAGGGACCTTCAACCTACGTATTGGTCGACCCGGATACCAGACTGACCGGGCCACCGAGAGCGAGATTCGGTTCCTCTCGGCCCTTCGCGAAGCGGGGCATCGAGTGCCCAAGCCGTATGTTGACCGGTTGATCAAGGCGGGGGTGGATGAGGTGCCAGAAGTTCGCAACTGCGTGCTTTTCCACTGGATGGGGGGGACTTCAAGAAGGAGGCCCTCACCTCCGATGAAGCCGCGTTGATCGGCGAGACGACTGCGCGCTTCCACGAATTCACCCTGCATTGGCAAAGGCCGGAAGGTTTCGAGCGAGGTTGCCAACACGCCTGGGCGTTTGAGACCGACCGGATCAGTCCACTCAATGATCCGGCCGCGCCGGTGAGCGAAGAGAACAAGGCTCTTTTGATCGAGGTGAACAAGCGTGCGGAAACGATGCTGCGCGAACTACCCCAGACCCCCGAGAACTTCGGCCTAATCCACGGAGACATGCACGTGGGTAACGTGCTCTTCGAGGACGATCATCTCAACGTCATCGACTTTGACGACACCTCGTTCGCGTTCTATCTGTACGATTTCTCGGCGATCTTGGCCTACGAAGCGCCTAAGCCGAACTATCTCGAGGTTCGAGACGGACTCTTTCGTGGCTACGAGAGCGTCCGTCCGCTGCCGCCGCGAACAGACGAGTTATTGCCCCTGTTCATCCAGTCGCGGCTCGCGGGAGTTAGCGACTGGGTGTTGGCCCGCATGGACAACCCCCGGATGCGCGAGAAGGGGCCAGACTTTATCGCCTACCTCTGCGACTCGATCCGCGCCGTTCAACGAAGCTGATCGGGATTCAGGGCGAGGAGCTCGGGCAATACGAACAGGCCGTCCTTGCGGACGAGCACGTCATCGAACCAGATCTCTCCGCCGCCGTATTCGGGGCGCTGGATGAACACGGTGTCCCAGTGGATCGAACTCTTGTTGCCGTTGCCGCCGGGCGGATCGTAGGCGTTTCCGGGGGTGAAGTGGAAAGAGCCCGCGATCTTCTCGTCGAAGAGGGTGTCCTTCATCGGGTGAAGCACGTAGGGGTTGAAGCCAATGGCGAACTCGCCAAAGTAGCGCGCGCCTTCGTCACTGTCGAGGATTTCGTTGATCTTTTCGGTATTGGCGCCTGCAGTGGCCTCCACAATTTTGCCGTTCTTCATCACGTATCGGATGTCGGAGAAGTCGGTGCCTTGGTAGAGCGAGCTGGTGTTGAACTGGACGACGCCGTTCACGCTCTCGCGAACGGGAGCCGAGAAGCACTCGCCATCGGGGATGTTACGGTCGCCGCTACAGGGCACCGCACCGATGTCTTTGATGCTGAGGGTGAAATCGGTGCCAACTCCGGTGACCCGCACCATGTTGGTCTTGTTCATCAGGTCGGCCAGCGGCTTGGCGGCTCGGGCCATCTTCGCGTAGTCGAGGGTGCACACGTCGAAGTAGAAGTTCTCAAACGCGGCGGTGCTCATGTTCGCTTGCTGAGCCATTCCGGCGGTTGGCCATCGCAGGGCAACCCATTTGGTTTTGGGAACTCTGACTCCGAACACGACCGGGGTGGTGTATTCCTTCGACCAAACCTTGGTGATCTCGGCCGGAACGTCGCTGGCTTCTGCGTAATTGTGGGTCCCGCGGAGCGCGATGTACGCGGTCATGTTCTCCATCTCGTACCTCTCGCTGTCGGCGATGAGGCGCGCGTTGGCTTGATCCATCCCGAGCATTAGCTGGCGGCGGATGACGTTGCTCTCGAGCCTGACCGCGACTTTGGCACCGCGACTATGGGCGACTCGAACGACTTCGGCTACGACTTCCTCGGGGATATCGAAGGCGTGAATAAGGACCTTGTCGTCGGCATTGAGTTGGCAGGAGTGCGAACAAAGAAGGTTGGCAAGCTTAGTGACACGCGGGTCAAGCATTGGCGATAGAGTACCGCCTCAAACGCAAAAAGGCCCCCCGCGCTCTTGCTCACGGAGGGCCAATCTTAGTCGAGGCTTACTTTCCGGTGGTTGCGCCTGCAGTACCTGCAGTTGCACCAGCGGTTGGCGCAGGAGTGCCTGCGGTCGAAGCCGTGGTTGCGGTCGTGCCGGTGGTGGCAGCGGTGGTACCAGTGGTAGCCGCCGTGGTGCCGGTGGTGGCAGCAGTGCTAGCGGTGGTAGCCGTGTCGCCGGTCGTTGCGGCCTTGGTGCCGGTGGTGCTTGCAGTTGCTGCGCCAGCGGTGTCCGTAGCTCCCTCGTCCTTGTTGCCGCAACCTGCGACGATGGCCGAAACCATGATTCCTGCGATGAACAGGCCTAGATACTTCTTCATAAGTGTTTTCCTCCGTTGAGTCGCGGATTTCTCCGCTATGGCTTTGTGTCGCTTAGACACCAAACCGTTGGATGCCACTATACCATCCACCCGAAAATTGCACTAGGTAAGTCTTTGGGCCTATTGAATGAACTGTGAGAGGGCGTCTGGTGGGGCCGTTATCTCGACGAGTCGCCATTTGTGGGTTGGGATAACCAGCCACTCCCTCGCTTCTTCCTTCTTGAAAACCATGTGAACATCGTTGATGTGCCCGCTGGTCTCGTGCCCAAGCAAGTTCAACTTGAGGTCAATCGGCGTCGTAAGTCGAGCATCGTCTCCGGTTACGATCGGTGCCAGGTTGGAGATCGAAAGCTCTGGTTTGCTTTCGCGAATAAGGTTGGCCACCTGCCCCGAATTCCCTAACTGGATGTCGTTGAACTTGAAGTTTCTGCTTAGGAGATCGAGAACCCCGCCCGGCTTGCCCTGCCGACTCGCCTGCACCGAGTCGTCGATGGCCTGCTTGATCAGCGCCCTGTCGTCTGGCTGGTTGATGAATCCCACTCCAATGCGGATGGCAAGGAGGAGGACGAGAATTCCGATTGCGATGAAGACCGGCTTTCGGCTCATAGCCCTATGACGCGAGTTTACGGCGTTTCGTCAGAGGTCCTATTTGCGGTATCGATAGTGCAGGCTCTTTGCGGGCTTAACCCCAGACCAAGCTTCGACCTGCCGAGCGACTTTTTCCCCGGATGA
The DNA here is from genome assembly GCA_038321975.1 of Fimbriimonadales bacterium. Taxonomy (GTDB): domain Bacteria; phylum Armatimonadota; class Fimbriimonadia; order Fimbriimonadales; family Fimbriimonadaceae; genus Fimbriimonas. The sequence continues at coordinate 85,610 of JBBQFM010000010.1, read as the reverse complement.
AATTGTGTGTCGGTCGATGAGGTACACGTCGTCGCTGTTGATGAATCCACTTTGACCGTCGGAGCCACTCATGCACCAAGTAATCGGTCTGCCCTGAGGGTCGACCCACTCTTCGATCTTCAACTTGTCTTTGGGCGCATCTAATCGGTATTTCCAGTCCTCGTCGGCAACAAGCCGAGATCCTTTGACGTGAAAGCTGTTTTCATGGCCTCCAAGAAGAAGCATGAGTCCGAGAACGAGAGGCCCCGCGGCGTACGCAATCACCTCCGCGCGAATACCGGGATTCTTCGTCCGCCGGTGCTGTTTCACCACATCGACGATGGCAAAGGACGGGCCGCACATCGTCAAGATCAAGCACCAGGGGGACGGGATCTTCAATGTAAAGGCAAGAATACTCATCACGATCGTCGCCCCTCCGGCCCAAGGCTTCCTCAGCTTAAACGACATCAAGCCAATTGCGACGAATGCGAGCATAAACCAGACGGCGCTATTGGGCATCGGATTGCCTATCTGGAGGAATGCTCTTTCCACGAAGTTAGTATATGCCGCTCCGGTTTCTCCCGGTTCCCTGTGGTGAGGCCGCAATTTCTGGTCGCTAGGTGTTCGAAGGGAGAAGCTCTCGGTGTGGGTAGGGGTTCTTCAGTCGCTGGGGCTCCATCAGAATGACATTTCAAACAGTTGAACCCTAAGGGGGAATCGGCAGAGAACCCATCTGAGGTCACCTCACCTCGATCCCTATCCCCCGGAGGGGCTAGGGGTTCTGGGTGCCCTGGTTTGCTCAACATCCTTTGCGATCTGCTCGGTCAATGCGTCGAGCGAAGGGAAGTCCCGTTCTTCTCTTAGGCGCTCATGTACGTCCAGAACGACCGATTGGCCGTAGAGCGCCTCACCGGGATAATCCAGCAGGTACGCCTCGATCGTTCGAGAATCGCCTCCGACGGCCGGTCGCACACCGATGGAGATGGCGGCCATGAATGAGCCGAAGGGGGTTCCTGCGGTGCCTGCGTAGACGCCGTCGGCGGGGGTGACTTGGTCGAAGGAGCGGGCGATGTTGATGGTGGGATATCCAATGGTTCGGCCAAGCTTTTGACCGCCAACCACGACTCCATTCACTCGAAAAGGACGACCAAGAAGAGCGGTCGCCAGGGCCATGTCGCCGGACACGACCGCGCGACGGATGTCGCTCGAACTGACACGCGCTCCGTCTACCTCGAAAGGAGGCACGACGGTCGTCGGGATGTGTTCGGATAGCCAGGCCGTAGTTCCGACGCGATCGTGTCCCATCGCGAAGTCGTGTCCGACGACGATGGAGGTTGCCTTCACTCGCTCTCGAAGGATGACTTGCAAGAAATCGCCGGCCGACATCTGGCTTAGGGCAAAGTCGAAGGTGAGGATGAGGGTGACGGACACGCCGAACTGCTCGAAGGCGGCGAGGTTGTCTTGCAGTGAAGAGACGGTCTGCGGGTTCTTGTCGGGGGCAAGAACGGCGGCCGGGTGGCGATCGAATGTTACCAACACACACGGCAAGTCGAGCTCTCGAGCTTTGCAGACCGCAGTGCGAATGACCTCCTGATGCCCCAGGTGCACCCCGTCGAAAGTGCCGACGCATGCGACAGCTTCTGGCCATTCGGCCCTTAGGGAATCGTCACCGAAGTGAACCTGCATCTACCGAATAGTCTACCGTTGGCTATTCGCATCCGCCCGAAAGAGGATGATGAGGGAGAGAAGAGCGCCTTGGAAAAGAACCATCTCGGCAAGCAGTGAAGGGGATAGCCAGATTTTCGCGGTGCGAAGGATCTCGGGGCCGGCGACGAGGCTGTTGCCGGTCGAGGTCCAAAGAGTGACCACGAGCAGCACGAGAGCCGCAAAGATGAGGGGAAGCGTGATGTTGAGAGGAAAGCGAAGCTTTCCTACTGCGAGGACGTTAGGCACCAGCACGCAAGTGCCTAGGAAAAAGCCGGTTGCCGCAAAAGGGACACCAAGGGCAACTCCGTACCTCACGGTGCTTTGTGGGCCTGCCTGCCAAAGCTGGAAGACGACGATAGCCGCCGAACAGAAAAAGAGAACGCCCGCGCATGCAATCGCGAGAACTACCTTGCTGTCCCGAAGCCTGGACATACGCCTAAGCTACTCCGGCACGTCTTCCGGCCGAACTTCGGACGCGCCTTTGTTCTCTTCTTGGATTTGGTCGTAGATTTCCTTACGATGCACGGTCACGTCCTTGGGGGCTTTGATACCCACCCGGACTTGTTCGCCTCGCACCTCTAGAATTACAACTTCAATTTCGTCGCCAATAACGATGCTCTGATGGAGCTTTCTCGTCAGCACCAGCATTCTGTTAGCCCTCCATGGCCGGTAACAGGAGATTATACGGTCGGCGACGAAACGGCACTTAGGCCGCTACTTGTCCGCTAGTCCGTTCCGCCCTCTGGAACACCCGGTGTCTAATAGTATACGCCTCGTCTTCCAACACAATCTGTCGTCCTTCTCGAGTCTGTGCGTTGACGACCAACGGGCCGGCCAAATTGAGGGTCATTTCGTCCGGTTTGCCCTTCGGGATGTTCACGGTTGCGAACAAAAATCGGGGAGTATCCTCGGTGAGTTTCATCTCGGCAGCCGTGCTCAGGCTGATTTCCGGCGCGAAATCCTCGATGAAGGTGGCCGGGTCGGTGACCAGGAAGGCCAGGGCTGGTTGTTCGACTGACTGAAGCCATCGAAAGGGACTTTCGGGCTTGCCAGAGACGATGATGAACTGGGTGATGCTAGAAAACCCAATCAATCCGTCGTGAAACGTCAAGACGTCTTCTTCGGTGTAGTCAACGTCGCCAAATCGAGTGCCATGCAGAATCATTTTGTTCTTGTTATCCTGAGATGAAGTTCATGAGGCTGAGCTTAGTCCCTTGGCTCGCCACGGTGAGAGCCGCCTGATAGGCAGTATTGGCCAGGTTGTAGTCCGTTATTGCCTGGGACATATCGACGTCTTCGATATCCGAGATTCCAGAAGTCAGGTCGTCGATACGTCGAGTGTTCTGGGTATCCAAATCTTGGAGGGCCTGCATCTTGGTGCCTATCACGCCTCGTTCTTGCGTCATGAGATCGCGCGACTTTTGCAGGTTGCCGATGTCGTTCGCCGAGATGCTTCCGATCGATCCGTTCAGCAGATTCTGCTTGAGGGATTCGAGTCGGTCGTAGGCGTCCGAAAATGTGGGTGAGCCTTGGGTGTTCGTCACCATGCTTGAGTTGGCGCCGGTCTCGACGACGACATTGTTGCCATCGCCGTTGTAGGTCAGCGTGTTGCCGGTGACGGTGAAAGGCTTGGCGTCGGTTTTTTGGCCGGCGAAGAGGTAGTCACCCTTGGGGCCCTGGGCGTTGGCCATGTCCACGAGCCGGTTCTGGAGAGAGGTGACCTCTTGGGCGAGCGCACTTCTCGCTTCCTGCGAGTTGGAGCTATTCGCTCCCTGAACCGCGATCTGGTAGCCCTGGGTGAGCAGGTCGTTCGCGTCGGACAGCGAGGTCTCGCTATAGCCGAGGGTGCCTTTGGCAGTGGTGAGATTCTTTGAATACTGTTGAATGCTCGTCTGGGCGGCTCGCATGGCGAGGGACGAGGTGGTGCCGACGGGGTCGTCGCTGGGCTTGGTGATTCGCTTGCCCGACTGGACCCGCATCTGGGCTTCGAAGACGCGCTGTGCGGCGCCGTCGATTCCTTGCGTATAGCTGTTGAATTGGTAGTTAGTGCTGATTCGCATCGTCTTCTCCTTCCAGCAAGATTGCCGGTTTTCTAGTACTTCTCTTTTGTTATCGGTCGTTTTTCACGAGGCTAAAGGCTAAGTCTTTAGCGGTTGAGCATGTTGATAAGATCGCTGGTCGTCTGGTCGAAAATGGAGAGCGCTTTCGCGGCCGCCTGGTAGCTCCGCTGGAAGCGCAGCATGTTCGACATTTCGTCGTCGAGGGAGACTCCGCTCACGCTTTGAATCTGGCTGTCGATCTGTTGCGCCACCGAGGTCTGGGTGTCCATCGAGGCCTTTGCGGTGGAGACGTCCGTTCCTACTTGGCCGACGAGGTCGGAGAAGTATTCATTGAACGATCGCTGGTTCAGGTTCCCGATGTTGGTGTCCCGCAGCTTCGAAAGGGCGAGTGCGATTGAGCCGTCGGAGGCGTTGCCGCTCTGGCCGGCAGCGATGGTCTGAGCATTCGCCTTGACTCCAGGATCGAGGTCGAAGTTGATCGCACCGGTTTGAGGCGTGACCGGGTTGGTGACGGGGACGTCGTTAAAGAAGCTCAGGCCCGTTCCACCCGCACTGTTCACACCGGTCTGGTGTATAGCATTGACCTGGGTGCGAAGATTGTTTGCGAGATTGTCTAGGTTTGTTTGGTAAGACTTGATTTTATTGATCGAGTCGAACAAGCCTTTGAGTTGACCGCTGCGAACCTCGTAGGTTCCGTTTGCATCCGAAAGGGTGCCGGTCGTGGCATCCCACGTGTTGGGCACGGTTCGGGCGCCGCCGGAATCCACCAGCGTGAGCTGGTTCATGTAGATGTTGACGCTGCCGTCGGGAGCGGCCTGGGTCTGAATATCGGCCATTCCGCTCAGCGTTTGAACCGCCTGATCGCGTTGATCCATTAGGTCGTTGGGCTCGGCACCGATCGCCTTTTCCTGGCGGATCTGGTCGTTCAGTTTGGCGATCGTGTTGACCTGAGACTGAATCCCTTGGATCGCATTGGTAACTAGCGAGCTCTGCTGCGCTTTCTGGTCGTCCAGGGCAAGGTATTCGCCTCGGACCTTGTCGGCCAGGGTTTGACCCGCCGCTTGCACCTGACTCTTTGACGTAGGGTCGTTCGGCGAGGCGGAAAGGCTGGACCACGAGTTGAAGAACTTGGTGATCGAATCCGCAATGCCGCTTCCGCCTGGTTCCTGAAGCGTCGCTTCTACTCGAGAGAGGCCATCCTGCATTGCAGTTGACTGCCCTAGGTCGGCGCTCGCCGATTGCCTTCGAGCCTGCAAGAACATATCGCGAACTCGGTTGACCGCGGAAACCGCAACACCGCCGCCCAGCGTAATCGCGTGCCCATCCTGAAAGGTGGTTGGGTTGAACGATTGCAGGGTGGCAACTTGGCGCGAGTACCCGGGGGTATCCACGTTCGCGATGTTGTGACCGGTGACGTCCAGCTCTCGCTGGAACGCCCTGAGGGCCTGACTCGCGGTATTGATTGCTTGGAATGAACCTGGCATGTGCCTTTCCTAAACTTAAGCGGCGGAATCCACCAAAACGGAGGCGGGGACGCGTCGTCGATACGGCGTTCGCATGTCCGAAGCGGCCTTCGCGATGAGGGTGAGGGTGCCGTTGATGTAGGTCATCTCGCTATCGAGGAGGGTTCGATTCTTGTCGACCACTTCTTGAACGTTTCGAGCGACGACGGTCACTCGGTTTGCGAGTCCGTGGAGCTGCTGTGCTTCGGCCCTTTCCAGGACGCACACCAGACTTCGAAGATTGAGCTCGGTGCCCATCTCTTCGGCCAGACTGTTTGCGCACGCCACAGCTTGTCCATCGATCTCATGCATTCGTTCCATCAACGTGTCGAGCTCGGGCTGGATTCGCTCTACTCGGGCAACGTCTCGGAGGGTAACGGCGGCGGTTTGCTCGTGAAGCGAGCGGAGCAATCGCTCCGACGTTCCAAGCCAATCCCACCAAAGTGTCTGTAGTTCGCGTGATTTCATAATTGCTGCTTCTCCCTTTAGGCCCTTTTGAGCTGGGCCTGAGCTTGCGCGATGACCTCGGGGGCCAATCGCTGATAAATCGTCTGTGCCATGCCGAATCCAGTCTTGGAAGTCACCGACTTCGCAAGGGTGTCGTCGAGCATGTCTTTGTAGATGTCGCCGCCGACCTGGTCGCCAAAATGGGTCTCCTTCATCGACTTCCGCATCTCGGAAATCATCGACTTGACCATGTTCGCTTCAAAGTCCTTGGTGGCTTGTTCCAGCTTCGCGAGTCGCGGGGCGGCGAGGGTTGCCGCCTCCGCACCTTTGATTGCGCCGCTGATATTGATCACTGGATCACCAACTTTGCCTTGAGGGCGCCCTGCTGCTTGAGGATCTGCAGGATGTTGATGATGTCGCTCGGTTTGAGCTTCAGTTCTTGGAAGATTCGAGCAAGGTCGCTGACCGTTGTATTCGGCTTGACTACCGCAATCTGCGCTTCGTCCTCGCCTGCCTTGACGGTGGTGTCGGGGATCACAACCGTCTGCCCTTGAGAGAGCGGGTTCGGCTGCGAGACCATATAGGTCTCCTCGATCTTCACATTGAGGGATCCGGTGGCGAGGGCAACCGGTGCGATGCGCACATTGCCTCCCATGACGATCGTGCCCGTCTTCTCATTGATGACGATGGTGGCCACGTTGTCCGATCGAACGATGACCTCTTCGAGTTTGGCCATTGCGGTCGTCGGGGTGAGTCCAGGGGGAAGAACAACTTGGATCGTTGCGCCGTTCTGAGCGATCGGCATGAACTCGGGCATGAACTCCTTGATCTTCTCCTCCACTCGGTGAGCGGTGGTGATGTCGGGGTCGTCGAGCTCGAGATACATCTTGCCGTCGTAAACCGTGGTGGTGGGAGCGCCTTGCTCGACCACGCCGCCGTTGGGGATTCGTCCAACCGTGACAAAGCCCTTGGTCTGGCTGTTGCCACCCTGGCCAGCGCTATATCCGCCGACGCTGATTGGGCCGGTTGCGGTTGCATATACGACGTCTGGGTTGCCAGCTGCTTTCAGCTCGGCCAGCAAAAGGGTTCCGTTGCGAAGGCTCTTCGCGTCTCCCATCGAGGTGATGGTGACGTCCAGCTTCTGGCCGTTGACCGAGAAGGCGGGGAGTTCGGCGGTGATCATGACGAGGGCCGCGTTCTTCGAGTCCATCGTCTTTGGGTCCACGTCGAAGCCCTGCTTGCGCAGGTAGTTGGCCATCGCGGTGAACGTGGGGCCGTACTTTTTGGAGTCGCCGGTGCCTTCGAGTCCCATCACCAAACCAATACCAGTGAGGGTGTTGCTTCGAATGCCTCGGAAGCGCGCGATGTCCTTGAGTCGGGTGGGAACGCCTTCCTGCTCGCCCTTGCTCACCGCAGCATCTCGCTGATTGATCTGCTTGATCATCTGAAGCTGTTTGTCGCGAGCGGCCTTTTGGGCGGCGGCATTGTCGACCGGCTTCTTCGGATCCTTCGATCCGGGAGCGGAGGTTTGGGCGCCCGCGATGGTTGTGAGCATCGCCAGTCCGAAGATGAGAGAACTGAATTTCATTAGAACAACCAATCCAAAATTCGGCTGATGAATCCACGTCGCTGCTTGTCAGCCACCGCGCCCTTGCCTTCCGCTTTGATCTCTGCGTTGGCGACGTTTTCGCTGAGAATCGTGTTGTCCGACCGAACGTCGTCGCGGCGGATGATGCCGGTGAGGATCACCGACTGAAGTTCTTTGTTGACAGTCACGAATCGGGTGCCTTCGACAACCATGTTTCCGTTGGGAAGCACGTCCTTGATGACGACCGTCAATCGCGCGGTGAACTGACCGCTCTGGGTGGTCGAGCCAGCTCCGGCGACGCTCGAGTTTGCGGAGCTAGAGGCACCGCCGCCAAGCACCTTGCTTAGGGCGCTTCCGCCCAGGAAGTCGACGAGCGGCAAAGTCGGTCGGGGGACGCTGGTGGAGTCCTTCTTCGACGTCTGGGTCGTTGCGCTGAACGAGGCGGTGGAGTTCTCGCTGACGAGAATCGTCACCAAGTCACCGCGCACTCGGGCGGTTCGACTGAGGAGAACGTTCTCCGAATGCCCTTGCGGGAACAGCGAGCCGAAGTTCTGAGAGGAATCTACGGTTTGCGCGAGGGAGACCGCCACCAGGCCGGTCAGCCCAAAAATCGAAATCAGTTTCACAGTTTCACCTCAACGCTGCCATCGCCCTTCACCACACCCGTGTGGGTGGTTCCGGTATCGGAAATCACGGTTACGGTCGAGCCAACCCAACCGGCCGTCTTGGCCTTGCCTTGAACCTCGACGATCGCGCCGTGGCTCATCAGGCGGATTTTGACGACTTCGCCCGACTTTACTCCAATGCCGCCTTCGGCGGGAACGAGGGTGAGGTAGCGGGAGCTGATCGACTTGCCGTCGACCGAGATCCAAACCACTGCAGTCACGCCGTTCTGACCCTTCTGAATGTCTCGAACCGAGATGTCGGCGGTGCCGGTCGGGGCCACCACATCGTTGATCGAGCTGTCGAGCTTGAGGGGGACGTCGATGCCGAGTTTCTCTTTTGCTGCCTTAGTGGCCGCTTCGACCATCGCATCGGAGCCGATGGTCTGCGCCTTTCGTCCGACCACGCAGTTGGGGGGAATGCTGATTACGAGGTCATCCGTCTTGATCCCGCACATTCGGAGGTGGGCAAGGACATAGGAGAGGGTGATCCCCTTGGAGGCACCGTACAGCGGACTGCGGCCGAGATCGGCGGCGCCGATTTTGGCGGTCAACGAGGGGTCGCCTTCGATGGTTGCGATGTCGCTAAGCAGGACGATGTCTCCATCGACTTCCGACTTCTGGGAAAATGTGATCGTCGGTTTGGTCGGGACGTTGGCGGTCGATTTCGCTGGGTTCTTCTTCCCGGGTGTGCCGCTCGAAGCTTGCTTGGTCGAGCCTGCACTGCAGCGGATCACCCCGTTGAGTCCATCACCCGGGTTGCCGAGCTTTGGCTTGCCGTCGGGGTTTCCAGATGCGAAGATGGCGAGGACGATGTGTCCGACGACTGTCTTGCCCGCATCGGTGGTAGCGGAGATGGTGCCGTCTAGTTCGATATCGATTCGTTTGGCGGCTGCGGGGACGTGGACTTGCGGAAGCAGGATGTCGCCCGCCGCGTTGGTGAGCACGCCATTCGCCACCGAGAGAGATGCGTGGGTGGAGAAGGCGCTCGTGCCCGAGTGGGCAAATCGCAGGAAGCCGTCGCCCTCGACGCTCACGTTGAGCGCAGGGGTTGCGGTGACGAGCAGGCTGATGAGAGTGGTGATCATTTAGCCATTACCTCTTGAGCTGGTTCATCGTGCTGAGCATGTCGTCGGCGGTTTGAATCGCCTTCGAGTTGATTTCGTAGGCGCGCTGGGCGGTGATCATACGGACCATTTCCTCCACGACCTGAACGTTCGATCCCTCCACATAGCCGGAGGTGAGGGTGCCTGAGCCTGCTTCGCCAGGGGTCACTTCGGTCGGCTCGCCGCTTGCGCCGGTCTTGAGATAGAGGTTCTGACCGAGGCGCTGAAGGCCGGCCGGGTTCGAGAAATTCGTGATCTTTAGGCTGCCTAGCTCGGAGGCTGCGGATTCACCAGGCCTTACTCCGGAGACGGTGCCGGTGTTGGAGATAGAGATCGAAGTCGTTCCCTCGGGGATCGTCACTTCGGGCTGCACCTGATAGCCGTCACTATTGACGAGCAGGCCGGCGGCGTCGCGCTTGAAGCTGCCGTCTCGGGTGTATGCGGTCGTGCCGTCCGGTCGAAGCACCGAGAAGAACCCGCTGCCCGAAATCATCACATCGAGCGGGTTGCCGGTGGACTGAGGCGGGCCGACTTCAAAATTGGAAGCATCTGCGGAGAACATCGAGCCGCCGCCGATCTGCATCGAGTCGGGAGTCGAGGTGGTTGCGCCGTCCTGCGCTCCGCCGACCTTGATGGTCTGGTACATCAGGTCCTGAAATTCGGCGCGCTGCTGCTTGAACGAGGTGGTGTTGACGTTCGCGAGGTTGTTCGCGATGACATCCAGGTTATGTTGCTGGGCGATCATTCCGGTCGCCGACGTATTCAAAGCTCTCATTTAAGACGTTGCTCCTGCCAAAGGCAATTGCACGCGATGCACCCTGCACCCCGTACCCTGCCCCCTGTTCTTCGCCCGTCCTGAGCTTCTTTGTCGGAGCCGCATCCTGCCGCTCCGTTTTGTCGATCCCGAGCGATTAGCTCTGAAGCGACTGAATAAGTTTTTGGGTCAACTCGTCTTGCGACTGAATCGACTTCTGAGACATTTCGTAGCTGCGTCCCAGTCGGATGATCTCCACCATCGACTGGATCGAATTCACGTTAGAGCCCTCGATGGAGCCCTGCACGACCGATGAGACACCTGGGTCCATCAAGGTCGCATCCGGAGAAGAGTACAGGTTGCCCCCCTCCTTCAAAAACTTGCCCTGGTACAGACCGAGCTTGCCGGCAGCCACTCCGCCCACGGTGACCGTTCCATCCTCACCGAGCTTAATTTGTTTGCTGGCATCCACCGCAATTGTCGAGCCTCGGTCGTCAAGGATCGGCTTGCCGTCTTTGGTAGTGAGCTGTCCGTCGGTGACCGCGAACGCGCCGTCTCGGGTGTATTGCGTTCCCGTCGGGGTTTGCACGGCGAACATCCCGGCTGCTCCGTTGATCGCGAAGTCGAGTGGGTTGCCCGTGCTTTGCACGTTGCCTTGAGAGAAATCGGTGCCCGCACTCTTCTCGGTTGCGCCCGTTCCCAGGGTTCCCAAGCTGATGCCAGCGCCGCCGTTGGCCCGCATCTCTTTGATCATCGCGTCGTTGAACGCGAGGCCATCTTGCTTGAAACCGTTGGTGCTGCTATTCGCGAGGTTGTTCGACAACACGTCCAGATAACGCTGAGAAGCCAGCATGCCGGTGGTGCTTGCATAGATGCCGCGGTTCATTCCATTTATGAGATCGGCACGCAGGTTTGCGAGGTTTAGGCCCAATACTTCGCAATCGACTTCAGGTTTTGGGCATCCCCTATGGAACGGCTTGCTTCGTGCAGGTTCGAAAGTGGTCTCGGCAAGTTGGCCCAGACATTCGTCGATTTCGCCGGTACAAATGCGGGCCTACGGGGTTGCTAGTTGCCAGTTCTTCCGCAATCTGCCTCGATTCATCGCCCGAGAGAAGGAAATCCTCGTCGAAAAAAAGCTCATGACAAGAAGTCGCCTCTTGACCATATCCGCCCTCGCCCTCATGGCATGTGTTGCCAGTGCGAGACCGGAGAAGAACGCCTATCTCAATCACCGCGCCACCACGGTGGTTGCTTTGGTGCACGAGGCGCAGACCGATCCGGAAGTCCTGGATCGCTACATGAGGCACTTCGCGATGACCCGGAAGCAGGTGCTCGCCCTGCTCGGATCTCTTCACGTGGAGCGGCTGCAGAAGACGAGCCACTTCGAGATGTACAGCGTTCCTGACGGTGGGTCTCTGAAGATGCACCACTGCACGCTTAAGAAGGGCGAGCGGCTGTTCGTTGACGATAAGGGCAAACCGGTGCTCCGTCTGAAATGCGGCAATCCTCTCACACTTGGGCCGGGAAGTATCTGCTCCACCGGAGCTCTTTTGCCCCAGTTCGCGGAGACTTCGGAACTGAAGCCTCTGATCCCGGACGTCGACTCGGCCGTCGCCCCGATGGACGATTGGCTCGCCATGGTGCCACCGACGCCCGAGGAGCTACCGGCTCTTGACGTTGAAATCCCGGCGGCAACCGGACCTCAGGTCGCTCCGTCGATCGCTCCGCCGAATCCGATAACGCTCCCGCCCGGGCATTCAAACTTGATCGGAAGCCTGCTTGGGATCCCGCTGCTTATTGGCGGCTCTTTTGCCTTCCCGCATGGCGGCAACCACACCGATGGTCGCAACCCTCCGCCTCCGCCCGTGCCAGAACCAGCATCATTCCTTGCTCTTGGCGCGGGGGCTGCGGTGCTAATTCGGCGTCGGCGAAAGCTTGCGTAGCTGGACGAGGGCTTGCCAGCCAAGCCCGAGACCCAATATCGCGATTAGGTGAAAGATCAAGCTCATTGCTTGGTCTTTGGGATCGACGAGAACGAGGACCATGTCGGCCGTCATCAACAGGATGCCCATGCCGAACGCCCACCGTTTCCCCGACCACGCGATGTAACCAAGGCCCGCCAGCACGACCGCGACCAGCAAGTCCAAGAATCCCGTGGAAGCCATGACGGCGGACGTTTGATGAACGGCAATCTCATCAAAAAAGGTTGTCATCCCTAGCCCCAAGGCGAAATGGAAGTGACCACCCGAGAAGGCGACGATCATGTTAAGCAGGGAGACCCCGGCGATCCAATAGAGCCAGGCCCCACCCGCATGAACCTGCTTCTCCAAGATTCTCGCGCGTTTATCCGGCTCTTCGTCGAGCCCCTTTATAAGGTTTAAACTGTGCGTTTGTTTCATCGCCCTCTGCTTAGTGTGCGGAAACGCGCCCCATGTTTCCTAGTTCAAACCCAGCAATGGGGCTGCCCGATGCGTGTGGCAAAGGGAGACCAACCATGAATTGGAACGTTGTAAAGGAAACTGCGAGACCGATGGGTTACCCACATGTCGTCTGCGCTTGATGAAGTTGTTTCAGATGTTGAAGCGCGCGAGGCGCTTCGCCAGTTTTTCTCTGACGCGGCTAGCCAGGTCGTCGACTCTTCGCGCACTCTGAACAACCCCGACGGCTCTTTGGAAACCGCCTGGACGCATAGCCGCGACCTTGAGCAGATGTTGAATGCCTGCGCGCGAGGCGATATTGCTTACGCGGAGTCGCACCTGATGCCCGCTCACTTGGAAGATTGCCTCCTCGAAGCCGCCGAGCAAGGTCAGTTGGGAGTTATCGAGATGCTTCTGCGGCACGGAGCGGATCCTATCCTAAGATTCGAGACGCGAAGGGTTTCACGGCACGCGATTGGGCGGTGAGTCGGGGGAAGACGGAAGCAGCCAAGCGCCTCCGGTAGGTCTGAGTGTTTACAGGACCAGGCAGACCGAGATGGGGCCAGTGGCACCGGGGACTGCGGTGGGAGCGATTCGGACGAGCGACATCACGAGGGAGTTCTTAGCGTCTAGCGCGGGGTCGTGCAGGACGACTCCGTTGAGGCACAAGACATATTTAAGGGAGACCCCGTGGTCGTGGGTAAAGGCGTCTTCCTGTGCAGGCGCTTCTTTGCGCCGTGTGTTCTGCATCTTTAATTCCTATGAGCGTCCTTCCCAACCTTTTTCGGTGTTCCGTTTTGACTAAATTAGGTCTTTTCCGTCTGAATTCCGGGTTCCCCCTAAAGATTAGTCGCACCAAACCCACTATCTAGTCTATAAGCGAGGCCGCAAAAATGCGGTCAAGAGCAACGAGAAGCAAGAGAAGCGAAGGTATTGGCCCGCTACCCAACGAGGTAGCGGGTCTTTTTTTGCATACGGGTGCATTATTCGCGGTCCACCTGAATTTGAAATGAACTCCATCGCTTTCCCCGTCTTCATCGCTGGTCTGGCTTTGTGCGTCGGGGCGCTCCGCTTGGGTTCGCGGCTTCGCCGCTTGGGCGCTCCGCTGTGGCAATTCCATCTTGGGTCCTCAGGTTTCACCGTATTCGCTCACGGAACCCTCCATGGGGCGCAAACTCGCTGCGCTCAGACAAGCACCCCCGAGTATCGAGGATTCGGTTCGCGAAGCGAAGTCTAGGTCCCCAAGACGGAATTGGGTTTGGGTCTTTTCCGGATTCCGCGCGTTGTTGTGCCTGCCTGTCGGACCCTCAACCTTGCACCTCTCGCCGGAGAGAGGTGCAAGGTTGAGGGCTCTATACTGGGGGCATGCTTGCTGCGGCGTTGCTTGCGACTTATCTCGGTTCAGGGCCGGTGATCGTTGAGAATGGGCGATCTGAGTGGGGGATTGGGGTGGGGCCCAACTCTGGGCCCGCGCTTGAACATGGGGCGGGCGAGTTGCGGGCGGCGATTGAAGAGATGTCGGGGGTTTCGTTGCCGATCTTGCATGAGAAGCGCCCTGGGGCTAAGCAGATTTGGATTGAATTCGATAAGAGGGCGCCGGTCGAGGGATATTCCATCGACGTGGCCGCAGATCGAGTGACGATTCGTGGCGGCGAGCGAGGGGCGATGTATGGCTGCTATGCGTTGCTTGAGGATCAGCTCGGCTGTCGGTGGTTCAATTCGCGGGTTTCGTACGTGCCGAAGCAGGCCACGATTCAGCTTCCCTTGATGCACCTGAAGGAGAAGCCGGCGTTCGAGTACCGAGAGCCATTTTATGCGGAGGCGTTCGGGAAGGAGTGGGCTTCGCGGAATCGGGTGAACGGAGCTTCCATGCAGCTCGACGACTCGGTCGGCGGGCGGGTGAAGTATGGGAAGTTTGTCCATACGTTTTCGGAGATCGCCCCGCCGAATGAGTACTTTGCCAAGCACCCAGAATGGTTTTCGCTGGTGGACGGTAAGCGGCGAGACGACTATGCTCAGCTTTGCCTCACGAATCCCGAGCTGCTGAAGCACGCGATCGAAGTGGTGAAAGGGTGGATCAAGGCGGACCCGAAGGCCACGATCTTCTCGGTGTCGCAGAACGACACTTATGAGAACTGCCAATGTGACAATTGCAAGGCGGTCGAAAAAGAGGAAGGGGCGCCGAGCGGGGTGTTGCTGCGCTTTGTGAACGCGGTGGCGGATGCGATTCGGCCGGAGTATCCGAATGTTCTGATCGATACGCTGGCGTATCAGTGGACCGAGAAACCTCCGTTGCACGTGCGTCCGCACAAGAATGTGCGGGTTCGGTTGGCCCCCATTGGGGCTTGTGTGGCCCATGCGATCGACTCTTGCGACGCCAACAAGTCGGTATTCGACAACCTGAAGGCGTGGTCGAGGATTACGAATCAGCTTTACATCTGGCACTACAGCACGAACTTCGCGAACTACCTGCAGCCGATTCCTGATCTGGACGAGATCGCCCAGGACATCCGGCTGTTTCACAAGACGGGGGTGGTTGGGCTGTTTTATGAGGGCGACTATGCGGCAGGGGGCGGCGGCGAGATGTCGGAGCTGAAGGCTTATCTGATGGCGAAGCTGATGTGGAACCCGGAGAGACCGGCTCAGCCAATCATCGATGACTACGTGCGGCACGTGTATGGGAGTGGCGCAACCTATGTTTCGCAGTGGCTGAATTTGCTTCACGGGCCAGAGCGGAACTCGAACGTGCATGCCCACATTTACGACCCTTCGAACTCGCCCTATCTTTCTGAGCAGATCGTTTCGAAGGGGCAAAACTTATTCGATTCGGCGATGCAGGCGACCGAAAGCGAGCCGCTTGCCCATGAAGAAGTCCGCAAGGCCCGACTCGCGGTGGACTACGTGTACGTCATGAATATGAAGGCGGGGGCTGAAAGGGTGCTCCTTGCCTCTGCGCTCGTATCAGAAATTGAGCACTTTGGGATCAACCAAACGAGCGAGGGCGGATCGACGGCTGACTTCAAGAAGCGGATACTGGGTTCCGACAAGTAGGAACAGAACTCGACGAGAGGTCGTTAAGCAAAGAACATGACGGAACTCGAACCCTATGGCCGCGAATTAGCGACGGTGCCGGCACCTCGCCCGGCGTCGCCCCTTCTCGGGCGATTGGGTTGGGCGGTTGGTGGGATTGCTATTGGCCTGGGTATCGCGTTTGGTCCGAAGCTTTTCACTCCTCCGCAGCATAAGAAAGTGGCGGTGCAACAGGCTCTGCCTTCGGTCGCTTCACTACCTGTGGCTGCCCCTCCGGTCGCGAGTTCACCGGTTCCTCAGGCAACGCCTTTGAAAGACTCGAAGAAGCCAGAGGTCGAGCCGGATGCGAAGAAGCCGGGCGATGGCAAGATCGCGCCGATGAACCCGTTTGCCTCGGGAATGCCGACGCCGATTAAGGGGAACATTTTGCCTGGACCCCTACCGTCTGTGAAGGGGTCAGGGGTTTCGCCTGATGCATCTACTGACGATGCTTCGTCGGCCAGGCTCGTGGTTCTGACGCTGTCGGTGTCCGATTTCGAGCGGGGCGAGCGGGATGTTCTCGGGGTGCTGTCGAAGATGGGCGGCTCTGGTCACGACTTCACGGTCGCGCGGTCCGGCGAGGGGTCGGACACGCGCGGGATCGTTGGCGTGCTGCCACTAGGCAAGTTGAATGACTTTCTTGCGGTGATCGACAAGGCGGGAAGCATCGTGAAGCAGCAGACCTATTCGGAGAGCGCAACCGAGCGGCAGAACCTTCTGAACGAAGAGGCGAAGGCGGTTATTGGGGCGCTTGAGACGAAGAAGAGGCTTTATCAGGAGACGTATTTGGATTCGTCGCCCGCGGTGAAGGACTTGGACGCGCAGATTTCCGCGGCGCGGAAGACGCTTGGGGAGTTTCGCGTTCCGCGGGATATCTCGCGAGCGGCGGTTAAGGTCACCATCCGGTAGCTTTTGCCTCCTTCGTCGTTTACTTTCTCGCCCCGGTATGCGGCGCCGGGGCGCTCCGCTTGGGTTCGCGGCTTCGCCGCTTGGGCGCTCCGCTGTGGCCATTCCCTCTTGGGTCCTCAGCCTTCGCCTGATTCGCTCACGAAACCCTCGATGGGGCGCAAACTCGCTGCGCTCAGACAAGCGCCCCTGAGTATCGAGCCTTCTGTTCGCGAAGCGAAGTCTAGGTCCCCAAGACGGAATTGGGTTAGGTTTCTTTCCGGCCGGTGCGCGGGCCGGCGCCACGCCGGGCGCAAAGGGTTGTCGATGAGCGAGACCCCCTCCCCACGGTTCCCCCTTCGGAATGGGGAACCATCTCCGGACCGAAAAACTTGACTACATACGTCGTCAAGTGTGTTAAACTACAGACGTAGTCAGGATAAACGATGAGAACACTGGGTGGGCAGGAGTTGGAGGTTTTGCGGTTTGTGGCGGATCACGAGCCGTTGAGCGTTTCGGATGTGGCGAGTCGGTACGGGGAGCCCAATGGGTTGGCTCGGACGACGATCCTTACGATGATGGAGCGGCTTCGGGCGAAGAGGTATTTGACCCGAGTACAGGCCAACGGAGTGTTTGTATACCGGACGGCAGAGTCCACCGGCACCGTGTTGCGCGAGGTGGTGGGGAACTTTGTCGAGAACACGTTGGGCGGGACGGTAACTCCGTTCATCGCCTTTCTCTCCGAGAAAAAATCGCTGGAGCCGGACGAGCTCGATGCCCTGAAGTCGCTGCTTGCGAAGATGGAGAAGCAAGATGAGGCTTGATTCTTGGGCGGGGTTCGCGGAGTCTTGGATGGCGGGGATGTGGACGGCTTGTTGGCAGGGCGGGCTACTGATACTCGCAGTGTGGGGGCTGTGTCGGCTCTTTCCTCGGTTGAACCCTTCGATACGCCAGGGGCTCTGGTGGATGGCTTGTTTGAAGCTTCTCCTGGCGGTGGTTTGGGTTCGGCCGGTGACGTTGCAGGTTTTGCCGCTGAGTGCTCGGCCGATTCATTCGGCCCTTGAGCGGATGACGCCGCCAATTTCGGACTATCCCGTTCAGTCGGCCTTTCATTCGGCGACCTTGGACACCGTGCCTTGGCAACAGGCGATCTTGGCGGTTTGGCTGATTGGGGTCGCGGTCAACCTTTTGGCGGCGGCTCGTTCTGCGGTGATCGCTCGCCAGCTGATTAGGTCAGCTTATTCCGTCGAGGATCAACCGATAGGGGCGGAGCTGCGTGAGTTGGCGATTCATGGTGGATTGTCGCGGGCACCCCGCTTGATGCTCTCACCGTTGATTACCTCGCCTTGCGTGGTCGGTCATTTTCGGCCCACCGTTCTGGCACCAGAAACGATGATTGTGGACTTGTCGGCGGAGGAACGCCGGATGGCATTGGCACATGAGATCGCGCATCTGCGGCGGCGTGACCTGTGGCTTGCGGTGGTGCCTTCGCTTGCGTTTTCCTTCTTCTACTTCTTCCCGCCGGTTTGGCTAGCATGTCGGGAGTGGGCGACGGATCGGGAGTCGAGCTGCGATCAGGAAGCAATTCGGGCGACGGGTGCGAAGCCAAGTGCTTATGGCGGGATGTTGATGAAGGTTGCTTCGGGCGACCATCGACGGATCATTCCTGGGCTTGGCGCGACGGCCCAGTTCCACACGTTGAAGCGTCGGATGAGCGAGATGATCAACGCTTCGCATCGTTCGCGAGCGCCTTGGATTGGGTCGGTGTTGCTGTTCATCGGAGCGCTCTTCTTGATGCCTTGGAGCGTGACAGCTCAGACGGTGCAAAGCGGCTTGGTCCGGACGGGGGCCTGGGCGATCACGGGGGATCCTCCTGGATTCGTGATGGAGATGGACTCCAAGAACTCGCGGAGCGGGAACCCAAGTTTCTTGATCAAGCGGAGCGAGGACCTGTATTGGCCGATAGCGGAGTGGTCACAGGAGATCGCCTACGATGGCCAAGCGAAAGCGCTTGAATTTGGTGCCTGGATCAAGGCCGAGAACGAGCACAAGGCGGTTTTGGATGTCCAGTTTGTGGATGTTGCCGGCATTCGGACGCACCGATGGGTGGCGTATGTGGGTGCGATGGATGATGGCGCGGCGCCGGTGACCCACGACTGGGCGCGGTACTCGGGGGTGACTCCCATTCCACCGGGGACAAGGCGCATCTATGTGGCTTTCCAGGGGTACGGCCCGGGGGCGGCTTGGATAGACGACGCGTTTGCGCGCTACGTCCAGAACGGAGATTTGAAATGAACTTAATTCTTTCGCTTGCCGTGACCATCGCGGTCTCGGTCCAGCCTCAGACGCTTGCGGATCGGCTGAAGACCGACAGCAACGTGCTCGCGGTTTTGGCGGACATTTCGCATTTGCCCGCCGATCAGTCGATGGCGACTTTCAAACAGGCGTGGTTGTCATTGCCAGGGGAACCGAAGCGGCAGGTGATGGCCAATATCAAGCTCTCGCAGCCCAGTTTGCAATTCTCGGTGTTGGAGTTGGGAGTTAGGGATTCGTCGCTCACAGTCCAGACGTTCGCGATGCAGGAGTTGGGGCATATCACGTTGCAGCCGCCATCCTTCGACTATCCGGGCACATTGCGCTGGCTAAAGAAGAACCGAAATCGGCCGCCCGAGGAGGTTCGGAAGGAAAAGATCCGCACAATCATTCACGATTTGCTCAGCAAGGATGGTCGCGATCTGGATTTCGTGGCCAATCAACTCTCGACCATTGGAGAGATGAGTGAACTGCCCCCGTCCTGGCCGGCGGAGGATCGCCGCCGCATCTTTCATCGGATGTTCGACCAAGGCACCAAAACCAAGCGGTATGGACCGTTGAAGTTCTTGTATCGGGATGCCGCGATGGCGGTTGGAATGTCGAGCGACGATATTCGCACCGACCTCGCCAAGCTTTGGTACACGACGGACGACGGTGATCTTCCTACTAGAATCACCGCCACGATCTGCAAGGCGTCGGGAGACTGGCCGGCCGAGGAACTGCTCAACCAGTTGCGGTTCGTTGCGGCACATCCGGACGACGCGTCACGATCAAACGGCCTGACGGACCTTGGGATGTATTTTTGGAAGAAGAGTGACACTCGTGTTCTGCCAGAGGCGATCCACGCGATTCAGGTGGGTCCGGCGGATTGGTCATACGCGATCGGCTACTACCTGGTCGGAGGAGTGGCAGGCGTTCGATACGACGCGCGCCACGACAAGGCTTGGTGGGCCAATTGGTGGACTTGCAACGAGCCTCGATTTGTCGGTGCTCACGAAACGCGACATTTCACGGACAGCGACGAGCAGAAGTCAAATGCCAAGGTCGCCAAGATCCTTGGGGGCACGCCCGAGGAAAAACTGGCGGGTGCGAAAGCAGAGTGGTCAGCGCTGAGTTATCGGAGCAAGCAACTGTTCTTAGTCGAAGCGCCTCGAAATGGGGCACCAAATACGGTTGCCGTTCTCGAACTGGGGCTATTGGATCCCGATCTCAGTATCCAAAATGCGTCGCTCGACGGGCTGTCAAAGATCAGTCTGCGGCAGATGGCGGATGACTACATAGGGACCAAGGCGTGGGTTGTTGGTCACCGCGATATGAAACTAGGGGACGTGCGCAAGGAGAGTTCTCGGAAACTTGCCGACCGTCTCCTCAGGCTTTCGCCGTCTGAATTGGCGGGCGAGATACGTGGCCTGTCTGAACTCCTCGTGGAAGACTGGATGACCGAGTCGTGGACACAAGAAGAGCGTGATCTGCTGTTCGATCGGGCCATCGAATCTCTTGACGGAAAATATGTCGGCGACGGGGATTCATCTCAGGTCGTCAGTGCCGCAGAGCGATTCGGTTGCAGTCCTGAGAAGGTCAAGCGATTCCTTCCCTTGCTAGATCATCCCGAGAACGAGGGGGCATATTGTCTTGGGCTGACTTTGCTTTCCGGGGCAAAGGCTCAATGGGCACAGGATGCTCTTCTTGAGCAGGTGCGTCTCCTTGCCGACAACCCATCCGGGCCGCGAGCAGCAAACGTCGAGAACCTAACCCTTATGATCAAGGCGAACCGTGACGAGAGGTTTATCCCTCAGTACATTCGGGCGATCATCGTGGGTCAGGACGAGTGGCGCTACTGGCTGGACTACTACGGATTGGCGACCCTCACCGGAGTTTCTTACGACGAGTTGCACGACGGAGCTTGGTGGCTCAAATGGTGGGAGAAGAACAAGTCGAAGTATCCGACCCTGGCATCGATCGAGATGCCTTCCTTGCCGAAGGCGGCCACACATGCTGCCGTAGAGACTCCTCCGCCCTCGATTTTGCAAATGGAGTCGTTCGATTCACTAGCGACACGGTTCGTTGCCTTTGCAAACGCGGGTGGATGCTTTGACATGAACGAAGCTGGAAAGTGGGCGACGGTTCTGCGGCGAGCGGATCCGGTTCGAGCGATCCCGTATCTGGTGAGCGCAATGGTTGCGTACGGCGGAGTCCTCGACTACGACTTCGGATATTACCAAGTCTGCCAGTTGGCGGGCGTACCGTATATGGGCGTGATGGATGCCCAATGGTGGGGAGAGTGGTGGGCGAAGAACTACCTTCGCTTCCCGACCGTGCCCAAGGAATTGCCTAAGATCACGTTGTTCGCTCGGGAGAAGGGGTCTAGGTCGATCGTTCCCGAAGTGAAGAAGGACTCGGTGCCGATCCGGGCGATCGATCCGGCGGATGACAACTATTCCGACTTGGAGCCTTTGCGAAAGGCGATCGGGGATTCGCAGGTTGTTCAGCTTGGCGAGCAGAGCCACGGGGATGGGGCAGCGTTTTACGCGAAGATGCGGATCGTGAAGTTTCTGCACGAGAAGTGCGGCTTTGATGTGTTGGCCTGGGAGTCGGGGATGTTCGACTGCGACCAGATGAGTCTCGCAGTTGGGGCCGGAAAGAGGGATGCAGCGGCGAAAGGGATCTTCCCAATCTGGTCGGAAACCCCGATCGTGAGTCGGCTGTTCGACTATGCGGCAACGACTTACAAGACGAAGCGGCCGCTGGAGATGACGGGTGTCGACTGCCAGTTCTCGGGGAAAGCCTCTGACGGTTTCGGCGGGTTTGTGAAATCCTTCTTTGAAAAGGCGGGCATTCCCTTGACGGAGCCGGAAAAGGAAGGTCTCACCAACGCGATGAGCTTGCTGCTAAAGGGCGACTCAAAGACAATGAAGTCCGCCGATGCGAAAGCGGTGTTCGATGGGCTCTCGGCCCGATTGGTTGGGCAGAAGGGCGCTGCCGAGAAGGCCTGTGGTGTGTCGGAGACGGAGCGGATGGGCCGCTATCTTGCGAACGCTTCAGTCTATGTGAATGTGCGAGACAACGGTTCAGGCGGTCCGGAGATCACGAATCTTCGCGACCATCGGATGGGAGAGAACTTGGTTTGGATGGCTAACGGGCCCTACAAGAACAAGAAGATCATCGTCTGGGCGGCCAGCTTCCACCTGATGCACAACGCTCCGACGATCAATACCTTGCTGAATGGGTTCAGCTATGCAACGACGGTGAACATGGGGCAAGGCGTGCATGAGGCGCTTGGGAAGCGAGTTTACACATTGGCCTTCCTAGCACACTATGGCTCGAAAGGGAATACGTTCTTCGGGGCGCGCTTGTTGGAGGCTTCGCCGGAGGGTTCGGTGGAAGAGTTGATGCATCGTGACGGGTCGCCGTATGCGTTCGTAGACCTGCGGACGGCGGGGCCCTGGTGGCGAGAGCCGCGGGTCGCCCGTCCCCTGGGCTACGCGTCGATGCGGGCGCGGTGGACGGACGTTTTCGATGGGTTCTTCTTCACGGATGTGATGTTCTGGAGTGGCGATCCGGCGATTCCGGTCTATGCCCGGCCCGAGGGGATTGGGGATTGGGGATTGGGGATTGAGGACTGAGGATTGAGGACTGAGGATTGAGGATTGAGGATTGAGGATTGAGGATTGGGAATTGGGGATTCCGGCGCACGAACCATCGACGCAAGGGGAGGCATCCGGAGCATCTCCCGAAAAAACTCCGAGCCCATGTCGATTTTGTGAAGGTTCGTTCGTTTTGGGGGCAAGGGATGCAGAATCCCGATAGGAGATAGAAATGCCCAAATTCGTACTTTTGCTTCACGGTGACCCTTCGGCTTGGGACAAGTTGAGCCCGGAAGAGATGCAGCAGGCGATGGAACAGTATCGCGCTTGGATGCACAAGCCATTCAATGTTGGCGGAGATCGATTGACGGCGGATGCCGGCAAGGTGATGCGCACGGTGGACGGCCAGACTAAGACGACGGACGGTCCGTTTAGCGAGACCAAAGAGATTTTTGGCGGCTACTACATGATCGAGGCGGCCGACTATGACGAGGCGGTCCAGCGAGCCTCGGATCATCCGCATCTGAAGATGGGGACGGTCGAAGTTCGCCAGATATGGGAGATGTAGGGGCTCCTGGGACGGCGGAGGTGCTCCTGGAGCACCTCTTCCGCCGTCAGGCGGGCCGGATCGTCGCCTACTTAGTGCGCGTCTTCGGAACGGCGCATCTGGACTTGGCGGAGGACGCCGTGCAGGAGGCGATGGTTCGGGCGATGCAGGCCTGGCCGTTTCGCGGGATCCCGGAGAAGCCGGAGCAGTGGTTGTTTCGGGCGGCTTACAACGTGGCGGTGGACGCTTTGCGGCGCTCTCGGCGGGTGACCGAACTGCCGGAGGAGTTGGTTCAGCCAGAGGTAGTGGTAGACCTCGACTTTGAAGAAAGCCTTCGAGACGACGAGCTTCGGATGATCTTTATGTGCTGCCGGCCCGAGCTCTCGCCGGTTTCGCGGGTGGCCTTGAGTCTGAAGACGGTTGGCGGCTTTAGCGTTCGGGAGATTGCACGGGCGTTTCTCGCCGACGATGCGACGATTGCGCAACGGCTAGTTCGCGCGAAACGGGTGATCCGGGAGCTGGAACTGACCTTGGAGATGCCGGAAGGCGAGGAGCTGCAGCGGCGGCTGGACTCGGTGCTCGAGGTGATCTACTTCGTTTTCAACGAGGGCTATGGGGCACACGAGGGTGAGGATTTGATTCGGCAGGATCTTTGCTTTGAGGCGCTTCGGTTGGGGCGACTGATTTCGGGGTCTTCGATTTGCATGCCTCGCGTTCATGCGCTGGTTGCCTTGATGGCGCTGCAGGCGCAACGGTTGCCGGCGCGGATCAACGAGTCGGGGGATTTGGTGCTCTTGGAAGATCAGGATCGGAGCAAGTGGGACCCAGATTTGAAGTCGCTGGGGTTCCATCACTACCGGCTGGCGATGGCCGGAGACGACGTCTCGGAGTACCACGTTCAAGCAGCAATCGCGGCGACCCACTCGCACACCCCGGTGGATTGGATCTTCATTTTGGAGATGTACGATCGGCTCCATTCGATGAATCCTTCATCGATTGTGGCTTTGAATCGGGCGGTGGCAATTTCGAAGGTGTTCGGTGCGTCTCGCGGATTGGCGGCGCTGGAGGGGTTGGAGCTGGATGGCTACTTTCTCTTTCTCGCGGTTCGGGGGCACTTGCTGCTGGAGCTTGGGGAGTTGGGACTGGCGGCGGATTCGTTTCGCGCGGCGCTCGAGTGTCGGTGTTCGGAGCCGGAACGGCGGTTTTTGTCTCGGAAGTTGGCGGATTGCTGCTTATCGGGGTAGTCCACGCGAAGCGTGTAACCGTCGGCTACGCCCGACGCGACGCCTTGCAACCTCCCCAGATTTTGGAGGCAATAGATTGCGTCGGGCGTAGCCGACGGTTACACGCTTCGCGTGGATTGATGACGACTGATTGTCGGTCGTCGGAGCGACCGCACTCCCAAAATGTAAACTCTGATCGTGCTTTCTCTGCCGACTCCCGTTTCCAGTCATCAGCTCACGACCTTTAACCTTGAGACTCGCAGCAAAACACTGCGCGTGAATCGGGGGGAGCGGGTGACGATTGGGGAGGTTGGGGGGTGTGGGTATGTGGCGAAGCTTTGGATGACGTTTCCGGGGTGGTTTTGGCAGCATTGGGCGCCGGAGCAGCCAATTAGTCAGACGATTCTGAAGACGCTGATCTTGCGGATTTACTTCGACGGGGCGGATGAGCCTTCGGTTGCGGCGCCGGTCGGGGACTTCTTTGGGATTGGGTTGTGCGAGGTGGCTTCGTTTACTTCCGAGTTCATTGGGATGTCTTCGGGTGGGTTTTACTGCTCGTTTCCGATGCCTTTTCGGTCCTCGTTTCGGATCGAGATGGAGAACTTGGATGCGGTTGTGGATACCGACGTGTTCGTCAACGTGCTTTATCAGCTTGTGTCGGAGCTTCCGGACGAGACTCCTTATTTCCATGCCCAGTTTCACACCGGTTCGAATCCGGGGGCGGGGGTTTTGCCGATTGCGGAGGCGACCGGGAAGGGGAAGTATGTCGGGTGCACGCTCTCAGGGCAGGGGGAGGAGATGAACTACCTTTCCTATCTCGAGGCTCCGGAGTATGTGTACGTTGACGACGATTGGGATTCGCCACGAATCGTGGGGACGGGACTCGAGGATTACTTCCTCGGTGGGTGGTATTTCCGGGAGGGGACCTTCGCGGGGCCGCACCACGGGGTTCCGGTGAAGGATTCTTTGCGGGCATCGGTAGCGATGTACCGGATCCATGCCTTGGATGCGATTCACTTCGATCGGCGGTTGCGGTTCACGTTCCAGACTCCTTGGAATCCGGATCGGTTGAAGCCTTTTCGGTATTCGGCAGTTGGGTTCCTGTATTTGGATCGGGTGTCGGCGGTGCCGGCGATTCCTGGTCGGGACGAATTGTTATGTTGGTGGCGGATTCGAGATTGCGATCATCAGTCGATTCCTTGACCGTTTTTCCGTTTTCCGTTTTCCGTTGGCCGGGAACTGGGAGCTAGCTCGTCTAGTAAGGAGGTGAAGAGCGAACCTGAGGTTGCGAAAGTGCGAGAACTGGTGCTGCGGCACGGGTGGAATAGCACTTGCTATCAGATCGTGAATCCGGGAATTCGGTGGTGGTTTTCTTCGTCTTGCGACTCGGTGATCGGATATGTGCTGCGGAACCGAGTGCGGGTGGTGGCGGGGGCCCCGGTTTGTACTCGGGGGGAACTCGATAGAGTCATTGGAGAGTGGGAGGCTAGCGAAGGCACTCGGGTTTGCTATTTCGGTGCGGAAGGGCGGATGGGAGAAGTGACCGCTGGTAATGCACAGTATTCGAGCGTGGTGCTGGGGGCGCAGCCGGTTTGGGATCCGGCTCGGTGGGCGGAAGTTGTGCACTCGGATCGATCGCTTCGCGCGCAGTTTGCGCGAGCTCGCAACAAGGGGGTCTCGATTCGTGAGTGGACGGCGGAAGAAGCGGAGACGAGTGCGGCGCTACGTCAGCGACTGCAGGAGTGGCTTCAGACACGAGGGCTTCCCACCATGCACTTCCTCGTCGAACCGGACACGCTGGACATGATGGTGGATCGTCGCGTCTTCGTGGCCGAGCGGGGCGGCGCTCCGGTAGGGTTCTTGGTGCTATCTCCGATTCCCGAGCGGAATGGATGGTTGACCGAGCAGTTCGTGCGTGGATTCGGAGCGCCGAACGGGACGGTGGAGCTGATGATGGACGTGGCGGTGACCACGATCGCGGAAGAAGGGGCCGAGTTTCTGACGATGGGTATCGTGCCGCTTTCCCAGCATGCTCTCCAAGATGAGCATCGGAACCCCCTGTGGCTGCGTTTTATCGCCAAGTGGGTGCGGGCCCATGGGCGGCGGTTTTACAACTTCGATGGGCTCGATTGGTTCAAGAGCAAGTTCCACCCGCAGGAGTGGGAGCCAATCTTAGCGATTTCGAACGAACGACGGTTCTCTTTTCGAACTCTTTGCGCCATTGCAGCCGCCTTTAGTGACGGGCCAGTAATTTGGGCGCTACTTCGCGGAATGGGAAGAGCGGTCCGACAAGAATGGTCCTGGTTCTACGAGTCGCATCTCAGGCCGGGCAGGGGCGCTAGGGCAGGGGGTGTTGCGCGTAAGACTTAATAGTAGTCAATGATTTTTACTGCGTTATCGAGAGGCGGCCTTCTTGCTTTGCTTGCACTACAACTAGTCGCTTGCAACCGCCCCGCAACCACACACGTCACGGTGGTCTCACCGCCTCCGGTGGCCGAGGTCCAGCCGACCCTTCCGCCCTACGAAGAGATCAACCCGCTTTGCCTTGGTCAGCGCGTACCCGTGATCATGTACCACGACATCATTGCGGAGCGCGGACCTGGATCGCAGTGGTTCGATTGCACCGCGAAAGAATTTGAGGACCAGATGCAGCTCCTGAAGGATCAGGGAGCAACTCCGATTTCGCTGGTCGACCTTTACGGTCATCTCACCGCAGGGACGACGATTCCCGCCAAGGCGGTAGTTCTCACCTTCGACGACAACTATCAGGGCTTCTACGATAACGCGTACGCAATTCTTAAAAAGTACAACTATCCAGCCGTGATGTTTGTACACACAGGATTCGTTGGGAACAAGACGGGGCTGCATCCGAAGATGGATTGGCCGACCCTTCAGTTACTTGTCAAAGATCCGCTGATCACGATCGGTTCGCATACCGTGAGTCATCCGGATGACATTACGAAGCTCGCGTCCGACGCGCAAACGAAAGAATTGACCGACTCGAAGTCGGACCTTGAGAAGCAGCTCGGGGTGAAGATCGACTTTCTCGCCTATCCGGACGGGATGAACGACGAAGTTACCCAGCTGATCTCGAAGCAGGTCGGCTACAAGATGGCGTTCAGCATCCACAACCAGCTGGCCGAGGAGTCCCCAAACATCCTTTGCGTGGGTCGTTACGTACACACGCGCTTACAGAAGGCGCTGGACGATCGGGATGAGGCGATTCGGGGTGGGGCATTCGGTGTCTACAAGGGTGATCTTGCCGCGAGTCCCGTGTCATTTCGGGAGGACACGTTCGCAGGAGTGAGGCTTTCCCTGGTTACCGGCGGAACTCCGACCTCGGTGCTGTCGCCGACCCGCGAAGGCGTCCTTGACTTTGTGAAGCGGACCGGTGGGGTGGCAGGAATAAACGGTGGATTCTTCGCGATGGCGGCAATCGCGTCCACCGACAACCGCATGGTCGGCCCTTGCAAGACGGCGGCGGACACGGTGGTCGCGGTGGATACCGAGAAGTCTCGTTGGGAGAAGTTGCACAACCGACCGGTGGTGATGTGGGGGCCGAAGAGCTTTGCGATCGTGCCCTACCAGCCGGACGTGATGGTCAATCCGGAGAGCTTTAAGCAGGTCATCCCCGACTTCACCGACCTATTTTTGGCGGGCGTTTGGCTGGTACACGAGGGCATTCCTCGCGGCAAAGACGACCAGAACATTTTCGGCTCGAAAGATATTCAAGATCCACGACGGCGGGCGTTTCTTGGCCTGACGGTGGACGGAAAGTTTGTAGCGGGGGCCTCTCGGGGCTCTTGTTCATCTGAGGCTTTGGCTCAGGCGGCTTCGGCTGCCGGAGTTTATGAGGCGGTACTCCTCGACTCTGGATTCTCCACTTCGCTTGTCTTCGACGGTGAAGTGAAGGTCAGTGGTCACAGCACCGATAAGATCCCATCCCGTCCGGTCCCCCATGCGATTGTGATCATGGGGGAGAAGGACACAACAATGGCGCCAACGAGCGCCAAATAGATCCATGACTTATACATTGCGAATGATCGATATCCGAAGGGTGCGGGTGGAGGCAAGATGCCTGCACTGACCGATTGGCTGACCCGCCTCAACGCGAGCAACGGTCGACTTCAAGTTGGAAATGGGCGGTTGGAGGTCCTTCACTGGGCTCGCGAAGAGGATTTTCAGGACAACTTGCCGCATCGGCACACCTACTTTGAGGCGTGCCTTGTGGGGGATGTGGGGTCGGGATCGTTCCTGGTTCGCGGGGCCAATCACCCGCTGCGACCGGGGACTCTGTTCTTGGCTCGGCCGGGGGTCGTTCACCAGATACTGAACGACTCGGGACCTCACATGGACATGCGTTGGCTGTGCTTCGGCTGGGCGGTCGAGGAAGGGGCTCCGAAGAACGATGCGGAGAGATTGATGCGGGCGTTTGCCGCTTCGACCTCTTTGGTCGCTCACGATGCGTACAAGGTGGAAACCCTTTGGCGAGCGTTGGAGGTGCTAGCTTCGGGGCCTGGATGCACCGGGATGCGGGAGCAGCTCGAGGATCTGACGCGGGTGTTGGTTGTGGCGATTGCTCAGGCGCTGGCGGACTACGATCCTTCGGCAAGCATGGACGAGGCGATCATGAGTCACACCCTGGCTCGGCTTGCGGTCCGCTACATCGAGGATAACTTGAATAGGCCGCTGAACCTGGAGGAGATCGCTTCTCATATCGGGGTTTCGGCGCGGCACCTCTCCCGATTGTTCGGAGACTTCACGGGGACCTCCCCGGCTCAGTACACGCTGAGGGCGAGGCTAGATCGTGCAAGCTCCCTTCTCGTTCGCACGAACGCACCGATCAAGGAGATTGCCCAAGAAACTGGGTTCAGTGACGTTCAATATCTCACGCGGAGATTTACGATGCACTTCGGGTGCCCGCCTGCGGAGTATCGGCGTCGCGGCGGCGGTAGCCCGATTGTCCAAAGCAGAGGCGTCCTGGTCTAAACCTTTTCGGCTCGGGGTCGCATAAGCTATCGGTCATGCTCAATGCTGACCAACTCGCACAATACCGGGAGGATGGATACATCCTGGTGCCCGGACTTCTAGGTGCCGATGAGGCGGCTTCCTTGCGGGCAGAGTGTCATGCACTGGCGGAGAGACTCTCCGCGCATCAGGACATGGATGCGACTTGGGGGAGCGCGATGGGGGCGGTGGCTTCGGCGACCAAGACCCGGATTTTGCACTGCCACAACGTGCAGTTCTACGCGGCAGCATTCACCAAGCTGATCTGCGACCCTCGATTCACCGACATTTGCGCGCAATGCATGGAGACCGAGAACGTGCAGCTCCATCACACCAAGATGTTCATCAAGCCGCCTGAGAAGGGCAGTCCCTTTCCCATGCACCAAGACGCGCCGTTCTTTCCCCACGACAACCACTCGATGATGGCGGCGATCTTCCACTTCGACGATGCGCCCTTGGAAAAAGGCTGCCTTCGGGTCGTGCCGGGCAGCCACAAGAACGGGATATTGGAGCACAACGGCGATGGAAACTGGCACTTGCCCTACGACCAGTATCCAGTGGAGTCGGCGGTGCCGATTCCCGCGAAGGCAGGGGACGCGATCTTCTTCAGCTACCTGACCATTCACGGTTCGGGGATCAACGTGAGCCCGGAGCCGCGAACGACGATTTTGGTTCAGGTGCGTGATCCGCAGGATCCGCCGACGATCGAGACCCATGCGTCCCGAGGTCAGGGGATGATTCTTCGGGGAGTTGATCCGAACGCGGTTCCTCGCGGCGTGGAGTAGTTTGTTCGCCGGGCCAGACCGCGGGAGCGATCTAGCGCGGGGCGGTCCAACCTGTGACCGTCAGGACGACGGATAGGACGCCGAAGGCGAAATTGATGATGTTTAAACCGAAGCCGACAATGCCGAGACGGTTTTGGCCCTTCATTGAACGCCACCCGGCATAGATTCCGTACCCAGCCAGAATTGTGCACATGTAAAAGCCAAAGCACGTTGCGATACTTAACACACCAAAAACCAAGGACCGATAGGCGTCTTGTTGGGCAGATTTATTCGTTTGAATGGTCTCTTTGGCTCTTGGATAGTTGCTCGGGATAGCGCTCTCGGGCATGTTGACCGGGAATTCGAGACCTTGGAGTTCACTGGCGAGGGTCGTTACGCCTAGCTCATCCTCCAGGAGGTTGTCTGGTCTTAGGCGCAACTCCTTGATCCACTGGTTGAGCAGTGCGAGGCTGGCGGGGCCGAACTTTTGCCCGTCAGGCATGACTACGAAGTACTTCATAGGGCCTACATGAAGCGCTTGGCGACCCACATGACGATTCCGATGATGCTTAGCGCGAGCCCGATGTATGCCTTCTTGCTTCCCTTAGTGAGACCACCGACTCCCGCGATGACGCCATAGATTCCGGTGGCGAGGCCGGCGTACGCGAAGATGAAGCCGAGGACGATGCTGACGCCGCCGAGGACGATCGATCGAGTTGCTTCGGAGCCTCCCGTATCTACCTGCTGGTAGATCGGAGCAGCGCCTTGGGGTCCTACGCGGGGATAGTTGCTGTGGGCAGCGGTGGGAGGCGGCTGCATTGGGAAGTTGAGGCCAGAGACGGCGCTTGCGACGAGCCTCGAGCCTGCTTCGTCCTCAAGCATGGATGTGCTGTTGAGGCGGGCTTCGATGATCCACTGATTCAAAGTGGGGACGTCTGCTGGACCATACTTTTGCCCGTCAGGGCTGATGACAAAGTAGCGCACGGCGAAAAGGATAGCCGACTTATTCGAACTTTTTGTAGTTCTCTTCGAACATCGCCTTAAGTTCTTGAGCCTTGGCGTCGTAGGCAGCTTTGTCAGCCCATGTGTTTCGGGGCGTGAGGACTTCGGTAGGGACGCCTTCAACCGACGTGGGGATGTGGAGGCCGAAGACCGGGTCGATGTCGTAGGGGACTTGGTCCAGAAGGCCAGCGAAGGCGGCTTTGAGCATGGCTCGGGTGTGGCCGAGCTTCATTCGGTGGCCGACTCCGTATCCGCCACCGGTCCAACCGGTGTTGACGAGCCAGACCTTGGCGTTGTTGCTCTGGATCTTCTTCCCGAGGAGTTGGGAGTAGACCTGAGGGTGCAGGGGCAAGAACGGGGCGCCAAAGCAGGTGGAGAAGACGACGGTGGGCTCGGTGACTCCGGCTTCGGTTCCCGCGACCTTGGCGGTGTAGCCGTTCACAAAGAAGTACATCGCCTGTTCGGGTGTGAGGCGCGAGACGGGGGGAAGTACGCCGAGGGCATCGCAGGTGAGGAAGACGATGTTCTGCGGGTGGCCGCCGACGCTGGGGTGGACGGCGTTCGAGATGTGCTCGAGGGGGTAGGCCGCTCGGGTGTTCTCGGTGAGGGAGGCGTCGTCGTAGTCTGGCTTGTTGCCGTCTTTCAAGACAACGTTTTCGAGTACGGCCCCGGTGCTGATGGCATCCCAGATCTCGGGTTCGCCCTCTTTGCTGAGCTTGATGCACTTGGCGTAGCAACCGCCTTCGATGTTGAAGACGCCGTTATCCGTCCAGCCGTGCTCATCGTCTCCGATGAGGTCTCGCTCGGGGTTGGCGGAGAGGGTGGTTTTGCCGGTGCCGCTCAGGCCGAAGAAGAGCGCGGTGTCGCCTTCCTTGCCGATGTTGGCGGAGCAGTGCATGCTCAACACGCCTTTCAGCGGGAGGAGGAAATTCATGATCGTGAAGACCGACTTCTTCATCTCGCCAGCGTATTGGGTGCCTGCGATGAGGACCTGTTTCTCGGCCATGTTGAGCGCGATGATCGCGTCGCCTTTTACGCCGTCGGCAGGGCCTTCCATGATGAGCTTGCCCATGTCGACGATCGTCCACTCGGGAACGTAGGTCGCGAGCTCTGCTTCGGTGGGGCGGATGAGAAGCTGCTTAATGAAGAGCGCATGATAGGGGCGCTCCACAATAAATCGGGCGGCGATGCGGTGATCCGTGTCGGCGCCGCCGTAGGTATCGATCACATAGAGGCGCTTGCCCGTCGCGTAGTTTGCGAGTTTGGCTCGGACCTTCTCGAAGGTCTCCGGCGACATCTCATTGTTGTTCTCCCACCAGACGTCGGCCTCCGACGAAGGCTCACGGACGATGTGTTTGTCTTTGGGAGTTCGGCCGGTGTACTTACCCGTGTAGGCGACCACGGCGCCGTTGTCGGCGAGCACGCAGCCATCCGTCTCCAGGCAGTGAGCGATGAGCGTTTCGACGCTGGGATTGGAGAGAACTTCGCTGGCGGTGTTGAGATCGAATGGTTGGTTGAGGCTGGTAGACGGCATCTTTGGCGTTTTTCCGTTGTCGAGTCGGTCGCAAGCGTTTGCTCGGCGGGACGGCCCTGAATAAGGTTCATTCTACCTGGGGCTCGGGGGAGGGGCTTGGAGATTGGAGGTCTACAATGGGTCTATGGCGAACCTGGAATACCGAAAACTTGACCCTTCGGAAATTACTTTGAACTTAAACGATCTCTCTGGTTGGGTTCTAGAGGGCGGGTTGATTAAGAAAATTTTTTCTTTTGAAAAGTATAAGGATGGGGTCGTTTTCGCGTCTGCGGTTGGCTATTTGGCGGATCGCCTGGATCACCATCCGGACCTCCTCGTGAGCTATGGGAAGGTAACGGTTTCGATGAACACCCACAGCGTGGATGGAATTTCGCCTTACGATTTCGAGTTGGCGCGACGGATCGAAGCGATCGCGTAGTTTCGTCGCCGGTTCGCGCGGTGGGACGCGGCTCCGCCGCGGGGCGCTCCGCGCGAGGGTGGGCGCGGCTTTCGCCGCGGGGCGCTCCGCTGAGGCCATTCCATCTTCGGTCTCAGCCTTCGCATGATTCCGTTTCGGGAACCCTCGATGGGACGCCAAACTCGCTGCGCTCAAACAAGGCGTCCCTGAGTATCGAGGATTCGCTCACGGGCGAAGTCTAGGACCCGAAGACGGAATTGGTTTGTAGTTTTCGGGAGCAGACCGCGACCTAGCGGCGCGGTTCTGAGCGGCGTAAGCCCGCTCCAATCCGGAAACAGAACTCAACCAATTCCCTCTGAGGGCCTTGCCTTCGCATGAAGCGAACCGAAGCCTGAATCGGGGACGCACTGTTTGAACGAAGTGAGTTTGCGTCCCTCGGGATTCCGTGAGCGAATACCCAGCGAAGGCACCGCCCGAAGAGGGAATGGCCAAGCGGAGCGCACAGGGCGCGAAGCGCCCACCCCCCGCTATTGGGGGGTAGCTCGATAGCCCGTGGGGCTAAGTCCGGTGGCTTTCTTGAATCGGTTCGAGAAGTAGTAGACGTTGGGAAAACCGGATTCTTCGGCTATTTCGCCTACTGATAGGGACGTGAGTTCGAGGAGGCGGCGGGCTCGGTGGATTCTTTGGTCTTCGATGAATCTCTGGATCGTCACCCCCATTTCTTCTTTGAAGAGATGGGAGAGGCGGGACTCAGAGAGGGTGGCGAGGTCGGCCAAGGTGGCAATGGAGTGAGGGCGTTTTAGGTTCTTAAGAACCGCGTCGACGACCAGGCGGATGCGATCATCGATGGTGGCGTGGCGGTGGGATCGGGCGGCGACTCGGATGAGGACTTCTTCGATGGCGTTCATGGCGAGCTCGTCTTGGGACACGCCGGAGGCGATGGCGCTTTGGTGGGCTTCGTGCATTCGGTCGCGAATGCGAGGGTAATCGCGGTCTTGCTCGAGGGAAAAGTGATGGGTAGAGGGCCCTCGGAGCCACTGCGCCCAGTGGGGCCAGGGGTGGAAGTGTGCCCAGACTAGCTCCCAGCGGTCCGAGCCGGGGGCGGTGCCGTAGTCGTGGAGAGTGTGGGGACGGATGAGGACGAGGTCTCCGGGGTGGGCGATGAGATCGCCGAAGTGACCGGCACCATCGAGGGTGAGCACGAGGAGCCAGCTGGTAGTGCCTTCCTCGCGGTAAGTCCCGTACTCGGGAAGGGCGTGGAAGTGGCCGGTAATGATGCGAACGACCTGCGGGTCGCCGCCCACCGTGTAGAGCTGCACAGCAGTATCTTATAACATGTTTGACAGCATTTGCTATTCCAGGCGCTAGATCCGTGACCTACAGTGAAGCCACATATGGCAACAACTATCGACGCCGAATTCTTTGTGGCCAACGGATACGTTCTGATCAAGGGGCTTTTCCCACCCGACGAGTGCGAGGAGCTGAGGGAGCACTTTATGGAGCTTCGGAAGAAGGAGACTCCGATGGACGACGCAGGTCTGGACATCGGTCAAGCCAACGATCCGCTCAAGCAGTTTCCGCGCATCATCCACCCACACCGGTGGGATAAGCGGACGTTCGATTGGATGCTGGATGCCCGGATCGAGCAGGTCTTGGCGACGCTGCTGGGGGAGGCACCGCTCGCGGGCCAGACGATGTTCTACTTCAAGCCAGCGGGGGCTCGGGGGCAGGCGCTGCACCAGGATCAGAAGTACCTGCGAGTGAGCCCGGGGACTTGCGTGGCGGCTTGGCTGGCGCTCGACAATTGCGACGAGGAGAACGGTTGCCTTCAGGTGGTGCCAGGCACTCACGACTTGCCGCTGATCTGCACGACGGAGGCCGACACGACCCAGAGTTTCACCAACGACTACACCCCACTGCCGAGCGAAATGAAGCCGATGAATGTGGAAATGGAGGCGGGGGACGTGCTGTTTTTCAACGGCTCGATCGTGCACGGCAGCGGTCCGAATACGAGCAAGGGTCGGTTCCGACGGTCCTTGATTGGGCACTACCTGTCGGCTGAGGCGGAGCAGGTGTCGGAGTTCTACACCCCGGCGTATCGGTTTGACGGCACGGTCGCGGAGATCGCGACGACGAACGGCGGCGGCCAGTGCGGGGTCTGGGTGGAGAAGGATGGTCGGTCGGTGATCGAGTTTATGGAGGACGGGCAGGCGGTGCTGGTTGGGCCGCACTAAGGCATGGGGGATTGAAGATTGCCGGAGGGGAGGGCTTTCGTTAGGCGGGACAAACCCTCTCCCCCACGGTTCTCCCTTCGGAAAGAGGGAACCATCTCCGGAGCGGGCCCCTCTCCCCCCGGAGAGGGGCAGGGGTTCTGAGCGGGCTTCGCCCGCGCGACACTTCGGTCGCGGCCAGGGATCGCGGGAGCGATCTCTTTGGAGTTCGCTTTGGTGGCGAGGCTGGCTGGAACGTTTCCCCTGCAACTTAACCGGGTTCGCCACGTCATAGTGTCGATGGCTTGTTGCGTTTGCGCTTTGCTGCTTTTGGTCGGGCAGATGTCTGATTCGGAAGGGGCTCAGTTGGTGGCTTACGCGAAGGCGGTCATTGTTGCCCAGGTGGTGGGCGGAAAGACGCCCCCTCTAAAAGTCGACGGAAAGTCGAAGCCGGTGTTTGTCACCATCGAGCGCAAAGGGAAAATCCTGGGGTGCCGAGGGACACTCGTCGCCCGGAAGACCACTCTCCGCGAGGAAATCGCAGCGTGCGCGCAGAGCGCAGCGGCGCATGACCCTCGTTACCGTCCATTGCAAAAGAACGACTTAGAGGGAATTCTCGTAACTGTCACGATTGTTAACCGGATCGAGCCTATGAGCAATGTCGCGAATCTTAAGCCGGACGACGGCCTCGTCCTCACTTCTGGGAACCAGCAAGGGGTGGTGCTTCCTTGGGAAGGGAAAGACCCGGCGATTCGCCTGAAATGGGCTTATCAGAAGGCGGGAGTGCCGGTGGGTTCGGCGGCGAAGCTGCAGCGTTTGATCGGTGAGAGGTGGCGAGGATGAGCGCGCTTATCCTTGTTTTGGCGGCCACCGTTTTAGGCGGCGATAGCCAAATTCCGGTGTACGCGTATCACGCCGACGAGAAGCACGAGATCAATGTTTGGGTGGCTCGCGACGTGGCTCCGGGGCCGAAGGTCCAGCTCAACATCAACACGCGAAACGTGTCGCGGCTTCATATCGAGGCGTTTCCGACCGACGGCATCGAGTACCTGAAGCGTCGGGATGGGCAGAAAAAGACGGTTCCTTCGGCAATTGGTCCGGCGGCGAAACAGTGGGACGTGTCGGTGGAGCAAAAGGGGCAACGGAATAGCCCTCGAGACAACTATTTCAGCCGGCAGGTCAACCTCCCGTTTCTGAAGCCGGGGGTCTACCGGCTCGAGTTCTCGGGTGCGGGAGTTCATCAGGCGACGGTGGTGAATGTCACGAACTTGGCGGTGGTCTTGAAGCGCTCGCCGTATCGGGCGCTCGCTTGGGTTACCGATTTTAAGACTGGCGCGGTGGTGTCTAACGCGGAGATTCTCAGTTTCGACAAGGCGGGTCACCAACTCTCGACAGTGCGGACCCAGAGCGACGGGACGGCGGTTTTCCCGCTCTCATTCAAATATTCAAATCAGCGCACCGTCGTGCGTCGGGGCGACGACTTGGCCGGGCTTCAGACGGATTCGGGCGATCCGAACGGGAAGCTGAGAGCCCACTTTCAGACCGACCGGCCGATCTATCGACCTGGGCAGACCGTGTTTTATAAAGCGATCCTAAGAAGGACCGCGGGCCAAGGCTACAAGGCGGTGACCTCGGGAGACATAAAGATCACGTTTCGCGATCCAAAGGACAACCCGATCGAAGAGATCCACGTGAAGCCGAATGCGATGGGGTCGATTGGTGGTTCCTTCAACATCCCTCAGGAGGGAATGACGGGGCCGTACACGTTGGTCCTGAAGTCGGGAGACGACGAGGCGTACCAGACCTTTACGGTGGCGGCCTACCGCAAGCCGGAATTCAAGGTAGAAGCGACGCCGGTGGCGAAGCGCTACCTGGCGGGGGAGCACGTGAAGTTCGTGGTTCAGGCGAGCTACTATTTTGGCGCGCCGGTTCCCCAGGCTCAGGTGCAGTGGGTGGTGCGCAGAAGTCCCACTCCGTTCTTCATGCCCAACGCAGACGATCGCTACTTCTACAGCGGAGACGGAAATCTGTACTCGAAGGACACCTATCAGGGCGAGCCGGTGGTGGGCACGGATACGACGGTGACCGACAACACGGGGAAGGCGGTGATCGAAGTGAAGTCCGACCCACGCGACGGGGATGTGACTTACTCGCTGGAGGCAGTGGTTACGGACGGGTCGCGCCGCCAGGTGACTGGCTCCTCGGCGGTGTCGGTGTACTCGGCTCAGAAGCGGGTCGGGCTTAGCTCGCCACAGTCGGTGACCGCTTTGGGGCGGCTGATTCCGATTGACCTTCGGGTCGTGAACTTGGATGGCAACCCGGTCGGCGGCAAAGTGACGCTAAAGCTCATCGAGCATTACTGGGACGAAAAGGCGGAGGCAAACCGGGTTCGCCAACTCGCGGATCGGGTCGTGGACGTTCCTTCGACCGGTCGCGCCTCAACCACGTTGCCTGCTAAGAGCGAGGGTGATCTGGAGGTTCAGGCGACTCTGCCAGACGGTACGGGCCGCACCGCGAAGGCCTCGATGGATGCGTACGTCGCGGGGCTTGGATACAAGCCGGGTGCGGAAGACAAATCGCCGACAGCAGAGCTGAAGCTCGACCGGCGCATCTACAAGCCGGGCGAAACGGCAAACGCTTACTTCCAAACCAACCGACCGAAGCGGCCTTCGCTGCTCGTGGTCGAAGGGCGGGACATCTTCAAATACAAGGTGTTGGACAACGGAAAATCGGGCCGGGCCTGGAGTTTTCCGACGAGTTTGGAGCTCTCGCCGAATGCCCATGTGAGCTTTGCAATGTGGGCGGAGGGTGGCCTTCAGAGCGGTTC
The DNA here is from genome assembly GCA_038321975.1 of Fimbriimonadales bacterium. Lineage (GTDB taxonomy): Bacteria > Armatimonadota > Fimbriimonadia > Fimbriimonadales > Fimbriimonadaceae > Fimbriimonas. Next base: position 48,026 of record JBBQFM010000010.1, on the reverse strand, counting down.
GGTGATCCTTCCGGTGCCTGACCCTTCGCGGGCGATCAAGGTGGAAACGATTCCGAATAGCAAGGAAATTCGACCGGGCGATCCGGTGAAACTCGGTATTCGGACGACCGACTACAAAGGGCGACCGATCTCCGCCGAGATTGCCCTATCGGTGGTGGACGAGGCGATTTACGCTTTGAGCCCGGATACGACAGCCGACCCATATGGCTTTTACTGGGGCCTCCGAGAAAGCAACGTTTCCACCGTGAGTTCGGCTCCAAGCGAGGTCTCGGGAGGCGCCTATCAGCGCTCAAGCGCAGTGGTTCCGGTACGTCAGCGGTTTGAGGACACCGCGTATTGGAATGGATTTGTCGCGACGGGTGCGAATGGCGAGGGGACGGCGGAGTTTGAGGCGCCGGGCAACCTGACGACTTGGCGCATCACGGCGCGCGGCGTTACCGGAGATACCCAGGTGGGAATGGCGAAGGAGCAGATCCTGGCCACTCGGCCGGTGACGTTCCGGCTTGCGACACCGCGACAGGTGGTTCAGGGCGACGAATTCACGCTGATCGGGACGGCGAACAACCGCACTGGGCAACCGGTGTCGGTCGATGTCTCGCTGAACCCAACCGGGATCGAGGTGACAGGCGCCAACCAAACGGTAACGGTGCCGCCCCATGGCGAGAAGAAGGTGCTGTTCAAGCTTCACGCAGTGTCGGTGCCCGCTTCGGGAACGTTTACGCTGTTGGCTCGGATGAATGGGCCCACGGCCGACCTTTCGGATGCTCTTCAAGTTTCGGTTCCGGTGGTGCCGAAGGGGGTTAGGGAGACGACGATTTCCACGGGCACTCTCGATACGGCGGCGGTGGCGAGGCTTGATCAGAAGGGAGACGGAATTCCCGATGCTAGCTATATGACGATTCGCGTCTTTGCCGGCGTGATTCCTTCATTGAATCAGTCGGTAAGTCGGGTGCTCCTGGCCGGTCGGTACGGCAGCCCTTCGGCGGCAGATGGTTTGCTCGCGGTCTCGGCAGTTGGCTTGGCGGGGCACGAGAACGACGTGAAGGAATCGATGGCGTTGCTCTCACGCACCCAACAGGCGGATGGCTGGGGTTGGTGGGATCATAGTCGTAGCGAGCCCGTGATTACGGCTCGAGTGGGCATGGCCCTGGCGGCGGCTCGCGGGTCGGGCATTCGGGTGTTCGACTCGATGTGGGATGCGGCGAAGAACAGTGCGCGGCAGAACTATGACCGCACGAATCTTTGGGAGTTTCGGGCGCAACTGGCAGCGGCGATGCTGGAGCTTGGCGAGCCCAACGCGGGAGCGAGCGTCCAGGAAGTTCGCGAGCGAGGGATTAGCGTGTCTCCTTACAGCCGGTTGCGGCTGGCCGAAGTGCTGGTGCGCTCGGACCGAGGTGCCGCCAAGGCGATTCTTGGAAAGGTGTTACCTCTCGTTGCAGATGGAGCGGGCACTGCCTTTTTGCCGGTCGGCGATGGCATTGGCTGGTCGGCATCGGAGACGGAGACGACCGCTCAGCTCTTGAGGGTGTTGGTCCAACTGAGCGAAGAAGAGGGGCTGCAACGCCGCCTTGCGAATCGGTTGGCGGTGAACGAGACCGGGTATCGCTCGCTGGACGAAGATGCAGCGGTGGCGAGGGCGCTGTCGGTCTATGCGAAGGCTCATCCTCAGGCCCGCGAAGTGGGCAAGGTGACGGCGATTATCGATGGAAAGCGGGTGGATCTGAAGCCTTCGACGGTGGATCCGAGTTCGACCTATGAAGCGACGGGAATTCGGGTTCCGGTTGGGTCGATTCGCTTTGAGCGAAAGGGCATGGGAGAGGCGTTTTACACGGTGAGCTTGCGCTACTACAGAAACTTCTTGAACGAGAATGCGACGGGAGTTCGCGTGATGCGCCGGTACGAAGTTCAGAACGAGGCGAAGATCTGGGTGGAGGTAAATCGGGCGATTCGCCCAAACGAGCCAGTGCGTTGCACGGTGGTGGTTTGGGGTGACGACCGTCCTGATGCGATACGGGTCACCGAGCCGATTCCGACGGGATTTGAGTTCTTGGATGGCGAGGCGGTGGACAACGGGGAGCAGGACGTGCGGGATGGGGCGGTGGTGCACTACTTGCGGAACGGCGGGGCGCCGGTGTTCTTCCGCTACTACTTGCGGGCGGAGACGGATGGGAAGATGACGATCCTTCCGGCGACCGCAGAGTATCTGCGCCGACCGGTGCAGCATGGGCAGACGGCGACGCTACCCGTCGTGGTTCATCCGTGATTTGCGGGTTGCTGGTGGCCGTCTTGGGCCTTCAGCAGAGCACGCCGATCGGGCAACAGTGGGGCACGGTTCAGCTCGTGGATACGGGTGGGAAGACGGTGGTTTGGAAGCCGGCTCGAGTGACCGTCTTCTCTTTCTGCGCGTTTTGGTGCGACACGTGGAAGTCGCAGGTGCCGAAACTGGTTGAAGCTCGGTCGGCTCTGAAGGGATTGCCGGTGGACATTCGCACGGTGTCGATCGACGGGCGCTGGGCGGAGGTGGCGAAGAATAATGGGGGCTTGCCGCTTTGGCGGGACAAGGGCGGGACGTGGTCTCGCTCGGTGGGGATCGACCGGATTCCGACGACGGTGGTTCTGAATAAGGCGGGTCGGGTGACGTTCGCTTCGACGGGGGTCGTTCGTCGGGATGAGTTGCTCTCGGCGGTTCACGAGGCTTTGAGCGGTGCTTCGAAGAGCGGGCCGGTGTACTTGACCTTCGACGACTTTCCACCTTTGAAGGGCGGTGGGGAGGAGCTATTGGATGCGCTGCGGTCGGCGGAGGTGAAGGCGACCTTCTTCTGCATGGGCTCGCGGGTGGAGTCGTCTTCGAAGCTGATGCTTCGGGCGAAGCGCGAGGGTCACTCGTTGCAATGCCATTCTTGGGATCACGTGGCGTCTTCGCCCCAGCTTTCGCGCTGTCAGGCGGCTTTCCGCCGGGTGTTGGGTTCTTCCTATACGCTCTATCGGGCTCCAGGGAGCGAGAAGATCGTGGGGTTGGCGACCCAACCCGGGGTGGTGGATCCTTACGACTTCAAGCGTCCGGGAAGGGCGGAGGTTTTGCGGCGTGTGCTGTTCGCCGCGCGGCCGGGATGTCAGGTGCAGTTGCACGCGGGGGTGCAGGATACGTTGGATGCGTTGCCAGCGTTGATTCGCGACCTTCAGTCGCGGGGGTTTACGTTTAGAACCTTGCGGTGACGCTTCCGCGGGCGCTCTGCGCCTTGGGTTCGCGGCTTTGCCGCGTGTGGGCTCCGCTGTGGCCATTCCGTCTTTGGCCTCAGACTTCGCCTGATTCGTTCACGAAGCTCTCGATGGTACGCAAACTCGCTTCGCTCAGACAGTGCGTCCCTGAGTATCGAGTGCTCGGTTCAGGAAGCGAAGTCTAGGTCCTAAGACGGAATTGGGTTTAGTCAGGGTGCTGGGTTCGGGGTGCAGGGTGCGGGGGGATCAGCCGTGATCGTGGAGCCCGCTCCGCGGGCGGGAAAGGGCGCGAAGAGCTTCGCGCAGTCCCAAAGCTTCGCTCAGACTGTCCGCCTCTGAGTATTGGTTGCGCGAGCCGGCCGCGCGCCATTCGTTTTGCGCGGAACAGGCAAAATAGGGACTCAATGCGAAGCTTGATATCGATCGTTTTCCTGGCTCTCTCCGCCCTATCTCACGCCGAAGTCTGGATTCCGAGCGATCCGGGAGCGGCTAGTGGGTTTGAGGTCAATGGGAATTTGGAGCTTCGGAATCGGGCATTGAACTTGTCTTGGCGGTTTGGGCGGGATCCTCGGCTGGTGCTCACGTCGGGATGGAATGGGACTCCTTTTAAGGCGACCGCGCAGCTCTTTACGTTGGTGATCCGCGACGGGCGAAAGCTGCATCCTTCGGACTTTCGATACACCACCCCGCCGCACGTCTTTTCGGTCGCGAGTGAGGGGCGGTTGCCGAAAGGGTTTGCGGTTGGGGCGGAGTATCTGGATGCGAGTTCTGGGCTGAAGGCCAAGTGGCAGGCGATCCTGCGGGATGGGGCGCACTACGTTCAGACTCAGATCGAGCTGACTCCGACGACCCAGGATGTTGACTTGAGTGAAGTGGCGCTGGTGGACTTGGCGGCGACTGCCCAAGTGGCGGGCACGGTGCCGGGGTCTCCAATGGTGAGCGGAAACACCTTCTTTGGGGTCGAGCATCCGATGGCGGTTTCGAAGGCGGAGAACGGTCGAGCTTGGGGGTCGGTGGTTCGGAAGCTGCCCTTGAAAAAGGGGCTTACGACGACTTACTCAGCGGTGTTTGGGGTTGCCGCCGAGGGGCAAATGCGGCGATCGATCCTGCGTTATGTGGAGCGGGAGCGGGCTCGAGCGTACAAACCATTTCTGCACTACAACTCGTGGTACGACATTGGCTACTTCAGCAAGTACACGGCGGATCAGTGCATCGAGCGGATCAACACCTATGGCGAGCAGCTGACGAAGAAACGCGGGGTGAAGATGAGTTCGTTCCTCTTCGACGACGGTTGGGACGATACTTCGACGGCTTGGGAGTTCCACAGTGGTTTTCCGAAGGGTTTCGAGCCACTAAAGGTAGCGGCGGCGAAGTATGGGGCGGCACCGGGGATTTGGCTCTCGCCCTGGGGTGGTTATGGTCCGCCTCACGACCAGAGGGTGAAGACGGCAAAGGCGTTAGGATACGAAGTTGGTGAAGAGGGTTATGCGCTCTCCGGGCCAAAGTATTACGAGCGATTTCATAAGGTTTGTTTAGACTTAGTTGGTAAATACGGAATCAACCAGTTCAAGTTGGATGGCACGGGAAGCCCGGATATTTTGGTGCCGGGGAGCAAGTTTGGGAGCGACTTTGACGCGGCGATTCAGCTCATTGAGGACCTTCGGGCAGCGAAGCCGGGGCTGTTCATCAATCTAACAACGGGGACTTGGCCCTCGCCGTTTTGGACTCGGTACGCGGATTCGATCTGGCGCGGTGGGGAGGACCACTCGTTTGCCGGCGTGGGGAGTTGGCGGCAGAAGTGGATCACCTATCGTGATGGCGATGTGTTCGAGGGGATCGTGAAGCAGGGGCCGTACTATCCGCTGAACTCGCTGATGCTGCACGGGATGATCTATGCGCAGAATGCGCAGCACCTGAAAGACGACCCTTCGGGCGACTTCCGCGAGGAGGTTCGGGACTACTTTGGGACGGGGACTCAGCTTCAGGAGATGTATGTGACGCCTTCGTTGCTGACGCCCGCGAATTGGGATGACCTCGCGGAGTCGGCAAAGTGGAACGCTTCGAACGCGGAGACTCTAGTGGATACGCATTGGGTTGGCGGCGATCCTCGGAAGCTGCAGGTGTATGGGTACGCGTCTTGGTCGCCGAAGAAGGGGATTCTCGTGTTGCGGAATCCTAGCGACAAGGTGCAGTCGTTCGACGTGGACGTGACTCAAGTGTTTGAGTTGCCCTCTTCGGTGAAGGGTTCGTTCTTGGCTTCATCGCCTTATCAGTCCGATCGGGGGGTTGAGCCGATTCGGATGACTCCGGGTCGAGTGCAGACGCTGGAGCTGAAACCGTTTCAGGTTTTGGTTTTGGAGGCGAAGAGGGGTTAGCAGAAGGCTATCGGTTGGCCAGCCCCTCCCCCTTTTCAAGGGGAACCATCTCCGGACGGGAGGCTTGTGGTAAACCATATATGGCGCGAGGGGCGCACCCGGTCCGCGGGAAGGGCGGAAGCTCACCTTTCGGTTAGGTTGTTCGTCGTGAACTAACTTCTGCCGGACAATTGCGGACGACCCGGCAAGACGAGGAAGTGAGTTCGTTATGCCCGTTAAGTCTTTACCTATTCATCCCAGCCTGGACCATTTGAAGTCTCAGGCGCGCGCCCTTCGCAAGGCGCATTCCCTGCATGATTTGGCCGCGTTTCAGCGGTTGAGAGAGTTCTTTCCCCGCTGCGGAGGGCTCTCGGATGCCGACATTGCGGTGTTCAACCTCCGGCTCTCGGACGCTTATTTGGCGATCGCTCGCGAGTACGGCTTTCCTTCTTGGACGAAGCTGAAGGACTCGGTTGGGAAGGGGACCCGGCCCGCGGCGGATGTGCCGATGCACGAGCGGATCGTCAATCCTTTGTTTCGTCAGGCGGTGGACTTGATGGACGTGGGGGACGTCGCGGGTTTGCGAGGGTTGTTGGAAGAGAACCCGGATCTGGTGCATCGGCGGGTGGAGTTCGAGAACATGAACTACTTCCAGAACCCGACGCTTCTCTCTTTCGTTGCCGAGAACCCGATTCGGCATGGTCGGATGCCGGAGAACGTGGTGGAGGTTGCTCGGGCGTTATTGGACGCAGGGGCGACGGAGGGCGGCTACACGCTGGGTCTGGTTTGCTCGGGGCGGATTCCTCGAGAGATGGGAAAGCAGGTTGCGTTGATCGATCTGCTCTGCGACTACAGGGTTGACCCGACGAAGAGTTTGCCGGCTGCCCTTTCTCACGGTGAGTTCGAAGCGGTGCGGGCTTTGCTTCGTCGTGGGGCGGCACCGGACATTCGGGTCTATGCGGCGCTTGGCGACCGCGAAGATGTTGCACGCTTGATGCCCTCGGCTTCGGGCGAGGATCGGCATTATTCGCTTGCTCTGGCGGTTCAGCATGGGCGACTGGAGGTCGTACGGTTGCTTCTGGAGGCGGGAGAGGACCCGAGTCGTTACAACCCGATGGGGCTGCACTCGCACTCGACTCCGCTGCATCAGGCAGCTTTGTCGGGCCGGATGGACGTGGTTCGGCTGCTGGTGGAGGCGGGAGCTTCGCTGGCGTTGAAGGACACCCTTTACGACGGGGCGCCGCTGGAGTGGGCGGAGTATGCGGGGCAGTTGGAGGTCGCGGAGTATTTGCGATCGAGGATTGAGCGTCGCGCGTAGGCGAACGGTTACACGCTTCGCGTACGCATCGTCGAAGGGCGGTCGAGCCCCCTCCCCCACGGTTCCACCCGGGAGGGGAGCCATCTCCGGAATCAGTGCGATTGCCTTTGCTCTAGCTCGTCGATGGCCGACACCACTCCGGTGAGTTCGGCCCGCGCCTCTCTTAGGTTGGCGAGAGGATCGACGGGGAAATCGTTGGCGGCGTATTGGGCGAGTTGCGTCAGGGCGATATCTACTTGACGCATTTCTTGGAGCAGAGGTAAGGCCCAGCCGGATTCGAATTCAAGCTCCTGGCTTCGAAGGTTGGGGGCAGTTGCCAGTTCCAGCATCTTCGCCATCGCGACCTCGAGTGCTTGATGCGCCCTTCGGTACGCGTCGCTGGAACTCTTCCGCGAACTCGTAGGGTCGGAGTGCCTCAGGTAGATGGCCGCCGCATCGTCGAGGACATGTCCAACCGTGGCGGATATTGCTGGCTCGACCCCGACGAGGTTGCTGATCCCCCCATAGCGAGCCCAAATGAGGCTCGCCAATTTACGAATCCGCTTCTTGGGCGCCGAAATCGAACGGTCGAGAAAGTCGAAGAGAAACCAGAATCCGGCAGCCAACGCAAAAAAGCCAGCGATGCCGATGTAGAAGAGCGGGCTGAAGATGATGGCTAGAGGGAGGAAGACGGCAAGGCCCAATGTGCTGGCGATCGGCGGCACGATGCGGGCGGCGAGGAAGTACCCGTTGTCGGTCTGACCGGCTTCGGCCTCGAGCAACGCCTCTAGGTTCGGATACTCCGGCTGAGACGAAAGGCCGACGACCCGGCGCGCCGCTCGATACCAAGACAAGGCTCCCACGTCCCTATGATACGGTGTTTAGTTGCGCGGGGCCCGACGGTCCTAGGCTTCGGGGGTTGGATTGCCGGAGGGGAGCCCGCTCCGCGGGCGTGAAAAGCGCGGTCAGGCCAGCGCAGTCCCACATAGTTTGTCGATGGGTGAAAGCCCCTCCCCCACCCCTTTGTTCCTCAGGGCCTTCGGAAAGGGGAACCATCTCCGGAGTTATTCGGGGCCTTTGATGATGAGCGAGACGTTGTGGCCGCCGAAGCCGAACGAGTTGGAGAGGCAGTAGTTGACCTTTGCGTCACGAGCGACGTTCGGGACGTAATCGAGGTCGCACTCGGGGTCGGGGGTTTCGTAGTTGATGGTCGGCGGGAGTTTGCTGTCTCGCATGGCGAGGAGGCAGACAACCGCTTCGATGGCACCCGCGGCACCGAGGCTGTGGCCGATCATCGATTTGATCGAGCTGACCGGGGTGGTGGCTGCCTTTTCGCCGAAGACTTCCTTGATCGCCATCGTCTCCAGCTTGTCGTTGTAGTACGTCGACGTCCCGTGGGCGTTGATGTAGCCGATCTGGTCGATGCTGACTCCCGAGTTTCGGAGGGCCATCTTCATACTGCGGATGGCGCCGCTGCCTTCGGGATGGGGCTGGGTGATGTGATACGCATCGCCGCTCATGCCGTAGCCGACGATTTCTCCGTAGATCTTTGCGCCACGAGCCTTGGCGAAATCGTAGTCTTCGAGGATCAGCACGGCACTTCCCTCGGCGAGGAGAAAACCATCTCGCTCCTTATCGAAGGGGCGGGATGCGTGCAGAGGGTCGTCATTGCGGGTGGTCATCGCGCGGGCCGCACAGAATGCCGCGAGGCCGATATCGCAGATGGGGGCTTCGCTGCCTCCGGCGACCATGGCGACGGCGTCACCTCGTTTGATGATGTGATAGGCGTCTCCGATGGCGTTTGCGCCGGTGGAGCAGGCGGTGACGACGCAGGTGTTCGGGCCACGTAGGTTGTGGGCGATCGAGATCATCCCACTCGCCATGTCGGGAATCATGTAAGGGACCCAGAAGGGGGACACTCGGCCAGGACCCATCTCCATCTGGCGCTTGTGCTGCTCGCCCATGAAGGTGAGGCCTCCGATGCCGGAGCCCACAAGGACGCCGATCTCGTCTCGATTGTCATCGGTGACTTGGAGACCGGAATCGGTGAGGGCCATGGTGGCGGCGGCGATGGCAAAAGCGATAAAGCGATCGATTCGACGCGCCTCTTTGCCATCCATCCAGTCCGCGGCGCTAAAGTCTTTTACTTCGGCAGCGATCTGGGTGGAATAGTCGGTCGGGTCGAGCAGCGTTACACGTGCCGCCCCGTTTTCTCCGGCGAGCATGTTCGGCCAAAACTTTTCGACCCCGGTGCCCAACGGCGTAACGCCGCCGATGCCAGTTACGACTACGCGCCCCGAAGGACTGGGGCGTTCATTCATGCGAGCTTTTTAGAAATGTAGTCGACCGCGTTTCCTACGGTCTTGATCTCTCCAACTTCATCGTCTGGGATGTCGATTCCAAATTCATCTTCGAAGGCCATAACTAGCTCTACGACGTCGAGCGAGTCTGCGCCGAGGTCCTCAGTGAACGAGGCGGTCTCCACGACCTCTTCCTCTTTCACATTCAACTCTTCAACGGTGACCTTTTTTACGCGGTTAAAAATGTCCTGCGACATGCTAGGGAAGATACCTCCATTTTTACTGGGCCGTTTTTCGAATGGCCCATTCCCTGCAACCTTCTTTCGCTTGGTCCGTTATGGTCTACATATGGTGATGCCGGAACGTGGAGAAGGGGTTGTGTTGTGCAGCCCACGCAAGCAGTTGATGCGAGTGGCGGAGATCGCGTTGCGGCGACAGGGTTGCAAGGTGACTCTGACCGCAGATGGCGATGAGGCTCTTGAAAAGTGTAGGAAGCTTCAGCCTGCGGTTTTAATTTTGGATGCTTCGATTGCCAACCCAACGGCGGTCGAGGTTCGGACTCGGATGGCGGCAGACCCGCGCACTGCGGGGGTGAACGTGCAGATCGTGGGGGAGGGGCAGACGTTCAAGCTGAAGCCGCCGAATGTTCTTTCGCGAATCTTCAAGCCCCGGGTTCCTGGACAAATTTAACTTGGGAGTGCGTCCAGAACGCTGGCGCTTCCCCCGCTGGCGCTTTAAAGCGCTAGCGTTGCGAGCGCACTCCCCCAAACTGATCTACAGGGTCAATCCGCCATCAACAGTGATCGTCTGTCCGGTTACGTAGCTGGAGTCCTTGCTCGCTAAGAAGAGCACTGCGTTCGCAATGTCGGCTCCGCTGCCCAGGCGGCCCGCGGGCGCAGTCTTCACGACGAAGTCGCGGAGCTCCGCTGGCAGATCCTGCGTCATGTCGGTTTCGATGAAGCCGGGGGCGACTGCGTTGCAGGTGATTCCTCGAGAGCCGAGCTCTTTAGCGACCGACATCGTGAGGCCGAAGAGGCCGGCCTTGGCGGCGGCGTAGTTCGCCTGGCCCGCGGCACCGGTTTGGCCGATGATGCTGCTGATGTTGACGATACGTCCGTAGCGGGCCTTCATCATCGCGCGGGTGACGGCTCGGATGCAGAGGAATGCGCCTTTGAGGTTGACGTCGATGACCCGGTCCCAATCTTCGTCCTTCATGCGCATGATGAGGGTGTCTCGAGCGATGCCCGCGTTGTTGACGAGGACGCTTGGGGTGCCGACGGCTTCGAAGAGCTTCTCCACGGCAGCGGCGTCGCTCACGTCGCAGGCGTAGGCGGTGGCTTTGCCGCCTTCGGCGGTAATGGCAGTCACGGTTGTAGCGGCTCCGGCCTCGGTGGTGGCCACGCAGGCCACGGTGGCGCCTTGGCGCGCGAAGGCGAGCGCGATCTCTTTGCCGATTCCCCGGCTGGCGCCCGTCACGACCACGATCTGATCCTCGAATTGCATAGCGAAATCATACTTGACCCCCTCCCTGGTAAATTCACCCTATGATCGCCGTCGTTTTTCCAGGCCAAGGATCCCAGAAACCGGGGATGGGGCGAGAGCTCTATGAGTCGCGCAAAGAGTCGCGCGAAGTGTTCGATAGGGTGTCAACGGCGTCGGGGACTGACGTTGCTTCGCTCTGCTTTACGTCTGACGAGGACACGCTGCGGCTGACTCAGAATGCGCAGCTTGCTCTCTACACATGCGGGGTTGCGGCGTGGTTTGCGTTGGAGGAGATGATTCCCGACAACCGACCAGTGACCGCGATGGCGGGGCATTCGGTCGGAGAGTATGCGGCGCTGGCTGGCGCTGGAGTGCTCTCCGTAGAGGACGGAGCCCGGTTGGTGAAGACTCGAGGCGACTTGATGGCGGATGCGCCGGTGGGGACAATGGCGGCGGTTCTGGGGCTCGAGCGTGCGGATCTCGACGCAGTGTGTGCTTCAGTCGATGGAGTTGTGGTCGTGGCCAACGACAACTGTCCGGGGCAGTTGGTGATCAGCGGGTCCATTGAGGCGGTTGGCCGCGCGGGCGAGCTGGCCTCGGAGAAGGGCGCTAAGCGGGTGATTCCGCTGAATGTGAGCGGGGCCTTTCACAGCCCGTTGATGGAGGCGTCAGCGAAGGCGATGGGCGCGGCTCTCAAGGAAGTCGAGTTTCATCCCACTCATGTTCGGGTTTACAGCAATGTGACGGCGGAGGCGGTTTCGCAGGCCGAAGAATGGCCAATTCTGTTGGAGAAGCAGCTGCGGTCGTCGGTCCGGTGGACGGAGTCGGCGCAGCACATGCTCCGAGACGGGGCAAACACGTTTGTCGAGTGCGGCGGCGGCGACGTGTTGTCGGGCTTGATTCGGCGCGTGGACAAGGGCGCGAAGACCCTAAAGGTCGGAGATTCCGCGAGTTTGGAAGAGACGCTTCGAGCAATTTCGGAGTGAAGCAATAGCCATCCCGGCGAAGCCGTGTAGCCGACCATTTGATTGGCGCGCATGTGGAAAAGGTAGAAGCGGTTTTGTACACTGATTGTGGCCAGTATTAAAGCGACCTAGGTTGACTGCGCCGCGGAGGCTGGTCGGCATTCGCGCCCATGCAATGGTCGGCTACACGGCTTCGCCGGGAAGATTGCAGACTTTGCCGAAGCTATGGTCTGCAATCTTCAAACATTCCGTCAGGGGAAGATGCCGCGACGGATCGTCGCATCGGCGACTCGCTTCACGCCGATGATCAGCGCGGCGGTGCGCATGTCGGTCTTGTGAGCTCGCATGCCACTTTCGACGGCGGCAAAGCTGGAGCGCATGATTCTTGTGAGTTTGTTGTTGACCTCGTTTTCTTCCCAGAAGAAGTTCTGAAGGTCTTGGACCCACTCGAAATAGCTCACCACGACGCCGCCTGCGTTGGCGAGGATGTCGGGGACTACGAGGATGCTTTTATCGGAGAGGATGTGGTCGGCGTCGGGGGTACAGGGGCCATTGGCGCCTTCAACGACGAGCTTGGCCCTGATCTTGTCTGCGTTTTCCTTGGTGATCTGGGCCGAGATGGCGGCGGGGATCAGGACGTCGCAGGGGAGTTCGAGGAGTTGCTCGTTGGTCACGGGTTCGGAGTCTTTGAACTCGCGAATACCGCCCTCTCGGCCCGAGTAGCGCTCGACGAGCTCTCGGACGGGGAGGCCTTTGGGGTTGTAGATGCCTCCAGTGGCGTCGCTGAGGCCGACGATGGTGGCACCTGCCTCTTCGGCCAGACGGGCGGCGACAGACCCGACGTTGCCAAAGCCTTGGACCACGATCTTGGCGTTCGAGAGGTCCATGTTGATGACCTTCGCGGCCTCCTCCATGGAGACGACGACGCCACGGCCAGTGGCTTCTACGCGACCTTCTGAGCCGCCTAGCTCGAGCGGCTTACCCGTGACCACGCCGGGGGTGGTGTAGCCGTGCTGCATGGACATCGTATCCATGATCCAGGCCATAACTTGGGCGTTGGTGCCGATATCGGGGGCGGGGATGTCGCTCCGCTCACCGACCATCATATTGATGTCGGTGATGTACCGCCGGGTCATCTTTTCCAGCTCTCGCTTGGAGAGCTGTTTCGTGTCAACTTTGACCGAACCCTTGGCGCCTCCGTACGGAATGTTGGCGACGGCGCACTTCCAAGTCATCCACATCGCGAGTGCGGTGGTCTCATGGAGGTCTACGTCGGGATGGAAGCGGATACCGCCTTTCGTTGGCCCGCGCGCGGAGTTGTGCTGGACGCGATAGCCCTCAAAGACCTGAACTTCGCCGTTGTCGAGGACGACGGGGAAGTGGACGATAAGCTGTTTGATGGGTTGCGCGAGTACTTGGTGAAGGCCTTTGTCAAGCTCCAGATACTCGGCGGCGACGGAGAGTTGCTCCCTCGCCATTTCTAGAATGTCTATATGCTGGCTCATGAAGGTTTTCCGGTTTGGACTTCGTCACAAACGTCGTGGCGGGTCCAAAATCTTCTGCAGGAGCGCGTAGAAAGGCATTGCGAGAACGCCGTTGTACACCGCTGATTCAATTGTAGCCAATACGAACCTGCCGATTCCGGGGGGTGCGGTTAGGAAAAGGAGCATGAATTGGGCGACGAGGGTGGTTGTGGCGACCACGATGAAGGCGAGCACGATATTCGCGTCCATCTCCATCGCGTTGAACCAACCGACCAGGAAGCCCGATACGGTTCGGGTGACTACGTAGCTGCCGAGGCTCGCGCCGGCGATCGCGCCTTGAAGCAGTCCGGCGAAGAAGCCGATAACGGTGCTCGTCTGCCGAGAGCAAAAGAGTCCCATCGTCGCCATGGCGATGAGGAGAAAATCCGGAGTTGCCCCAAAGATGGAAAGGGGCTGGGCGAGACCTTGCTGGCAACCTGCGGCAACCCAGAGGCAAACGATTGCCACGAACGCGCCCTTCGCGCCCTTCACTTCACCACCCACACTTCGCGGAGAGTGCCGAGTGAGACGTAGGGGTAGACCACGGCCCGGCGAGTGCCGAAGTCGGCGTCGTCCTTCACTTGGATGACCTGACCGATAGGGATGCCGCGTGGGATCTTATCGCTGAAGCCGGTGGTCACAATCTGGTCGCCGTTCTGAACGGGGGCTTGGGGGTCTTTGAACGTGAGATTGAGGGTGCTACCGTTCTCGCCTCGCAGGAGGCCAGCGGGAGGCGGATTTCGAGCAGTGTCGATGGCCCCGATGGTGAGGCTGCTGCTGGGGAGGAGGAGAACTTGGCAACTGCCGTTGGAGACGGTCTGGACGATTCCCACGAGACCTTCCGCGTTCTGGACCGGCATGCCCGCCGCGACGCCCTTGGATGAGCCAACGTCGAGGGTGATGCGGTTGTCGTTGAAGAAGAAGCCGACCACGTCGGCGGCGACTCGCTCCCGGCCGGGGAGTTGGGGAAGGCCGGAGAAGCGCCGCAGCTCGTCGACTTCGGCGACATACCGGTCCACCGTCTCTGAGTACTGGGCGATAACGTTGGCTTGCTCGCGTAGCGTGCGATTCTCGCGGGTGAGGCGCGCGGCGGCGAAGATGCCGTGAAAAAAGTCGGAGGTGCCGTTCGAGGTGGCGACGAGCGGCCTCGTGATCGGCAAGGTCAATGTCTCCACGACGCGACCGATGGTGTCGATCTTTCCGGCGCTACGAGAGTTGGTCTGTACCCGGCCGAGCAGAATGCCGACAGCGCAAAGGGCCAGGAGGAGAACTCCGTCGAGGGATCTGCGGTGCCGCCTTACGGGCGTGAGGACCTCTCCAGCATCTTGCGGATCAGGGGGTTCTCGTGCATCGCCTCGACGACCATACCGGTTCCGATGGCAACACAGCTCAATGGGTCCCGCGCGATGTGGACGGGCATGAGGGTCTCTTTGGCGATGAGCTTGTCCAGTCCACGGAGCAACGCTCCGCCGCCCGCGAGCACGATGCCGTGGTCCATGGCATCGGAAGCAAGCTCGGGTGGGGTGGCTTCGAGGGTGAGTTTGACCGCCTCAACAATCGCGTTCAACGGCTCCTGAATCGCCATGCGAACCTCTTCACTGGAGATGACGGCGCTGCGGGGGAGGCCGGTGACGAGATCGCGACCCTTGATCGTGATCTCGAGCTCTTGCTCGAGCGGGTAGGCACTACCGATCTCGATCTTGGTGACCTCTGCAGTTCGGTCCCCGATGTACAGATTGTAGGCGCGGCGGACGTAGGAGGCGATGGCTTCGTCGAGTTCATCTCCGGCGACGCGGATCGAGCGGGAGTGGACGATGCCACCGAGAGAGATGACGGCGACCTCGGTGGTTCCGCCGCCGATGTCGACGATCATCGAGCCGCTCGGCTCGTCGACGGGCAATCCGGCACCGAAGGCGGCGGCCATCGGTTCTTCGATTACGTAAGCCTGGGTGGCTCCCGCATTTCGGGCGGCTTCGATGACCGCTCGTCGCTCGACTTCGGTGACGCCGCTAGGGATACCCACCACGACGGTTCGGCGGAGGAGGAATCGGTTCGAGACCTTGGCGATGAAGTGCTGAAGCATCTTCTCGGTCTGTTCGAAGTCGGCGATGACGCCGTCCTTGAGCGGGCGGGTTGCGACGATGTTGGCGGGAGTTCGGCCCAGCATGCGCTTGGCCTCCTCACCGACGGCGACGACGCGGCCATCGTCTTTGTTGATGGCGACAACGCTTGGTTCCCGCAGGAGAATGCCTCGACCGCCTACATGGACAAGGGTGTTGGCGGTGCCCAGGTCGATGCCGATGTCCCGACCGAAGTGCTGGTGGAGCTTCGAGAAGAGGCTATTGGACTTGCCGTTATTCTTCATCGCCCACGATCTCCCCGGTGTTCAGCCTTTTGGCCAGCGTCTCTTGGGAGATGGCGGACAAGATCACGGCGGTGCCCGTCGTGAAGATTACGGACTTGGTTCGGCGTCCCTGAGTGGCGTCGATGAGGTTGCCCTCTTTGCGCATGGTTTGGATCAATCGTCTCATTGGCGCGGACTCACTGCTCACGAGCGCCACGATCTTTTCCGTCATCACAAAATTGTAAAAACCCACGTTTAAAACGGCCGGGGCGGGCATATAGCCAATTCTCCTCGCGAGGGGAAAGTTTACACACTTTCGAACCTGAAAAATGCAGAAGGGCAGACCGAAGTCTGCCCTTCTTTCAAATTGGCTAAGAACCTACGACTAGTCGCCCTTCTCTCGACCACCGCCGCCGCTAGGTGCACCAGGTGCTCCGGGAGGGCCGCCACGAGGGCCGCCACCAGCGAATCCTCCGGGAGGGCCGAAACCCCCAGGGGGCCCACTACGGTTGCCGGCGCCTGGGAATCCGCCGCCTGCGGCGAAGCCTCCAGCACCACCGGTACCGCCACCAGCCAGACCGTTGCCCATCTGAATCTCACCCGCGGGGAGTTTCAGGGTCTCAAGATTTACGGCCACGGGCGCGGGGGGCGCGGTGATTACCGGCTTCTGGAACCAGAAAACGGCAACCGCGATCAGCATGAGCACGAACGCTACCGAGGAAACTATGATGTCATTTTGACTTTTCATCGAGATACCAATCCGAATATTGTGACGTGATCGCGTCGCCGAATGTTACAGACCGTTTTCCCGTTGGGCCGCGTTCTGCGCGTTTTCTGTACGCTTCGCGCGGGGATGGGCGCTTCGCGCCCTGACGCTCCGGTTGGCCATTCCATCTTCGGTCTCAGCCTTCGCATGATCCGTTCGCGGAACCCTCGATGGGCCGCAAACTCGCTGCGCTCAAACAGTGCGGCCCTGAGTATCGAGGATTCGGCTCACGGGCGAAGTCTAGGCCCGAAGATGGAATTGGTTGAGTCCTTTCCGAAACCAAGCGCGACCTGGCGGCGAACTCAAGAACAGACCAGTCAAGAACCTAGCATTACAAGTATCTTTTCCTGCACCCTGCACCCTGCACCCTGATTTCTAGTGCCTAAAATGCCGGACGCCGGTCAGGCACATCGCAATCCCTAGTTCATTTGCTTTGGCGATGACGTCTTCGTCCTTCTTGCTTCCGCCGGGTTGGGAAACGGCGGAGATGCCGGCGGCCGCCGCAGTCTCGATGCTATCGGGGAAGGGGAAGAAGGCGTCGCTGGCTAGGGCGGCTCCTTTGGCGGCTTCTCCGGCTTGCTCAAGGGCGAGGCGGACGCTTTGGACTCGGTTCATTTGACCGGCGCCAACCCCGAGGAGGCGATTGGAGGTGCCCACTACGATCGCGTTTGACTTGACGTGCTGAACGACCGTCCATTGGAACTTGAGAGCGGCCATTTCTTCGGCAGTGGGCTTGCGCTCGGTGACGATGCGCCACTCGGTGTCCGGGTTCTCGTCTGTTTCCTGGATGATCGCACCGCCGCGGATGCTCTTCACGGTGAGTTCGGGTTTGGTGGGAGGGAGGGGGGCGGCGAGGAGGCGGACGTCTTTGCCCCAGCCGGATCGCTCTTGGAAAATCTTTTCGGCTTCGGGCGAGAACGAGGTGCCGATGACGACTTCGAGGAAGTTGCCTTTCTCGGTCATCGCGAGGGCGGCGTCCTCGTTGATCGCACCGTGGAAGGCGGCGATGCCACCGAAGGCGGAAATGGGATCGCTGGCCCGGGCGAGGCGGTAGCTATCGCCGAGGCCGGAGCCGAACGCGGCCCCGCACGGGTTGCCGTGCTTGATGATGGCGCACGCGCCTTCGGGCAGGTCGGCCACCAATTCCCAGGCTCCGTCGGAGTCGTTGAGGTTGTTGTAGCTCAGCTCCTTGCCCCAAAGCTGCTTCGCCTGGGCGATGCCGGGGGTGGCGAGAGGATCGGCATAGAGGGCACCGGATTGGTGAGGGTTTTCGCCGTAGCGGAAGCCCATGATCCGTCGGTATCCGATGGTGAGCGTCTCGGACTCCAATAGGTCCTCGCCAGCAGCGACGGTGAGATAGCGGGAGACCATCGAGTCGTAAAACGCGGTGTGTCGGTATGCCTTCGCGCTGAGCTTGAGACGCAGGTCGGAGATGGTGCCCTTGCCTTCGGCTTCGAGGACGCGGGCGTAGTCGGCGGGATCCACGACGACGGCGACGTTCGCCCAGTTCTTCGCGGCCGCGCGGATCATTGCGGGGCCGCCGATGTCGATCGATTCGATCGCTTCCTCAAGGTCGTGAGGGCCGGAAACGGTCTTCTCGAAGGCGTAAAGGTTGACGCAGACGATGGAGATCGGTAAGATGCCTGCGGCTTCCATTTGGGCTCGGTGTGAGTCGAGGCGGAGATCCCCGAGAAGGCCACCGTGGAGAAGCGGGTGAAGGGTTTTGACTCGACCATCCAGCATTTCGGGCGACCCAGTGACTTCAGCGACGTCCAGGACCCTGAGTCCAGCGTCTCGCAGGGCCTTGGCGGTGCCGCCAGTGCTAAGCAGTTCATAGCCGAGGTCAGTGAGGCCCTTGCCAAAGTCGACGACGCCCGACTTATCGGTTACCGAAAGGAGTGCACGCTTCACGACTTAGTGGTTCCCCGTGGTCCCTGCGGTGGTCGGGCCACCCGCAGTTGTTCCGGTCGTGGCGGTGGTGCCGGTATCAGCGGTGGTGGGTGGCTCGGTGGGCGGGTTGGGGTTGCTCTTGTACTTCACGATAATGGATTGCTGCTTCTTTCTGCCTTTGGCGTCGATCGCGGTGAGGATGAACTTGCTTGTCTTGGTGACGACCACGTCGCGCGAGTCGGAGGGGTTCACGACGGTGGCGGCGACGTCCCCGTCCTGTTTGAACTCGTTCCGGGCGGAATTGGTGATCTGCCAAGTAAGGGAGACTCGTCCGCCACCATCTTCGCTGGCCTCAGTGGGGGAGGCAGTGAAGGAAAGAATGGTCGCATCGCTTTCCTCATAGACCTCGACGGTGAAGGACTTCTTGACCGACTTGCCTTCCTTGTTGTAAGCGACGATGGTGTACTCGCGGGATCCGATCGCAGGAGGCACAAGGTCGATCTTTTCGAGTTGCAGATCGAGGTCCTTGTTGTCGGGGCCGACCACTGCCTTGGTGACCGCTGCATTGAACTTGTAGTAGAGAGTGAACGGGTCGCCCAGCTTCACCCTCGTGGGGGTGGCCTTCACCGTCGCGATCTCGGGATCGGGCGATTTCGTCGGTTCGGTGACCGTCATCACTTGGGTGGCGACTTCGGATTTGCGTCCGTCCTTACTGGCTTCGGCATGGATCGCGATCGTGCCCGCCTCGGCAAGGGGGATTGTCTTTGAGCCTTGCAGCATGTCGCCTTCATAGACCACACCGGAACCCATGGTCACCCGCACGTTGGAGGCGTCGTGCGCCTTCCAAGAAATCTGAATCTTGTCTCCCACCAGCCCATCGGACTGGCTGATCGTGAGGGAAATTCCGGGCGGCTTCGGCGCCATGAGGATCCAGAGGGCGACAATGATCGCGATAAGGGCGGCCAGGCCGACGGTAGCGGGGCTAAAAAGGCTTCGCTGCTCGAGTTGTGCCTGAGCGGATGCGACGACCGAGGGGGTCTCGGTGCTTCGCGCGGTAACCGAGAATCCAATGAGTCGGCCGTTGGAGAAGAGGGGGGGGTTGGAGGGGTTGGCCACGACCTCTACTTCCCGCTGTTGGCCCGCACCAACGGTGACCTGCTCGTGTTCGAATCCAAACGAGCACGCGTCCTCGGGGTCATTGCCGACGAGCTGAACGGTGTGCTCGACATTGCCAAGGTTTACGATGGCGACCGAGAACGTGTTTTGCTTCTTGGTTGGCGAAACAAAGCCCTTCTTGGGGCTGATCTCCATGCTGAGATGGTTGAAGGGCTTGACGGTGAGAATGCCCTGGACCGTCTTGGATTCCCCGCTATTCAGTGACCTTACGGTGAGCACGAAGGGGTAGTTGCCGGCTGAACTTTCGCTGGCCCGTGGCGGTTTGAAAAAGATTTTCTCGGTACGAGATTCGCTGGGATCGAGAGTGAAAATGGGGACGGGAACGGCTTTCCACTCGGGGTCGATGCCTTCGACCTCCATCTCATATCGGTCCACCTCCGCTTCCTTATTCTCGATGAGAACCGAGATGGGAAACGTCGCTCCAGCCTCTACCGCAACGAGGTCCGGGGTCATCGCGACTGAGAAGCTCATCGCTTGAGAGTTTAGCAGGTGGCGAGGGGTAGGGGTCGCGGGTTTCGGGCTTCAAGGTCAATTGCGAATGTCGGCGGAAGCGTGCTGGTTTTCAATCACGGACCAAAGAGTCCCCTCCCGTTGGGGAGGGTTAGGGTGGGGCTTCGGAAGCCACCGGCTCTCTCTAGAGAACCATCTCCGGAGTTCAAGCTGATCATTCACTGGTCGATTCGGTCCATATAGGCGTGGAAGTGGGGCGAGAGGTCCTCGGGGTTGGCGAGGGTGACCCAGCGGAGGAAGAAATCGAGGCCACCGTCGATGCCTTCGCCGTGGACGAGATGGGTCCAGGTGTCTTGGGTGGGGCAGGCTGTTTTGAGTTGGAAGAAGTAGCGACTTAGGATCTCGTCGTCGTTTTCGTAGGTGTCCTCGGCGATGAGGATGGGTTCGGTTTCAAACTGCGTAAGGCCGGTCTCCTCGGCGGCCTCTCGGAGGGCGGCTTCGGTGGGGGTTTCGCCAGGTTCGACGGTTCCGCCAGGAGTCTGGACGCCGTCCCAGAGGGTTGGGTCGGCATGGGAGAAGATGAGGAATTGGGTGACCGAGCCTCGTTGGCGGGTGATGAATAGGTATACACGCCGTCGGGTTGGTTTCATGATGATTCGCGGTCCTGCCGAAAGATGATCGTTGTGAGAGTACAGCGGCGGCGCGCCCACGGTACATGCAAAATGCAACTATGACCGCCGAAATCGTCTCCGTGGGCACCGAGCTTTTGTTGGGGCAGATTGTGGACACGCATGCGCCTCGGATGGCTCAGATCCTTGCTGACTGTGGGATTGGGTGCTCGCGGCGGACGACGATTGGGGATAACTGGGACCGGTTGGTGGGGGCTTTGAAGGAGTCCCTGGAGCGAAGCGACGTGGTGATCACGATCGGGGGGCTGGGGCCGACGGTGGACGACCTGACTCGTGACGCGATTGCGGTGGCCTTGGGCGACGAGCTCGAAGTTGTGCCGGAGGTCGGGGAGAAGCTTCGGAAGTTCTTCTCCCTGCGCAACATCCCGTGGAACGAGACGATTGGGCGGCAGGCTCAGAAGCCGACGTCGGCGAAGCTCATCGAGAACCCGAATGGCACCGCACCGGGGTTGTTTTGCGAGAAGAGTGGGAAGGTGGTGATCGCCCTGCCGGGGCCGAAGGGCGAGTTCGACCCGATGGCGGATGGGCCGGTTCGCGAGATTCTCTCCCGGTTGCAGGGCGACCAAGTGATTCATTCGCGCGTGCTGCGGATTTGCAACATGGGCGAGAGCCAGGTGGAACTGCTCATTCGCGACCTCATGGACGGCGACAGTCCTTCGGTGGCGCCGTATGCCCATTTGGGCGAGGTGCACCTGCGGGTGACTGCCCGGGCTGCTTCGGTGGATGCGGCGAACACGATCATCGACCCGATGGAG
The DNA here is from genome assembly GCA_038321975.1 of Fimbriimonadales bacterium. Classification (GTDB taxonomy): domain Bacteria; phylum Armatimonadota; class Fimbriimonadia; order Fimbriimonadales; family Fimbriimonadaceae; genus Fimbriimonas. Next base: position 26,816 of record JBBQFM010000010.1, on the reverse strand, counting down.
GAGGAGATCCGTCGTCGGGTGGGCTCGAACGTGTTTGGGACGGACGGGACCTCGTTGGAGCAGGCGGTGGTGGATTTGCTGTTGGAGCGTGGGGCGACCGTTTCGGTAGCGGAGAGCATGACGGGCGGGGAGTTAGCGGCCCGGTTGTCGTCTGGTCCGGGATCGTCAAGGGTGTTTTTGGGCGGAGTCGTCACCTATAACTCGGACACGAAACAAATCCTGGTTGGCGTGAGGCAGTCGTCTCTCGATGAGTTCGGGCCGGTGTCGGAGCCGGTCGCCGCGGAGATGGCCGAAGGAATTCGATCTGCGCTCGCAACCACCTACGCACTAAGTATCACGGGGAACGCGGGGCCGACGAGTGATGTGGGGGATAAGCCGGTTGGGATGGTGTTTATGGCTTGCTCGGGGCCGGGCGGGACGAAGGTCGAAGAGGTCCGGTATCGCGGATTGCGGCAAGATATCCGCCGTCGGGCGACGCAGACGGCGTTGGTGATGTTGAGGGAGGAGCTGTTGGGGAAGTGATGAATGATGAACGGGGAGGGGAAGGGAAACGATGAGCGATGAATCCGGATTTCCGGACGATTCATCATTCATCGTTTCCCCCATAGGTCATCTGCGGCGCCGTCACGTACAACTGCTCGATGATCTTGGCGATCACCGCGGTCCAGCCGGTTTGATGAGCGGCACCAAGGCCCTTACCGCTGTCGCCGTGGAAGTACTCGTGGAAGAGAAGGGGGCCGCTCGGTTGGTTGTCGCAGGGACGGAGGCCGGTTTCGTCTGGGAGGAAGAGGCTTAGGAGGCGCTTTTCTAGTTCGGCGGCGACGTTGCCAAGGCTCATCATGGGGCCGGTGCCGGTGGGCATGGCGGCGGTCATCGAGTCGCCGTAGTAGTAGTCCAGCTTTTGGAGGGACTCGACGAGCAGGTAGTTGAGGGGGAACCAGATAGGGCCGCGCCAGTTTGAGTTCCCGCCAAAGGTGCCTGTGGTGGATTCACCGGGCTCGTAGTCGATCGAGAAAGTCTGGTTGGCGAAGCTCATTTGGTACGGATTTGCTCCATAAACCTTGGACAAAGCGCGGATGCCGTGGGGAGAAAGGAACTCTTCGGTGTCGAGGAGCCGCTCGAGAATTCTAGGCAGTCGATCCTTTTGAACAAGCGACAAGAGCAGCCGCTCACCCTGGCCGGGGACCATCATGGTGGGCACATTGTTCGTGAGGTCGGGTCGGTTCTGCATGAACCAACGCATTCGCTTTCGGAAGTGAGGGAAGCGCTCGATCACCTCGGGGTCGAGGGTGGCGGTGGCGAAAAGGGGGATGAGGCCGACCGCGCTGCGAACGCGCAGGGGTTCGTATGTTTTGTCGCCGTGACGAAGCACGTCGTAGAAGAAACCATCTCGCTCGTCCCACATCTCAAAGCCGTCCAAGCCTCGTGCGTTCATAGCTTGCGAAATGTACATGAAGTGTTCAAAAAACTTCGAGGCAACGTCTTCGTAAGATGGCGTGTGGGTGGCTAGCTCGAGGGCGATCTCGAGCATGTTGAGGCAGAACATCGCCATCCACGCGGTCCCATCGGACTGCTCGGTGAACGTGCCGTCATCGAAGTGGGCGTTGCGATCGAAGAGTCCGATGTTGTCGAGCCCAAGGAAGCCTCCTTCGAAAACGTTATTGCCTTGGGCATCCTCGCGGTTCACCCACCAGGTGAAGTTCAGGAGCAGCTTGTGGAAGACGCGCTCCAGAAACGCCACGTCCTTTTTGCCGTGGAGGCGGCCCTCAATGTTGTAGATGCGGAAGGCGGCCCATGCGTGGACGGGCGGGTTCGCATCGGAGAACGCCCACTCGTAGGCGGGGATTTGCCCACTGGGGTGCATGTACCACTCGCGGAGGAGCAGGATGAGCTGGTGTTTGGCGAAGTCGGGGTCAACCAGGGAGAGGGGAATCGTGTGGAAGGCGAGGTCCCATGATGCGAACCACGGGTATTCCCAGGTGTCGGGCATGCTGAGGATCTCAGCGGCGTGAAAATGACGCCATCCGTTGTTCCGGTTGCGCTCCGGCGCGGGTGGAGGCTGGGCGGGGTCCCCTTCTAGCCAGCGGCCGACGTCGTAGTGGTAGAACTGCTTGCTCCACATGAGGCCGGCAAAGGCCTGGCATTGGACCTGACGCACTTCGGACGGTACGTTCGGGGCGAGGTCCACATAAAAGTCTTCTGCTTCCCTCTTGCGGTCTGCGAACGCCTCTTCGAAGTCTTCTGGGAAGGGGTCGGGCTCATCGGAGAGGGCGACTCGGATGACAATGGATTTGCCCGCGGGGACGACTTCGTGGTGGAATGCGGCGGCTTTGGTGCCGACCTTTACCGGGTTCACAGCGCCCTTTTCACCTTCAACGACATATCGGTGAAATGCGTCTTTCACGAACGGGGTTCGGTTCGGAGAGTTGAACAGCGTTTGGGAGTTGGTTTCGTTCTCGGTGAAGAGGATCTCGGGCTCGCCCTCAAGGAGCAGGTATCGCTCGCCGTAGCGCTGATGGCTGATCAGCACTCGACCAGGCTTCTCGCAGGCTAAGCCGGGCCGGTCGGCCTCGTTGGACCACGACCATCGGTTGCGGAACCATAGGGTGGGGAGCACCCAGATTGGGGCGTCTTCGGGGCCGCAGTTATGGACGGTGATCTTGAGATAGATCTGTTCGGAGGTGCGCTTTGCGTATTCGATGTCGATATCGAAGTAGCGGTTTTCAGCGAAGATCCCGGTGTCTTCGAGTTCGAATTCGCCGTCGGTTCGGGACGCAGTCGCGTTGCGGTCGATGAGCTCTCGGTAGGGAAAGGCGTTTTGCGGATAGCGATACCGCATCTTCATGTAGGAGTGGGTGGGAGTGCCGTCGGTGTACCAGTAGCACTCCTTGACATCCTCTCCGTGGTTGCCTTGCGAGTTGGTTAGACCAAAGAAGCGCTCCTTGAGGATCGGGTCTTTCCCGTTCCAAAAGGCGACGGCAAGGTTGAGATGACCATGTCGGTCGCCGAATCCGCCGATGCCGTCCTCGCCCCATCGATAGGCGCGGGATCTGGCGTGGTCGTGCGGGAAATAATCCCAGGCGTTTCCGCCTGCCGAATAGTCCTCGCGAACGGTGCCCCATTGCCGCTCGGACAGGTAGGGCCCCCAGCGGTGCCATGGCCTTGCTTCCGATCGGTTCTCACTGAGTCTTTTGCGTTCTTCTCCAGCCATCTTTTCCCTCATCGCGAAGCATACGCGAGTTCGAACGTAGAACTCGTGGTGCGGGTGGCATATCTTTCTCTGGGTCTGTTATGCCTTGCCCTTGGCTACATCGGGGCGGTGACGCCGGTGATGCCAAGCACGATCTTTTTCATCATCGCCCTTTGGGCGTTCAAGCGCAGCAGCCCTCGGTTGGAGGACTGGCTTTTAAATCGAAGCTTTGTCGGCCCGACACTTCAAGACTGGGAAAACGAGCGGAGCATGCGTCTACGCACGAAGATCTTCGCGATCGCGATGGTCTGGGTGAGCATCGGGTTTTCGGTTTACGTGGTGTTGGCTCGGCATCGGCCGGTTTGGGTGGTATGGGTGCTTGTCGCGGTTGCGGTCGCGCTGACGGTTTTCCTTTCGTCCATTCGGACGAAGTCGGAGTAGGTCGCTTTTCCGCTGGCGGTTGGCTTCTGGTCTTCCCTTCTGCGCCTTTGGGTTCGCGGCTTCGCCGCTTGTGCGCTCCGCGCTTTGGGATCGCGGCTTCGCCGCGTGGCGCTCCGCTGTGGCCATTCCGTCTTTGGCCTGAGGCTTCGCCTGATTCGCTCACGGATCCCTCGATGGGACGCAAACTCGCTTCGCTCAAACAAGCGTCCCTAGTATCGAGTGCTCGGTTCGCGAAGCGAAGTCTAGGTCCTAAGACGGAATTGGTTTAGCCTTTTCCGGATGGCACGAGCTTACGCCGTGCCTTCCCTTTGTTTCTTTGTCGCTCGTGAGTTGGGAGCCCGTTCCGCGGGCGGGACAAAGGCGCGAAGAGCTTCGCGCAGTCCCAAAGCTTCGCTTAGACGGTGGGTCCCAACCAACAAAAGACCCTTCCGCTGGAGCGGAAGGGTTTTTAGGTTCAGTCTAGTGGAGGCCAGCGAGCTTGATGCCTTTGATCTTGAAGGCCTTACCGAGATCGTAGTGGGCTTGGTTTGAGATGCGGTGATAGTCCTTGTCTGCATCCATGCCCCACTTCTTCTCGATGTCCTTCATGACCTGGACGTGGATTCCGTGTGTGACTGCTTTGTCAAGTAGGAATCCCGTCCAAAACGTGCCGTTTTTGTCTTGGCCGGCGGTCACGAGGGTCCCTGCTAGCTTCGTTCCGCTAAGGGAACCCTCGGGGAGAGTGACGCCGGCTTTGGTGGCGATGGTGAGGGAGTCGGCCACCGCGAAGTCGAAGACTTTGATGAAGCGGTCGACGCGCTTCTTCCCGTACTGCTTGGTCAGCTTCTTAACTTCAGCTCCCGTGGTTTTGGCTCCGACCATGCTGGTGAGAGCGGTGGCGATGCTGAAGTTGTCCGCGCCGCCGCCAGCCTTAACTAGGGATGCGGTGACGTCTAGAGCGGGGGCGCCGTTGTAGACCGGGCCACCGAACATGTTCTTGGCCATCTTCATGCCCATTTTCATCTTCATGTGGCCTTGCATCTTGGGCTTCATCTGCATCTGTCCGAAGGCGGAGCCACAGGCCAGGATTGCGATTGCGCAGTAGAGTTGTCGTTTCATATTTAGAGTCAATTTCCTTTGAGCAGGGCGTGAACGCCCGTTGTTGCTCGTGCCATTTGTTTGACTCCGCGAGTTCAACGCATCGGCGACTCGGTTTTGAGTGTCAGTCGTTTTACGTACAGACCTAGGCTAGACGAGCATCGCTTTGAGGAACCGGACCATCTGCTGGTCGGCGTTTTCGGCGAGCTCACGGCCATAGCCAATCCACTTTTCGATTTGGCCATCTTCGCCAAGAATAGGGAAGAGGCAGATCTTGTGGGGTCGGAGTTGTCGATCGGGACCGCATCGGAAGTGGACGAGGGCTTCGTAAGCTTTGCCAGTCTCTTGGGCTCGATTCCAACGCGCTTCGCTCTCCGCGAGTTCGTCTTCGGGCATAAGAGCTCGGCATCCTTTTCCGACAGCCTCTTCGGCGGTGAGGCCGCCCCACTTCACGAACCACTCGTTGCAGAAGTCCACGTATCCGGATCGGTTGGCGGTCCAGACGAACAGCGGCAGCTTGTAGAGGAGGCGGGTTTTGAAGTCATCGCCGGGACGGACGAGGGCTTTGGCGATAACCTCGGTTCGGCTCCGGGCCTCGTATCGGTGGCGAAGGCGATCCCAGTAAGTTCGGAGGGTACCTTCGGCAAGGCCGGTGACGTGGGCGATCTCCTTGTCGGTTTTGCCCTCCGCCGCGAGATCGACGATCTCTTTGAGTCGCTTGGTGAGGGGAGGGGGTGACTTCATGAACGACCGTGATTTGTATGACAGTCGCGGGGCAGGCGATGATCCCAGAGATAATAGGCATTCATGCATGTCGTCGCAGTGATCGTTGGGGTCCTCTTTGTCTTGATCACGCTGAACGATGCGTTTCAGACAATCATCCTGCCGAAGACGGTGACGCGTGGTCTTCGCCTGACTGACTTTTTCTACACGATCGTTGGCAAGTTCTACTTCGGGCTCGTCCGGCACGTGCGGCGGAAGCATCTCCGGCAGTCATTGCTCGTCGCTTACGGGCCGTTTTCTTTGCTAACGTTGATCGGGCTTTGGGCACTGTTGCTGATGCTTGGGTTCGCGTTCGTTCTTTGGGGAAGCAGTCTGCCGTTCCACGACGCAATGGGTGGGGAAGAAACATTTCCGACCTACCTCTACTTCAGCGGCGTCACATTTTTGACCCTGGGGTATGGCGATGTGACGGCGATGACGTCCACGGGGCGGACCTTGGCGGTGATGGAGGCGGGGACGGGGTTTGGGTTTTTGGCGCTCGTCATTGGCTATATCCCAGTACTCTACAATGCGTTCTCGCGACGCGAGATCAGCATCGTTTTGCTGGATAGCAAGGCGGGCTCAAACCCAACTTCCTGTGAGTTGCTACGGCGGCACTCAGAGGCGGGATGCATGGAGATGGTGACGCCTCTGCTCGCGCGCTTCGAGGAGTGGAGTGCGCAGCTATTGGAGAGCTACCTGTCATATCCGGTGCTTGCGTTCTATCGGTCACAACACGACCATCAGTCTTGGTTGTGTACGATCACCGCGATACTCGACACTTGCGCCCTGATCGACATGGGCTTCGCGGGGCCGAACACGTGGGACTGTCAGATTCAATTTCAGTCGAAGGCCACGTTTGCGATGGCTCGACACGTGATTGTGGACATCGCGTATCTGCTCGATTCGGCGCCGATTCCCGACACTTCGCGGCTGAGCGAGGACCGGTTCCAATTCATCGTGCACGACTTGAAGCAGCACGGTTTGTACTTGGACACCTCGCCAGAGGCAGTGGAGAGGTTTAGGAGGACGCGCGAGCTGTATGAGCCGTATGTGGCGGGCCTTGCCGACTATCTGATGCTGATGCTGCCCGAGTGGGCGCCGACCGAGCGGGTGCCCGACAACTGGCAGACGAGCGCCTGGGACGGCGGGGTCAAGCACTTTTAGGCGCGCTTGGTTCGGTTGCGCAGGTAGATCGCGATGGAGTTGAGGGCTAGAAGGGCGACCATGAGAACGAGGATCGCCGAGGCGGCAACCGCGTGAAAGTCGGCACGTGCATCGCCTGCCCAGTTAAATATCTGCATCGGCAGAACGGTGTAGCGGTCTTTCGGTGAGACCGGGCTGCTCACCACTCCGGCAACCGCGCCAACCACGATGAGGGGCGCGGTTTCGCCGATGGCACGCGAGATCGCGAGGATCACGCCGGTAAGGATTCCCGGGGTGGCGGAGGGCAAGACTTGGTAGCGGATCGATTGCCACTGGGTCGAGCCGAGGGCCAGCGAGCCATCTCGGTAAGACTTGGGCACCGCCCTGATCGCCTCCTGGGTGACGATGATGATCATCGGCAAGACGAGCAGGCTCATCGTGAGGGCACCCGCGAGGACGCTGTAGCCCAGGTTTGTCCAGCGCACGAACACCGCCAGACCGAGGAGGCCGTAGACGATGGATGGGACGCCCGCAAGGTTGGAGATGTTGAGCTGGATGAACTCGGTGACCTTCGTCTTTCGGGTCGTAAATTCCTCCAAATAGACGGCGGCAGCCACCCCGATTGGGACTGCGATGAGGCCGGTAAGCGCCATGATCCACGCGGTGCCCATGAGGGCGGGCCAGATTCCTGTCCGTCTCGCGCGGGACGAAAGGCTGCCCTTCACGAATTCCAGGCTCAGTTTAGGAAGCCCATCCAAGACGAGCTTGCCAAGGAGCAAAACGAGAACGATCGCACCCAAGCCCGCGGCGCCAAAGCACAGAAACTTGAAGAGCATGTCGGCCCGACGGCGTCTAGCTCGATTTGCCGCGCTCACGAGTACACCTGCCGGAACCGCTTAACGAGCCGCACGGCGATAAGATTCATGACCATCGTGAAGGCGAAGAGGGTAATGCCGACCGCGAAGATGGAGGTGTAGCGCACCGATCCAGCCGCCGCGTCGCCCTGGCTCGTTTGAACGATGTACGCGGTCATCGTTTGAATGCTCTTGGTCGGATTGAGGGTGAGTACTGGGTTAGAGCCGGCTGCAAGAGTGACCGCCATCGTCTCCCCCAGCGCCCTTGAGAGGGCGAGGATGAAGGAAGCCATGATTCCCGAGAGGGCGGCAGGAACCACGATCTTGGTGGTGACTTCCATCTTGGTTGCCCCCAGTCCGTAGGCGCCTTCTCGCAGTGCTTTGGGGACGGCCGAGAGGGCATCTTCGCATAGAGAGGACACGAGGGGAAGGATCATGATCCCGACCACGATGGCTCCCGAAAGGGCGTTGGAAGCTTGGATGTCGGGGAAGATGTGTCGCAGGAGCGGGGTTACGAAGAACAGGCCGATATAGCCGTAGACAACGGTCGGGATTCCCGCCAGCAACTCGAGAGCGGGTTTTAAGATCTTGCGAATTCGAGGGTGGGCGTATTCGCTGAGGAAGATCGCGCTGAGGAGCCCGATGGGAACCGCAAAAAGGCCAGCACCCACTGTGATGACGAGGGTGCCGCACACCAGAGGGAGAATTCCGAAGAGGCCGGGCTCAGGGGTTGGCCTCCATTCGGAGCCGGTGAAGAAAGATGCCGGCGAAACCGTCTTGAAGAAAGGGATCGACTGGCTGAGCAGGACGTAGATGATGCCGAACGTCGTGACAACCGAGACGAGGGCGCACACGAAAGTGAGCCAGCGAACAATGCTTTGGTTGATCCGACGAGTGCCGGTCACCCCCCATCGTCGGGTTGCGTTTGCGGCAACCAATGATTGCTGAGGGGTGACCGGCACGTCTGGCATCTGCTTACTTGGCGGAGTTTTCTTTGGCGAGAACTTCGCCGATCGTCATGCCGGGCTTGGCATCCATGAAAACGCTACCCGTTTTCATGTCGGTAACGTGCTTCTTGACCGCGCCGAGCGCGTCGGCGGGAAGTTGAACGTACTTGGCCTCGGAGACCGCACCGATGCCCGCGTTGAGCGCGAAATCGATGAATTTCTTGACGCTGTCCTTCTCCATCGACTTCTTGCTCACATAGAGGAAGAGGGGTCGCGAAAGGGGAACGTAGGTTCCCTTGGCGATCGTGTCCTCACTTGGCAGGACTCCGCCGTCCTTGCCATCGTCGATTGCTACCGCCTTCACCTTGTCTTTGTTCTCGATGAAGTAGTTGAAGCCGACGTAGCCGATGCCGCCTTTGTCTCCGGCGACCGAGCTGACGATCGCGTTGTAGTCCTGGTTGGCCTGATAGTCTTGCTTTCGAATTGCGTTCTTCTTACCGTTGATCGCTTCAGTGAAGTACTCGTAGGTGCCGTGGTTATCGGTGGGGCCGTAAAATGTGATCTTCTCTTTGGGGAAGGAGGGGCGAATGTCGCTCCAGAGCTTCACTGTGCTGTCCGGTCCCCATGCCTTCTTGAGTTCGTCAACGGTGAGCTTGTCGGCCCAGGTGTTGCTCGGCGGGACGATGACGGAGACGCCGTCGTAAGCGATCGGGATTTCGATGAAGTCGATGTTTGCCTTCTTGAGCGCTTCGACTTCGTCGGCCTTGATCGCTCGCGACGCGGTGGCGATGTCGATTTCGCCACGCTCGAACTTCTGGAAGCCGCTGCCCGTGCCGGACTTGTTCACGACGATTTTCGCGCCGCTGTTGTCCTTGGCAAAGTCTTCGCCCATGGCGTTGACGATCGGGAACACGGTGGTGCTGCCGTCAATCGTGACGTCGCCGGTGGCCTTGGCCTCCGGCTTACTGGAAGTGCCAGTCATTCCGGCGGCAGTTTCCTCTTTGGGTCCGCAACCGCAACCGCTTAAAAAAATGATCGCTCCGAGGGTGGCAGCAGCCACTAAGCTCATCTTGCGCAATTGGTTCTTAGCCATTTATTTCTCTGTCTCCTGACTCTCGCAAGTCATTCGAAAGCTACCAACGGAGGGTTAAGCGATTGTTAAGATTGTTAAGATGGCCCGACCATTAGCATCAAAAAGCGGGCCGAGCCAAGGGCTCGACCCGCAATTAGAGGACGTTAACGCCTTACTTGCGTCGCTTTCGGGCGAGGCCTACGAGACCCAGTCCGAGAACGGCCATCGAAGCAGGCTCAGGCACTGCGTCGAGGTGACCGACCAACGTGGTGTACGAAGCAGCGCCGGTGCCGTTGTAGGAAGCGCTGAGCGTTCCCGAGCCGTTGAGGCCCGCGTAGCCGCCCGTTCCCGCGCTATAGGTCCATGTTCCCTTCGTCGACGACGTGAGGCCATCGGGAGCGATCACGAAGCTATCGAGCGAAAAGTCGACAACCAAGGTGTCGGCCGGATTCGCGCCCGTGTACGTGGCGGTACCGAAAGCGCTCGGAAGCGTATAGACGGCGTTGAAGTCCAGGGTGCTCAGAGCCGGGAGGCCCGGGCTGACCTGAAGGATGACACCCTCGGCGGTGGTGTAGTGGTCGCCGAACGAGTTGTCGTACGTACCGGCCGAAATAACGTCGATGCTCAGTGCATGAGCAGCAATAGCGGCGCCGAAGACGGCGGCGATTGCAGCAATTCGATTGATTTTCATAACTGTCTCCTCTAAATTAAAAGCAAACGACATTGTCGCTCAACTTGAAAGTAGCATCAAAACTGATCGAAGGGGAGGTTACTCGGGTCGTTGTTTTCGTGTATCGGGTCCTATCTCATCAAATCCAGTAAATTTGCGGGTCGCTTCAACCCCTTTTCGGGAGGCTCCCAAAGCTGTCAAGCTGTCCCATGTATGCGACGGGAATGGAGTGGATGGATCAAGGCACGCGATTGGTCTTCATTTGAGAAGGAATCAAAAAGCGAACCTAGCCAAATGCTTGCCGATACGATCGGGGAAATGGCGCTCGGGTTTACCGAAAAGGCGGACCAGAAGGCGATCAAAAAGATCCTCTTCCTCCTTTCTCGAGCGGGTTACCAACCCACGAAACACGAGGACGAACCCGTTGTTAAAGCAGCAAAAGCCCCCGCCGAATGGGCGTTCCTGAGAAGTCCGGATGCTGCCGGCTGCTCGCTCGTTACCTATGGCAAAGAGGGCAAAGACAGGTTGCGGTGGCTTCACGTGTCGCTGAACGAGGACAAGGGAATTCTTGATGCGTTCGACGACGATGTTTCGCACTCGGACCTTGAGAAGTACTTGGCTGGCCTGGAGGCCAATCCCAAAGTCGCGCCGATCGAGACCGGCTACGGGCTCAACCGGGTGGCTCGAGCGTTGGCGAGGTCTTCCGGGTATTTGCCACCAGTGATTGCCTACTGGCGATCCATGCTTCCGCCGGTAGAGGGTTGGGTTCACCCGGCCGACTCGTTGCATCGGCGAAAGTTTTCTTCCGAGGATCATGGCTATATTCCGATGACGATCGAAGAAGCCTTCCCTTGGCGCTTGGAGCTCGGCTCGGTGGCAGGGATTTTCGCGGAGATGCACGACGAGTATTCGAGGGCTGAGACGGAAGGCAAGAGCGACCGATTCGAGGCAATGAAGGAGCAGTCGCGAGGCGCACTGTTTACTCCCGACATCATTGCCGACCAAGCCACTCGCCTGCTCGACCTTGCCTACGTTCGGCACGACAAGCGCCGAGACGATGCTCACCTGCTGCTCTCGGCGGCGGACGAACTGCGAACTGAGGGCGCAGCAAGTGGCTATGCGAGGGGGCTCTTCGATAAGAGCCTGCTCATGCTCGCTGAGATCTACCGCCGATCTTCCGAGGATTCAGATGGAGGTCCCAGGTAGGGAATCTTCGTGGGTGAGCGCGCGTTGGAAGAAACGGTGGTTGAGAAGGAGAAACTGAGACGACCCTCTCGTCGCGAGGTGTTGCGAACGATGGGGATAGGAGCCTTGTGCGCGGTCGTGCCAGTTGCCTTTGGTAGCTATGAAACGGGTAAGCCAGTCATCGAGCGCCGAGAACTGAGACTCCCAAATTGGGACGCCGACGGCTTTAAGGTTGGGTTTATCGCCGACCTCCATGTAAATAGCGCAAGGCAGATGCAACATGCACTCTTCGCGGTGAACGCGGTTCTCGCGGAGAAGCCGGATGTGATCCTACTCGGCGGCGACTTTGTGAATGCGAGCGAAACGGACCGGCTGGAGCACATCGGCGAATGTCTGGCGCCACTAGCCCACTCACCGGTGCCCGTGCTTGCGGTGATGGGGAACCACGACTACTACTGCAACGACCCACGAAAGGCATTCGAGGCGATTCACAGTGCGCCTCTTCGCCTGTTGCGGAACGAGGCAGTGGAAGTCGATGGTGTGACGATTGCGGGCATTGATGACGCCCTGGCGTATCGGCATCACGTGGGTTTCATCGAAGAGGGCACTCATTCGAAGTCTCTGATCGCGCTTTTTCATGAGCCGGATTTCGTCACCGAGGTTCCGAAGAAGGTGAGCATCCAGCTTAGCGGTCACAGCCACGGCGGTCAGGTTTGCCTTCCCAGTGGTCGGGCGCTCCACACCCCGACAGGGGCAAAGAAGTACATCTCGGGTTTCTATCCAGATGCCGAAGTGCCTCTCTATGTCACTCGCGGCGTCGGGACGAGCGGGCCAGAGTGGCGCATGTTCTGCCCACCAGAGATTTCGATTCTCACTCTTCGGGGTACATAAGCTTGATGCGGCTTCGCGACGTTGGACTGGCCCTCGGGCTCGCGGGCGCGGGAATGCTCGTTTACGGAGCGCTTTACGAGTCCAACCGATTGGTGGTTGAGAGGCACACTCTTCGTCTGAAAGATTGGCCGGAGAGATTGAGCGGCTATCGGATCGCGCTCTTGGGGGACTTTCACCTTCGCGACCCGTATTCGCTCATCCTTGCCAAGAGGGCGATTGCCGAGGCCCTCGAAGCGGAACCGGACATGGTGGCGCTGGTGGGCGACTTCGTCGGCAGTTGGACCGGCCGCAACGTGGGCATGTTAACTGAGCTGCTGGAGCCTCTGCTATTGATGAACGGCAGCGTGGTCACGGTGCCCGGAAATCACGACCATCGAGGACGATCGATCGAGATTCTCTCGATGATCCTGGACGAGCTGAACATCAAGCTCCTGCGCAACGAGTCTTGGAAGCATGACGGAATCACCTGGGTAGGCGTGGATTCGGCCCGCGAATCGATGGACGACCCAGTTGCCGCAATGAAGGGCATTAGGGGACCGGCGATCGCCCTTTGGCACGAGCCCGACTTGGTCGATGAACTCCCTCCCGGCTGTGCGCTCCAGTTGAGTGGGCACTCTCATGGCGGACAATTCCGGCTCCCCTTTGGGTTCACCCCGATGCACTCGGATTTCGGCCGCAAGTACGTTCAGGGGTTCTTTCCTTCGACCCCGACTCCTCTCTATGTGACGCGGGGGGTAGGGACGACGGGCCCTCCGAGCCGATTCCTTTGTCCACCTGAGGTCGCAATCCTCACGCTGGTACCGGCCTGATTGGTAAAATCCACTTGTACGCCCCTGTAGCTCAGCGGATAGAGCAACAGCCTTCTAAGCTGTGGGTCGCTGGTTCGAGTCCAGTCGGGGGTACCAACTTTCTCGAACCAGCGATTGTATTTACGGTCGCTTGAAGCTACCGGCGGGCGCAGTTGGGTGGGACTGAGCCTTGATGAAGGTTGCAACGTCGTCGTGGAGCTGTTTGCGGCAGCGGGCGTCCATGTAGATCATGTGGCCGGTTGCGTAGCGCTTTCGCACGACATTGTCCTTCAATCGCGGATCCATGTTGAGGCGATCGAGAAGGGCGTCGTTCGTGCCCATCGGGCAGGCGACATCGTAGTAGCCCATGCAGACCATGACCTTGGTGTAGGGGTTGTAGGCGAGGGCTCGCTTGAGCGAATCGCTCTCATCGAGGGGGCCGTTTCCATCCGGGTATTTCCAGGGAGCGTTGATGCCTTCGCCAAGGATGTAGTAACGAAGAGTCGTTTCATAGCCAATTTCACCGGCCAAGTAGTCGTTGACGGTCGAAGTGAAGACGGGCTGTACCTGGGTATAGGAAGGATCCTCTCCGCCGCCTCGCGGGGAGCCCGGGCTGTTGTCGATTCCGACGTAGCGCGCGTCATATCGGCCGGTGTAGTTGCGTTCGTCCTTTAGGAGGTCGCGGTGCCATCGAAAGTCGGGGATTCGCAGATTGGCCTTGTCGATGGCGTCCGTGTCCATGCCGGTGAAGTCGTGAAGCTTTTTCACGAGATCCTTTCGCTGGTCGGGGGTGAGCTTGTCGAGCGTGGGCAAGGCGGGAAGGTATTCGTCTCGGGCGAACTTGAACGCCAGATCGTACACCTCAGAAAGCGGCTTCGCCTGAAGCTCGGGCGAAAGCTTGTGGAAGTACCAACCCGTCGTCGCGAACGTGGGGAAGTAGTAGGCAGATCGACCATCGTTTGGCTTGATCGGGTCGGCCGCGGGCGGTCCGATGAGAGGGCTAACCAGGATTAGGCCGCTTAGGCCGATTCCGCGGCCGTGAAGCCACGATGCGAGTCCCGATCCGCGGATGCCGCCGTAGCTCTCACCCATCACGAAGATTGGGCTAAGCCAGCGATTCTCGCTCGTGAGAAACGACTTAATGAATTCGCCGACGCTGGAGATGTCGCCTTCGACGCCCCAGAACTTGGGTCCGTCCTCCGTCTTGTTGGCTCGGCTGTATCCCGTTCCGACCGGGTCGATCGTAACGATGTCGGACTCAGGCAGGATGCTTTCAGCGTTCGTGACGAGTTCGTACGGGGGAGGCGGCATGAAGCCTTCGATGCTCCCCATCTTGGGTCTCTTAGGCCCAACGAAGCCGAGATGCATCCACACCGAGGCACTGCCTGGGCCACCGTTGAACACAAACGTGACTGGTCGTTTGGTGCCGGGGGCGAGATCGGTTCGGTGGTAATAGGTGAAAAAGATGCGGCCCTCGATATCGCCGGACTTGGTGTTGCGGATCGGCATTCGGCCTGCGACCGTTTCGTACTTCAACTTTTGGCCCGCGATCGTCAGCGCGTGGGGCTTCTTCACCCAGTCAGTTTGAGCCTCACCGGGGGTGGAATGGAGAGTAGCAGCCAGGAACAAGGAGAGCATCGCCCATTATAGTCGCGAGCTCGAGATCTACGGAAGAGATGGGATCCCGACCCCGAAGTGGGTCCAAGAGTCATAGCCCCGGGTCGCAGACCCGGGGAGAGTGACCATTTTCACGAACCCCTGAAAGGGGTTCCAGAACGGGCGGGAAGGCCGTTAGAATGCCACCGTGTCCAAGAGCTTTCTCAGTCTCAACTACCACTTCGTTTTCTCTACTCGCGGTCGAGTAGCAAGCATCCACGATGGCGTCATCAACGACCTACACGCTTACCTTGGCGGTACGATCAAGGGGCTTGGCGGACATCCCTTGAGCATCGGCGGCGCAGCCGACCACGTCCACTTGTTGGTGCGTCTTCGGTCCGACCACCGTGTGTCCGACGTGTTGCGTGACTTAAAGAAAGCCTCTTCGACATGGATGTCCGACGAAAAGCGCGTCCGAGATTTTTCGTGGCAGGATGGGTATGGTGGCTTCACCGTAGGTCGATACGAAATCGACAGGCTTTAGCACTACATCGCGAATCAAGAAGAACATCACAGACGAGTGTCTTCCATCGATGAATTCAAGACGATTTTGGAGGAGCACGGAGTTGAGTTCGATGACCGATACCTCCTCTGAATTCTGGAACCACTTTCAGGGGTTCATTGACACGCTCGCTTCGACCCCGGGTCTCCGACCCGGGGCTATGAATATGTGACCCGCTTCGCGGGTCGTCTTCCGACTAACCAGATTAGCGTCCTTGCACGGTCCAGCGATTAAAACAATGGCTGAAAGTCAGCGAGACCTTGAGTTGAGGCCTGCGTCGAGTTTGGCAAATTCGCTTTGTCCGCATAGACAAGTTCCACAACTTGGGATGGACGCATGATGGATCGGCTGAAAGGAACAAAGGTATTCCATCCCCGGGGACTCTTTTTGCCGCCCGAGCATCTCGGAGAGCCCGAGTTGTAGGAGCAAACTTGGGGCTCGACCAGGGGATTGCTCAATATGAGGTCCTTCGAAGGGATTCTTAGGACAACCACTTCGTCGTCGACATATCTCGCGAAGTGTCGTACACCGTAGTCGATTGGCGAAGCAGCAGATCCTGGCCAAAAGAAGACTTTCGAGTTCAGCATCTCCACAAATATTGGAAAAGTCATGTCGAGTCCGAGGGCGACATTTCCTGCGTGGAGCGGGTTTTGATCTCGAAGGTGAATGACCTCGCTGCCGACCCGAATCAGGCGGGGTCCCCTTCTAGGGCGCTGCATGTAGTCGGCTTCACCACCCTGCTCCAAGAAGTGTTTCGCTGAGAACAGGACGCGACGACGCCTTATCGAATCAATGTTCGCTAGGGCAGTGAGATGATATACAAACGGCCTGGTCTGCACGAACTTTTCGTTAAGGGTAGTCACTTTCCTATCCTCTCAGATGCTCTTGCAACTCGTCCTCGGCTTGCCTCAACGTGCGGAGCTCGCCAATGCTCGAGTCGAGGGCGCTGCCTGGGTTTACGTCGGGGAGTTTTTCGAGGGGGAGATCGGCCTTCTTTGTGATTTCGACGGTTTCATCGGCGAGGGTGTGGATCTTTTCGGCCACGTCTCGAGCGGCTTTGAAGGTGGTAGGGAGGAAGCTGTTGGCGGGTCTCTTGAAGGCGTACTTTTCGAGGGCCTCATCGACGTAGTCGACCACGTGACGGTTATTCACTTGCTGAGGCAGGTAGTCGCGGAACATCAGCATGATCTCCGACATTCCTTTGTCGGATGCGAGGAGGGCTTGTTGGCGGATGCTCTGGTACTGGAGGGGAAGCTGATTGCTCGTCCAGTAAGGAGCGTTGAAGTTTTCGTGAACCCTCCAGTAGTGGCGCGCCGACTCTTCCATCAGGGTCATGGATGCCGAGTCGAGGTCGCGGTGGAGGCGGCGCTTTTCGATGCACTGGCTCATGATTCGGGCGACATCTTGTCCCTCCATCAAAAACTGCTCGTCGGCGGTGAGCTCTCGTTTCTTGCTTCGAGACGACAAGATGATTCCCGCGACACCCAGTGGGAAGGCGAGAAGGGCGATGAAGGGATGCTGAAGGATCAGGCCGAAAAGTATCGCCCACACCATCGCCATGAACACGAAGAACGGGGCCACCGGCAATGGTCGGTAGCCAATGGAGCGCCTACTGAAATGATTCAGAAAGCGGACCAGATGTGGATATTGCTGCGGCTTGCCGTCGAACATATGCCCAAGAGAGATTACGCCAACTAAGGGGAAACGGTTTAGGACTCTGGGTCGAACAGGTTCTCGCCCTCGGCGGCTCGGCGCGGCGGGGGGAAGCCGAGGTGCTTGTAGGCGGTGTCCCCGGCGATGCGGCCGCGAGGAGTGCGCTGGAGCATCCCAATTTGAAGCAAGTACGGCTCGTAGACGTCTTCAATCGTCCCGGAGTCCTCGCCGGTGCTGGCGGCGAGAGTCTCGAGGCCGACGGGGCCGCCTCGGTACCGCTCGATCATCACGCGAAGGAGAGTGCGGTCGATCCGGTCGAGGCCCAGTTCGTCGATCTCTAGGGCGAGGCAGGCTTTGTCGGTGATCGCGCGGTTGATCGACGCAAGGCCTTCGACCTGGGCGAAGTCTCTCACGCGTCGTAGCAAGCGGTTGGCGATGCGGGGCGTTCCGCGGGCGCGCCGGGCAATCTCTTCGGCACCCGTCACTTCGATGGGGTAGCCGAGGATCCCCGCAGAACGGGTGATGATCTCGAACAGCGCCTGGGCATCGTAATACTGGAAGTGCGATATGATGCCGAATCGGTCCCTTAGAGGCCCAGTGAGAAGACCCTGTCGAGTGGTCGCCCCGATGACCGTAAAGCGCGGGACGTCGAGCCGAATCGAGCGAGCGGCCGGACCTTTGCCGAGCATGATATCAACCTTGCAGTCCTCCATCGCGGGATAGAGGATTTCTTCGACGGGGCGGCTGAGGCGATGGATCTCATCGATGAACAGCACTGCGCCAGCTTCGAGGTTGGTGAGGATGCCCACGAGGTCACCCGGCCGCTCGATCGCGGGTCCAGACGTCACATGGATGATCGCATCCATCTCGTTGGCCACGATGTGGGCGAGGGTGGTTTTACCAAGGCCAGGGGGCCCGTAAAGAAGGAGGTGGTCGATCGCCTCGTTTCGCTGCTTGGCGGCTTGGAGGAAGATGGCGAGGTTCGACTTAAGCTGCTCTTGGCCGATGAACTCGCTGAGCCGCTTTGGGCGCAGAGATAGCTCGTACGAGATGTCGAGCGGCTGCTCTTCCGGGTTGAGTTCGCTATCTCGCATGGCTTATCTCTTGAGCAGCTGGAGGGCCTGTTTGAGCTGGTCCTGAATGTTGCCACCGGTCTCTTTGGCAGTGTTCGCCGCGCCTTCGGCTTCCTGCCGTCGGTAGCCGAGGGCGAGAAGGGCTTCGACTAGTTCGTCCGCGGGTTCGGCTCTCTTCGGCCTGACTTGGGTGGTTTCGATCTTCCTTAGGAGGGCTTCCTCTTGGATCTTGTTCTTGAGTTCCAGGATGATGCGCTCGGCGAGCTTCGCGCCAACCCCGGTCGCCCTCGTGAGCGGTTTCGGGTCTTGGGCGAGAATGGTGGCCGCGATCGTGTCCTCGCCCACTTGCCCGAGCAGAGCGAGGGCGACCTTCGGGCCGCATCCGTTGACACTTAGCAGGAGGTCGAAGAGTCGTCTTTGGAAGCTCTCGATGAACCCGTACAGCGTGGTCGAGTCTTCTCTTACAATCTGGCGGGTGAGGAGAATGACTTCCTCACCCGCTTGCGGCAGTTGGATAAGGACGACCTCGGGGACCAGGACCTCGTATCCGACGCCGCCGACTTCGACGGTCACGAGGGCGCCCTCGGTGCCGATCAGTTCGCCGCGCAGTCGTCCAATCATTCCGCGTTTATGTTACCGTGCGTCTACGTGCGGGAGGTCTTCAGCCTTTCGCCATCTTCAGCGCGATCTCCATCGTCTTGTCTTTCTTCGCGAGAATCTCCTCGATCGAATAGGTGACGGGGACGTCGGGCAGGATTCCCCGGGTGCTTGTGCTGGTCACGTTCATCTGATATCGAAGAAGCGGGCAGCTAAAGCGAACCTTGGTCTTCGGCAGCGTCACCGTGCGACCGGGGCCGGAGTTGTTGCCTTGGAGGCCGGCACCGCTCTCTTCGCCGATGAAAGTGGCCCGCTTGTGCTCCTTCATGGTGGAAAGGAATTCGCCAGTGGTGGAGAAGCTGCCGCCGTCCATGAGGACGAAGACTTTGCCATGGAAGGTTGGGGTCAGCGGTTGCTGAGTGCCCCAATTCGGGTGTCCGACGGCGTGAAAGAGGCCGCCATTGTCTTTCTTGAGGAACCCTTCCGGGGCCTTGAAGGACTCACCATCGACGTATTCGTAGTGGTCCGAGTTCATCAATAGATCACGGTAATAGGTGAAAGGACCCGGCGCCATGTGGGCGTACAGGCGTCGGCCGAGTTCGTCCTCACCTCCTCCGTTTCCGCGAACGTCAAGAATCAGGGACTTCGCTGCGCTCTTCTCGACCTGCGCGAATGCGTCGTTATAGAAGGCGGCGAGTTCGCCTTGGAAGCCGTAGATCTTGATGATCGGAATCCCCTCGCGGAACTCGATCGTTCCGTTCGGCTCGGTGTCCTTTCTAGCCGGCGACAGCTTCTCTTGCTTGGCGACCAACTCGGCGTCGGTGATGCCGCTCGCGATATCGGTAGGACCGACGAGGCCCGCGAGGGTGAGTTGGAAGGGCGGACGGATGTCGCAGAGGGTGATGAGGTTGCGGTTGAATCCGCGCCCATTGGAGAGGCGGTAGGGGGTCGAGGACTTCACGGTACCGTCGTGGCCCATCGCGAGGTCCATCGTTTTGAGAATGTCGCTGCTCTTCTTTCCGTTGATGGTCAGCACTTCTTTGCCCAGCAACGCGGGAGGCTGATCGTACACGGCGGCGACGTAGAGGCTCCCATTGAGCACACGGAATTTTAGCGGCAGTTGGAGGGATTGGGCACCGAGGGCGGTGACCAAGTCTGCAGGAGGATTGACTCCTGAGTGGCCGCAATGCATGAGCGCTTCTAGTGGCGCGATGACCCGCTGGAACTCGAGCACGTTCATGGGCTGGCTCAGCGTCCGCTCGGCCCGATCAAAAGCCCGATCCATGTCTTCTTTGGGTGTGTACCGATAGATGCCGGGATGGAAGTCTTGCAGGGTTTTGCGAAATCCTTGGAAGTCGGATCGCAAATCAGCCGGAGCGAAGGTTGGCAGATCTGTCGCTGCGAGTAAGAGTCCGGCCACGAGAGAAAGCATCAGGAATAGCCTACACTCTTTGCCTGCTCGTTAGTGGCCGATAGTCCCTGATGGCGGCCGCGGAGCCCCTCATCCCCTGCCCCTTCTCCCCCGGAGGGAGAAGGGGTTCTGACTACTTCAAGCCGGCTTTCGCGAGCATCTTCAGAAACTGATCCTTCGTGCGCATGTCGATCGACTGGGCGACGAGCTTGCCTTCTCGGTTGTAAACGAAGTTCTTCGGGATGCCGTCGACTTTGTAGGCGTCGTTCACTTTGCGGCCCGGATCGAGAAGAACGGTGTAGTTGTATCCCTTCTCTTTGATGAACGGGTCGACCTTGTCCATGGTCTCGTCGGAGATCGCGAGGACGACGAAGCCTTTGTCTTTGAACTTCTCATAGAGCGCTTGGATGTCGGGCATTTCCTTGCGGCAGGGAGGGCACCAGGTGGCCCAGAAGTTGACGAGGACGACCTTGCCCTTTAGGCTGCTCAGCGACCACTTTTGACCTTTTATGTCGGTGAGGCTGAAAGTGGCTTTCTCTCGTAAGAGGTCGGTGGCATCGAGAAGCTTCTTCGCTGCGATGTAGGCGGGGTCGTTGAGGTCGACCTTCATGCCTTCGTACTTGGAGAGGGCGGCGAGCTCACTGTAGGCAAAGTCGGGTTGGCCGTCCTTCAGGGGAATCGGTTTCTCGCGAACGGAGAGGGCGAGGGTGGTGGTGACTTCTTGAAGGGTGTCGCGGCCGAAGTCTCCCTCGGTGGATAGGTTTGCAAGCATCGAGGCCAGCAGCGATTTCTTCTCGATGTGGAGCTTCCGAATCTCCAGGGCCAGATCCTTGGTCGCCTTGACTCGGTCGATGTCTGGCAGCGAGCGAAGTGTCCCAATCTTCTTGACGATCGCGTCTTCGATGGTGGCGTCCGATTGGAACGTCACGGCGCCGAGGAGAACTAGGCTGACCAGCATGTTGCCACGATACCTTTTGCTGCGAGGGGCATGGGACCGTTGGGCTGTCCACTATTTGGCGTCTGCGACGACCGCAACCGCGACGATGAAGGCTTCGGCGACCGGGTGATCTGCGAGTACCTGGAGGGCGGGGTTGGCGATGATCTTGGCGACCTTGACGAGGGCTTCATCCTCTTGGCCGGAGGAATAGCTCTTCATGGCGCTTCGTAGCCTCGGCGAATCCTTCATGGGGGTCTTGAGGAGTTCGAGGATGGCGGAGTCGCGTTCCATGCCTTCCAGGAGAAGCAGGCGGTAGGTGACTCGTTCCACGCCTAGCATTCGAGCAGCGCCCATGAGGCAGCGGCGGCGGGTGATCATTGAGATCGAGTCGGCGGCCTCACGAAGGATGATGGGCAGATCTTCAATCTCGCCAACCGCCCCGAGGGCGTAGGCGACTTCGGCGCTGGCCTCGTCATCGTAGTAGGCGAGAGCTTCGCGCAGGTTCTCGAGGGCTCCCCCAAGACTCATCTCGGAGACCGCTTCGGCGGCGGCGATGCGAACGCTGGGCAAGGGGTCGAGAAGAGCGTCGGCGAAGACCGCTTCCGCCTCCCGTGCGCCGATGATTCGAAGTGCCTGAAGAGCGGCACGACGAAGGTCGGCGTCGCTGGGATCGGCAGCGGCCTGAATGAGCGCGTTGGTGGCGTCGGGATGTCCCAATCGGCCGAGCGATCGTGCAGCCTCCCTTCGAAGTAGAGAGCGTGGGCTTTGCAAAGTTCGGATGAGGACGGGAATCGCCTCGGGCCGCCCGAGTTCGCCGAGCGCGCGGATGGTCTCCTCTTCGAGGAGGTCGGGGTGTTCTTCAACCTGGTGGATCAGCTCGCCGAGAGCCCGAGGATCGTTGAGGCGGGCGAGGGCGGCGGCAGCTTCCCGCCGAACTCGTGGCTGAGGATCGTGGAGAGCCTTGATGATCTCGTCGGCGGCAAGGGTGAGCCGCTCCGTACCAACGTCGAAAATAGCTTCGGCTCGGGTGTCGACGTCCGAGCTTTTGGCAAGCCTCCGCATGGCGCGAACGCCTCGCGGTGTCACGCCGCGTAGGTCTCGAATCGCGGTGCCAACCTTCGCGGAGCCCTCCTCGCGAACGGGGATGAGAACGAAAACAGCCATAAATCGGAGACCGGAGGTGACGCCGAACACCGTCTTGTACGCCATCTCGGCGGACAAATGGTGTCGCAGCTCACTCATCAGCGCAGCACCGAGCAGGGGTGCGAAACCTCCGATGAGGGAAATGACGGTGAGGCCAGCGCCGATGTAGTTCGCGCGATCCTCCTCCTTGGCGGTGGCGAAAATGATGTTCAGCTGGCAGAGGGCCACTCCTCCGAAGACCGCACCCATTACGACGTGGGTGCTGAGCAGGAAGATGGAGTCAAACGCGAACCGATTTGGCTGGGTGATGATCCACGGCCAAGGGTTGAGGGCGAGACCGCCTGCGGCAAGAAAGAGGGCGGGTTTGTTGCCGTATTTGTCGGACAGGAATCCCCAGAATCGGGAGGCAAGCACGTTGCCGGCGGCGTAGCTGACGGCAAGACCTTGGATGATGCGGAAGTCGAGATGGAGCGTCTCGAGGGCATAGGCGGCGAAGAGGTTGCCCCCGAAAGACTGCCCGAAGAGGAATACGCCGAGGAAGACAAGCACGCGCCGAAAGTCGCGATCACCGAACGGCTTCCCGATCGCCTTGACGCCTTCTTTGAGGTTCTGGCGCACCGGATGCTGGCGAGTGAGGTCGCGCATCTTGACGAACAGCGCGAAGCTGATCGCGGCGCAGACGATGCCCATCGCGAAGATGGTGGTGAAGCCGATCTTGTCCTGTTTGTTGGAGCGAAAGCTGTCGAGAATAAAGCCACCGACGATGCCGACGACGGCCCCGGTGGCGGTGGCGATCGCGTTTCGGCGCGCGAAGTAGGTTCCGCGCGATTGGGCGGGGACCAGTTCGGCGAGCCAGTCGTTGTAAATCGGGTTCACAAGGTTGCTGGCGACGGATGCGAGCCCGACGCAAAGGGTGAGCAACGTGAGCTTCACCCCGATTCCGATCGGGAGAAGGGGAAGCGCGATGAGAGGAATGTAGAAGAGCCGCCAGATCAGTCCGCCAGGCAGGACGAACCCTTTATAGGAGGTGTATCGGCGACCCCAGATAGCGCCCGGCACCTGGAAGATGCCGACGAGGCTTGGGATGGCCGAGAGGATTCCGATCCAGATGTCGGAGCCGCCCAGCAGCTGAACGAATCCGACAAGGAACGCGCCGGTGACGAGGGTGCCGAACGCAGTGGCGAACGCCACGTCGATGTTCGAGTAGCGCAGCGTCTGCAGATTCCCAAGGCGGTCGTGGCCGGGTTCCGTCTGACTATGTTATCAGGGCGCAGGGCATCGGGCGCAGGGCACAGGAAGGGAGGGGTTCCGGATTCGATCCACCTGCCCCCTGCGCCCGGTGCCCTGCGCCCTGACGAGGCACCCTGATATACTCCCTCCCAATGAGTCGCGTGTTGGTGATTGATGATGAAGAAGGGGTGCTTAGCGCCATCAAGCGACGGTTGGAGCGCAAGGGGCTTGCGGTGGATACGGCACCAGACGCCGCTGCGGGAATCGAGAAGCTCGGGGCGATAGACGATCCGTACGACGTGATCGTGACCGACATGTCGATGGACTCGCCCGAGGCGGGTCTCCAGGTTTTGCACGCGGCTTTCAGTCGCGACCTGTTCGCCGAGGTCATCGTGATGACGGCCTACGGCAACGTCGCGAACGCGGTGGAGTGCATGCGCCGCGGCGCATTCGACTACATCGAGAAGAACGCTCCTGGCGTGGACGCATACGAGATGCTCTCGATGAAAGTCGATCAGGCAATGGAGCGACGCCGACGAGATGTGCGTACCGTTGAGATGTGGGAGCGCGCGGCTAAGTCTAAAGAACGAATGTAGCTCCTTAGTTAACGCAGCCGTGTTACTATCTCGGGGTCATGCTGCTCCCGATCCGTTCGAAAAATCCTCCCGAGTCATTGCCGATTGCGACGGTGGCCTTGGTCGTGATCAACGTCGCGATCTATGCGGCGACGTCCGACGGGTTCACGATCAAGGAGACGGTTCTCAACGAGTGGGGTTTGAAGGGGAGCAACTTCGACCTCGCCCACATGGTCTCGTCGATGTTCCTGCATGGTGGGTTGCTGCATCTCATCGGGAACATGTGGTTCCTCTATCTGTTCGGGTTTGCGGTCGAAGGTCGGTTAAAGACCCTCAAGTTCGTGATCCTTTACTTCCTCGCCGGCTTCTGCGGGGACCTCTTGCACCAAGTGATTCTTGGCGCGACCCACGCAGACATTCCCTCGATCGGCGCCTCCGGCGCGATCATGGGCGTGCTCGGAGCGGCCTTGTACCTGTTCCCCCATGCCAAGGTCACCTTTGTCTACGGCTTCTCATTTAGGTGGGGCACGTTCGACTGCCCGATGTGGGGAGTGGGCCTGATCTACCTGGGAATGGACATCCTCTTCGCTTTAATCGGGATGAAGGATGGAGTCGGGCACTTCGCCCATATCGGTGGCGCGGCAGGCGGCTTCCTCATATGTGCCCTGCTGCGTCCGAAACGGGACAGCGAGACGGTGAGCCAGGCAAAGGCCACTCTCTCTGAAACGAAGGATCTTCGCACATTGTCTCGTGCAGAGTTGGCCGAGCTTCACAAAGTGCAGCCAGACGATACGACGATTGCCTTGAACTGGATGCATCGCAGCTTGCGAGATCCGATGGGAGTGAGGCCGGAGTGCCAGGCGGCGTTTGTGAGGTTGCTGCCGAAGATGATGAAGGAGCATGAGGTGGGAACGATCGCTCAGTGCCTTCCATTCGTTTTGGCGACTCCGGGAGCCGTGAAGCCAACCCTGGTGGCCGACATCGCCCAACAGATGGAGCGGTTGAGCGACAACACGCTGGCGCTTCGCCTGTACGAAACGGTGCTCGCAGATCCTAACTCGCGAGAAGGAGACCTGGAAGTTGCCACCTACCGGATCGGGATTCTATGCGAGAGCGCCTTCAGCAACTACGCTCGGGCTTACCAGTGTTATGAAGAAGTTGCACGCCGCTGGCCGATGAGCCCGTTCGCTGAGCAGGCCAAGGTTCGGATGGCGATCGTGTTGCCCAAGGTTCCGCCCGTGCAAGCGGCGACGGATAACTTCAGCCACTATCTGAAACAGTAGATGAGCGGCACGCCTGAGATTCGTTCCGCAAATCTTTTGGATCATGAGGCGGTTTGGGTGCTCCTGGGCATCTTCGCGACCACCTACTCGCCTGATCGAGGCAGATTTGATGCGGCATTTCCCTTAGTCATAAATGGGGGCGTTTTTCTGGTGGCGGAACGAGATGGTCTCGTCATCGGATACCTACTCGCCCACGTATTGCCCACTCTGTTCGCCGGTGGTCCCATCCTGGAGGTCATCGAGCTCATCGTGGATCCCGGGCATCGAGGGAAGGGATACGGGCGAGCGTTGGTGGAAGCAGCCATCGTAAAGGCGACGGACGAAAGTTGCGTCGAGGTGGTGGTCCCGACACGCCGCGCTCAAGCATTTTATGAGTCGATGTCGTTCGAAGCCACCGCCACCTATCTCAAGCGACGCTTGAGATAGGGTGGCGGTATTCGGTTATTTCCCTTCGGTCAGGGTTCGGAAGCTGGTTGAACCGTAGATGTAGCCGAAGTTCGGATCGTCGGCGCGCATCACTAGACGGGTTCCCCACGTTGGTGCCGGCCCAAGGGCGCCAGGACGGGAGAGCAAGAAAACCACGCGGGCGGGCGATCCCGACGCGGTGGCTGTTCCGATCGCCACTTCGCCGCCACGGTCTTCTCGATACAATGTGAAGGTGGCGGTTGGTACCGACATCAACATCGTCGTCTCGATCATGACCATCGGAATGTTGTTTCTTGCCGCAATCCCTATCACTACCCCCGACCGAAGGGTAGCCAAGCCTCCCATCGTTACAAATCCTTCGCCTGCACCGTAAGGCTGGTAGAAACCGATGCTCATGCCCCCATACCAGATGGCCGGATCGCTCGAGTAAGACGACATGGTGTGCAAGTCCAGTGTTGTAGGCGGCCCAATAATCGTTTTAAGGAACTTGATCGCCCCTTGCTTTTGAAGATGGGCAAGCACCGTCGAGGCATCCTTGCCGCTCATCGGGCCCATGTTCCTGGGCGCTTTGGATGCGTCCGGGGGAACGATTTTGTCCGACGAGATTCCTTCGATCACCTGGGCATTCTTGAGTGCCTCGTGGTCAATGATTTGCTTCTGAGCGGGCGAAGCGAGCAACAACGAAAGAGAGGCGAGAAGCGGCAAATTCATTTTAGAACTCCTTTGTAACTAACCCCCGATGGGGTGAACGGTAACGCGATGGAAGGTTCCAGCGCCTGAAGCGAAACTGATGTTAGCCATTTGAGATTTTCAGCGCTCACCCTGTCCACCTGCGGAGCTGGATTCAACAAGACGGCGGCGACTTTGATCGATAGCAGTAGGGGCGGGAACATGATTGAAACCTCCTTTAACCTACTGTTCGGATGGTAATTCCCTCGACGAATAGCCTGAGGTCCGGTACCTCGACATAGATATTTGCCTCGTAAGTTTCGGGTTGCCCTGCTTCTCCGATTGGCGCAGGAGCTGATTGATTTGCGCCTCCGAGAGACTCGGCCCCTTCTTGGCTGTCGCGCCGAGAGTAGGAGATCTCTTGCCGGAACTTTGTACCGGCTTGAGTTGGCTCGCCATCTCGGTGCCAACCTGGGCCTCTTGCCAGGGAACGGAGCCGAGGGCCACTGGTCGCACCTTGGAGGAATGGAGTGTGAAAGCCACTGCGAGGGCAGCAAAGATCATAGCTAGCCCACCGGCCTTACGGTTACTTCCTGGATCGACAAATGAGCATCGGGTACCTCAACCACAAGGAATGC
>JBBQFM010000009.1:0-119144 GCA_038321975.1 Fimbriimonadales bacterium | reverse complement strand
CGCAGCGTTGGCGCGAGCGCCTTGCGCAGGTCTTCCTTTGCAACGTTAAACCTTCCGGCGAGGAGCGCGTGGACTTTGGCGGCGGTCACCATGGACTGAGCGCCTCGGGGCGAGGATCCATACCGGCAGTATCGGGCAGCGATCGGGGATGAGCCTTCACCCTCCGGGTGAGTCGCGACGACCAGCGAGAGGCCGTAGTCCAGCACGTTCTCGGCGATGGGCATGCCGCGAACGATGGAGCGCATCCTAAGAACCGCATGTAGATCCGCAACCGGAGAAACATCGGCTTCCGAAGTTCCGGTTGTTCGAGTCACAACCTCTGCGAGTTCTGACTTGCTGGGGAAGGGGACCAGAAGCTTGAAGAAGAAGCGGTCGAGTTGGGCTTCGGGGAGGGGGTAGGTGCCTTCTTGCTCTACCGGGTTCTGGGTTGCCATGACGAGGAACGGCTCCGCTAATTCGTGCCGCTTGCCGCCGACCGTCACCGACCGCTCTTGCATCGCTTCGAGCAGAGCAGACTGCGTCTTGGGAGTCGCGCGGTTGATTTCGTCGGCGAGGACGATGTTCGCAAACAGCGGTCCGCGGCGGAACTCGAATGCGCGAGCACCCGTGTCGCCACTGGCCAAAACGTTCGTGCCCGTCACGTCGGCGGGCATCATGTCCGGCGTGAACTGGATGCGCGAGAAGTCGAGCGACAGCGATCGAGCGAGGGACCGCACGAGCAGGGTCTTGCCCAGGCCCGGCATGCCCTCGAGGAGCACATGCCCGCTGGCCGCGAGGCCGATGAGCACGCCTTCCACGATGTCGTGTTGACCGACAATGACCTTTTGGACCTCACTCCGAATGGAGTCGAAGGTCGATTTAAACCAAGTTGCGTCTTCCATGATTGATGGGATCTAGTTTTTCTTTCCGCCGGTGAGGCTCTCGAAGTATTCGCGCACGCGCTTCTCGTGCTCTTTGGGGATCTGTTGGTGATCGAGGGCGGCTTCTGCCTTCTTCTTGTAGCTAGGGAGAACCTGTTTGTAAGGGACCGACGTGCGGTTGCCGACTAAGGTCGGTGCCTTGATTTCCACATAAGCCTCGGGCGCCGCGGTCTCCCGCTTTTGGCCGGTGATCTGAGTCTCGAAAGTCTTGCCTTGGCTCGCGACTGGCTTGTCGAGCTTGTTGATCACGCCAGTGTCGCCCTGCCAGATATCTTGAGTCGGCATGCCCGCGCCCGGAATCGGAATGTGGAGGCCGGGAATGAGGTTGGCACATCGGCCCAGCTTGTTGGCGTTCTTCATCGCCTCAACCAAGGCCTTGAGGTACGCCTCCATCGCCTTGTCGTCTTTTAGTTCCCGGGCAAGCTCTTCGAGGTGCTTCTGCATCTCTTCGCGCTCTTCTTTGGTGAGCTTGGGCCGCTGCTTCTGCTGGCCCGCTTCCGCTGCCTGGCCCAGCTTCTTCGCCATCTTCTCGGCGAGTTCTTGAAGTTGCTTGTACAGCGGATTCTTCATCATCTTGTTGAAGACATCCATGGCATCCTTGGAGAGCTTGAGCGCCTCTTCTTGGCTTTGCGCGTTCTTCATCTGCTTCTGCAGATCCTTCATCGCCGCTTCGAGAGCTTTCTTTTGCTCCTCAAGTGCCTTGCGCTGTTCGGCCGAGAGGTTCTTATTCGCAAGCTGCTTGTTCAAGTCGTCAAGCTTGTTCTGAAGGGCCTTCATCTGATCCTTCAGGTCCTTCTGTTTCTGGGCGTTTTTCTTGAGGGCCTCTTCCCGCTGTTGGGTGGAAAGCTGAGCCATCGAAGGATCGACTTTGCCCATGTTTGACTTCTCGAGCTCCGCTTTCTGCATCTTCTCTAAGGCGGTTTCGGCCTGGGCAAGGCTCTCTTGGGTCGCCTCTGCGCTCTGCTTGGTGAGCTCTTCGGCCTTCTCCTGCAGCTCGTTCGCCTTTTGGAGGGCATCTTCTTTGGTTAGGCGCGCTTTCTCTAAGTCCTTCTGGTACTTGCGGAGCTCCTTGTCGAGCTTGCGCTCGTCCTCCGTCATGTCCTTCTGATCCTTGGGATCTTCGAGGTTCTCCTTGGTGATCCGCTCTACCGTTTGGCCTTGCTTTTTCAGGTCGGCGTGGTCCTTCTTCGCCTCATCGCTGAGCAGGAGGGGCGAGTTGCCTAGCAGGAAGATTGACGCGGCCACCGCGGAGAGGGCAATCGCTCCGGCGTGCCATCGTCCGACGCGGACCGGATAGACCTTGGCCGGTTTTAGGTTCGCGAATCTCTGTTCGGCATCTGCCTGAAGGGCGGCATCAAAAGAGTCATGCTGCTCGCTACGCTCGAGGGCGGTGGTGAGGCGATTCTCAAGTCCTGCGCGACGGTCGATACTGTCGGATAAGCCCTTCTGCGAGACCCGCCAGCCCAACCCGACAAGTCCACCAATCAAGGCGCCACCGCCGAAGACGAGGCCCATTTGGGACCACTCGGTGTAGGCCAGGCCGCGCCAGTCGAGGATCGCCCATACGGCGTCAACCGCCGCACCCATACACGCGCCGATCGCAATCCCGCGCCATGCGCGAACCAGGCGTACTCGACGCTCAAAACCCTTAAGCCGCTGCGAAATTACCTGCATTTTTAATCTGCTTTTGTTTGCGTAGATTTGCTTCTGCCGCTGCCGAAACGAGGCCCGCGATGACGAGGAAGACGACGCCATAGAACAAGGTCAACGACGTTCGATCGTGGTATGCGCTCATGCCACCGCCGAGGATGGGTCTCAGCACATACAGATCCCAAACGTTGTATCCATTCTCGCTGAATTCCCGTCCTGCCACCGCACTTAGGAACGGAGCGGGGATCACGAGTAGGAGCATAAAGGCTCCTACAAGCGCGGTCCTTGCCGCCTTGATTCCGGTGAGGAACGAAGAGGCAAACCGTCCGACCGACCAAAAGAAGGCCCAAAGCCCGAACGTGTAGGTTACGTAGGCGCCATAGGTCGCCGGCAAGGTGACATCGCTGACGATCTTGCCACCGAGCCAGAGCATGGCTGCCGAGCCGAGGATGAGCGCCGCCATGTAGGGAAGTGCTCCTCCGGGCGTGCCGGTGAGAATCGATTTCAGTGAGAGGGGGCCATTTGGCCTCAACCGGCGTTCCGCGTCGTACCCAAAGCAAGTGATCGAGGGAAGGACAAGGATGAGCGGCATCAGTCCCCATGCCAGGAGGTATCCCGCGAACATTCCGCGTTCGGTAACCGACACGGTTGCGAGGGCGGTCCCTCCGCCATAAAAGAAGATGGCGTAGAGGTAAATCAAGCTGAAGATGCGAAGGCCCTTCGTCTCCAAGCCACCGGAAGGAGCCAAGAGCGAACCCGCACCAAGCAGGCAGATCTTGCTGATGAGCAGGGCAGCGACTCCCGCGAGAATCCAGTTCGGAACGTGGAACCCACTGATCACACTGTACGAGCTTGAATAGTTGGTTGCAAGGAACGGGCTCAAGGCACCGTAGAAGGGAAGTTCGTTGGCCGCGCTGCCGTGGGCCATCCATCGAATGCTCATACCAGCCGCGGCGAGGCCCGAAGCTCCGGCCAGATAAACTCCGGTCGCCGCGTAGCTCCAGATAATTGCCGCCACCGGCTTGGCCGCGACTGTCGAGAGGAGAAGCGAGATTGATGTGATGATCAGCGCGTGGAAAGACAGCAAGAGGTACGTGACCAAAACATCTGACCACGAAGCGCCGCCCAAGACGACGCAGGCCGCCGTCACAGGAAGGGACAGAACCAGCAGCATCCACGTGTACCGATAGCTGCTGATCATCTTTCCGACCAGGTAGTAACGGGGCGACACCGGCGCCGAGAAGACGAGGTCGAGGGATTGCCGAAGCCGCTCGGTAACTACCGCAGTCGCGGAGAGCGCGGGAGTCACGATCGCCACCACCCCGGCGAGCAGCCACATGATCACCTGATAAAATTGCCGCAGGCTCCGCTGAGCGTCAACAACCGACATCGTCTCGTTGTGAGCGGTGTTGCTGTAGGTGATCATCGCCGTACCGATCAGCAAGATCAGGTACATGCCGAAGAGAAGAACGGATCGGTTGCCCCGAAGCTGGACACGGTAGTCCCGCACCGCCGTGGCGTTGCCTATATACACGTTCTTCGTTTGAGTAATCCAGTTGGCAAAGTTGTTCATGCTGGTTCTCTCTAGTTGACTGCTCCCGTCGTGAGCTTAAGAAACACGTCTTCGAGGTCGGCCTGCTCCTCGCGGAACCCAATGACCTTGAAACCCTTGCTGACAAGGCTTGCGAGCAGGTCGGCCTGGGCCAGGTGGTCGCCGCTGTAGTCGATCTTCACCTCGCCATCGCCCGTTGCCTGTGCACTGACCACGTGGGGTAGTTCGGTGATGAAGTGGGCCGCTCCAGAAGCGTCGTCCAGAAGCTTCGCCTCGAGAAGACGGGTTGAAGTCAAGCCTTGGACGATCTGGTTGACCGGGCCAAAGGCGAGTAGTTCGCCGCGCTCGATGATCCCCACCGTGTTGCAGAAGTCGGCAAGCTCGGGGAGGATGTGGGAGGAAACGATAACGATCTTGCCCATTCGACCGAGTTCAGCGATCAGCTCCTTCAGCTCCGCTCGAGCGCGCGGGTCAAGCCCTGAAGCGGGCTCGTCGAGGAGCAGCAGGGCGGGGTCATGAACGAGACAGCGCGCTAGACAGAGGCGCTGCTGCATACCTCGCGAAAGCGACTGGACGAAGGCGTCCTTCTTCACCGTGAGGTCGGTGAGTTCGAGAACGTTGTCGATAACCTCGCCTCGCTGCCGAACCGGGACCTGATAGATCGCGGCGAAGAAGTCGAGGTACTCCCAAACTTTGACGTCGTCGTAAAGACCGAAGAAGTCCGGCATATAGCCGATCATCCGGCGGACCTGCATCGCGTCCTTGAGGATGTCGGCGCCGTTGAGAACGGCGGTACCGGAGGTGGGCTCCAGCAACGTCGAGATCATGCGGATCGTCGTCGTCTTGCCGGCGCCGTTAGACCCGATGAAGCCAAAGATATCTCCCGGTTGTAGGTTAAACGAGATTCCTTTGACGGCGGTGAGGCCGGTGTACTCTTTTCTTAGGTTCTTGACTTCAAGCATCGATTTTCGTCTTTTGGATAAATTTGACTTCGTTGTCGGCAAAGCTCAACGTTCGCTCGGCCCAGCCGAGAAGGATGGCGGACATCGCGAGATAAAAGAGAATGTGCGGGATGCCAAAAAGGCTCATCGCGAGGGGCGGATTCTGGTCGACGTAACCCTCGATTTCCTGAGTGATGTGCATGAGCGGCATCACGGGGTGCAGATACATCACGACCTCGGTCGAGAACCGGTCGTATCCCATGAGGGTGGTGAACAGCATGGGTAGCACGAGCAGCCCAAGGGCGAGGACTCCGATGGTGGCCCCCAAGGCCATGAAGGATCGCTTTACTCGAGCAGAAAGCAACAGAGTGAGCGATGCCACGAGGATCGTAAAGCTGATCGAAACCCCTTCCGCCAACATCAAATCGTAGAAATTCGACTTCTGGTAGGTTGCCGCCGAGATGAGAGTCGGAATGCTGAAAAGACCCACGCCGAGGGCGATTGCCGAGAGGGCACCAATGAACTTTCCGGCGACAAGTTGTGCCTTCGAGATGGGAGCCACCAAGAGTAGATCCCAACTCCGCCTTTCCCGTTCTCCCGCGATCGCTCCGTGGAGCATGCTGGGAGCGATGAGGGCAAGCAGCACGGTTTGCGCGCAAATCAGGGTCATCGGGGGTACGTCCCCTCGCCAGCTCACCACGACCATCACGAAACCCGCGTAGCAGATCATCGCCAGGGCCAAGACGCCGTTGTTCATTCCCCGGCTTCCCGAGAAGCTGAAGAATCGTCGGCGGAACCGGCTGATCTCGATCAGCATCGGGTTATCGATGACGAGCGTGTTCCAGAGAGAGGTTCTCATTTACCTACCATGTCCTTGCCAAACACGGCGACTTCGATGCGTCGTCGCCCTGCCACTTCGTTGCCAATTTGCGGCCCTGGTCGCAGTCCATCGAGACTTCCCGTAAGGAGGACACTGCCGTACCGGGCACTGAAGGAAGCTAAGCCTCCGCTCGAGTCGGGCTGGCCGGAAATATGCTTGATGCTGGCAGTGACCGTCTGACCAGGCTCGAGGTCCTTAATCTTGTAGTCCTGGCCAGCCGCCATCAAGTAGGCGTCCCTTACGGCGTACGGGCTGTTGTTCCGTACCGTGACATCGGCCACGAATTTGGAGGCCCTCTTGGCATCGATCGAGAACCAGGAGCCAACGGGAAATCTCTGGCGGAAAGAAATTTCCTTAAATGCGAGGTTGTTAACCGGCATATCGGGAACGGTTACTTCTCCGGTGTCAATCGCATCGAGAGTGCTGTTGTCGTTTTGATCGAACGGGCTGCCGTAGTAGTAGCGGTCGGTGTCCACCGCTCCGAGACTATCTACACCTGTGAGCTTGAGGTCGTACCGACCGCTCCTCGGTACAAACATTTGACTTGTACCGACGAACATTCCGTCGTCGACCCCTTCTTGGATGACCAAGAGGCCCTGGGTGGCGGTTGACATCTTTTGGCTGTACAGGTTTTGGGCCGAGCTAAACAGCGCGCCCGCGAAACCTAAGCTCAATATGGGAGCCGTAATCCAAGCGAGTTCGCCACGTTTTAGCTTCTTAAGAATGAGAAAGTTGAGGGGCACCACCACAAAGAAGTAGGCGCCTAGAACACCGAACACCTTCTCGGTCGGCGGAAGCTTGGTGCTGAATGGATCATCGGTCCCTTCGAACGGACGCGGGGCCATCGGAACTCCCGATGGAATGGCATACGTTCTTCCCCCCGGCGCGCTGTACATCACCGGCGGATCGTTTGAAGTGTCCCGGCTGTAGCTCCCGAGCAAATTGGTGCCTGAGCCAAAGATTGTCGGCTTGAGCATGCTCAGCAGAGCCGCCTTGCGCCCCGGCCACTTGTTAAGGGGACTATCCAGCGGATTGTACGAGAGGTAGAGCGCTCGACCAAGTCCGATGGATCGCTCCGCGGAGAGGAGATGGCCATTGTCGGAGTTAGCTGTCGCGCCCTTGATCGGCTTTCCGTCGAGGATGGTGAACGAGGGTACCGACTCATCGCCCAGTGCTTCAAGCTTGGCCGACGTGCCGAGAGTGATCGCGCTAAAGTCGTGAGCAGGGAGGAAGGCTTGCCAACGCGGATCGGAAAGAATTGGGGAAGAAGCGCCGCCAAGGAAGACGAGGGTGCCTCCGGTGAGAGCGTACGACTTCAGCGCGTTCACTTCTTCGTCGGTCATCCGCTCGGATCCACCGCCCAGCATGACCGCGCCGATGCCTCGGTATCCCGCGGGCCGGTCGGGAGCGTTGGCCGGTTGGCAGTAAACGCCGTGCAACCGAATGGCTTCCTGGCCGCCCATGCTGCCAGAGCCAGAGCTCTGAAGGAAGCTGAGGTCTCCAGGAGTATCGGAAATGAGCGCGATCGCTCCGCTGTCCTGAGAGGTCGGCTGGTCGTTGCGATACTCCTTACGGATAAGCCCCTGGTTGGACGAGAAAACAAACTGGACACTGCCCCACTGAGACACCGGATAAGTAATGAGCTTCTTGTGGGAGCCGCGCGGAAGGTTGACCGGGTAGCTCAGTTCACCTACCGAGAGCATTCCGACCGCATCCGGCCCGTTGTTCTCGAAGGTCACCGCGATGGGAAATGTCCCGGACGTCGGAGTGAGTCCCTCGAATACGGGCTCGACATCGATCGTAATAGGGCTGTCTGCGAAGACCGCCGTCGAGGCACCTAGTGCGGCCAAGGCGATTGTCAGTGCGCGGAAAGAATAGGAAAGGTTTGCTTTCATGGCCTTGTGAGACACCGGACGGGTTGCGAGTCCGGTCCGTTCGGTATCGGGCCGCGTCTCTCCACCTTGTGTCAAAACTAGTGTAAGTCGGGTTCAAGCGTGAATCCCGCCGCTAGGACTTTTGCCCCCCGATTCTGATCCTAAAAGGCAAGTTTGCAACGGCGATCCAGAATGGCCAGGGGATCGAGCCGTTAATTCATCGGGACCTGGCGGCCGCCGGGATCGGAATAGGGGAGGTATTCCTCCTTTTCCGTCACGACCTTTAGGTTGGGACACGCCTTTCTGAGGGCGGCAATTCCCGCCTCGGTTGCGTGAGTGTGGAACAGGCTCACCTCCCGCAGATCAGAGAAGTGGGCCAACTCTTTCAGGGTTTCGTCGCTGACTGGGTTGTAGTCGATGTTTAGCTTCTGCAGCTTCTTCAAACCAAGCAGTTGTTTGAACTTGGCGTCGTCCAGCGTGACCCGCGTGATAGCCAGATCCTTCAACTGGGTGAGTGTGCCGATGATGCGGACCTGTTCGGTGGACATCGCGCCGTACATGATGTTGAGCGTCTGAAGGTTCTTACCCTTTGCGAGCTGGTTCATCGCTGGGTCCTCGTAGTTGACGGTCATCTTCAAGGAACGGATTGTGTCGATCTTGGAAATTCGCTCGTCGGTTACTACGGGATCGAAGTGGACTTTCCAGCGTTTCAATACTTCGGTTGCGACAAGTCTTGGAATGTAGGCTCGGATCTCTTCACCATTCCAATCCTCTGCCTTCAAGCGAACGATGTAGGTTGAATCCCCGAGAAGCTTCTTAAGCTTGGCGATATTCGCATCCGATTTAAGCTTCTGCAGCATTTCAATCGCGTAAAACGCCCGACTGATATCTCGCGTGTGTGCGTACTCAAAAGCGAGGCCTTGAAAGCGGTCGTCGATCGGAACCATCAGCCGGTTGCCGCCGTAGCCTTCCGCTGCCTTCGTCCAATCCTGGCCTCTTTGGTTTTCGGGAGGAGGAATCGCCATTGCTTCGACCGGCGGATCCTTGAGAAGCTTGCGCACTTTAGAGAGGACCGTTTCTGGCGAAGAGATCCAACGGAAGTCGGCCGTGCTTACCGAAAGATCGGGACTGTCGAGGTCGATGGCACGGAGGTCGTTGTTCTCCCGACCCGAGAAGATAAGGAAACGATCTGCAGGAGCCTCCGTCACTTTTGGCCGAAATCGCTGTATCCGAGCTGTTCCAGAAATCTGGGCAGCCGGCTCTCCTCGAAGAGTCTCCCTGACCGTGAACGTAAAGGTCCGTTGAACCTTCCTCTCTTCGATAGTTGATCTGGTCACGGTACCGATGGAAATCGCCTTTGAGGTCGCGACTAGCGCATCTATGCTGTCGATCGGGTCAGGAGAAATCATCTGGCCCCCCGCCTGACTGGCGAAGAGACCGATAACCATCAAGATAAGCAACCGAAAACACGGACCCGTGTTCATACCTCTTGGACGCGCCCGATGGGAAACCGTGTTACGCGATCTCAACGTCTAGCTCTTCGGATGCGGGAACGTCTTCGGATCTTTCGGTGGCTCTTGTGTGCGATGGTCCTCTCCGGCATCGCCCTTTGCCCCCGACTGTGGACCGCAGATCGCAGCTACCCAACCGTGCCCGCGTTGGAGGGGTTCGGGTCGCTTTCGCAAGGCGTCACGATTTTGGTTTCGTCCGTCTTTGTCCTTGCGATCTTGGCGGTCGCCGCATTTCCGAAGTCTCGAATTCCTCTTTTTGTGGCGGTCGTTTCCGGTGTTGTATTGGTGGCTTTTGACATCACTCGACTACAGCCATGGATCTACCAATCTCTCCTGCTCTTTGCGGTTCTGGCTTGGGCGTCGGATGAGTCTCGGGCATTGGGGGCGTGCCAGTTTCTGTTTGTCGCGCTGTACGCCTGGAGTGGACTCTCGAAGGCGAACGTTGCCTTCGAGACGTTTGCCTTTCCCTGGCTCTTGCGTCCCTTCCACTTGGAGGCGTTGAAGCCGCTTTGGTTCTTGGCTCCCTTTTTCGAGTTCTCGATTGGAATGCTTTTGGCCTTTCGAAGAACTCGGTTGTTTGGCCTGATCGGGGCCGGCGGGATGCATGTTTTTCTCTTGATCGTGCTAGGTCCCTTCGGTGCGAACGCTAACTCGGTGATTTGGCCCTGGAACTTCTGGATGATCTTCCTTGGGATCGCGCTGTTCTACAATGCCGACAACCCTCTGTTTCCTTCTGCCTGGAAAAGTCTTGCCGGCAAGGTCGTTGTTGGCCTGACCGGGGTGATGCCGGGATTGAACTTCGTCGGCCTCTGGGACGACTACCTCTCCGCCTCCCTCTACTCCGGCAAGCCCACCCAGGCGTTGATCGTCTTTACGAGCGATGCAAAAGTGCCTCGTTCAATCACGCCGTATCTCAGCCATATCGGCATCGAGCGATCCCTCGACGTGTCTCGCTGGGCGGTCGCTGACCTGAACGTCCCGCCATATCCAGAGGTCCGGGTGTATCAGGCGGTCGGTCGGTGGTTTGAGTCGCAAGGGGTTCCGGAGCATCAGTTCCAGTTGTTTGTGACCGAGCCTTTGAAGGGGCCGGCCTATCGCCCGGAGTCCATCCGATAGGCCAATAAATACGCCAACATCCTCACAATGGAAATCGCGTACGAGGACTTTGAGAAGATCGAATTCCGGGTCGGGACGATCATCGCCGTCGAACCCTTCCCCGAAGCTCGAAAGCCCGCCTACAAGCTCACCATCGACTTCGGAGAGCTCGGTGTTCGGCGCTCCAGCGCCCAGATCACTAAGGTCTATCAGCTGGACGAGCTGGTTGGTAAGCAGGTGGTGGCCGTGCTTAATTTTCCGCCGAAGCGAATCGCTGGATTCGAGTCCGAGTGCCTCGTCTGCGGTTTCGATCGCGCTCCGGGAGAGGTCGTCCTGGCCCAGCCCGGCCACCCGGTGCCGAACGGAGTGAGGCTCTATTGAAGCCGGCACTACCTCATGCTGACTTCTTCGGTGTGAAGCTCGTCCCGCAGCCACAACTGCGGGCTGCGTTCGGGTTCTCGAACTTGAAGCCACCACCAATCAGGTTGCCGGTGTAGTCAAAAATACTTCCCTCAAGGAAGGTCGCGCTCTTCGGGTCGCAGACGATCTCGACCCCGTCGACCACTAAAACCAAATCCGTCTCGCGAGCCGTAGGCTCTAGCTTCATCACGTACTCGAGGCCGCTGCATCCGCCGCCCTTCACGCCCAATCGTAACTTGACGCCCTCGCGCCCATCCTTGGCGACCAACCGCTTGACCTGAGCCAAAGCGCTATCGGAGATGGTGACGGGAAAGGTGATCATGGTCTTTCGGCGACTGCGGTTCTGCGTGGTGGCGCATCGAAGAGCTGCACATTCAAAGTGGGCTCCTTCTGCTTCAACAACTCTTCCAACGTAAACCCGCTCAAAGCGTTATCAACCGCCCCCTGCAAAACCTGCCAAAGGGATCTAACCGAACAGTCCACGGCATGAGTGCAGATGGCTTGGTGGCCGGAGTGTCGACCGCAGAACTCGTCGTCGTACAGCCGTCCGCCTAAAGCACCCAAGACATCGCCGACCGCGATCTGGGATGCCGGCCGAGCAAGGGTGTAGCCACCCGCCTGGCCGCGTGTGCTTGTGATGAACCCCTCTTTACGGAGGATCATCAGCAGCTTGGCAACGTGGGTCGAGGTCAACCCCTCGAGTCGGCTAATCTCAGGAATCGTCATGCTCTCCGCCAGCTCGAGTCGGCCAATTTGGAGCAGGCAGCGGAGGCCATATTCTTCCTGAGCAGAAAACTTCATCAGTCGATACCCAACATCAGTTTGACGTCATCGCTCATCATCTCGATTCCAAATGGGGGATCCCACGTGAGTTCGACGGAAACTTTGCCAATTCCTGGCGTCTGCCTCACGGCTCCCTCGACCTCACCGGGCAGAATTCCGGCGACCGGACAGGCTGGCGATGTGAGGGTCATCATGATGTGGACATCCTTGTTATCGGCCACCTGGATGTCGTAGATGAGCCCGAGGTCGTACACGTTCACGGGAATCTCAGGATCGTAAACCGTGCGGATTTGCTCGACCACCTCGCTCTCAAAGAGCGATCGCTCGATCGTGGTCAATTCTCGCTTTTCGCCCGAAGGCATCTCAACTGGTTTCGGCATATCTATTCGGTGCTCACCTTTTGTCGCCCAGCCAGAGCGGCGTGCATTGTGTGCCATGGAAGGGTAGCGCACTTGATTCGGACTGGGTACTCGCGAACTCCAGCCAAAACCTCGAGGTCGCCAAGCTCTGGGTGAGGGGTCGCCTCGCCGATTTCCGTGACCATCATCTGAAACTCGCGAAAGATCGCTTCCGCTTCGTCGAGGGACTTGCCCTTGATCGCTTCCGTCATCAGAGATGCGCTCGCGGTAGAGATAGCGCAACCTGCGCCTTCGAAGCTGATATCGGTGACTCGACCATCCGTTTGGTGAACGTAGACGGTGACGTTGTCTCCGCAAAGTGGGTTATGCCCTTCAGCGGAGCCGGTTGGCTCCGGCAGCTTGCCATGATTTCTCGGCCTCTTGTTGTGGTCGAGAATGACCTCCTGATATAGCTCCCTCAAGTCAAGCGACATAACTACGCAAACATCCCCTTCACTTTCTTTACGCCTTCTATCAGTCTCTCGACTTCAGCATGCGTATTGTAAAACGCAAACGAGGCCCGCGCCGTGGCAGGAATCTTGAAACGAGTCATCAGCGGCATGCAGCAGTGGTGCCCCGTCCGGATCCCAACCCCCTCGCCATCCAGGATTGTTCCGATGTCGTGCGGGTGGGCGTCGGCCATCAAGAAAGAGATGACGCTCGCCTTGTTGGCCACGTTCCCTTTGATGCTCACGCCCTCAATCTTGAGCAGCTCTTCGGTTGCGTGCTTCGTCAGTTCGTCCTCGTAGTTTTGAAGCTGTTTGCGGTCTTGGGAAGCGAGATAGTCGATCGCGGCGCCGAGCCCTACGACGCCACCGATGTTCGGCGTCCCCGCCTCGTACTTGGCCGGGAGGTCCGCGTAGGTGCTGCTCTCGATTGCCACCGTGCGAATCATATCGCCACCACCTTGGTACGGCGGCAACTCATTCAGGAGCTTTTCCTTCCCGTACAGCACGCCCACTCCCGTGGGCGCATAAATCTTGTGGCAGCTCAGGGTGTAAAAATCGGCGTCTAGGTTTTGGACATCGATCTCCAGATGAGGCCCGGCCTGAGCACCATCCACGAGGACCAGCGCGCCCGCATCGTGGGCCATCCGAGTCATTTCTTTGATTGGGTTGATCGTCCCCAGCGAGTTGCTTATGTGGACGATCGCAACCACCTTGACTGGGTTCCCTTTCAGGAGTTGCGTATAGGCCCCAAGGTCGATCTCTCCCTCATCGGTGACGGGAATCGGTTTGATCTTCGCCCCGGTCATCTGCCACGGCACGATGTTGCTGTGGTGCTCCATCGTGGAAATCAGGACCACATCATCTTTGGTGAGCGGCAGGACAGCGGCGACGAGGTTGATCGCCTCCGTACACCCCTTCGTGAAAATGATTTCCTTCAGGCTCTCCGCACCAAGGAACTGCCGCACCTTCTCGCGACTCCCTTCATAAGCCTTGGTTGCGCGCTGGCTGAGGATGTGCACGCCCCGGTGCACATTCGCGTTCTCCTCCCGCCAGTATTGGTCGACTCGGTCGAGGACTTGTTGGGGCTTCTGGGAGGTTGCGGCAGAGTCGAGGTAGGCAATCGGTTGTCCGTTGACGGCGGTCTGGAGGATAGGAAAGTCCCCGCGGATTTGGTCGACGTCGAAGCTCATCGCAAATCCTCCGAAGTGCCTCCCCTTGCAGCGATGGTTCGTGCGCTGGAGGGGGAGGGTAGGGTGGGGGTCCGCCCACCGACAAAGTTGGAGACGAGGGCTCCCTCCCCTTGGGGAGGGGTAGGGGTAGGGGTGGGGTTCGCCAGCCGAAAGGTGGTCGGTCGAGCGGAAGAAATTCTCTGGGTTGGAGCCGTGGCTAAAGCGATAGTCGGTCGGTGGTCGAACCCCACCCCTGCCCCTCCCCAAGGGGAGGGAATCTTACGTAGACAGTAGGTCGGCAACCCTCGGTACCCAAAGTCGTCGGTGAGCCCAACCCCCTCCCCCACGGTTCCCCCTTGGGAAAGGGGCACCATCTCCGGAGCGGGTTTGGCGGCAAAGGGAAGCATTACTCCTCGAGTGGCTCGGGCAGGTTTTGGCTCTCGCTCAAGCGAGCAAAGAGGGTCTTCTCAAGCGCTTCTCGCGCTTCGGTGACCGTGATCTTCTCGATCACTTCGGCCGCGAAAGCGTAGACCAGAAGCCCGATCGCCTGATCCTTCGGGATGCCGCGGGCGCGAAGATAGAACAGCGCTTCGTCTCGAAGCTGACCGATTGTCGCCCCATGGGTGCACTTCACGTCGTCGGCGAAAATCTCGAGCTGGGGCTTCGTGTTGATTGTTGCAGTCGGAGAAAGCAGGATCGCTTGGTTGGTCTGCTTCGCGTCCGTCTTCTGAGCATCTTCGTAAACGAAGATCTTGCCGTTGAAGATGCCCGTCGCCTTGCCCCCGAGAACGCCCTTGTAGACCTCGAACGAGTTGCAGTTCGGCTTGGCGTGATCGATTCGCGTGTGGTTGTCGACCACTTGCTCGCCGAAGGCGACGTAAGCGCCGTTGAGCCATGTCTCGGTGTGCTCACCGTTCAACCACACGTTCAAATCATTGCGAGCGATGCGAGCGCCGAAGGAGACGTTGCTCGACGTGAAGGTTGACGACGCATCCTGGTGAACCGCAGTCGTTGCGATGTGGACCGAATCTGGGCCTTCCTGCTGAAACCGGTCGTGCTCCAAGATCGAATGGATGCCCA
This sequence comes from Fimbriimonadales bacterium, assembly GCA_038321975.1. GTDB lineage: Bacteria > Armatimonadota > Fimbriimonadia > Fimbriimonadales > Fimbriimonadaceae > Fimbriimonas. The sequence goes on along the minus strand of JBBQFM010000009.1, from coordinate 104,422 downwards.
TGAAGACCTCGGTGACCGCGTTCGTGAACACCACACCGTCCAATCCGATGTAGCTCTCAACCACCTTCGCCTGAGCGCCTTCTTCCAGCACGATGAGGGTGCGGGGGTGGCTCACGAGCGGACCGTGGTCGGCCTTGAACAGGTACTGAATGTGGATCGGATGTTCGAGAACGACGCCTTTCGGCACGTAAACAAAAGCGCCCTCGCCGAGGTAGGCGGTGTTCAGATAGACGAACCGCTCGTCGTTTGTCGTCCCCAGCTTGCCCTTGAGGGTTGCGACCTTCCCAAGGTGCTCCAGGATCTTGTCTTCGTAGATCGTGAAGCCGTCTTCCAGGCTGCCCGCAAACGCGCCGCCCGGCAAAGTCTGCTCGCGAGAGATCTCCGGTGCGTACTGGCCGTTGACGAAGGAAACCGTCGCGCTGTCCATCTTGCCCAAGGGCAGTTGCTCGACTTCATGTCGAGTCACCGTCGCGCCGTAAGCGGGCTCAAACTTGCCCTCTTCGAGCAGCCTAAGAGAGACGTACTTAAACTCCTCGTCTTTGGTGGTCGGCAGGCCGAACTCGGAATACTCGCGAAATGCTTTTTCACGCACCGCGTTCAGCTCGACCGGACCGTAGGTGGCGAGGAGCTTGACGATTGCGTCGTAGTTGTCAACGAGGCTATTCGGTCTGTTTTGCAAATCGGTCATTTAGGCTTTGGCGGCGAGTTCCTCTTCGACGAATCCGTATCCCTTCTCTTCGAGTTCGAGGGCAAGTTCTTTGCCTCCGGACTTCACGATTCGGCCATCCATCAGGATGTGCACGAAGTCGGGAACGATGTAGTTCAGCAGTCGCTGGTAGTGAGTCACTACCACGATCGCGCGCTCGGGCGATCGCAGGTTGTTCACCCCGCTGGCAACCACCTTGAGAGCATCGATGTCTAGGCCTGAGTCGGTCTCGTCGAGCACGGCGAGTCGCGGCTCGAGGACCGCCATCTGGAAGATCTCGTTGCGCTTCTTCTCGCCACCCGAGAAGCCCTCGTTCACCGAGCGTGAGAGGAGAGACTTGTCCAGCTCCATCATCTCAACCTTGCTCTTGATGTGCTTCATGAAGTCCATCATCGAAAGCTCGGGTTCGCCTCGGTGCTTGCGGCCCGCGTTGAGGGCAGCGCGGAGGAAGTAGGTGTTGGTTACGCCGGGAATCTCGACCGGGTACTGAAATGCGAGGAAAACGCCTTCCGCAGCTCGCTCTTCGGGAGCCAATTCGAGGAGATCCGTGCCATCGAGGGTGATGCTTCCCTCGGTCACTTCGTAGTCGCTCTTACCCGCGATGATCGAGGCCAGCGTCGACTTCCCAGAGCCGTTCGGTCCCATGATCGCGTGGACTTCTCCGGCATTCACAGTCAAATTGATTCCCCGGAGAATGGTCTTTTCCTCGACCTTGGCGTGAAGATTCGTGATCTCTAACATAAGTGCTTGCGGGAGACGGAAAGAGTTGTCGACAGCGACATCTTCTCCTACGAGCATTCTGATCAATCTGGACGCAAAAGTCAAGTTTTATGCATCCGGAGATCCTCAGAACCCCTCGCCCCTCCCGGGGAAGCAATCCACGCGTAGCGTGTAACCGTCGGCTACGCCCGACGCAACCTTTGATTTGTGAATGTGAGGGGGTACGTCGCACGTAGGCGACGGCTACACGCTACGCGTGGATGACTCCCTTGACTTTGCCGGCGAGCCGCCCCTCACCCCCTGCCCTCTCCCCCGGAGGAGCGAGGGGGTTCTGAGGGGATTACTTTTTCTTCTCGGCCTTCTTGAAAACCAAAGCGTCGCCATCGATGCAATAGCGCAACCCGCCCCGATCCGGGGGGCCGTCGTCGAACACGTGGCCGAGGTGGCCGTCGCACTTCGCGCACTTGATCTCGTCGCGATCCATGCCGTCACTCAAATCGCCCTTCTTCCAGACCGAGAGCTTGTTTGCGGGCTTCACATAGGACGGCCAACCGGTGCCGGATTCGAACTTGTCCTCGGATTTGAAGAGGAGATTCCCACAGCCCGCGCAGTAGAATGCGCCCACCTCGTGGTTCTTGTAGAGGTCGTTGGAGAACGACGGCTCCGTGCCCTCCTCTCGAAGGATGTGATAAGCCTTCGGGTTGAGGAGCTTCTTCCACTCGGCGTCGGTGTGAACCACCTTATCCTTTCGCTTGGGGCTCCCCTTATCGGAACCGACGAGCATGGCAGGCGCAACCGCGCACGAGGCGATGACGAGGGCGAGTAGCCCAAAACCCAAAGGCTTCATGTCCTTCCTAACGCGCGGTTTGGCGGATAGTTCCAAGACTTCCTGAACTTTGAAGGGAGATCAACTGTTCCTACCCTTGAGCGTTTCAATGGCAGAAGAGGACATCGACAAGAGGGCCCGCAAGAAGCGAGGCATCCGACGCCGCCTCATCGCCTACGGCTCCTTGGTCTTAGTGATCGCGGGCATCTACAAATGGCTCCTCAAGTTCTCCACCATCGCACCCAACTTCTTCATCGACACCACCGACCAGTGGGACGAAATTCGTCATGGGCTCAGCATCCACAAAAGCCAGTTCTCGGGTGAGAAGTTGGAGAGGGTGTCCAACATGGTCGCGAGCCTGCACGAGGACGACGGCACAAGGATGGGCACGACTCAGGCGGAAGGGTTTCGAGTCGTCAGGATCCACCCATAGCGTCTTCCCCCGTAGCGCCCCCGCCGATGTAGCCGCACGACCGACCATTTTTGGAGTTCGCTGATCGCCTTTCGCTCATCCTGATTTACAGCACGGTGAGTCGCGCAACGACATCGGCGGGCGCGCCGACCCTACGAGGAGACTTCAAAAGCCCGCGGATGCAACCGCGGCAACACCATACAAGCGAAGACCACCGGCATGATCAGTGCCTCGACGCCGTCAATTGCCACATCCGCCCCAAGGCCGACGACGGGAACCAAAAGACCGACCAAAAACTCGAACGGAACTTCCAGAAGAACGAGTGCCCCGGTAAGCGCGACGCCCACACCAAGGGCCAGAACTTTCGAGGTCACCGGGATGCCGCGATCCTTCAGCATGGCGAAGCCCAGCTTAATGTTGAATACACCGTTGGCGTTTCTTGGGTTATGTATCGCTCGATGCCCAATAAGTCGTGCTAAAGTTCTAATCAAGTGGGAGTTCCTCTTACTAGTATTGACACGTCTGAACTCATGAATCGATTGCAAGAATAGGCCATTCGGCGACCCAACTTTTTTGCGATTCCAAACGTCTATGCCGGTGCCCTAAGATGAAGCTAGCTTTTTATGCCCTCGTTCCGCTTGCCCTTGGATCCCTTTATGCGTTCCAGGTGGAGAGCCCCATTCTCAAAAACCACATCAACGCCCTGAAGGATGCGAAGTCGATCGACATCACCTTCGACACCCGCAAAGAGTTGGGCGCGGCCGAGACCAGCCACCTCTGGTACAGCAAGCCCAACTTCATCAAGCTCGAGACCCCGAAGATGATTCTTCAGTCGGACGGCAAGACGGTTTGGGAGCTGAACAAGGCGGACAACACCTACACCGAGTCCGACGCGACCAAGGAATGGCTGATGAAGCGAGTCCAGGGGGACGACATCCTTCCGTGGGGTGCGTTCTTCGTCGAGGATCCGTTCAAGAAGATTAAGACGGTCACCGTCGGGCCAAAGCGCGTTATCAAGAAGAACGAGGTCACCGAGGTTGCGCTGAAGGGCGAGAACATTGCGTTCACGCTTTACATCGATACCAAGACGGGTGTCGCCCGAGGCATTTCGCTGAAGCCGACCGACAAGCCAGACAAGCCTGAGACTCTGATCATGGCGTCCGAGATGAAGATCTCCGACAAGCCCATCCCCGATGACACCTTCGCCTTCACCGCTCCCGCAGGCTCCAAGAAGGTCGAGAAAGCCGCCAACGCAGCCAACTGGGCCGCCGTTGCCGACATCCTCAACCGACGCTGTATGCCCTGCCACGGCGGAGATCGCCCCAAGGCTGGCGTCAACCTCGCCTCCTACGCAGGCGTCATGGCTGGCCGCCGAGGCACCCCGATCGTCACCGCAGGAGACGCGAACAGCGACCTCGTCCAGTACATGCTAGGCACGAAAATGCCCAAGATGCCCCCCGGTGGCGGCGTCCCAGATGCTGAGATCAACACGATCAAGGCCTGGATCACCGCTGGCGCTAAGAACGAGTAGAAGCAACTCACGAATTGAGTTGAAGGGTTCCGGCAGCCGAAAGGCTTTCGGAGCCCTTTCTATTTGTCCCTAGGAATTCGGATACCGACAAACCACCGATTCATCCCGGCGACGCCGTGTAGCCGACGATTGCATCGGCGCGACTTGGCGTCAAAAACGACTGGTTCTCGGCCAACAGAAAACTGCCAACGGAACTCAGGCCGGCCACTGCCGCGAAACAACGACATAGGCACCCTTCAGGGCGTCCGACTTGCTCACGAAGAAAGAAGGCTCCACACCCGCCGCGAGCGCCTCGTCAATGTATCGCTTATCCGCCGCGTCAATCAACACTTCACCCAACCCCTCAACCGTCGCATACCCGGTGTCGCGGGGAGAGCCGAGGTCGGTGTCGGTGATATGAAAGATGTTCTCACGAATCTGCGTCATGGCGTCAGACAATAGGTTGACACAATTTCGAAGGGGTCAAGGGGTGTTAGGTGTTAGGGTTCGGTGTTCGGGCCGGAAAGCCATGTGGGAGTTTACTTGCCTGACGCAATTCAGGGTCGCCGGGTGGCCTCCTCTCGGGCCCAACACCTAGCACCAAAGCGAAGCTATGCCGGTCCACCCAGAAACTGCGCCTCATGCAGCCGACGATACACGCCGCCCGCAGCAACTAGCTCTTCGTGACGACCTTGCTCGGCGACCCCCGTCTCGTCCACCACGACAATCCGATCCGCGTTCTGAATCGTCGCCAGCCGGTGAGCGATGACCAACGTCGTCCGACCCACCGCCAACTCCGCCAACGAAGCCTGAATTGCGCGCTCCGTCTCGGTGTCCAGCGCCGAAGTCGCCTCGTCGAGAATCAGAATCGGCGGGTTTTTCAAGAACATGCGGGCGATCGCCATGCGCTGCTTCTGTCCGCCAGAGAGCTTCACGCCGCGCTCGCCGACGACTGTATCCAATCCATTCGGCAACGCTTCAATCATGTCGACCAACCGCGCGCGCCGGGCCGCCTCCCAGATTTCGTTTTCAGGGGCATCCAAACGCCCATAGGCGATGTTCTCCCGAATCGTGCCCGCGAAGAGGAAAACGTCTTGCTGCACGATGCCGATGTTACGGCGAAGTGAAGCCAAGGTCATATCCCGGATGTCGATCCCATCAATCGTGATTCGCCCCGACTGCGGCTCGTAGAACCGGGGCAACAGAGAGCAGATCGTCGTCTTACCCGCGCCGCTAGGGCCAACGAACGCCACCGTCTCGCCGGGATGAACCGCGAGGTCGATGCAATCCAAGACCTGCCGGTTGGCCTCGTATCCAAACCCAACCTGCTCGTATCGAATCTCACCCTGAAGCAACCCAATGTCACGCGCCTCCTTTCGGTCCGCGATGTCGGGAGCAGTGTCGAGCAATTCGGTGTACCGCTTGAAGCCCGCGATCCCCTTCGGATAGAGTTCGAGAACCGCGTTCATCTTCTGTACCGGCTGAAAGAACACGACCATGAGCTGCTGGAAGGCCACGAATCCGCCCATCGAAAGCTCTTTGTGAAGCACGAAATACGCACCGGTCAAAAGCACAAAGAGCTGTACGACGCGCATCGTCATGTAGCTCAGCGACATGCTGTTCGACATCAGCCGGTAAGCCTGAAGTTTGGTGTCCTGATACTTGCCGTTCTCCACCGCGAAGAGCTTCTTTTCGTGCTCCTCGTTGGCGAACGCCTGGACCACCCGAATGCCGCCCACGTTCTCCTCGATCCGGGCGTTGAACTCACCCACTCGGCCGAAGAGGGAACGGAAGGTGTTCGTCATCTTCGCGCCGTACCGAGCCGAGATCCAAGCTGTGGGCGGGACGATGCACGCAGTCAGCACCGCGAGCTTCGAGTTCAGCATGAACATCACCGCGAACGCGCCGATGAAGGTCATCACCGCGACCAACGCATCCTCAGGTCCGTGGTGGGCCACCTCGCCGACGTCCTCCAAGTCCTTCGTCACCCGACCCACTAGGTGTCCCGTCTTCGTGTTGTCAAAGAACCGGAACGAGAGCTTCTGCAGATGATCGAAGATCTTCCGTCGCATCTCCGTTTCGATCGCGATACCAAGCACGTGGCCCCAATAGTTCATGAAGTATTGGAGGCCGGTGTTCAACAGGAACACTCCCATCAGCCCGATCGCCGCGAAGAGGATAAGACCCATATTTCCGCTCGGCAAGAGGTTGTCCACAAAGGACCGCATGGCCAGCGGGAAGGCAAGATCCAGCGTCCCACTCAAGAGCGCACAGGCGAGGTCGGTGTAGAACACCCGCCGATGGGGCTGGTAGTAGGCGGCGAAACGTTTGACTAGTGACGGAGATTGGGGCATACAAAATCAGGGGGAATGTTCATTGTCCTGTTACTGCCCTCAATGTGCAAGGCAGTAGCGCTACCGGGATAGGACGGCATAGGTAGAAAACTTCGACCGCATCGGCGGGGTCTCGCCCGCCTCTTTGGCCTTCCGCATGTCTTCGAAGCCACGCTTGTGGCCCTCGAGAAACTCTTCGGATTGAGTCCAACCCTGGAACGACTCCTCGTCTTTCCAGTAACTCATGATGAGATACGGTCCTTCGGGCGTACTCGGCTCAAGCACCGCCATCCCAGCAAACCCGTCTCGACGGTCGATCGTGTGGGCCCGTGTGGCAAATAGGTCTTTAAAGCGACCGAGGTACGAAGCCTCGCAATGAATCTCGTTGATGGCCACGAATTTGGCGTCGGCGGGAAGGATCACACTCACCGAACCATCTTACTTTACTTTTTAGTATAGATTCATGAAGATTCCGTGAACGGAGTCCGGAACGTAGCGTCGGCGCCCCCGCCGATGAGCGCTGCACGATCGAGCCGGGGTCAACGAAGGAACCGGACGCTTCAAATAGGCAAACCGCATTCGACGCGCCTCCGGTCGTACAACACTTATCGGCGGGGGCGCCGACGCTACGATCCGGAGTTACTTCGAAATCCCCAAATGCCTCAAGAAGGCATCCAGCTTCGGAGCCCGACCCAGGTAGTCGTGCAGCATGTCGAACGCGTCCTCCGTCCCGCCCTTACTCAGAATCTTCTCTCGGTAGTAAGCGCCCGCCTTCGGGCTCAACACGCCAAGCTGCTCGAACCGCTGGTACATGTCCTGGGCGTACACCAGCGACCATTGGTAGCCGTAGTAAGCCGAGTCGTAGCCGACCAGATGGTCGAACGACGACTGGAAGAACGTCCCCGGAATTCCCTTATATTGCTCAACCTCACCCAAGGTTTGAATGCCGGTTTTCGTGGTGTCCACCACGCCACCGGGAGCGGTGTGATACTTCTGATCCACGATGCCGTAGTAGAACTGATGCTCTGCCTCGAGGCCGCTGCCGAGGTTTCGCGCCGCCAGCATGCCCTTCAGTAGGGAAGCCGGGAACGGCTTCTTCGATTGATAGTGGCCGGCAAACGTGTTCAGCACCTTGCCATCCCAAACCCAATTCTCGAACATCTGCGAGGGTGCCTCCACGAAGTCTCGCTCGACGCTGGTGCCACTAAACCTTCCGTAGTGGGCGGAGGAGAACATGTTGTGGAGCACGTGCCCGAACTCGTGGAAGATCGTCTCCACCTCGTCGTGGGGCAATAGCGATGGCTTCGAAGCGGTCGGCTTCGTCACGTTGCAGACAAGAGCAGCGAGAGGAATCTGCACCGATCCATCTCCAAACACCTTGTGCCCCTGAAGCCCCCAACAGGCCGCGTGGGTGTACTTGCCCTCTCGGGGATAGAGGTCCAGAAAGAACCGACCAATTGTTTTTCCCGTCGCCTTGTCGTTCACCTCGTACAGCTTCACGTCCGGGTGCCAAAGTTTGTAGCCCAAGCCCGCTGCCTGAGAGGTGACCTCTTTGTACTGAACGCCATAGAGCGACTGGGTGATGCTGAATAGCCCGCCGATGACCCGCTGCATTGGGAAGTATTCGGCGACCTTGCGGCTATCCACCGCATACTTGTCGCGCATCAGCTTGTTCTTGTAGTAGCTGTAATCCCACGGCTGGAATGTCGCCTTCGGGTTGTGGCTGTCGGCGCGCTTCGCGTCGGTGAACTGCTTCCAGTCGAGGGCCGCCTTCTTCCGCACGATCGGTCGAAGGTCTCGATAGAACTTGGCAACCGTTGCCGCGTCCTTCGCCATGCGAGGCTCGAGCGTGTAGTCGGCCGAGGACTTGTAACCGAGGATCGTCGCCTGCTCTGCTCGCAGCCTGATCATCTTCTCGAGCACTTCAACGTTCTTGTGCCCGCCCCGCCGCTTGAACTCGGTCCACGCCCTCTGCCGGGTCTGCTCATTTTCGCAGAAATCCATCATCCCGCTAAACGTGGGGGAATCCAGAGCCACCAAAACGAGCCCCGCACTCTTGATCTGCCGATCGAGAACGTCCTTCGGCGTCCCCTTAAGTTCGGAAAGGGTGAAAGGAATCGTGGTCTCATCGTCCGCAATTCCTTGCTGGAATTGAATCCCCAGCTTGTTCAGCTCCATCTCAATCGAAGCCAACCGAGACCGATGCTCCGGAGAGAGATCCATCCCCGCGCGGTGGTAGTCGCGCATCGTGAACTTCAGTAGCCGCGCTTGCTCACCGGTGAGTTGGGGGCTGGTGTCGGCGTACGTCTTGATCGCCTTGTACAGGTCCTCGCGCTTGCCCTCGGTCACCTGCCAATTGCTCACTTCCTCATCCGCCGCTCGAGCGTCATCCCGCTCCTTCGCGCTTGGCGAGACGTTCTCCAAGAAGATACAGAGGGAGGTATCGTCATCGAGCCGGGCATTCAAATTATCGAGCGCACCGAGGGTGTTGTCGAACGTCCGCTCGCTGTCCTTGATCTGAACAATTCGCGTAATCGCGACTTCCGCCCGCTGAATCGCATCCTTGATCGGTCGAGGAGTTTCCTGAGCGTTGGCGGCTAGGCTGAGTGCGCCAACAAGCCCAAGCGCGCTAGCGCGCAAGCTGATCATCGGACAGGTGTTCATTTGATTTCAACGTACCTGTTTCCCCCGACGGCTGGTTCCGGGCATGGTGCTCCTCATGGGGAACCGTGACCGCCCCTGGGCCGGGAGCGCAGATGTCATGGTGACTTGGGAGATTCTTCAGTCGCTAGAGCTCCATCCTAAACCTAAGGCTCAGTTTAGGTTCGAATCTGTGTTGTTGTTGCAAGACTTTCGGGCCTGCAAGGGAGCGTAGACTGGCGAGCCCCATTGCCCGCGACTTGTCATTCTGAGCCACCGAACTGGGCGAGCGAGTTCGCATCGAGCCAGAACATATTGGGAGCCGCCAAACCGACCCCGAAGGGGTCGAAGACGTCTCTGGTCGCTTCGCCCCATCCTCATTTGAACCTAGGCCAAGTTTGTGTTTTTAGGGATGAGCCTTAGTGGCTGGCGTTACTGAACCCTCGCAGGAACTCCGCCGATGATTCAAACGAAACCGACGCGACCTCGCTCGGTAATCTACGCAAATGCTCCGCACATCGCTCGTGCCAACCCTACTCACCCTGGCGACCCTGGCAACCGCCCAACGCACCCAGGACGTCTACACCAAGCACGAGTACATGATCCCGATGCGGGACGGGAAGCGACTCTACACTGCGGTCTACGTCCCCAAGAAGACGGGAAAGCACCCCATCCTTTTCGAGCGCACCCCTTACAGCGCCGGCCCCTACGGCCCGAGCGCGTACGTGGATGGGTTCCGGGGATCCCAGAAATTTAAGAGTGCCGGCTACATCTTTGCCTTCCAGGACGTGCGAGGGAAGTACCTCAGCGAGGGCGACTTCGTCGACGTCCGGCCCCAACTCCAGGTCCACCTCAAGCCGCAAGACATCGACGAGAGCACCGACACCTACGACTCCATCGACTACCTCGTGAAGAAGGTGCCGACGAACAACGGCCGTGTCGGCCTGTGGGGCGTCAGCTACCCGGGATTCTATGCCGCGGTTGGCGCGATCAATTCCCACCCGGCCCTCAAGGCATCCTCACCCCAGGCCCCGGTGAGCGATTGGTTCCTCGGCGACGACTTCCATCACAACGGCGTCCTCTTCGTGCAGGACGGTTTCAGCTTCTACAGCGGCTTTGGCCAGGCTCGGCCCGTGCCCAGTCCCGACACCAAACCCGGCCCAGCATGGGATATCGGCGGAGACGCCTACAAGTGGTATCTCAAGATGGGTGCGCTGCCCAACTACGACTCCCAAATCCTGAAGGGAAGCGTCGCGTTCTGGAACGACCTCATGGTCCATCCGAACTACGACGACTTCTGGCAAGCCCGGAGCCTGCCCAGCAAAATGAAGAACGTCCACTGCGCCATCCTCGCAGTGGGGGGAATGTTTGATGCTGAAGACTGCTGGGGCGCTCAAAATATCTACAAATCCACTAAAGCCCAGAACCCGAAGATCGACACCTACTTCGCGATGGGTCCGTGGTACCACGGCGGTTGGGAAGACCCAGGCTTCAATTCGTTGGGTGCCCTCAAGTTCCCTGGAGGGCTCTCCACCCACTTTGAGGACGACATCGAGTTCCCGTTCTTTGACGCCTACCTGCGAGGCGGCGGAAAGACCAAACTTCCAGAGGCACAGGTGTACGAAACTGGTAGCAACCGCTGGCGACAGTTCGGCTCATGGCCTCCCACCCAGGCCAAGCCTATAAACCTGTACTTAGACAACGGCAATTCCGTAAGCTTCGAGAAACCAACAAAGTCGGGTTCCGAAACCTACATTTCCGACCCCGCCGACCCGGTTCCGTATCACGCTGGAACGATCACCGATCGAACCCGCGAGTACATGGTGGACGACCAGAGTTTCCTCAAGGGCCGCAAAGATGTACTCACTTACGAGATGTCTCCCATGATCGGGGATTTGTCCATCGGCGGGCCGGTGACCGCTGATCTTTTCGTCAAGACGAGCAGCACGGATGCCGACTTCGTCGTGAAGCTCATCGATGTCTCCCCCACCGGATACCAAGGCATCATCCGCGCCGACACGATGCGCGCCAAGTTCCGCCACAGCTTCCAAAACCCCTCGCCCCTCACTCCTGGCCAGGTCGAGGAGATCAAGTTCACGATGACCGACGTGCTCCATACGTTCAAGAAGGGGCACCGAATCATGATCCAAATCCAGTCGAGCTGGTTCCCCCTCACTGACCGCAATCCTCAGGTCTTCCTGGACATCAACCAGGCCAAAGATTCGGACTTTCAGAAGGCCACCATCGAGATTCTTCACTCGCCCCAGCACCCCTCGCATGTCGGGGTGGGCGTGATGCCGGCCGGGCCACCGGCAGGCGTAGTCGTGGCTCACCGCCACGCGACCCAAAGGAATCGTTCATCGGTCCCAACTCGTCGTGACTCATGACAAGCATGCTCCCTCTGACTCTCGCCAAAATCCTCGTTTGCGCCTTTTTCGGCATCTGCTTTTTGCAGAGTGGCCTGGACAAAGTTACCGACTGGAAAGGGAATCTGAGCTGGCTCACCGGCCACTTCGAAAAGTCCCCCTTCGCCAAGACGGTGCCGCTGCTTCTCGGCACGATGACCGTCTTCGAACTCGCCGCTGGCCTCGCTTCCGCCGCCGCTACCGTTGCATTCCTCGTCAAGGGTCCGGACATCGTCGGCACGATCGCGATGTCCCTCTGCACCCTCAGCCTCCTCATGCTTTTCGCAGGTCAGCGCATCGCCAAAGACTACGCCGGCGCGGTCACTCTGGCAACCTACTTCACCATCTCAGTCGGCGGTTTGGTGCTGATGGGCGTCGAGAAGCTGCCCTAAAGGTGGCAAGCCATGTGGGACTGCGCGGGCCTGACCGCACTTTGTATTCGAGCGGAGCGAATCCGGAGATGGTTCCCCTTTTTCCAAGGGGGAACCGTGGGGGAGGGGGTTGAGCCCACCGACAACACTTTCCTTTCCAGAGCCCGCTGCGCGGGAGGGAAGAGCGCGGTCAGTTATGGTCTGCCTACCCGGTACTCTGTCCCCGCATGGAAGCGGGGAAGAATGACGAGCTAAACATCCCCACGGCTCGGATCGCCGTTTCCACCCTTTTCTTCGCCGACGGCTGCGCCCTCGGCGGCTGGGCGCCCCACATCCCCGACGTTCAGCTTCGACTGAACCTGAACTACCAAACCCTCGGGTTTGTCCTGCTCGCCTCCGCCATCGGAGCGATCACCACGATGCCGATGGCTGGCGCGCTTATCCACCGATTCGGCAGCAACCGCAGCTCCATCTTCTTCGCCCTCATCCTTTGCGCGACCATTCCGCTACTCCTCACCCACGGCACCCTGCCGCTATTGGTCGTAAACCTGTACTTCATGGGTGCGTTCAACGGCCAACTTGATGTCTCCATGAACGCCCATGCGGTGGAGGTCCAGAACCGGTATCAGCGACCGATGCTTTCGGCGACCCACGGGTGGTTCAGCATCGGTGGTTTCGCAGGTGGCCTGGGCGCTTATGCCGCCGCCAAGCTCGGCGTCCCGCCCGTCACCCACCTTTGCGTCGCCTCCGTTATCCTCGCGACTGCCGTTCTCACCGCCCGACCCAAACTGCTCCCCTCATCGGTCGACCGAAACTCGGAAGGCCCCAAATACGCGTTGCCCCAGGGCATTCTCCTTTACCTTGGCCTCATCACCCTCTTCGCCCTTATCGCCGAGGGAGGGATCTGGGAGTGGGCTTCGGTCTACCTGCGAACGGTGCTCAAGTCCGACGGCGGCACCGGCGCCCTCGCCTTCGGCTGCTTCTCAGGTGGGATGGCGGTCGGCCGCTTCCTGGGGGATCGCATCATCGAGAAGCATGGCTGGGGTCCCACCCTCCGAGTGAGCGGCGCCCTCGTTGGTATCGGATTGGCCCTTGCCCTCACCACGAACTTGCACCTAGTGGCGATCATCGGCTTCACCGTCGTCGGCTTCGGGGTCGCCAACATCGTCCCCATCCTCTTCAGCGCCTCCGCCTCCCTCCCGGGCATCTCGCCGGGAGTCGGCCTCGCCGCCGTAAGCACCCTCGGCTACACCGGTTTCCTCTTTGGCCCGCCCCTTATTGGCTTCGCCGCCCGCTCCGTCTCGCTCGCGTTCGCCCTCGGGATGATTGCCATTCTAGGCGTGATCATTGCCTGCTCAGCATCTCTGGTGGCCCGCTACGAGACTAATGCGCAGACCAAAACATACTAAGATGTAGATATGAAATCGAGATCACTTCTTGTACTCGCGATGCTCGCGGCTGTCTCGTCCGCCCTCGCTGCGGGCACCTACCCCGCCTACAAGAAGAAAATCCTCTACGCCGAAAACGACATCCGAGGCAAGCAGGCGCCAAAGTTCCACGTCGAGACCTGGCTCACCGCCAACAAGCCCGAGACCAAGGGCAAAGTCGTCCTTATCGACTTCTGGGCCACCTGGTGTGGTTCGTGCAAAGAGCTGATCCCCGAGCTCAATAAATGGCACAAGAAGTTCGGCAAAGACCTCGTGATCATCGGAGTGAGCGACGAGGACGTCAAGACCCTGAAGGGCTTCATGAAGACGACCGTCATGAACTACGCCGTCGCCACCGACACGAAGCAGAACATGAGCAAGAAGATCGGTGTACAGGCCGTCCCCCACGCGCTCGTCATCACTCCCGACGGAATCGTGCGGTGGCAGGGGTTTCCGGGTAGCGAAGAGGAGCCGCTGACCGACGCGTTGCTCGAACAAATCATCAAGGCGAGCAAGGCCAAGTAATGATCCGAACTGTCCTCCTTCTGGCTCTGTCGCTCACTGGCCCCACGACTCACGTGCGGGTGAAGTACCGGAAAATCCAGAAGGTGGACGAGCCCAAGTACGAGGTGAGCGCGGCGGTACCGATGTTTGTCGGCAAGTCCGCCCTCATCACCTTTGCTAACGCGGCCCTCTCCAAAAACGCGGAAATGGGGGTGCACGACTTCATCGCGGCATATCCCTCGGACCCTTTTGAGGAGGCTGCCTCCCACCTCCCTTACACCTACGACGCGAAGGTCACGATCACCCTTTCCGAAAGCAACGTTATTTCGTTGTACAGCACCGTGAACGGCTACACGGGCGGCGCTCACGGCATGACCTCTTTCAGGCCGCATACCTTCGCGGTGCTCAAAGGCAAGGCAGCCGAGTTGCGGTTGGCCGACCTCGTTATGCCCGGCAAGGCAGCCACCGATCGAATCTCAAAAAACGTGCTTGCCAAGCTCTCCAAGGTGGAGGGCGCCGACTTGGTGAAGAGTGGGCAGGTCACCGCGCTCACTAAGGATCAACTCGAGAGCTTCGTGCTTGGGCGACAAGGGTTTATCTTCCTCTTTGCGCCGTATGATATGGGTCCGTATTCCGCCGGCCCGTTCAAGGTTTTTGTCCCGTATGCGGATGTCGACGACATCCTACGGAAGGACGGACCGGTCACATCCATCATCCGAGCGAGTGACTGATTTGTGCAAGGTTGTTGCCACAAAGCGGGGCGTGACCAAAGTTAAAATGCGCGACTTAGTGCAATTTTATTCAGACAAACCTGTCTTGAACGCGAATCGGTTGCTATTCTCACCGCAAACTCCCTAAATCGGTTCTTTTTACTGTTCTCATCAGACAGTTTTTCTGCTGAACTCTAGTGACGTTCGGAGTTTTCGGATCTTTCCAGATTAGGATTGGGGGCAAGAAACGACGAATCGGAGGAAAAAATTGCGTACTCGAACCGTACTTACCTATTTCGCGAGCATTGCGCTCGCCTCGCAAGCGTTTGCGATTAAGAACAACTACACCCTCACCCCCCTTACCTTTCCCGACCTCTACAGCCAAGCCCAACTCATTGGCATTACCGATGACGGCACCGAACTAGGCGTCGCGTCGTCTTCTTACGACGGAACTCTCGCCAATATTCTCACGAATGCGGGCAACTTCGCTAGCTTCCAGATCCAAGGTCGCGACGGTGCTTATCTCACTGGCATCAATCGCTCCGGCAGCATCTGCGGCTATTCTTACAGCCCCGATTTCACGAAAGTAACCGGCTTTGTCCGTGAGACCGACGGCACCGTAACAACGATCCAAGTGCCCGGCGCCGATCAAACTTTTGTGGGTGGCATCCGAAACAACGATCGAGTTGCTGGCTACTACCTCGATCCCGCTGGAATGGCTCACGGTTTCGTCACCAAGCGCAAGGTCGGCAAGTTCGTTTTCTGGGACTATCCCGGTGCGACCGCCACGTATCTCGTGGATTTCAACGCCAATGGCCTCGCCCCCGGTTTTGCCTTCGATCAGCTGGGCAACCAGGTCGCATTCATCACCGACCTTGCCAACTTCACTCCGATCACGATCCCGAACAGTATCGACATCAATCCGGTCGGTCTGAACGACAAGGACGAAGTCGTGGGCTCGTTCACCGATGGTACCGATGGCCTCACCAAGGGTTTCGTCTATGGCCCGGCGCGGTTCAACGTGATCGACTACACGCCCAACTGGGCGAGTTCGATCATCCGAGACTACGGCTCGGGATCGAGCACGTTCCACTTCCAGTCGTGCCGCACCTACATCACGGGCATCAACGACAAGCACGCAATCTCTGGCTTCTCCCAGGCCACTTACTACAGCGACCTCTACGGCCCCATCGCTCTCATCGAGAGCTTTACGGGCGTCCCGAGCAAGTAGCTGGTCTCGCCGACCGCCACAATAGCCTTGTGGTGGTCGGCATTCTCGAACTTGACTTGCGGCTCGATGGCTGCTTCTCCTTGAAGGACAAACGCCAAATCCTTCGCAGCCTCCTTGATAAATCGCGCCGCAACTTCCAAGTTTCGATCGCTGAAGTCGGCGACCAAGACCTATGGAACTCCGCCCGCATCGGCGCAAGCGCCGTCAGCAACGATCCCCATCACGCCGAGAGTGTCCTGTCTCACGTTTTAAATCTGTTTGACCTCCACCCCTCCGTTGCCGTTGAGGCGTCGTCAATGAGGATGGAGGGTGGGAACGATGAACGATGAATGCTGAACGGGGGCGGGGGGCATCCTGAGAGAGCCTAGCGACCGAAAATCTCCCAACAAAGTTCGCCGACAAATACTGACGCTTGGTTGTTCAGTGAGTTGAGAGATCTTTCGGTCGCCAAGGCTCCCCCCTTCCTCCCTCTGACACTCATCGTTCATCACTCATCATCCACCCCCCTGGCACGCTTCTTGCTCCCCAAGCAAGGACATGAATCTCAGACTTCCTCTCATCGGCGCGATCGCTCTTGCCGTGGTCCCTGCTTTTGCCAGCATCAACTTTTCTGACGACTTCAACGCTGAGAACGGCGGAGTTGGTCAGCTCAACTTTTATGGCCTCTCGAACTGGGATGTCACTCGCGGATCGGTTGACCTGATCCCGGACCCTAACTACGATTTCTATCCTGGCAATGGCCTCTACCTCGACCTCGACGGTTCAACCGGAGAAGGCGGACGAATCGAGTCCAAGCAGACGTTCGACATCCACACCGGCGACTCAGTCAGCTTCAGCTTCGACTGGGGCAACAACCCGGGTAACGGCGGCAACGACAACGACGCCGACGTCTACTTCGGCAGCTACCTGATCACTCACCTGCACACCAACGACGCCAACATGCCGTTGACTCACTTCTCGATTGGTGGCATCTCACCCGGCGAGTACAGTGGCAAGTTGATCTTCGACATGGCCGGTGGCGACAACCAGGGCATCATCCTCGACAACGTTTGCTTGCACTCGCAGGCCGTGCCTGAGCCCGCTTCCTATGCGGTGTTCGGCCTCGGCATCCTTGGCCTCGTGGTTCGCCGCAAGCGAGCCTAAGCCCGCGGGTAGGCTAGCCACATGCTAGCCCCCGCCCCCCAAGCTCCCGGCGCTCGGCTCCGGGAGCTTATGGCTTTGGACACCGTCCTTATGCCCGGCGTGTTCAACGCCATCTCCGCCGTCGCCGCCACTCGTTCGGGCGCTTCAGCTCTTTACTTGACTGGAGCGGGCATCACCAACGCCACCCTCGGCGTCCCCGATATCGCCCTCGCGACCCTAACCGAGTTCGCCCAGCAATCTGCCTACGTCACTGCGGTGACGCCCCTGCCCGTTCTATCGGATGCCGACACCGGCTTCGGCGAAACCCTGAACGTCGCAAGAACCGTGATCGAGATGGAGCGCGCCGGCCTCGCCGGAATCCACTTGGAAGACCAAGTCAGCCCCAAGCGCTGCGGCCACCTCGACGGCAAATCAGTCATCCCCGCCGATGAGATGGCCAAGAAGATCCGTGCCGCCGTCGACAGCAAACGCGATCCTTCGTTCCTCATCATCGGCCGCACCGACGCTCGAGGCGTGGAGGGTTTGGATGCCGCCATCACCCGAGCCCGCCTGTACATAGACAGCGGAGCCGACGCTATCTTCCCCGAAGGCCTGCAAAGCGAATCCGAGTTCGAAGCCTTCCGATCCGAAGTCGGCGGCCCCCTCTTGGCGAACATGACCGAGTTCGGCAAAACCCCCCTCATCCCGGCATCCAAGTTCAAAGAGTTAGGCTACCAAATGGTCATCTTCCCCATGACCGCCTTCCGGGTCATGCTGCATGGGTTGGTCGACACTTATGATGAGTTGCTGAAGACCGGGACTCAGGAAGCTCTGATGTCGCGGATGAAGACGAGGCAGGAACTTTACGACCTCATCGAATACCCCGCCTACGAGGCGAAGGATCGGAGCTGGAACGAGTAGCCGACAACCATGTGGGACTGCGCGGTCAGGCCCGTGCACTCCCACATGGCTCTGTCCTCCCAACACCTAACACCCAACACCCAACACCTCTCCCCCCACCGGAGGTAAACTTCCCATTCGTTAGGCTTCAACGAGGACCACGAATGAGCGCAATTGCAACCCAGTACCCCAACTACAGCCCCGGACTCGAAGGCGTGCCGGCTGGCATCAGCAAGATCAGTGAAATCGACAGCGACCGCAGTAGCCTGCAGTATCGAGGCTACGATGTGCACGATCTAGCCGAGTATGGGTGCTTCGAGGAAACCGCGTTCCTCCTCCTCCACGAGCACCTCCCGACCAAAGCCGAGCTCGACGCGTTCAAGAAACGCCTCGCCGAGCAGCGCGAGGTCCCCCAAGCGATCTACACGGTGCTCAAGGCGCTCCCGAAGAACACGCACCCTATGGACATGATCCGGACCGCGTTCTCCGCCCTCGCTCCTTTCGATCCCGATTACACCGCTCTCAGCACCGATCACGAAGCCAACATCCGCAAAGCTGAGCGCATCATCTCCAAAGCCGGCACCATGGTCGCCAACGGCCACCGAATCCGCCAGGGCCTTGAGCCCCTCGCCCCCAAGCCGGAATACGGAACCGCCGAGAACTTCCTCTATCTCATGACCGGCGCCCCTCCGATTCCCAAGACCGTTCAAGTCATGGATGCATCGCTCACCCTCTACGCCGAGCACGGATTCAACGCATCGACTTTCGCCAACCGAGTCACTGTCAGCACGCTCAGCGACCTCTACAGCGGCGTGGTCACCGGCATCGGCACCCTCCGCGGCCCGCTCCATGGCGGCGCGAACGAAGAGGCGATGAAGATGATCCTCGACATCGGTTCGGCCGACAAGGCTCAGGCCTGGATCGACGACGCCCTCGCCACCAAGAAGAAGATCATGGGCTTCGGCCATCGCGAATACAAGAAGGGCGACAGCCGCGCGATGTACATGACCAAGGTGGCCAAGGAGCTAGGCAACGAGGCTGGCAACACGATGTACGGAGACATTGCCGACATCCTTGAGAAGACGATGTTGGAAAAGAAGAACCTCCACCCCAACGTCGATTTCCCCGCCGCCTACGCCTACTACCTCTTGGGCATCCCCATCGACCTCTACACCCCGATCTTCGTGGTCGCCCGAGTCTCGGGATATACGGCACACGCCATCGAGCAGCTAGCCAACAACCGCCTCATCCGCCCGAAGGCAATCTTCGAAGGCGACGCCAATCTCGAATACGTTCCGATCGAGAAGCGATAGAAGAGTGGTGCCGGCGTCCCACCCGGCCTATAAAAAAAGCTGGATCTGCCGGCAAGATCTTGTTCTCGACAGTGTGTTGAGATGCCGGCTGGGAAGCCGGCACCACTTCTAGGCCGCTATTGGGCGCTTGAAATACATCGTCCCCTCGGCGACCGTGACAAGCTCCCACCCGTTGTCGCGGGCAAACGCAAAAATCGTATTCCGATCCCCCATCGATTGGTTCATGCCGGTGGTGTCCACCCAGCGGTTGGACGAAGAAAACGCGTATTCAAATTTCACCCTTCGAGCATAGCCGGGGGGAGAGAGGTGTTGGGCGTTAGGTGGGACGGGCTGACAGCTCATGTGGGACTGCGCGGGCCTGACCGCGCTTTGAATCCGAGCGGAGCGAGTCCGCCCCAACACCCAACACCAAACACCTCGCGTCTAACTGGGAACCGAAGCGCCCCCCGCCTCGTTGCACGAAACCATGGAACGCCTCGGCGCCGCCGCCGTCATCTTGAACGACCGAAACGAGGTCCTCCTCGTCCACCACACCTACGGCGAACTCAACTGGGAGATCCCCGGCGGCATGGGCGAGATCGGCGAATCACCCCAAGAAACCGCTGTAAGAGAAGTCAGGGAAGAGACCACCCTCGAAGTCAGAGCCGTCGCGACCACCGGCTGGTACTACTGCAAAGACGTGGATAAGATGGGTGCCGTCTTCCTCTGCGAAGTCATCTCAGGCGAGATCAAACCCGACGGCGCCGAGATATCCGAGTGTCGCTACTGGCCCATCGATAACCTCCCTCGCCCCATCAGCGCCTGGACGATCCAACGAATTCAGGATGCCCTGGCGCATCGAATGCCGCTGCCAACCGTCATCGGCCCGAGAGTCTGGTTTCGATAAATGTAGCGTTGGCGTCCCCGCCGACGATCCGGCTGCAGCCACCTTCGATCGGACAAATCACCTGCCCATATCGGTTCGATAGATTGTGATAACAATCGAGGACTCGGCCGCTGCAAGTCGACTTAGCAACGACGGATGCATCTGCCATGCCGAGTGAGTCCAATCGAACGACTCCTCGGAAAAACCATAGCCAATGTTGAATCGGCGCGACTGACACGAATTCCACATTTGCCGTCCTTCCAAACTGAGGCTTTCCACGGCATCCAACATCCTCTCAATGGCTTCGGATGGATGTCCATGAGCGCGATGAAAGTTGTAACTTGACCCCCACACATTGTTCAGAAGCTTCGGTGGCACCAGATCGAGCCCAAAGTTGGCGAACTCGAGATGTAAGGGCATGAAATCAAACCGCGCCCGAACATCAAGATCGGTATTGAGATAGATAGCCTTCAAGAAATCGAGTATACGAGCGAACCTAAAGCGACGTGACATGACCAGACACCGCCCGCAAAACCATCGGCGGAGACACCAACGCTAGATCTACAGGGCAGAAATCCAGACCCTAAATCGCCTATCCTCTATGGGTCGTATGGACCCTAACAGCCGGACCCGTATTCTCCGAAACCTCGCCCAGAAACCCGCCGCCGAAGTCGAGCGCCTCGTGCGCCGCGCCAACGTTCAGCTTGAGTTTGCCCAAGCCTTCGCAGCCGGCAAACCCGAATTCGCCGACGCCATCAAAAAGGCGGAAGAAGCCTTCGAAAACGGACCAGAGAACGCCAACGGACTGAACGCCTGGGTCGCCGGAATCGAGGCCACCCTCGCCGAACTAGGCAAAAAAGCAAAGGAATACACGATCCACTGCGTGGGCCACGGCCACATCGACATGAACTGGATGTGGAGCTGGCCCGAGACGGTCGCAACCACCCACGACACGTTCGCCTCTGTGCTCTCGCTCATGGAGCAGTACCCGACGCTCACCTATTCCCAGAGCCAGGCGTCGGTTTACGAGATCATCGAGAACCACTACCCCGACATGTTCACCCAGATTCAGAAACGGGTGAAAGAGGGTCGGTGGGAAGTCGCGGCGGCGCACTGGGTGGAGGGTGACAAGAACATCGCCTGCGGCGAATCCATCGCGCGCCATCTCCTCTACACCCGGCGATACTTCGAAGAGAAGTTCGGGCTCAAGCCCGAAGACGTCACCGTCGATTGGGAGCCCGACACTTTCGGCCATGCGAATACGATCCCCGGCATCCTCAAGCAGGGCGGCGTCAAGTACTACTATTCCTGCCGAACCGGCGGCGGCCACGGCCACCTTCGCCACGGTATCGAGCGCCCACCCATTTTCTGGTGGCAGGGCCCAGATGGTTCGCGCGTGCTCGTCAACCGAGAGACGACTTGGTACAACAGTTACGTCAACATCGGCGAGAACTATGCACTGCCGCTCATCCCATTCATCCAGCAGACCGGCCTCCACAACTGGCTGAACGTGTACGGCATCGGTAACCACGGCGGTGGACCTACCCGGGTCGAGGTCGAGTGGTTCCTCGAGTCGATGGACTACCCCGTCTATCCGACCGTCAAATTCGGGACCAGCCAGAAGTATTTCGAGCTCATTGAGGCGGAAATCCTGGCTGGCGTCGAAGTCCCCACCATCGCTCACGAGCTGAACTTCGAGTTCACCGGCTGCTACACATCGCAAAGCGCGATCAAGCGAGCAAACCGATTCGGCGAGAACTACAACATCGAGGCCGAAACCCTCCTCGCCCTCTCAAACGGTTCCGACGCGGACAAGAAGAGGCTGCGCCAGTCTTGGATCAACGTCCTCTTCAGCCAATTCCACGACATCCTCCCCGGCAGCGGCGTCGCCGCCACTCGAGAGCATGCGATGGGACTCTTCCAAGAGGTCGGTGCGACAACCGGATCTATTAAGCGCAACGCGCTCAAGCAGCTCGTCGCCCGAATCAACACCGTAGCTCTCCTCCCCGACACCCCCGAGGGTAAAGACGAGAAGCAACTGGCCCAAGAGGGCAAAGCGAACACTCCGTTCGTTGCGGGCGCCGGTGCCGGCGCAGGCCTCTCTGGCTTCAGCCACACCAGCGGTGGGGGACGTCGCTTCTTCCCATTTGTGGTCTACAACCCCTGCTCCTGGGAGCGATCCGAGTTCGTCGAGGTCCATCTCTACGACATCGATATCGATCCCGGCCGCATCGTCGCTCGCGACGAAACAGGTGCGCAGGTCGCCACAATGGTCACCTACAATGACTCGAATTGGGCGAGTGATTGGGGCCACCGGCGATGCTCCCTTATCTTCCCCGCGCAAAACATCCCCGCCCTCGGCTACAAAACATTCCTCCTCTGTGAAGGCTCCGCCACCGACGGCTCGGTGGCCAAGGTCGAAGTTGAAACGGAACTTAAGGTGCAAAGCACCGCCCTCGACATCACCTTCGATCGCAGCGAATCCGGCCTCGCCTCCGTCGTCAGCCGCAAATCCGGCAAAGAACTCGCCGACTCCCTCCTCGGATTCGGAGCCTGGGAGTACGTCCTCGAGCAGCCTCGCGGCATGACCAGTTGGGTCGTCGGTGGGGAAGTCGAGCGCCAAAAGCTCCGGGCGAAGAGCTACCACCTCTACGGTGCCGCTCGAAACGAAGGCACCAACGCTGCTTCTTCAAGCGCCGCCGGAATCTTGGTGACCCAGGACCTCGTCGTCCCCAACTCGAAGAGCAAGATCAGGGTGAGAGCCCTCGTCCACAGCCTCGCCCCAAGAATCGATTTCGAAGCCGAGATCGATTGGCGAGAGATCGGCGACAACGAAGTAGGCATCCCCGGCCTCGCCGTCACCTTCTCGACCCAAGCCGACAAAGCCACCTTCGAAGCTCCCTTTGGCTCCGTGGAGAGGGAAGGAATGATCGATGACGTCCCCACCCTTCGCTACGTCCACGCCGACGGCGTCACTATCCTCCAGGATTCGAAGTACGGGTTCCGTTTCGAAGACTCTGAGCTAAGGATGCGAGTCGTGCGATCCAGCTACGACCCCGACCACGCCCCCGAAGTCGGTAAGTCCGTCTTGCGATACTCGGTCTACGTCCACGAGACCGAGCCAACCAAGGCCGAGCTAGCAAGACTAGGCGCCGCCTGGAACCACAAGCTCATCGTGGCTGCCGCCACCACCCAGTCCGGTCCCTTGCCAACCGTGCAGTCGTATGCGAGGGTCGAGACCGAGAACGTTGTGCTCACCAGCGTGAAACTCGCCGAAGATGGCAGCGGTTTGGTCTTGCGCCTGAACGAGTTGAGCGGTAAGGACATCGAAGCGGTGGTGATTCTCAGCCAGGGCTTGCTCCAGGGCCGGAAGAGGGCAACCGCGGTTGACCTTCTTGAACGCCCGAGCGAGGGCAAGGCTTCGCTTTCCGACGGCAAGTTAATCGTCTCGGTGAAGGCGAACTCGGTGGCATCAGTCCTGGTTGAGTAGGGTTGACAGTCCCATGTGGGAGTGCGCGGGTCTGACCGCGCTTTGGATTCGAGCGGAGCGAGGGCGATTTCCGATGGGGGAAAGGCCCGCTATCGCGGGCTCGCTCCATTCGTATGGAAAAACGCGGTCAGGCCCGCGCACCCCCACATGGGACTGTCAACCCTAGCAAACACCCATGTAACCAACTGCCCATTCGAAACGACTAACCCACGGAGCCCAAAATGATTTACCGCTTACCAACTCTGCTTGCGACTGCCCTTTTGATCGGAGGTGCCAACGCCCAGATGATTACAACTGAGCACGATTTCCCCGTGGGAACGTGGAAGGTTACGTTCGCGAACAAAGTGGTCGAAGTTTGCAAAATCGACGAGAGTGGCTCGGCATCGGTAAAAGAGCCACGTCGAGAGTCGAGTGGCACGACTTTGCTACGAAACGGCTCGTTCCTCATCACCTTCACCGATAAGCGGGTCGAGCGGTGGACTCCGGTGGGTGAGCGGTTCGTGGTCGAGCATTGGCCAAGCGGCCACCAGTTCACGTCAGAAAACCCGGTTATGGGGATAGCCGAGAAGCGGCACCTCCACAAGCATCGAACGCTCAAGCCTTCGGCAAAGTAAGCACAACCATCGCGTGGTAGCCTGAACCCCTATGGGAATGGCGATGCGCGGCGGGATGATGGGTCCGAAGGAAAAGCGGAAGATCGACAGGGCGACGGTGAAGCGGGTCTTCGCCCTCTTCAAACCGTATCCCGTCCAGGTCGGTTGGACGATGGCGCTCGTGCTCGCGAGCGCGGCAATCGGCATTCTCACCCCCTTCTACCTCCAGCACATCATCAACGAGGGGCTTGGCCAGCACAACCTTGGCGTCGTCACCCACTACAGCATCCTCAGCCTCACTGTCACCATCCTCAGTACCGCGATGTCGCTGGGCTTCGGCTACCTCAGCGTGCTCGTGGGGCAAAACATCATGCGCGATCTGCGCAACTCGCTTTACGAGCACCTGCAAGGGATGTCGCTCCGATTTTTCACGGGTACGCGAACTGGCGAGATCCAATCGCGGCTCGCGAACGATGTCGGCGGTATTCAATCGGTGGTCAGCGACACTGCCGCGAACGTGTTGTCAAACATCGCCACCGTCATCTCATGCCTCATCGCGATGATCTATCTGGACTGGCGACTCACCCTACTTAGCATCGGCGTCCTTCCCCTTTTCGCTTTCATCGCGGCGAAAGTCGGCGATCTCGCGCGCACTTTCCGGGGTGAGTCTCAAACCCAACTTGCCGACCTCAACTCGACGATGAACGAGACGCTTAGCGTCTCCGGAGTGCTTCTCACCAAGACGAGCGGCCGCCAAACCCTTGCCCTTTCTCGGTTCGTGAGCGCCAATGAGAAGATGACCGCGATCAACGTGAAGATGGCGATGATCATGAAGATGTTCTTCTACATGATCGGCCTGACCTTCTCGATCACTCCCGTCCTTGTCTATTGGCTGGCGGGCTATCTTGTCATCGGAAACGGCGACGCCCACCTCACAATCGGCACCATCGTCGCGCTCGTCTCACTCCAGAGCCGCCTCTTCTTTCCGCTTACCGGGCTGCTCAACGTTCAGGTCGAAGTCACGAGCGCGTTCGCCCTCTTCGACCGCATCTTTGAGTATCTGAACATGGAGCGCGAGATCATCGATGCCCCCGACGCGGTCGCCCTCGCCCCGAGCCAAATCAAGGGTCAGGTCGAGTTCAAGAACGTCGGATTCAGCTACGACGAGAACCAGGCCCACCAGACCCTGGAAGGTATCAATCTCGTGGCAAAGCCCGGGGAGTTGGTTGCCCTCGTGGGCGCCTCCGGCTCCGGCAAGACCACGATGACCTATCTTATCCCGCGCCTCTACGACACGGCCAGCGGGGAGATCGATATCGACGGGATGAACGTCAAGCAGATCAAGCTAGAATCCCTCGGCCAAGCGATCGCGGTCGTCACCCAAGAGACCTATCTCGTCCACGACACCATCCGCGAGAACCTCCGCTACGGAAAGCCCGACGCGAACGACGACGAGCTTATCGCCGCCGCAAAGGCGGCCGCCATCCACGATCACATCAGCAGCCTTCCCGAGGGTTACGATACCGTCGTCGGCGAACGCGGATACAAGCTGAGTGGAGGCGAAAAGCAGCGCATTGCCATCGCCCGCGCGATTCTAAAGAACCCGCGAATCCTCATCCTCGATGAAGCGACCTCCGCCCTCGACAACCAATCGGAGCGCCTCATCCAAGCCGCCCTTACCCCGCTGATGAAGGGACGCACAACGTTCGCGGTCGCCCACCGACTCTCTACGATCCAAATGGCCGACCAAATCCTCGTTCTCAATCAGGGCAAGATCGTCGAGCGCGGCAATCACGAAAGCCTCCTCGCCCTCGACGGAGAGTACGCGAGACTCTACAACCTCGGATTTGAACTCGAAACGGGAGAGAAGGCGAGCTAAAATGCTCGCCGATGCCCAAGAACTTGATGCCCAAGACCCGCTAAGGGAGTTCCGCGACAGGTTCGTCATCGACGATCCTGAGCTCATCTATCTTGATGGCAACTCGCTGGGCCGCTTGCCAAAAGCGACGATCCAGCTCCAGCGGAATCTGATCGAAATCCACTGGGGAAGTGGCCTCATTCGGAGCTGGTCGGACTGGCTCGATCTCCCTCAGCGCCTCGGCAACAAGATCGCCAAACTGATCGGGGTCCAAGAGGGCGAAGTCCTCGTCTGCGATTCCACCAGCGTCAACTTCTACAAGCTCGTTATGGCCGCCCTCGAACTCAGGTCCGATCGCACCGAGATTGTCACCGACGAAGCCAACTTCCCCAGCGACCTCTATCTCCTTCAAGGCTGCGCCAAAGACAAGCGAAAGCGCCTCACCATCCTTCCCGAGAATACCGATATCGCGGCCGCGATCACCGAAGACACCGCCATCCTCACCCTCTCCCACACCTCATTCAAAAGCGCTGTGATCCACGACATGCAAGCGCTCACCGAGGCCGCCCACCGGAAGGGCGCCCTCGTCATTTGGGATCTCAGCCACAGCGTCGGCGCCATGCCGCTCGACCTCAGCCAAGCCGACATGGCGGTCGGCTGCACCTACAAATATCTTAATGGCGGCCCCGGTGCACCCGCATTCCTGTATGTCCGCAAGGACCTGCAAAGCAAAATCGACAGCCCGATCTGGGGTTGGTTCGGCCAAAAAAACCCGTTCGACCTCGACCTGAAGTATGAACCCGCCGAGGGCATCACCCGCTTCCTAGCCGGCACCCCCACCATTCTTTCGATGGCCGCCATCGAACCCGGAGTCGATCTCGTTTTAGAAGCTGGCCTGGATCGAATCAGGGAGAAATCAGTCAAGCAGACCGAGTATCTCCTCGGGCTGTGCAAAGACCTCGACGTCTCGATCAACTCCCCGTTGGACTCCACGAGGAGGGGTTCCCACATTTCCATTGGTCACCCCGAAGCCCTAAGAATAGACCGAGCCCTCATCGAGGAAATGAAAGTCATCCCCGACTTCCGCTACCCCGACAACATCCGCCTCGGGATCGCTCCGCTCTACACGCGGTACGAGGATCTACGCATCGCCGTAGAGCGAATCCGCCAAGTCATCGACGATCGGATCTACGAAAAGTATTCGAAAGAGAAACCCGCCGTAACCTAGCGAAAGAGCCACGCCAAGGATATGGCGGTTAGAGCAGAGAGTTTAATTGCTCGCCAGCCTCCCGAGGTATGGTGCGGACGTGAGTCGTTACGATCTTGGGGGTGAGGGAGAGGAGGCTTTCGAACCCGGTTCAGAAGGTCTCGTACTTCGAAATAAGCTTGGCATCAAGAGTGAGCAAGAGGTCAATCTGTTTGAGTCTAACCTTCTCGTGGCCGCGCAAATCCGGTCGACAGAGGAAGTCGAAGACTCTACCGTTTTGACCGTGAAGTTGATCCGTGGATTTCACCGCTCCTGGCTATCCACCCTCTACGCTTTTGCTGGCGAAATACGCACTGTTAATTTAGGCAGGGAAACATCCTCTTTGCGCAGGTAACCCAGATCGACGTTTCGTTGAGAGAACTCAACGTTCTTCTTGAAGAGGTGACGCCGTGCAAGGGACTGAATCGCGACCAACTGATCAGCGCGGTTGCTCGAGTTCATGGAGAGCTGATACTAGTTCATCCATTCCGTGAAGGCAACGGGCGTATGGCTCGCTGGGTTTCGGACCTTATGTGCTTTCAGGCAGGCGAACCAGCCTTGAATTGGAACTTTGATGTCGATCCGGAGGGTGAGAAAGAACGCTATTTTGCCGCGCTCCAAAATGCGTTTGCACTGGACTTCACTGCTTTAGAGGGTTTGATTCGACTGGCTCTTGAGCGTTCTTCTCGGCCAAATCACTCTTCTTGAGCACGATTCCTTCACACGCGGAGGAACTGATGACCGAGTTTACAATCATCTCTCGTCGTGACTCGTCCGTCCGTAAGTAAGGATTCGACTTGTTGAGCTTCGCCATCACCTCTATTCTACGTCGGTAGTTTTTGGGTTTGGGTCTTACTTGATTTCGGTCGCGAAATCCGATGCCCGCCTGATGGTCCGGGTTTCCGAGCGGATCCCGAGGTCGTCCTCCCTTTGGCGCAAAGGGAGGCTCTTGGGGGCGGGTAGGCTCAGCATTCATGAGGGTTGTGATCATCACCGGGACGCCGGGGTCGGGGAAGACTTCGGTTGCTGAGGAGATCGCGTCTCGGCTGGGGGCCAGCGCTCACATCCCGGTCGACTTCTTTCGCAAGATGATCAAGGGCGGGTATCGATCGCCGCATCTATGGGACGAGGAAGTGGATCGACAGTGCAAGATTGCGCGACGGGCCGCCGCCGATACGGCTATTCGGCTGGCACTCGCGGGATTCACGCCTATCTTGGACGACGTTGTGGCACCCGGGTGGGAGGAGGAGTGGCAGATCTACTTCCTGGGGATGCGCGTGGACATTGTGTTGCTCCAACCTCGGTTGGAGGTTGCGCTCGAGCGGAACCGGACTCGGGAGTGTTGGACGGTGGAGGAGAAGGTCTTGACGGACCTTCACGCGATGTTTGATCAGGACTATACGGCGGGCTGGCTGCGGGTGGATAGCTCGGCGCAATCGGTTGACGAGACGGCTTCGCGGGTTATGACGGAGCTTGGGTTGTAGTTTTTTTCGCCAAGACCCGACATCGCAGTTTGCGCCTAAGCTCGTCGCTAAGCAGTTTGGGCGCTCTCGCCGAAAGCGTTCTCGTACTCTGTCGGCGAGAACGACAACACCAAGCCAATCTGCGTAGCTAACTCTCCAAAAGTGCCACGAAGCCCTTTCCACGGTTTCAGTAACTGATTTCCGGACATACCGTCCCAAAGCCAGGTCTGCCGTGTACTGCGATCAACCTTCGCAAAGGCCTCGTGTACGATCCACCCGGTTATGCGTCCCTCCGCAGAGTCTCTGCTGAGTTCGATCAACGCGTTTGCACCAACCCACTCGCGGACTGCTTCTGCTACCGTTTTAGAATCTAGCTTTTCCATTTCCCTATTCCGAGGCCAACTACGAACTCCGCAGCCTCATACATTTCTAGGCTGTGCTTCTTTAGCTTATCGCCTTTAACGTTTCGAACCGACTCCAATTCGTTCAAATACTTAACCAGTTTGGACGGACTTGCGTAGCGATGACCGTTTGCCCACCGCTCGGCAATGATCCCGAAACTCGCCACCATTGCGTTCGTATCGGAAGAAGAAACCACATCATCGAACTTCGCAGCCTTATACAAGCGAGGCAAGACGTGCCGCCCATCAAACTCGTTCGCTATCCTCCAACGATAAGCTCGCAGAATGCATTCGACAGATAGTCCCGACAGATAATGACATGACAGGTAGCTGCCGTCTCTGTGGCAGATCCATGCCGCTTTGAGGTGCTCCTCCGCAGCCAATTTGTACTCTGCCGCACCAATGAGCACTTATCCGACCGACCCCTCCAAACTCACGCCGAGTAGCTTCTGTGCCTCGACGGCGAACTCCATCGGCAACTCGCGGAAGACTTCCTTGCAAAAGCCGCTGACGATCATATTCACTGCGTCCTCGGTGGGAATCCCGCGCTGGTTGCAGTAGAAAATCTGGTCCTCGCCGATCTTCGACGTCGATGCCTCATGCTCTACCGTGGCCGTCGGGTTCTTCACCTCGATGTAAGGGAAGGTGTGGGCGCCGCAGCGATCTCCCATCAGCATGGAGTCGCACTGCGAGTAGTTGCGGGCGCCTTCGGCTCCGGGGTTCACCTTGACTAGACCGCGGTAGGTGTTCTGGCCGTTGCCGGCGGAGATGCCTTTGCTGACGATGGTCGACTTCGTGCGCTTGCCGATGTGGATCATCTTAGTGCCGGTGTCGGCTTGTTGCTTGTTCGCGGTGAGGGCGACGCTGTAGAACTCGCCGACGCTGTCATCGCCTTGCAGGATTACGCTGGGGTACTTCCAGGTGATGGCGCTGCCGGTTTCGACCTGGGTCCAGGTGACCTTGCTCTTGCGACCGATAGCGCGGGCTCGCTTCGTGACGAAGTTGTAGATGCCGCCCTTGCCGGTCTTCGGGTCGCCGGGGTACCAGTTTTGGACGGTGCTGTACTTGATCGTCGAGCTGTCTCCGGCGGCGATAAGCTCGACGACGGCGGCGTGGAGCTGGTTCTCATCGCGCATCGGGGCGGTGCAGCCTTCGAGGTAGCTGACGTAGGCGCCCTCCTCGGCGATGATGAGGGTTCGCTCGAACTGGCCGGTCTTCTCGGCGTTGATTCGGAAGTAGGTGCTCAGCTCCATCGGGCAGCGAACGCCCTTGGGGATGTACACGAACGAGCCGTCGCTGAACACCGCGCTGTTGAGGGTCGCGTAGTAGTTGTCGCTGTAGGGCACCACGGAGCCGAGGTGCTTTTGCACGAGCTCGGGGTGCTCTTTGACCGCTTCTTGGATGCTGCAGAAGATGATTCCGAGCTTGAAGAGTTCAGCCTTGAATGTGGTGACGACAGAGACGCTGTCGAAAACCGCGTCCACCGCGACTCCACTGAGGGGGAGACCGGCAGATTCGGCGGGCGTGGCAGCGGCGCCCTTCACGTTGAGGAGGACCTTCTGCTCCTCGATGGGGATGCCCAGCTTTTGGAACGTCCTCAGCAATTCGGGGTCGGCGTCTTCCAGCGAGTCCAGCACCGGCTTCATCTTGGGGGCGCTGTAGTAGCTGATCTCTTGGAGGTTGACCGGCGTGTAGTACACGTTGGGCCACTTCGGCTCCTTCATGGTGAGGAAGTGTTTGTATGCCTTGAGTCGCCAGTCGAGCAGCCACTGAGGCTCTTCTTTCTTGGCGGAGATCGCACGGACGACGTCTTCGTTTAGGCCAGGGGCAAAGGTGTCGGACTCAATGTCCGTGCTCCATCCGTGCTCATATTCGCGGTTTGCGAAGGTCTCAAGCAGGGCGGTGGATTGGTCAATAACTTGTTCGCTCATATTAGTTCAGCAAAAACACCCTCCCGGCAGCACCGGCTACGTGTCTTGCTTCTCTTCCTACGTATTGTGACAGGGCTTCCGATTTTTGGATTTTTGATTTTGGATTTTTGATTGGCCGGAAGGTTGTCCCGCTGACGACATCGTCGGTAGACGACCACGCCTTAGGAGATGCCTCAGGTCTTGTTGCCTCTCTGACCGCGGAGCGGTCACACATTCTTGGCCTGGTGTCGAAGACCCCAGGTAGGTGTGCTTAGAATCCGACCCCGGAGGCGGTCGCATACCGTCCAGCCCGTTTCGTCCCTTCACCACTTCGAAAGGCTAACGACCCAGTTTCAACTCTTCAAGTGCATCTTTCGCGGTCTCTCGGATCGCCGATTCTGGATCGTCGAGCAATCCCTTCAGCGCCTCCTCAACCCCGTCCCCACCGATCGTCCCCAGAATATGGATCGCCAATAGCCGGGTCTGCCGGTTACTGCCCAGCAGGTCGATCAAACCGGGAGCTGCAACCGAACCAAGCCGGACAAATCCCATGGCGGCCGCACCACCATTGTCCGCCTGCGTCATCAAGGTAGACAGTATAGGAATTGCCCGTTGGTCCCCAAGGATTCCCAAAGCGATGGCGCAATCGTAGCGGACACTCGGATCAGGATCGGAGGTCAACCGCACGATCATCTCAAAGGCGCGGGGATCATGCGAGTAGCCCAAGACCCATGCCGCACGGAGCCGCACCTGGGGATTTGGGTCGGACTCCAACAAGACCATCTGCTCGAACGCTCGGCAGCCGTAGTGGCGGATGAGGTTGCCCTCGGCTCGCTTAGCGACTTCCTGAGACTCGCTGCCGAGGTTCGCGATATGTTTAGCGATTCGCCTTTCAAAGTCTTTCATGAGCGGCCGCGCCGATCATACCAAACAGGCGTATCCTCATATGCATGCCAATGACGGTAGCGCTCCTTCTTCTCGCCTCCCAGTTGCCCGCCGAGGGAACCCAGGTGATCCCGCCGGACTCGTTGACTCTCCGAGGAAATGTTGAGTGCGGGACGATGGAGCGAGTTCCGGTGGATGGACAGCCGTTTAAGACGGCGATCCGGGTTGAGACGAAGGTCGTTCCAGGGAACCCGTGGGAATTCGAGGCGGGGGCCGATTCGAGTGCGGCGGTCAAGCAGGGCGACGTGATGCTAGCGAGTGTCTACGTTCGCGCTATCAAGGGTCAGCCGGAAACCGGTGAAGGGCGAACCACCCTCGACTTTCAGGTGAACGGAACTTGGACCAAGTCGATCGAGCAGTCGATCCCGATTACCAAGACCTGGCGACGCATCGATATTCCATTCGTCGCGAAATACGACTCGGCGGCGGGCGGCGCCAGCGTCGCGTTCCGTCTTGGTTACGGCATTCAGACCGTCGAGATTGGAGGACTCTCCATCATGGACTTCGAGAATCGAGCGCGACTTAAAGACCTGCCGCGCACCGCAGCCACCTACGCGGGCGAGGAAGCAGACGCGCCTTGGCGCGTCGCCGCCCTCAAGCGGATCGAGAAACTTCGAAAGGGGCCGCTTGTCATCAAGATCGTGGACGCCGCTGGCAAGCCGGTCTCCGGAGTTCCTGTCCACGTCCGCATGACCCAGCAGGCCTTCCCCTTTGGCACCGCAGTAGCCGCTGATCGCCTGTTCGATAAAGGTCCGGACGGCGACAAGTATCGCGCGCACATCATCAGCGATTTCAACCGAGCCACCATCGAGAACAACCTTAAGTGGCCCTATTGGGAGATTTGGGGACGAGCGGACGGAATCAAGGCGGTCGATTGGCTCAACGAGAAGGGCATTCCGGTTCGAGCCCACAACGTGATTTGGCCGAGCTGGCGCAACACGCCCAAAGACCTTCCGGGTCTTTCGAAAGACGCTCTCGTGAAGCGAATCAACGACCACATCGACGAAGAGGTCGGCACGTTCAAAGGCAAGGTCGATCTGTGGGACGTGGTGAATGAGCCGTTCGATAACCACGACATTCTCGACATCCTGGGCAAACCGGTGATGGCTGACTGGTTCAAGCGCGTCCACTCCCTTGACGGGAAGCCAAAGTTGGTGCTCAACGACTATCCGCCCCTCGATGGCGCCGCGAGTTCAAACGCGCACCTAAACAGCTTCTACAACAACCTCTCCGATCTCCTTAAGGAAGGAGCGCCGATCGATCAGATCGGATTCCAATGCCATATCGGCGGCGACGTGATTCCGCCCGAGCGCATCTTGTCCGGCCTCGACCGATTCGCGAAACTCGGTCTTCCCATCGAGATCACTGAGTTCGACATCAACACCTCCGATCGCGAGATGCAAGCGAACTACATGCGCGATTTCCTCATCGCGTGCTTCTCTCATCCGTCGGTTGCCGGCATCACCCAGTGGGGCTTCTGGGCCGACCGCCACTGGCTGCCCGATGGCGCACTCTTCGACAAAGACTGGACCCTCCGCCCTCACGGCAAGGTGTATTTGGATCTGATCAAAAAGACTTGGTCGACCGATGCGAGTGGAAAGACGGTGAAGGACGGAACGTTCAAGGCCAACGCCTTTTACGGCGACTACGATCTGGTTGTGAAGGATCGGACGTATCCGATTGTGTTTGCGAAGGGGACGACTTCGATCACGGTTCGGATGTAGTTAGGGGCACCATCTCCGGAGCGTCTCCAGGATCAGAACAACGATTCCTGGAGAGGCTTCGCTTCTTCCATGACTTGCGCATGGGCCACCGGCTCGCCGGTGTCGCTCAGGTGAAAGACCTCGACCCCTTGAGCCAACAGGGCCTCGCCGATCAACCGCGAGCGGTGACACTTGTGCGGCCGTAAACAACCGCACATCAAGCAGATTACGCGACGCTCATCCGAACCGGCTTCGATCAGCCGATCCAACCCGGTTCGAAACTGGTCGGACTCGAAAACCGGCGTTAAATCGGATGTCTCAGGATCCTGTTGGCAGAGGTAGGGGACGTTTCGGGTCCCACCCAACGTGTCGCCCATGTACACGTAGCGAATGCCTGTTGGAGGAACGATGTTATGCAGCCGCTCGCGCCGAAAATCCTCCCAATAGGAAGACTGGGGCACCGCCCGGACATCAACAAGATGTGTCACTCGATGCTCATGCATCAGAGCAATGAACCCATCGAACCCCCGGTTCCCATAGCCGGCGGTCAGGATCCGCATCTACTTGATGCCGCTCATCACGATGCCCTTCACGAAGTAGCGCTGGCCGATGAGGAACAGGACGAGCAAGGGGATCATGACGAGCACCGAGGCCGACATCAAGAGCTCCCACTTCTCCGATTGCAACGTCTGATAAGTTCGAAGTCCCAGTTCCAGGGTCTGCTTCTGGGGGTCGTTCAAGTAGAGCAAGGGGCCGAGGAAGTCGCGCCAGGTGTAGATGAACGAGAAGATCCCGACGGTGGCAAGCGCGGCTCCCGAGTTCGGGATGATGATCTTCCAGAAGATGACCGAATGGCTCGCGCCATCGAGGATCGCCGCCTCATCGAGCTCCCGCGGAATGCCCATGAAGAACTGGCGGAGGAGGAAGATGTTGAACGCGCCGCCGCCGAACCAGGCGGGGATGATGAGGGGATTGAACGTGTCGACCCAGTGCAGATACTTGTAGAGAACATAGGTCGGAATCATCGTCACGATGCCCGGAAGCATCATCGTGCTGAGCAACAGAATGAAGAGCCTATCCCGGCCTCTGAACTGCAGCCGTGCGAACGGATACGCTACCAGGCTCGACGACACCAAAACGCCGAATGTCGAAAGCGTCGCGATGATCGCCGAGTTCCGGAAGAAGAGGAAGAATGGCGCGTTCGGGTTCTCCAAAACGTGCTTGAAGTTCTCCCAAGTTAGGTTCTCCGGCCAAGCCCAGGCCGAGCTCTTCGCGATCTCGCCGGGAGTCTTCAGCGCCATCATCAGCATGATGTAAAGCGGCATCATGAAGGCGATCGCCCCAACCACAAGCACGAACCAGAGAACCGCCCGCCCGACGCGAGCGCCAAGCTCGGCGCGCTGCGCGGCCTTTTTGTACCGTTCTTCGTCACCGGCCTGATCCGGCTTCAAAACTAGCGTCTCGCTACTTTGCATCTGCCTCGTAATACACCCAACGTTTGCTCATCTTCACCTGGATGAGAGTGAAGATCATGATGATGACAAAGAGAATCCAAGCCAGCGCCGACGAGTAGCCCATTCTCAGGCTCTCGAAGGCCAACTTGTACATATGGAGCATCAGAAGCCGAGTCGCATCGTTTGGCCCACCGCCGCCATTGGCAATGACAAAGATGCTCGTGAAGGCCTGGAACGATCCAATGATGCCCGTAACCAGCGAGAAGAAGAGGGTTGGTGTCAGCAAGGGAAGGGTGACGCTCTTGAATTTGCCCATGATTCCTGCGCCGTCCAAAGTTGCCGCCTCATAGTAGTACTGCGGAATCCCCTGGAGCCCCGCGAGCAGGATCACCATCCCTCCCCCAATGCCCCACAGAGACATGAAGATGATCGCGGGAAGCGCGGTCTTTTCATTCCCCAGCCAGTCCACGTGCTGGGTGGGCGTTCCCGCGTACCTGCTGATGCTTTGACCGACCCACGAGTCGTGGGATCCGTAGAGGATGGAGTTCAGAAGTCCCTGATCTGGGTTGAAAATCTTCCGGAACACGAGTGCCGCGGCGACTCCGCTGGCGAGCGAGGGAACGTAGTACATCGCCCGAAAAAGCGGAATGCCCTTCACCTTCTGGTTCATCAGAAGGGCCAGCATCAGTGAACCGAACAAGCCAATGGGGACCGAAGCGAAGGTGTAGATGAAAGTCACCTTCATCGACTTCCAGAACAGGGGGTCGATCACTCCCGCCTCGATGTAGTTCTGAGCGCCTCGCCACTTCGCGGCCCGAATGATGTCCCAGTCCGCGAAGCTCATCAGGAACGACAGGATCATCGGACCGAGGGTAAAGACCACGATGCCGATCAGCCACGGCGTCATGAACCGGTATGCCGACCTACTCTCGAGCTTCTGGCGATTGGTGTATCGATGCGCCTTTTCCGGCCCATAAACGAAGTAGAGGATGATCGCCACGATCAGCGCGGCGACGATCAGGCCGTAGGTCCAGTTGAAGGGGGAAAGCTTCTCCTCTTTGAGGATCGTGTCCAGCCGTTCTTGGCCGCTCTTGGCGGCCCATATCATCACTGGCTCCGCCCTCGATTGCCCGCTCCAGATAAGGTCCAAACCAGCGCCCAATCGATCCGAGATGCTCGGCCAGTAGTCGGCGGTCGGCCCAAAGTCGACGTACTTTGCGGCCACGTCGGTCACGATTCGGCTCGGTGGGTAGTACTGCTCCTTGGTCGTGTTCGGCCCGGGAAGCCACACATCTTTGGTGAGGGCAAGGCTGCGAATCGCGGGTTGAGCTATTCCCGCTTGAGCCATTGCCGTCATGCCGTGAGGCCCGGCCATGTATCGGGTGAGCCGCCAAGACTGCTCGGGATACTTGGTGCTGCTGAAAACCGAATAGCCCGATCCGCCCGTCGGCGTTCGCCGAGTGCCATCCACGTAACCAGGGAAGAGGGCGATATCCCACTCGAAGAAGTCCTTCGAGCCCGGCTTCATGTCCCGTCGGATCTGCGGCACTTCCCAGATTCCAGTGGTGAACATCGCGATCTTCTGCGCGACGAAGAGCTGCTGAGTCGTCTGCATCAGCACGCCCGAGGTCTCCGTGGAGTTCGGCATGTAACGCAGGGTGTTCATGAAGTCCGACGCGTATTGGTAAGCCCGAATGTAGTTCGGCTGCGAGGTCAAAACCTTGGTCGGCGTCTCGTTATTGTCGGCCTGGTGACCGCCACTGGAGTAGGCGAAAATCTGAGCCAAAAGCTCAGGCCAGCCGGACGCGAATGCCCAGCGGACGACCTTGCCGTCGGCACCCCTCTTGGTGAGCTGGTCGCACACCCAGATGAAGTCTTTCTCCTTCAGCTCTGGTCGCTCTTTAAAGTCCCAAGTCCACGTTCCGTCGGGATAGGGAAGGTGCGCTTCGTCGAACGCCTTCTTGTTGTAGTACACCAACCCCATCGGAGCGATGTCCCGGGGCAGGGTGTAAACGTTGCCATTGAGCGACATCGCGCCCACGATCGACTGGTAGTACTCCTTGATGTCGAACCCAGGCGTGGTGGGGAAGAACTGATTGAGCGGGAGAAGGGCGCCCCTTTTGGCGAGCGCCTGAAAGTGCCCCTGGTCCATCATCGCCACGTCGGGCGCGACGTTGGCCGCGTACTGCACCAGCATCTTCTGGTGGTAAAGGTTGTAATCCCCGAAGTTCTCGAGCTTGACCTTGATGTCAGGGTTATCGCGCTCGAAATCGACAAGCACCCTGCGGAGGACCTTGAGCGCCTCGTCCCCATCCCAAACCGTAAAGCGGAGGGTGACCTGATCTTTTGCGAGGGCGAAGCCGCTTAAAAGTAGGAGTAGGCCGACAAGGAAGGGCCTGACAATCGTCTTCATCGAACGCATTGGGTCCGTGCATTGTACGCCATGTGAACAATCCGTGGGAGTGCCAATTGATCGTTAAATTACATCTTGGTGTGGGCGATCTAGGGATGGTGGACGGTTTCGGCCGGGAGGGACTTGATGCGTTCAGTTCTCGACCCGGTTGGGATTCTTCAGTCGCTGGGGCTCCATCAGAATGACATTACAAGAAATTGCAAGAGGAAGTGGGACTCGCCGAGCGAGCACCACTTCCTCTTGTACCTAACGAATGTCTTCCTGAACGAGGCTCGACGAGTAAAGGATCTCCCAACCGAGCCGACAATGCTGCGCTCAGATGTCACCCCGAGGTGAACCATTTCCGGATTTAGACGCGCGCCTTTTCCCGAACCTGCATCGGCTGCTGAGCAATCGGCTCGGGGCGCTGCATTTCTTGCTTGCCGCGCTCGATCGTCGTCATCACCTTGCCGACCACTCCCTCAAGCTGACCGAGCACATCGTGGGCGTACTTCTCGGCACCACGGCGCATCTGCACCGCATCTCGGTCGGCCGCGTTTCGAATCTCTTCGGCCTGAGCCTTGCTCAGCTTAAGGATCTCGCTCTCCGCGATCATTCGCTCCTGCTGCAGCTTCGCTTCCCCAATCACGCGCTCCGCCTCTTTCTTCGCTTCCGCGGAGATGCGCTCGGCTTCCTTTCGTGCGCTGTCAAGCGTCATCGTGGCGTCCTCGCGGGCGGTATCGATGATGCGCTCGGACTCGCGAACCGTGCTCACCGCGACCTTCAATTCCTGAGGCAGCGAGGCGCGAATTTTCGCGATCTGCATGCTGATTTCGTCTTTGTTGAGACCCCAAACCAAGGGGGTTGCCAAGATGTTGGTTGGCTTGTCAACCGCAAGTGCACTGAGTTCATCGAGTAGGCGCAGAATGTCCATTTTGGGGAGCCTTGGCGGGGTATTCGCCGGGGGAATCACTATTTTGACACGGATCAGTTTTCAGGACGCGGGACCCCAAGAGTTTGAACGCGCGAGTTTTCCACATTTTCTTTCGCGACGTGCCTCCCCTTGCGACGATGGTTCGTGCGTCGGAGGGGGAGGGCGGGGTGGGGGTTCGCCACCTTACTTGATCAGAAGCCGGAATCCGAAGCGCGATAGCGAGAAATCGCAACATGAGGATCGAATAAGGTGCCGACCCCCACCCTGCCCTCCCCCTCCGGGCACGAACCATCCCGCAAGGGGAGGCTCTACTGCGCCAAGGCCTTCCGAATCGTCTCCGCCACGGAAGCCGACACCATCGAACTGAAGTCGCCACCCAAATGTGCTACCTCGCGCACGATCGAACTGCTGAGGTAGCTGTGCTCCCAACCCGTCATCAAGAACACCGTTTCCACCTTTGAACTCAGTCGGCGATTCACCATCGCCATCTGAAACTCATACTCAAAGTCCGCCGTCGCCCGAAGACCCCGAACGATCGCTTGCGCTCCTTGAGACAGCGCATAGTCGATCAACAGGCCACTAAACGAAGTCACCCGCACGTTGGGCAGATGGGCCACGCTTTGACGCAAAGCCTCACACCGCTGCTCGATCGTGAGCAGAGGATTCTTCGACGAGTTCACCCCAACCGAGACAACGAGCTCATCGAACAGTTTGGCCGCCCGTTCCACCACATCCAGGTGTCCCAAAGTCGGCGGATCAAACGAACCAGGGTAGATAGCAAGTCGCGTCACTTCGCGGCCACCGCAACCTTCAGGTGGGGAAGATGTCCCAGGAGGTTGTTGCGCAACCCAGACACGCGAGGGCTGATCAGCGTCGCTTCCCGACTGAAATAGAGCGGCACTCGGCCTACGTCTTCGATCAACACATCCTCTGCATCTTGGTACAGCTTAGTTCGCTTCGCCGGATCGGGGTCGGTGTCGGCCAAGCCACACAACCGGTCGAACTCGGGATTGCTGTAGGAATCATGGTTCTGAGGGCTGCTCGTGGTGAGGAGGAAGCTGAGGAAGTTCTGCGCATCCAGATAGTCCGCGCCCCACGAAAGGTAGTAGAACGGCAGCTTGCCCGCGTTTCGATCTTGCAGAAACGACCGCAACTCCTCTGTCTTCAGATTCACTTTGATGCCTAGATTGTCGGTGAGCATGTTTTGAACCGCCTCACATACCGTCTGCCCGTCCGGCGTCTGGCCCCGATAGTACAGGGTGAGTGGAGGGAACCCCTTCCCACCCGGGAAGCCCGCGTCCGACAGATACTTCTTGGCCTGTTGAGGGTTGTAGGGAAGGCCAATGTAGTTCTCGCGATACCCATCGACCCCCGGCGGAATCATCGTCGTCGCCTCCGGCATGCCCTTCAAGATTTCTTCGGCCAAACGTTTTCGGTCGATAGCCATCGCAATCGCCTTGCGCACGTTAATGTCCTTAAACGCCTTGAACTGCGCCTGATTAAATCCGAGATAGAAGACGGTGGGACGCAGCTCGAAGTGCAACTGCGACTTAAGCGTGCCGTCCACCTCAAGAGCGGGAATCTCGCCTCGCTGAACGAGTAGCAAATCCAAGTCGCCCGCTTTGTACTTGTTAAGCCTCGTCGCCGCGTCGGTAACAATCGGCAACTCGAGTTTGTCCACCGATGGCGTGCCTCCGTAGTAGTCCCGAT
Source organism: Fimbriimonadales bacterium (assembly GCA_038321975.1). GTDB lineage: Bacteria > Armatimonadota > Fimbriimonadia > Fimbriimonadales > Fimbriimonadaceae > Fimbriimonas. The sequence goes on along the minus strand of JBBQFM010000009.1, from coordinate 64,328 downwards.
TGGCCGCCAGAGTGAGCTGCTGGTCGATCACCATCGACTCCATCTTGAACGGCCCGGTGCCGATCATCTGCTTCACATCGGTCATCTCAGTGCCCGGGGCCGCCTCCTTGGGCAGAACGAAGGCGATGGGGTAAGTGAGCTTGCCGAGGAAGTAAGGAGTGGGCTTAGCGAGGGTCACCCGAACCGTTGAAGGGTCGGTCACCTTCACCCCGGAAACATCCTCCGCAAGGCCATCTGCGTGCTCCTTGACCCCCACAATATCTAGCAAATAGTTGATCGTCGGCGCGCCGAACGCCTTGCTCGAATTCCTCACCAACGACCACTTCACATCGTCTGCGGTGACCTCACGCCCGTTGTGAAACTTGGCCCCCTTTCGAAGGTGGAATACGTAAGTCTTCCCGCCATCCTCAAGGTCCCACTTCTCGGCAAGCTGACCTACAATGTGGTTCTTCTCGTCGTATGAGACGAGACCCTCAAACACGTTGCTGAGCAGTTCGATCGTCTCGGGATCTTGCACCCGGCCAGGGTCGAGGGTGGTGGGCTTTGTGGCCAAGCAATAACGAAAGACTCCCGCCGCCGCGCTCGAGCCACCCTTGGAAAAACCGCCCTTCCCGCATCCGGCCAAAGAGATCGAAAGGCAGCAGACATAGACGAGAACTCGCTTCACGGTGCCGATATCTTACTATCACAATCCCGCAATTCTCCGCGCCGGCGTTTTGCGATGATTTCACGGTGCGTCCGTAAGATGGCCTCATGTGTTATCTCTTTAGAAAGGTCGCAATCATCACCGCCGCTTTGGCTGTCACGGGAGCGTATGCGCAGTCGCAGTCTTCGTTCGACTCTCAGCTGAGCTACTCGTTCAGCTTGGACGCGAACTCCGCCGACCACGCCGCGGACCTCACGGTCACCAACCTGGGCGTCCAGAACTACAACCTGCTCAATGGCGATTCCAGTCCTTTTGCCTCGGCAACCGGAAATGCTGCGGCTTCCACCAGCCTCAATTCGGACTCCACTTACGATGAATTGAATTGGAACGGATTCAGCCAAGTGGGCGGTAGCGCGACAAGCAGTCCTGACGGTTCTTCAGCCGCCTCGATTGGCTATCAGCAGAATCTTCAGCTGGTCAATAGCGGTCTGTCGACGATTCAAATCAACATCAGCGCCGTCACCGGCGTCTTTGGTTCCGTCGGTATCACCGGCCCGTCGACGAACGACAACTATGCCCAGGTACAGGCCTACGGCGGAATTTACGATTTCGACATCAACACCCTGACCGGCGTGAACCCGCTGGTTCATGTGAGTGGTTCAGACCTTTCCCCAGTGACAACCGACTTCACCGCCGATTGGACCCCTTTCGACCTGGGCGGGTCCACCTACTACAGCGGCTCTTATGTCATGACCCTCTTGCCCGGTGAAACCCATATCCTGGAGTTCTACACCAGCGGCAAGTCGCTTACCGGCGCCAGCAACGCGGTGCCCACTCCCGCGACCATCCTTCCGATGCTCGTCGGGCTTGGTGGTCTTGTTCTGCGGCGACGCAAGTCCAACTAAGAAGGAAACCCATCGAGGAAGCTGTTCGCCAGGCGAATTGCTTCCTCGATTTCCACGGTCAGAGCGCCTTCCGTCGATCCGACTTCTCTGTCCACCAGCTCAGCACATTTTGATTCGAAGGCGTCGTAAACAAGCGATTCCTGTTCCAGAAAATTGACCGCGCTAGCCGCCAATGTTCGGGCAAGCTCCCGATCGCCCTGGACCACCGCTGACAACGCGATGAAATGGACTGCTCGTCCATAGCCTCTTCGAAACTCCAACGCAATCACCGTAGCCAGGTAGGTTTTTAGATACTTCGCCCCGCCCTGCGGGTCGCCCAGTTGCGTTTTGGCGAATCCCAAGAAGAGGGTCGCCTCTCCAGCTAGGTTGCCGGAGAGTCTATCGAGCTCCGCCGCCTTGGACCAACGGTCCAGCGCGTCTTCGTAGCGACCGAGGCCGAACAACGCTTCCGCGAGGTTGCACTCGCCAACCGCCTGCATGCGCGCATCGCCCGCTTCGATCGCGATTTGGATCGCCTGGCTATGAGGTTCAACGCCCTCCTCAAACCGGCCGTAGCGATTGAAAAAGTTTCCAACCTGGGTGAGCACTCGAAATCGAATTTCCCAATCCTTTTGGCCCTCCGCCGCCTTTTGCAGGCTCCGTATCGCCTCCTCGGAGCGCACGATGTCGCCGCGGTCTTGGGAAAGGACGGAAAGCGTCTGGTACCCGAGGATTCTCCCCCAACCCGAGGGTTCGTCAATTGGCAGTGCAAGGAGCCGATCGAGAAGGGCAATCCCCACGCTGCCCTGGCCACGATAAACCCAGTGAAGATGGAGCGTCCCCGCGAGTTGCAAGCCACTATCTGCCGACGCGAGACCTTGCTCACACAGGGCGACCGCGGCATCGATGTTCTCGCGCTCAAGGTCGAGGCGACAGTGGTTCAACCGTTCCTCGGCACCGGCACACGCGTTGGTGAACTCCTTGGCGATCCGCGCGAAGTGGGCTAAAAACCGAGGAGCGGTCTTCCTTGCTTCCCCATCCGAGAGCTGGGCGCGACAGTAAACGCGGACACTCTCCAGCATCGAGAACCGAAGCCCGGTCTCTACTTCGGCACTGTAAACCAACGATCGATCCACCAACCGAGCGAGCAACTCCCTTGAGTCCTTGATTCCCGTGACTTCTTCCGCCGCCTCCAAGGTCCAACCGCCCCGGAAGAGGCTCAGGCGGTTGAGAAATCGCTTGGTCTCTGCGTCAAGAAGGTCGAAACTCCATTCGATACTCGCCTGCAGCGAAGCGTGGCGAGGGTCGTGTCCACGTTTTCGTGCCACCACCGTTCGATCAAACGCGTTGCGTCGCATCTCCGAGACTGACCAAGTCCCCGCCCAAGCCGCCATCAACTCGATGGCAAGTGGCAGTCCCTCAAGTTCCTGGCAGAGGGCGGCAACGTCCTCCGAGTTCCGCTGAGTAAGCGCGAAGTCCGCCCTGGAATTGCGAGCGCGATCCACGAACATCTGCACCGCGTTGTCGCTTGCGCCCAGCGGCGCAAGCGAGATAATCCGCTCGCCCTCGATGCCGAGGAGCTCGCGAGAAGTGCACAGAATGCTCATGTCATCCCAGGCACCAAGGAGTTCCATCACAATCGGCCCCGCCTCTGCGGCGATCTGCTCCAAATTGTCGAGAACCAATAGCCCACTCGGTGGATTCGCTTTCAGCACTTCGATCGGCGGCTCAGATTCCGATTCGCGCAACTCCAGTAGAGCGAGGAGGCTCGCGATCATTCCATCCCCAGAATCCGCACCCACCAGGGAAAGGTATTTCAGTTTGCTAGGAGCCTGTCGAGCTGCCTCGACCACTAGGCGAGTCTTACCCATGCCGCCCATCCCGGTCACCGTGAGCAGACGCTCGGGTCCCGCAATCCAGGTTTGGATCTCGTCCATCTCGGCCTCACGCCCAAAGTAGCGCGTGAGATAGAGCGGAAGGCCTTTCACACGCTCGGCCATGGCTGCTTGAGGCGTCTCCGTCGGGTCGGGTGACATCGGCTCCGCTGATTCGATCTGGCTCTTCAGCGAAGCGACATCCAGCTCAGGAAGATGTCCCAGCTCGGCTTGGTAGCCCTGAACGAATCGATCGAGTAGCTGGGTCGCCGCCTTCTTGTTTCCGGTTCTGGACCTCGCGAGCGCCAAGATCCTCACCGCTTCCGGCTCAAACGGGTCCGCCTCAAGCCACCGGGCGGCCAGTTCGGCAGTTGCGTGCATGTTTCCCGCCTCGAAGCTGCGCTTGCTATCTGCGCCGATCGTGCCGAGGAACGCAACCCGCATTCGGTCCCTGAATGGAGTCAGCCAATCGTCGTACAGCTCGGGAACGAGGTCGCCTTGGTAAAGATCACCCGCACTCGAAGGATCGGCCTCTATCTCCCACACGTCGCATTCGCACCGGTTGCGCAGTAGGCGAACGTGGGTTCGGGTGGACTCCAGGGCCGAGTCGGCACGCACTCCGCTTGGCTCGAGAATCCGGCGAAGCATGCTCAGCGCGGTGCGCAGGTTGACAAGTGCCTTGCCCTCGGGCAGATTCGGCCAGACCGCCTCGGCCACCCGTTCTCGGGGCTGCCAGTCTGGGTGGAGGGCGAGGTACGCGACGAGAGCCGTGATGCGTTGGGTAGGAAGCCGGTCGACAATCTCGCCGTGGACGGTGAGTTGCACTCGTCCAAGCAACGCGATGCGCAGGGGACTAACTTCCACTCGAACCCACTTCGGTTAAGAATTCGGCCGCCCGGGCGACCGCGATTTCGATGTCCATCGACTCGCCCTCGCCGCTAATCTCGGCAAGGACCAAGTTGGCACAAATGCGTTCAAGCGCATCATAGACGATGCCCTCGCGCGTCACTTGGTCCAACGCGGAAGTCTGCAACTGCTGGGCAAGCCCCGTTTCGCCAAGGCGCCAAGCAACCAGCGCCGTGTACTGGACCGCTCGAACGTAGCCGCGCACATAGCCAATGGCCTGGACGCTGAGCATGTAGTCGCGCAGATGGGGGGCGCCCTCCGCGTATTCACCGCGCAGGCACTGGGCGAATCCCAAGAAAAGCTTGGCCTCTCCCGCGATGTTTCCATTGGCGACGTCAAGTTCAAACGCCTTTCGCCACCGCTCCTCAGCTTCCTCGCGCCTTCCTTGCCCAAAGAGAGATTCCGCGATATTCGATTGGGCAACCGCCACCATGCGCGGATGTTCTACGCTCTCCGCAAGTTCGAGTGCACTGAGGTGAGGGGCGAGCGCTTGGACAAACATCGCATGTCGGTTGAAGAAGTTGCCCGCCTGGGTCAGTGCTCGAAACTTCATCTCAGGATCGTCGATGTGACCAGTTACCGCTTCCATTTGCCGAACCGCGTCTTGTGCCCGGTCGTACAGTCCCCGCTCTTGAGCCAGCACGGACAGCGCCTGCAGCCCATGCATCCGCCCCCGCCCCGGTGGGTTCGGATCGTTGATTGCAAGAAGTCGGTCCACTAGTCCAATGCCGACACTCGCTTGGCCTCGGTAGTTCCAATGCAGATACAGCGCCCCTGCGAGGGCAAGCCCATCGTCGACCAGTGCGAGACCCTCTTCGCACATGGATACTGCCGCCTCGAAGTTGTCTCGCTCCCGGTCGAGCTTCAAGTGATTAAGCCGCTCCTGAACTCCCACGCACGGGTTGGTGTACTCGTCGGCGATCTGAATGAAGTAGGCGAGGAACCTTGGCGCGAGACCTTTCTTGTCTTCTCCCGCAAGCTGCGATTGGCAGAAGAAGCGAACGCTCTCCAGCATGTCGAACCGCATTCCCGTCTCGCTCTCCGAAGCCATCACGAGCGATCGGTCAACCAGAGAGGTTTGCATCTCGACCGCCGATTCGTCTCCAAGGATCGACCGGACGGCTTCCAATGCCCAGCCTCCGCGAAAGATGCTGAGCCGGCTAAGGAAACTGCGAGTTTCAGGATCCAGCAAGTTGAAACTCCACTCAATCGAGGCTTGGAGTGATTCGTGGCGCGGATCGTGGCCTCGCTTTCGCGCGACCACCCTCCCGTTGTGGACGTTATGGCGCATTTGAGCAACCGTCCAAGCCCCAGACCATGCCGCCATCAGCTCAATCGCAAGCGGAAGGCCGTCGAGCTCCTGGCACAGGGCAGAGACATCGCCGCTTAACGCAAAACCCGGACGGGCGTTCTGCGCCCGATCTCTAAACATCTCCACCGCATCTTCGTGGGTTTCCAGAGGAGATAAGGCTAGCAGTTCCTCTCCCTCGATCCCCAACACCTCGCGGGATGTGCAAAGAAACTTGAGTTCGGAATTCCCGGCAAGTAGCTCAAGCACGAAGTCGCCCGCACCCCGCACAACCTGCTCCAAGTTGTCCAGGACAAGCAGGAACCGACCCTTTCTCAGGGCCGATTTTAGCAGCGCGCTACCCGAGAGAGAATCCGTCTCGCGCAGCCCCATCACCCCGATGACCGCCGACACGATCGCGTCCTTTGACTCTGCCGCCACAAGCGGAACGAAGTAGGTCTTGCCGGGTCTCGCCCGGATCGCCTCGACCGCCAATCGTGTCTTGCCAATGCCGCCCATCCCGAAAACCGTAAGAAGCTGCGAAGGAGAATCCGCCCAGTCGCGAATCCGTTTAAGTTCGGTTTCGCGCCCAAAATACCGGGTGAGATACAGCGGAAAGGAATCCGGACCCTCCGCCGATTCGATTCCCTTGAGTTCCGCCTTTAGCGAATCGAGTTCAGGCGCATCACCGATCGCCGCCCGATAGTCGCGAGCCCAAGAATCGAGATAGCCGAGGGCACTTTGGATACGTCCCAAGTGGGCGAGCGCGAGCGACTGGTGCTGCTGAGCCTCAAAGGCGTAGGGGCTGGAAGCCTTCCACCTCTCGGACAGTTGCAAAGCTTCGTCATAGTCCCCGGCAGCAAGCGCGCCAACCGCAGCTTTGGACACCGACTCGACAAAGGAAAGCCGGAGGTTCTCGCGGATCGGCTCAATCCAATCATCCGTAAGGCCCGGGGCAAGATCCCCTGCGTACGACTCCAGCCAAGCAGGCTTGGCCAGGAATTCATCGACGTCCGACGCGAAAGCGGAAAACGAAAGTCGAACGTGCGTTCGGTTGGATTCGATGAGCTTTTCATCGAGGGATTGGCGAAGAAGACTCAAACCCTTGCGCAGATTGACCAGCCCCTTGCCGTCCGGCAAGTTCGGCCAAATCGCCTCCGCCACCACCTCACGGTTCTGCCAACCGCGATAGAGAACGAGATACGTGAGCAAGGCAGCAACCCGCTGAGTGGGCAGCCGATCGAGGGCATTGCCATCGACAATCACGCGCACGCGACCCAACAGTTCGATCCTCAAGCGCGCTGCCGACATAGCTCGTAAGGATTATCGGCTACTTGATCAGGTTTGGTGCGTCAACAACCACTTTTGCCAGTTCAACGACGAACGGACGCTCCATCCAGTAGTCGCTATGCGGCCACAGCTTGGGCTTCGTCCGATCTGGATTCATCCGAAACTCGTTTTCGAATCGGATCGGATAGCTGGTGAGTGGGTCGCTCACAATATCGTCCCACATCCAAAAATTGGTCCACTGGATGCAATGCTTTCCCCCGCTGGAACGGTAGCAGGAGAACATCCGGTTGTCCACTTCCTGACTGAACTCGGAATACCGGCTCTTGTAGTCCTTCTTGGCAAAGAACAGCCGGGTCTTCTCCAGCGGTGAGCCAAATGTAACGAAAGAAGCGATTTTTGGGAACGCCCCCGCATCCTCGTCTTGCGCCGCATAAGAGGTGTACAGCTTACGAATCGCCTCAAGGGTTATCACCGAGCCGAGACTGTGGGCAGCAACTACCACCGCATCGTACTGAGGGTCCGCACAGATTCTCTTTATCGAGTCCACCGTAAGGCAAAGCACCTTCGCCCGCCCCGCGAACTTCTTGCTGTTCTCGTTCCGTACGACATAGATCTCCACATCGCCCATCACATCCGAGAGCCCCGATTTAACGATTCGGTAAAGCGCTTGAAGCAGCACCAACGCCATGAGCAAGCACGCCACCGGAACGTTCACATGCGATGCCAACCCGGCCGAGGCAAGCAGCGAAAACATGGCCCACACGAGTGCGAGTTTCCGGTTCTCATCGATGATCTGTTCATCGTCGCTGTCTTGCTTTTTCCTCTTTTTGAAGGTGAACCGAATCCACCTGCCGAAATAGAAGCACAGCGACGAAAGCGAGATGACGTAACCGACCGCGACATACAACGGCCAGTTCGAAATGTTCCTTACAATCGAATCCGTGCTGAACGCCGACTGAAAGTCGAGGGTGGCTGCTTTGGGGCTACGTGTGAAAAGATAGTCCGATGAGCTTAGCCAGAAGTGGGTGTACTCCTGGATGCGTTGATAGGAGGTAAATCGGTCCGGATGCTTCGAGGGATCGTAGGGAACCCAAGGAATAAGGCGGATGACTTCCCGGGCCGCGCGCGTATCCTTCGCTCCCGCATCGACCTTGTTGAAGTACTCAACCTGGTCTGAGGCGAGCAACGTCGCGCTCGCGAAATAGTACAGTGCGAACGCGATCAACGCGCTCAGAGCGCCGAGATAGGCGGATTCGTAAAGCCACTTCCCCCAACCAGTAGTCACCCGCCGGGCCTCTTCGTCGTGGCACTTCTGCAGCCGCCACCGCGCTCGCCGGTTGCCGGGGATCGAGCTCCAAAGCGTCATCACCGCCCACTTCAGCACGCTCAAAGGGTCGGTAAGCCCGTTCAACAACGGCCCCCAGAACACTTCGTGAGCATGAACCTCCACCCGATTCACACCATCCGTGGCAACAAGCGGCACAAACTGCCCCAGCACCTCATCCCCTTGCCCGTCCGGACAAAACCCCGGCTCGGTGCCACAACTGACCAGTCCATCGGTAAAAGAGCTCAGAAACTGATACCGATCCTGCACCCCAATCCCATGGACCAGAACCAGCGCCACCTTGCGAAGTCCCGCGTCGTCCGACATAAGAAACATGGTACGACCGCTAACCCGGTAAAACTGCGAGGGCTATTTAGGGAGGCTCCGGAGGTGGTTCCCCTTTCCGAATGGGGAATTGTAGGGGAGGGGGTTCGGCCCGCCGCCAACCCTTTCCCTCCCGCCCAGAAACCGATCAACCCCAAGTACCGTTTCTAGATTTCAGATGCTCGCCGCCGCCCTACTTCTCGCCCACGCCCCAGACCGTACCATCGTCGAAGGAGCGAGGCGTCAACTGGAGCACCCCGCCCTCTACGACGCCCGATACGCCAAGATCGGCTACCCCGGCGGAGACGTGGCCCGCGAACGCGGCGTCTGCGTCGACGTCATCATCCGCGCCCTCCGTTACGCCGGCGCAGACCTCCAAGTGCTCATTCACAACGACATGAAGAAGCGCTTCTACGCCTACCCGCGAATCGGCGACCACCCAGACGCCAACATCGATCACCGCCGAGTCCCGAACCAGATCTACTACTTGCAGCACCACGCCCGGGGCCTCCCTCGAAAGACAACTGGCACCTATCTCCAGACCTGGCACGCCGGTGACCTCGTCTACTGGAAGCTCGACCGCGGCCTCGACCATTGCGGGGTAGTCTCCGACCGCATCGGCCCCCGTGGCCTGCCGATGGTCATCCGCAACATCAGCCGCACCGCCGAAGAAGACGTTCTTGACAAATGGAAGATCGTGGCCCACTTCCGGTATCTAAGAGTTAGCACTGCAAAGAGCTAAATCTCACCTGCGCCCAGTGCCCTGTACGCTGTGCCTTGAAAAGGCTTGCAATGAGCCGCTCCGACCGATCATAATCTTTAGGCTGTCCGGCATGTGCTGGTTGACGGCATAAGAAGGACCAAGATGGCGAAGAAATCAGAAGCCAGAGAAATTATTCGTGTCGTGTGCACGGAAGATGGCAAAAATTACTACACGACGACGAAGAACAAGCGCAACACAACCGAGCGCTTGGAACTCATGAAGTACAACCCGCGATTGCGCAAGCACACGCTGCACCGGGAGAAGAAGTAAATGCCAAACCCGAAACGACGCCATAGCCACCAGCGCACCGCCCTGCGACGAACAAACTACGTCGCGATCATGCCCGAGATCGAGATCAACAAGCAGATCGGCGGCGAGCCCTACAAGCTCCGCTTCAACGCCACCCCCGACGGCTACTACAAGGGCCGACGACTTCCCGGCTTCAAGGATTAACCATCCGATAAGGATTGCGGGGGCCGCCGTTCGAAAGAACGGCGGCCCTCGTTACATTTGTTTTGAGACGATGCTGAGACACTTGCCTTCATACACTGACCCGCGAAAGGAGCAGTGCTATGAAAAGAATACGATTTCCCCTTGCCCTCTTGGGCCTACTGGTGCTGGGGTGCGGCGGCGCCAACCAGCTTAGAATTGATAGTGGCCTCGATGCCACGATTCGCGAACTCTATGAGATTTCGCTAAAGCCAGGCGAATCTTACGACTTCGACCTTCGCTATGACGTTGACGACGTGTATGGCGAAATCACTCTTGTGGCGCCTCTCACCACAACCCCCGGCCCGGGAGTCCAATCTACCGCGCCTGCAAACACGAGCGATTCATTTACGGTGAGATGTACGGCGGATGCCGGAGCCGTGCCGCAATCATCTCATTTGACCTTGGAAGCGGACCCTCCCGCCGGTCACACAGCGGGAGACTCGCAACAGAACTCCGTCTCGGTGTCAGTTCCGATCAACATCTATGATCCGCAACTGAGCTATGAGGTTGCCACTGATGTGGCCTCCCTTTCTATTCCGCTGGGTACCAGCAAACCGGCCAACGTGACGATCACGCCAGGGCCAAATTTTGCGGGAAGGGTCCACATTACTGGTCTGGCCGACGAGCATGAGGTGACCGTCACCACCCCAGATGTAACCCTCGCGCCGGGCACCCCGACTACGATCGGACTCAACATCAAGCGGACCAAGGAGCAAGGAGTCGATTTCAACTTTCGAGATTGGGTGCCGCTGGTCGTTGGCGTCGACGGCACCCTCAACGGGAAGAAGGTGCGAGTCACCAAGATGATTCGACTCTATGCGGTCGACCATGTGGAGGGGCATGTAACCGGTCCGACTGGAACTACTGTCTCCGCGGGTTCTACTTTGGATTTCACGGTTGTCGTTGGCCCGGCGCCACAGTTGAACGGTCCGGTCGACTTCCAACCAAAGTTGATCATTGGAGTCGACGACAGTCAGCCTGGCGAGCGACCGGAATTCACGGTGCGTTACGACCAACCGTCGCTGACGATTCGCAGCGGGGAGACGCTGTCGACGGGCATTCATGTGGATGTGCCCGCAGGAATGGCCGGACATCACCTAACCTTCAAAGTTGATTCACAACAAGATAACGTGAGACTGTCTCCCTCCTACAAGTACGACGCAGTGGCAAGCTCTAGTGACCACACGCTCAACGGTACGTACAAGGGCACCTGGACGAGTGGTTCCAACACGGGGCCGATGGATCTGTACCTTGGGTTCTATACCAACGAGGATGAGACCAACGTGGTGGTCGGGTCGATCACGGTGGGAGAACTTCTCTACTCATTCGATAGCGGATCCTACAACCGACGGACGGGAGCGATCTCGATCGTCTTGTATCGTTCGGGCGTTCAGGGTAGCTTGACGGGCACATTGCAAGCAACTCCGGCGGGCGATGCGTCAGGGACGGTTCAAGTGAACCTCACAAACCTTCATCAATCGTTCAGCGCTCAGGTGACATTGGCAAAGCAGCCTAACTGAGGGCACGCACAATAGAGATGACGCATCGCAGCAGGGCTCAAGGGGCCGGGCGTCATCTCTCAGTTTCGTACCAGAAAGACGGGTGCCTTGCTCGCCTTTCTGGCTCTCAAGGAAGTCCTTCCGGCCGGGTTTTGGGTGTAAGGGGCCCTGAGGCTCTGCTCAGGCTTCCTGCAAGTACTCCCGAATCTGCTCCGCCAACGTCTTCGTGAGGGTCGGAACCGCCGCGATCTCGTCGACCGTCGCCCGACGAATCCCCTCCAGCGACCCAAACGTCCGCAACAGCAGCCGCTTTCGCCGCGGTCCCACCCCCGGAACTTCCTCCAAAGCTGACCCGTTCATCCGCTTGTCGCGCACCTTCCGGTGGTACGTCAACGCAAACCGGTGGGCCTCGTCCCGAAGCTTCCGCAGCATCATCAACCCAGGCGAGTTCAGAGGCAACTCGACCTCCCGATACGTGTAGTTCTTAGGCGCCGGACGGTCGTAGGAGTACTCGCTTCCGTCTTGAGCCACCACCGAAATCGTCTCGCAAGGCTCGTCGGCCAAAAGTGGATCCATCTCGCAAGGCACATAAATCAGCTCGTGACGCTTCGCAAGCCCCACCATCGGCACCGCGATCCGCAGCTCATCGCGAGCCTTCAGCGCCGCCGCAAGCTGGCCCTTGCCTCCGTCGATCATGATCAGGTCGGGCAGCTTCTGAAACTTTTCGTCCCCATCCGCATACGCCTTCAGTCGACGAGTCAGCACCTCGTGCATCATCGCAAAGTCGTTCGGACTCTCCGGGTGGTAGCGGATCTTGAACCGGCGATATTCTGCCTTCGCGGCATCCCCGTTCTCAGTGACGACCATCGACCCCACTGGAGAAGTGCCCTGGATATTCGAGATGTCGTACCCCTCGATCCGAATCGGCGGAGCCGACAGCCCGAGTGATTCCTGAAGCTGAGACATCGCCTCCCCCGCCCACTCCTCGCGCTTCGCGAGCTCCTGATTGAAACTGTTCAGAGCCTGCTCCGCGTTCGCTGCGGCCATATCCACCAACCGAGCCTTCTCCCCGGTTTGAGGCACCTCAACGGTGACCGCGCTCCCCTTCTGCTGGCGCAGCCAGGTCTGCACGATGTTGCGCTCCTCGATCTCTACCGGTAGCAAAATCTCCCGCGGAATCTCTGGCGCATCCGTGTAGTACTGCTTCACGAACTCCTGCACCGCTTCCGCCGGACCCACATCCTTCGATCCGTCGAGTTGGAACTGTCGTTGCCCAATCAACTTCCCACCCCGGATGTAAAGCATCTGAATCGCCGATCCCCGGTCGTCCTTCACCACCGCGATCACGTCCTGGTCGATCTCGTTCCCGACGATCACCTTCTGACGCTGCATCAGGTTGTCAATCGCCAAAATCTGATCCCGGATCTTCGCCGCCCTTTCAAAATTGAGCGCCTCGGCAGCCTCCCCCATCTGAGTTCGCAAGTCGGCAAGGATCGACTCTTCCTTCCCATTCAAAAACCGCTCCACCTGCTCAAGGATCTTCCCGTACTCGTTGCGCTCGCTCAGGCCCGCGCAAGGTCCGAGGCAACGGCCGAGGTGGTAGTAGAGGCAAGGCTTCTGCTCATCCCGCCCGCTCCAACTCTTTCCACATGGAATCAGCGGAAAGATCTTATGAAGGTGCCCTAGCGTGTCGCGCACATTGAAGGCCGACGTGTACGGCCCAAAGTATTTCGCCCCGTCCTTGCGCACTTTCCGCGTGAACATCACCCGAGGAAATGCCTCTTTAGTGATGGTGATGTACGGATAGCTCTTATCGTCGCGGAGCCGAACGTTGTATGGCGGTCGGTGCTGTTTGATGAGGTTGCACTCAAGGACAAGCGCCTCAACCTCGCTCTCCACCACGATCCATTCGATCTCCCGAACCTTGCCAACTAACCGCGCGATTCGAGGTCCGTGCCGGGCCGAGGTCTGGAAATAGCTCCGGACGCGATTCTTCAGCGAAATCGCCTTACCCACGTACAACACGTTGCTCTGCTCATCCCTATAGATGTAGCAGCCGGGCTCCGCAGGAAGGAGCTTTAGTTTGTCGGTCACGGTCTGGGGAAAGGTTTTCAGGGCCAATGGTTTCTACGCTCGAACACGACATGCGGTCCGATGGTCTTGAGTAAGTATGAGACCCGTGCTCACCATTTGTCTTGCCTTAGCCACTGTCGCCGCTCAAGCCCAAAGTTGGAAGGCGGGAGACAAGGCGCCCGCCTTCAGCGGGTCGAGTTTGGAGGGTAAGCGCATCTCCCTTCGCGATCTCCAAGACGAGGGACCGTTCTTCCTGTTCTTCATCAAACCCGACGACGCAACCTCTCGCCAGGCCGAAACCTACATCTCCAAGATCGCCCGTGCCTACGCCCCGAATAAGGTGAAGTGGTACGGCGTTCTGAACTCAAGACCGCAAAACGCCCGCTCCTGGATGGCTGAATACAACCCACCCTACAAACCCATCCTCGACGACGGGTCGATGATCCAACAATTCCACGTCCGCAGCTCCCCCACCGTGATTCAAATCGGCACCAACGGCAAGATCATCCGCCAATGGGTCGGCTACTCGGGCTACTGGCTCAAGGATTTAAACAAGTCAGTCGCGAAGGCCAGCGGCAAGAAATCGAAGCCCATTGACTTCAGCAAAACGCCCTCCGTCACCCGCATGGGCGGCGACTACGTAGTGCACTCGCACTAGACCTCCAGAGATGGTTCCCCTTTCCCAAAGGGGCACCGTGGGGGAGGGGGTTCGGCCCGCCGACAAACCTCGAATCACCCTACAAATACTGCCGACTCACGTCGTCGTTCTCCGCGATGTGGGCCTCGATCTCCGCCCGAGTCGGAACGTCCGTCGTCGCCCCAAGCGCCCGACACTTCAAACACCCAGCCGCCGCCGCATACTGCAGGCACCGAGAGATCGACCAGCCGTTCTCCAGCCCAAACAGCATCCCCGCCCGAAACATATCGCCGGCCCCGGTGGTATCCACCACCTCCGGCGCCGGATAGGGCGGATACGTACGAACCGGCAAAACCGGCGAGCCCGCGACGAACCCGTTCGGCCCGTCGCTGAGAATCGTAAAGCAGCCATGCTTGGCGACGAACGCCTTCACCCACTGAACGTTCCGCTGCATATTGTTTCGGTGCCCCGCCCAGTCCGTGCTCGACTGCCAGAAGGACCCCTCCGGCACCGGGTCGGTTTCCTGGATGAAGTCCATCAGATACGTCTTCATGCCGTGTTCACTGGCCGCACAAACCGCCTCGCGAGCAACCGCACCCATGTTCGGCTCCGCCGTAAACCACTTGCCGGCAACGAATGGCAACGACTCAAGCGACTGAATCGGCCGCATCGTGGAGAACCCTTTGCCGAACATCGTCCGCTCGCCGTCCGGCGTCACATAGATGTCGCACACCGGAGTCGTAAAGTCGTCTTGCTCAGAAAGCAAGTCCATCGGCAACCCCTTCTCTCGAAGAAGGGAACTGAGAAGCGCCCCGTCCACTCCCGAGCCAAGGCTGTTCCCCGCAAGGACGACGTCGACGCCCCAGGAGACGAGCGCAGTCGCCGTGTTGGCCGCCTCGCCACCCAGGTTGACCGTCTCATCCGTGATCTCCACATAGCCGCCGGCGGACGGAAGCGCAGGTACGCGAAGCAAGCGGTCGAGGCAGATGGTGCCGAAGACAAAGATCAAAACGGCTAAGCATATCCAAACGGGTAGCCTCTGGGCGTGTTCTGGTTACAAGTCGCGCTCTCGTTTGCGCTCTGGATGGCTTACGGCGGAACACAGATGCGACGGTCGTCGGAAATCCGCCAACAGGTCCAAAAGATTCCGCGAGTAAAGCGAGGTCTCCTCGCCGCGCTCCTCTTCGTCGTCGGCGCGGGAATTCTTTTCGGCGGTCTCTTCGTTCTATCCGGTGGAGATGGGGTCAAGCCGAGCGGGATGACTGTCCCCGCCTGGCTCATCATCACTTTGCTCGGCCTTATTTTTGTCCACCTGCAAACATTTAGCACCGCGATGCTCGTCTCCATGGCGATGGAGTCCGTAACGAACGACCCCCTTCCAACGTCCAGAACTGAAAACCCCCCAGGAAAATCTGATGAAACACCTTCTGCTTAGTCTTTGCCTCGTCTTTGCCGTCTCTACCGGCGCCATTGCCACCACCCAAAACACCCCCACCGAGGCGCAGAAGAAGAGTCAGCTGGCCCAGCTCCGAATCAGCCAGCTCGACGTGCTCGTCCAGGTCGTGCCCATGGTCCTTCGGAAGGAGCAGTTCCCGGCCATCCTCACCGCCCTCGAGAAGATCCGCGCGGATGACCAGAGGACGTTCAAGGTTGAGGACGACGAGATCAACAAGCTTGCCAAAGAACTTGACGACACGTATGACTTAGCGGTCAAGAAAGGCGTGTACCCGAGCAAAGACCTCATCGCGAAAATTGGGAAGGTGACCCGTGCGCTCGGTATCCAGCGCCAGATCCTATCCAGCGTCCACGTGGACGACCTCTACAAGGTCCTCGTCGGCGGCCCCGCCACCCCCGATAGCCCGGTCCAGAAGGGCGTCCTAGATGCCGGCCAGCAAAAAGCGGTCGCCAACTCTTTGGATCACAAGTACTTCGGCGAGACGGCGAAGGAGAGCGAGATCTCCGACGAGAAGAAGATCAAGATCTTCATCCGCTACATCCTCCTCGACCCCCTCTGCTACGACATCCTGGTTCAACTGCAGAAGATCGCCTCGTAAACGTCCGGAGAGATGGTGCCCCCTTCCGAAGGGGTTGGGACTCCGGAGATGGTGCCCCTTTTCCAAGGGGGAACCGTGGGGGAGGGGGTTGCGCCCACCGACCGCCTTCCCATTCCAAGTCCAGACGAACCCCGAACCCCGAACACATGCTCACCAAGACCCTCTTCGTAAAAGGCATCACCTGCCCGAAAGAGCTGTGGATGACCCTCCACATGCCGGAGGAGAAAGCGAAGACTTCGGTTGCCGGGAAGCACCGAATGGAAATCGGACAGGCTGTCGGCCTTCGAGCCCATGGCCTCTTCCCGAATGGCGTCCTTGCCGCCGCAAGGGGAATCTCCGCGGAAGAAGCTCACGAGAGAACTCTGGCCCTCATCGAAGAGGGTGTCGAGGCGATATTCGAGGCCACCTTCATCCATGAAGACCTGCACGTAAGAGTCGACATCCTCGCCAAAGACGGAGATGGCTGGCGAGTCGTCGAAGTGAAGGCGAGCGGTAGCCACAAGCCGAAATACACTCACGACGTCGCCTTCCAGGTCCACGTGCTCCGATCGTGCGGCATAAAGGTCACGGGTGCCAGCCTCGCCCACCTCAACAAGAAGTACGTCTGGCCAGGCGGCGATCTCGACCCAAATGGCTTACTTGAGGTCGTTGATATCACTGAAGAAGTCGAGAAGCGGCTCGAGAAGATTCCCGAAGAATCCAACGCCTTTCTCAAGCTATGGGATGCCCGCGACTATCCCAAAGAGACCGGCGTCGCCCCGCACCATGACCCCGGTCTGCGCCCCGCATGCCGCGGCTGCGACTTCGAAGCGCCGTGTCGGGAAAACGCATCGAAAGACCACGTCTTCTACATCAGCCTTAACCATTCGCGGATCAAGAAGCTGCGTGAACTAGGGGTCACCACCATCGGCCGAATCCCCGACGACTTCCTCACCGACCGCAAAGAACTGATGCGCCTTCACGCCTTCCGAACCGGAACGCCCCAAATCGATCTCAATCTCAGAGAGCGCCTCGACGAGATCCAATTTCCCGCGCACTTCATCGACTTCGAAACCGTCCGCCCCGACCTCCCCATCCTCCCCAGCACCCGCCCCTACGAGCAATTCGCCTTCCAGTGGTCGAACCACACCCTCCCGGACCTTGACGCCACCGACATCACTAAGGGCCACACCGAATTCTTGCACCAAGAGCTCACCGACCCGCGGGCAGCCTTCGCCAAGTCGCTGTACGAAGCCATCAAAGGAGGTGGCAGCGTCCTCCACTATCACCAACACGAGAAGCTGGTCATCAAAGAGCTAGCCGAACTCAGCATCCCCTACGCCGGCGAGCTGATGAAGATCGTGGAATCAAGATTCATCGACCTCCAGCACATCCTCGCCGAGTGCTACATCGACCACCGATTCAACGGCCTAACCAGCATCAAATCCGTCCTCCCCGTAGTAGCCCCCGAGCTCCGCTACGAAGACCTAGAGATCAAAGACGGCGACCAAGCCCAGATCGAATACGTCAAAACCTTCTCCTGCAGCGAGGACGAACGCCAAAGAACCTACCAATCGCTCAAACAATACTGCCGCCTAGACACCTGGGCCATGGTCATGGTCCTGAAAGCACTGAGAGCGGCCGTCTAGCTCCGGAGATGGTTCCCCTTTCCCGAAGGGGGAACCGTGGGGAGAGGGTTTTTCCGGCTGCCGACAGCAAGACGCCATCATCCACGCGAAGCGTGTAACCGGCGATGTCATCGACGCGGGCAAAGCCCGAGATCGCTCCCGCGATCTGTAGGCGCGATGCTTTATGCTCGCGGTCGCGAAGCGACTCCGGCTGGCATCTGGCCTAGGTTTGCCGCTACGAAACCGTCGTGCTCAACTGCGCCCGCTCGACCTCCGAACCCGCGACTCCGACCATGTTCGTCGCGTTGTGGTCCAGCCAGTCCAGCATCTCCTTAATCGATCCCGTCGCAACCCCGACGCTGCTATCCGCCGCGCCGTAATACAGGTTCACCGTGTCGTGGTCGTCCCCAATCGTGTAACCGCAAGGGAACACCACATAAGGCACGTCGCCTTCGATCTCGTAGGACTCCTCGGGAGCCATCATCCAAGACTCGCCGCGGAGCAAACAGATCTCCGGATGGTGCAAGTCGAAGAGCGCTAACCCAAGCCGATAGATCGAACCCGACGCGTGGTGTCGCACCCCGTGATACATCACGATCCAACCGCGATCCGTCTCGATTGGAGGCGGCGACATCCCGATCTTATTGGCGTCCCACCACGCTCCCCGGCGGGCCGGCAGCATCAGCTTGTGGCTGCCCCAGTTCTTAAGGTCGGGCGAGAATGAAATCCACATGTGCGATCCCTGGTCGGTCGTCGGGCGGTGAATCAAGGCGTACTGCCCATCGAAAAGATAGGGGAAAAGAGCTGCATCCTTATCGTCTGGCTGCATGATCAGGCCCAAACGTTCGAAGGTCTTAAAGTCTTCGGTCACCGCCAGCGCTACCCCCGGACCCGCCTTGCTGAACGCGGTGTACGCGATCACAAAGCGATCCATGTCCGGCACATAGGTGATGCGCGGATCCTCAACCCCGTACAATTCCTCCGGGAAATTGGTCGGATCTGGCGCCAAGGTCGGTTTGTCGTCAATCTGCCAGTTGGTGAAGCCATCTTCCGAGCGTGCCGCCGTGATGTGAGAGAAACCGCGTCGATCCTCGCAGCGACAAAGCAGAAGGGTCGAGCCATCCTTCAACCTTGTGGCCGCCGCATTGAACACCGAGTGGACTGGATAGGGCCAATCCCTCGCGCAAAGTATCGGATTATTGGGATAGCGGTCGAAGAGCTGATTGTAACCGTCGTGCATTCTCAAAGCAGGGTCCCCCTGTTCAGCGGCGCCACAACGCCGGTCAATTCGGCAAGCGCGCCAAGGTAGGAAATCGTCGATTCCGAACCCTGATTGAAGCTCACGCCATCCTTATGAAGGCCGTCTCCACAGCCACCGGTTTCCGCGTCGCCGACCGGCACACCCAGAATATTCTTGCCTTCAAACCATCCATAGGCGCGTTCCGCTTCTCGCTTCCACTTACGGTCGCCCGTGACTTCGAAGGCCGAGAGGCAAGCCGAAACATGCCCCGCCGCCTCGATGGGCTGCTGATCGAAGCGAGCCTTCTGCCCGCCGCGAACGTAGAATCCGTCGTTCCCGATCGGCGAGAAAACCCCGCCCTCGTTCTGAATCTCGCTCAGCCACTGTAAAGTTCGCAAACCTGCATTCACCGCGCGAGTATCCCCCAACGAATGACCTCCAAGGATCAGGGCCTGAGAAAGTCTGGCGTTGGCATAGGCCACAATCGGCTCGAACCAAGGCCAATCATCCGAAGCACAAGCGTAGTAAAGGTCCATCAACCGATCGACCATGTTCTCCACACGGTCGTACTCCGACATCTGCACAAAGCCCAAGCACGCGTAGGCCCAAGCGCGAGGACTCGTGAATTCTTCCACCGCGTCCGACCCCTGCTCGAAAAGTTCTCGGGCCATGCCTCGAACCCCAACCTTCGCTGCCTTGCGAGCGGTTGTGCCCAAGCACCAGAGGGAACGCCCATGGGAGTCTTCGCTGCCTACCGTCTCCAACCACTGGTGGTCGTAAGACATGAAGTTCCGAAACCGCCCGGTTTCGTGGTTCATCGCATGAGCGCAGAAGGACAGATATCGGTTCTGAAAGAGGGGCAGTCGGGGGTCGTCGTTTCCGCTCTGCATGAGCTGAACGGTGAGCAGCAGCGCTCTCGCGTTGTCGTCGATGCACCATCCCTCTCGCCGGTTGGGGATGTTGTAGGTTGCATGTTGAAAGATGCCCGTGTGATCCGTGAGGACTTCGAGGTGAGTGAGCTGCACGTTCGGCAACTTGAGTGAGCCCTTGTCCACGAGTGCCTCCTTTGTGAGTTCGCGAAGCAGCGTGTTGTTGGCTCCAAAAGCCTGTTCGAAGGTATTGACATAGGCTTTGCCGACGGCCGGCCACCGCATCTCCTGGCCCATCGCCAGCGCCTTTTCCTCGATCGTGTGACGCCGTTCGTCGTCCGTCAAGAGCTCGCCGATAGCATCGGCCAGAGCCGACGAATCACGCATCGGAACGAGAATCCCGCGGTCATCGGCGAGCAGCTCCTGAGCGTGCCAGTAAGGCGTGCTAACCACCGCCTTCCCATTGCCCACCGTATAGGCAAGCGTCCCGCTTGTAATCTGTTCTTCCTTCAAATAGGGAGTCACATACACGTCGCACATCTTCAGCAAACGGGCCAATTCGGCATCATCCACAAACCGGTCGATGAACTTCACTCGATCCGCAACCCCAAATTCCGTGGCCTTCGCCATGAGCGATTCGCGATACGCCTCGCCACTGTGCCGACGGACATGCGGATGTGTCTGCCCAACCACAAGGTAAGTTGCGTCAGGAACCTTCGCCATCGCCTCAACCGCGAACTCAATTCCCTTATCCGGCGAGAGCAAGCCAAAGGTGAGCACCACCTTCTTGCCTTCCAACCCCATCTCTTTCTTCAGGGTTTCAGGTTCAGTCGCTGGCAAATCCGGAATCCCATGAGGAATCAAGACGACCTTCTCAGCCGGAACGTTGTGCACCGAGCAAAGCAAAGAGCGAGCCTTCTCGCTCATCACGACAATGGATTGAGACAGTCCAATAATCTCATCAAGCACCGCCCGTTGATCCGGGTTCGGACGCTGCAATATCGTGTGCAAAGTAGGCACGATAGGCATCTTCAGTTCGCGAAGAAGGGTGAGCAAGTGCGATCCGGCTGGCCCGCCGTAGATGCCGTATTCGTGCTGCACGTTGACCAAGTCGTAGCCTGCCGTGTTCAACCGGTATGCCGCGGAGCGGTATGCCGCGAGATCGTCTTGGGGGATGTCGAAAACGACTTCAGGCGGATACTCATATCCCTCCTGATCGCTCATCGCCACCACGTCAACGGACAATCGGGCACCTCGAAGTGCCCGGGCGATGTCTTGCGTGAAAGTTGCGATTCCGCATCGGCGAGGGACGTGATTTCCCAAAACCGCGATACGACGAACATTTCGGTCCAAATTCAACAGTAACTCCTCCCTAAATCCTGTCCAAACTCCTCAAATGAACTGGCAAGTCCATGCGCTCGTGAAGAGAATAGGTACAGCGAGTGACTGAGCGAACCCATACCAGGTTCCCTTCAGCGGCCCGGTGAGTGAAGAGGATTGTGGGGTTTCGACCGGGAGAAACACCATCGCCGACTCGGTGCGCAACAGCGCCGCGGCGGTACTAGTATACCTATTTCAGAAGTCAGTGATTTGACAAATATTGTAAGTGTGCTTATAATAAGCGCACTTATGAATTTAGCCTTCACTTTGCTGTTCGTAGAGAGCCCTGCCGCCAGCGCCGATTTCTACAAAAAAGTCTTCGACGTCGACCCAGACGAGATGTCGCCAACTTTCGCGATGTTCCACTCTCCATCCGGTCACAACCTGGGTTGTTGGTCCAAACACACCGTCGAGCCAACCCCCACTGGCGCTCCCGGACATGCGGAAATTGCGTTCATCGTGGACGATGTCGATGCGAAACATGCGGATTGGGTGGCGAAGGGGATTCCGACCCTCGGCACCCCCACCGACCTCGACTTCGGCCGCACCTTCGTGGCCACCGATCCCGACGGTCACCGAATCCGAGTTTTCTGCCCAGGAGGCGAATGATGTTCAACCAACCAGAAGAGAGCCCCGGCTATGTGCTTTGGACGTTGTCCAACGCTTGGCAACGCGAGGTCCGCAAGGCCCTGAAGCCGTACAAGCTGACTCACGTTCAGTTCGTCTTGCTGGCATGCCTGTTGTGGATGGAATCGCACGGAGATGCTTCGCCCACTCAGAGTGCATTGGCGCAGCGGGCGGGGGTGGACGTGATGACGGTAAGCGACGTGCTTCGCACGTTGCAGAAGGGAGATCTCGTCGAGCGCAAAGTCCGCCCCTCCGACCCTCGAGCGCTGTCGGTTTCGCTGACCGATTTCGGGAGAGCGATGGCCAATCAGGTTCTTCCGGTGGTGGAGGATGTGGACCGGAAGTTCTTTAAGGAGAACGGAGCAAGGTTCCGGGTTCTTGTCGAGTTAACCGAGGGTTCGTAGGGGAACCAGCCGGCGCTCCGGAGACGGTTCCCCAGTGATTCGAATTAAGAGATTGTCGGTGAGGGTAGGAGCTCTTCAGTCGCTTGAGCTCCATCCTAAGGACATAGGCTCATTGCAAGTTCAAATCCCGTATGGTAGTAGCAATACTTTTTTGGCCTGCAGGGGTAGACCAGGCTGCCAAGTTCCATTGTCCTCGACCGATGCGAACTCGGCGAGAAAAGGACCCCCTACCCCCACTCCACTGAGCTTCAACTAGAGAGCCCGCTACTGACATGCAGATGCCCTGGGAAGGGGCACCGTCTCCCGAGTTTGTTTTGGCCTTTTCAGGAACGTGGCGACATCGTCCTTCTGGAAGTCCTTGCCTTCGGTCGGGATGGCGATCGTGAGGTTGGGTTCTATGGATTGGACTTTGCACTGACCGATTCGCTTTCCTTTCTTACGGCCGATGACGAGCTTGGTGTCGGGGTCTCGGATCTCGGCGCCCGGCCGGGTGATCTCTAGGATGTCGCCCGGCAGCAGGCCAGACGTTGCACCGGCGTTGAGATAGATCTCGTCGTCGGTGACGTCGGCGACTTTGGCTTGCCAGGGGATTTGTTGGGTTCGGTCGCAGATTTTCTTGACTCCATCGTCGATCGCGCTTCGTACGGCTTTGCCGAGGGGGCCGTTGTCGAACGAGGCGATGCCGAGTTTGAACTCTCCTTTCGTGAGGTTGAGAGATGTAAAAGAAGAACTTACGCGGCCCTCAGCTCTTATCGAATCCAGGACTTGGCCGGTCTCTACATCGATGATTTTCAGGTCGATTGCGACGGTAGCCACCGACCGTACAGCGCTTCCGTCGACTACGCTGCTCGTCAGATTCCCGCCGGCGCCCGAGCGTTTGAAGGAAAGCTCGGTGACCGAGCCCTTGATCATCACTTGGGCGGGCAGGACGGGGTCTTTGGTGGCGGTCGGGTCGAGCGCTTTCTCTTTTGCGAGATCTTCCAGGCTTTGGCGGTCGAGGACGATGAAGCGTTTGCTCTCGACGAGGGCGGTGGTGAGCATGTCGGCAAGCCCAGTGCCAAACTCGGTGGGCTGCTGGAGGTCGAGGCTGAAGACCGTGTTGCTGCCCGATGGCGTGGGGACGGAGGTGGCGACGCTCTGAACCTTGACCTCGAAGGCGGTGATGATGGCGCGCTTTCGGGGGCCGAAAAACGGTTTCGGGGAGTCGGCTTTTTGAGCGGTGATCGAGCAATTCGACCACTGTTCGATCAGAATATCCCTGCCTCGACTTTGCTCCAAGGAGACCTTTCGGTCTACTAACCCCAAGGGGGTTCCGTTTGCCTCTGGGTGGCGATGATCATCGGCCGTTTTACGAACATGCGGAACCCTTTCAGGGTTCGGGAGGGTAGGGCGGCTCGTACCAGGGTAGCGCTGGAGCGCAACCCTTCGCCGACATCCGCAACCCCTTTGGGGTTGGTAGATGGCGAAGGAGTCAACGTTCTTTGGAAGGGGTTTTTGGTGGGCGAGACCCCCTCGCTCACGGTTCCCCCTTTCAGAGGAAACCATCTCCGGATTGAGTTCGGCACGTATAAGTCCTGAACATCCCAGCGCGATGAGAAGGGAGGTTGCGAGCGCCTTAGAACTTGTAGTCATAGCTAAAAACTCCCGTGGTGGTGCCCGGGTAGCCGGGGTAGAAGTGGGCTTTGCCGATGTTGAAAACCATCAAGGTGAAGCTGGAGTTTTGGGATAGTCGGCGGTTGAGGACGAGGTGGACGCCGGCGCTAGCGGGGGAGGTTTGGACGTAAGAGACGTCTTGGCCGCCGGAGGTGCCGGGCAGGCTTGTCTTTCGAATGCCGACGTAATTTAACTCAAGTCCCCCGAACCAAGGGCCGCTCGCGTAGTCCAGGCGCATCGTGCCTTGGAGGCGAGGGAAGTTGGGCATTTCATTGACCGGGATTTGGCTGAGGGTGGGGTAGGCGGTGGCGTCGTAAGTGGTGTTGGTGAATGTGGCGCGGCTGGACTGCAAAGTGCCGGTCACCCGGAAGGTGAAGTTCCCGCCCAAGTCATAGCGAGCCCGCTGCTCGATTCCAGTGGCTTCGCCATCCGTGATGGGGGTGAACTGGAGGGCGGTGGCGACTCGCGGATCGGCGCCTTCCGCATTGATGTCTCGCATGCTGCGGTGGAAGAGAACGGTCTCGAACTTCTGCTTCGCCTCGTCGACCTCGGCGAAGGAGAGCTCGAAGTCGAGGGCCCTCGTTCGTGGGCCGTCCAGGGTCGAGTAGCGGCCGAAGACGCAGGTGGTCCAATCCTGTCGGTCCACCAGGTTCGCTTGAGCGTTCTCGGCAAGCGAATCGAGAGGAACGAGATTGGATACCGCGTTGTTGATCCGCGGGGTGACCCGCATGTGAATCGCGTGCTGAGGTGAGATCTTGAACGCGAGGTCGGCGACTGGCTGCACCTGAGCAGTTCCGGCCGCGCCGCCCGCCATCGCGCCGAGGGTCAGGTCGATCTTCTTGCCGAGGGAAACCGTGTGGAGCCCGTATGCGGTCCAAGCCTTGGTTCGGCCCACCGGAAGGAGCTGTTCCGCAGGTTCGATCGGGGTACCGCCGAGGCCGGTGCGATCGATTTGGGTGGTCGCGTAGCCGACCGAAGTGCGGGTGTCGAAGTCGAGCCGCATTTCGCCAAGAATCTGGTGGTCTCGAAGCGGGTAAAAGCTGCTCGAATCTGTGTCGAGATGTTCGGAGACGCTGGTGTCCCGGTAGGAACCGTGGAGCCACAGGTTTGACTTCGCGGAGAGCGGAATGACCTTCAGGTAGAGCGCCTGGGTGTCGCGAAGATCGAAGCGAGCACCAGGCTTGGGCGTGATTCCGACGAGGGAAGTGGTCGCTCCCGGTCGGCCGCCGCCGGAGCTGCGGTGGGTCGTGTAGATCGTGCCGAGGCCAGACGAGTAGACGAGCTCACCGAAGGTGAGCTGTTGGTCGGCGTTCGATCGGCCTTCGATGTTCTGTCGGTCGTCTTGGAAGTTGAGGCGAAATCCAGTGCCGCTGGCACTGAACCCATGCTGGGAAAGCTTGATGTGGCTCTCCTGGAAGCTGCCACCAAGGGCATTGCCTTTGCCGGTGCTTGGTGTGAGTTGAGAGTCGGCAGCGACGGGTGCGCCTCCGGCGAGGGCTTGGACGAGCGACCGCTCGAACTCGCGCGACCGGCCTTGTCGCTGCTTGATCTCGGCGCGGGCGAGGAGGGCGTAGGGGTAGGTGGGGTCGAGGTCGAGGGCTTGTTTGACGTCGTCTTCGGCTCGCTGGGCAAGACCGCTTTTGAGCTCAATCTCGGCGAGGACGGTGTAGACCCGGGCACTCTTCTCGCCCAGCGAGATCGCCATTCGGGCACTCTTTTCGGATTGGTCTAGTTGGCCGAGTTCGAGGTTTGCGATTGCCCCGTTGACCCAGGGCACGCCCCATTGGCCGTCCAGGACGGCCGCCTGGTCGAAGTCTTCGAGGGACTCTTTGAATCGGCCCAGAAGGAAGCGAGCTACTCCGCGATTGTTGTAGGCGGCGGCTTTGCCGCTGCTCAGGGCGATTTCGGTTTTGAGGGCGGGGAGTTTTGTCCCGGTTTCCAGCCCGGTGAGTTTTGCGCCTTCGGTGGCAAGTTCGAGTTCATGTGTGAAGGATTGTTCGGCCGCCCTCGGGTCGCCTTTGGCGAGTTGACGGACGCCGAGGATGTGCCAGTCGATGGCAGTTTGGGTCGTGGTGGGCGGCCGAACCCCCACCCTACCCTCTCCCTCCGGGCACGAACCATCCCGCAGGGGGAGGCAATACGTCGCCATCGGCGTCGCAAACGCGACGCCGATGGCAAGGATTCTAATTGTCAAGGCGGCCCCGGAACGAGGTGGGGAGGCGCTTGATGAGGTGGAGGGGGGCGGGCCACACGCTTAGGTCGCCCGCGCCAACGATTGGGCCAGCTTGGTCGACGACGTTCTTGAATATCCACTGACCGGTACCGGCGAGCCGGTGGATGGTCTCGTGGTTCGAGAACGTCCAGGCTTCATCGTTATCGTTGATGCGATACCAAGAGCCGCGGATGCTCTTGCCGCCGATCGTATACACATTCTCGTGATCGAAGTAGTAAACGCTGCCGGGGGTGAGTCGCATGCCGTGGCCAGATGAGTCGTCCACGAGCCCGTCGGCATCGACTTCATCGTCTTGGTTGGTGCGTTCGGTGTGGTGTCCGGTCACCTTGCCAAACAGATCCTTGTCTTCCACGACGTTTACGTCACGGTTGAAGAACTGGGGGATGCCCCAGGGGATGCCTTCGTTCTCGCCCGCTCCGGACAGGCTCAAACCCAGGTTCTTGCGATGGTATCGGGCCACGATGTCGAGCTCGGGAGTCCTTCGCAGGTTGCCGCCCCAGCCCTTGAACCCGGTTTGAGTGGGCAGGTTGTGCAGGGCGTAATCGCCGAGCATGAGCCCGATCGAGCGGGTCAACTCCCTACGTTTGTCTTCGCTGTCCGCCATGCTGGACTTGATGCCGCCCAGGGGCCAATCGGTGTCCGGGTTTACAAAGAGGCGACCGCCCGGAGAATGCCCAATGAGCGTGTAATAAGGAATCTGGCTCTCATCGGCGCGAACCGAGCGCTCGGGCGAGAGCACCCCTGCGTTCATCTGCCTCCAGAATTCGACGGTGAGGTCCGGCAGATTGGGGCTCTTCACTTGGTCAAGCAGGAACTGGCGGGCCTCCTCTACGGCAGGCTTGCATGAGTTTGGAAGCGGAATCGCAAATGCATCGAATAGTCCCTTTCCATCGCCCTGCAACCAGCTCTTAAGCTCCCCCGCTCGGTCGGCGAGAGGCGAGCCTTGGTTGGGGGACGCAAGCATCACGACCGCCATCGTCTTGTCCCGAATCGCCATCGCCTTCAGGTGATCGGCTCCCGAGAACGAAGCGCCATCAATCGGGTCACTCGGGTTGGAGAGAATCGTTCGGGCGACCGGGCCGCCCATGCTATGGGTGACAAAGATGATGCTGGGCAAGGTCTTTCCCGCGATCGGGTGGTCTTCGGAGCCGAATAGGTGGACGTACTTGTCATGCACCAGTTTGATGATCGTCTTTGCTTGCTCCATCAACGGCCGGGAGCCGTCTCGATAGGTGAGCAGAATGCTTACCGGCGGAGTTCCGTTGCCCGTGAAGTCCCCCGGAACGATGAGGTGATCCTCGTCGGAGTCCTCGTTGCAGCCGAAAGAGAACTTGACCTTATGGTTCGAGTTCGCAGAACCATGGGCGTCCCACTGGGGGCCAGTGACGTTGATGCCGCTCAAAGTCTTGAGTCCCGATCGAGGCGATCCTAGTAGGTTGAGCGCGAAATCGTATGAGAAGTAGAAGCGGGTGTAGTCGAGAGTTCCAGTGTCTGGTTCCGGATAGAACGGTCCCGCCGGAGTCGACGGCGACGGGGTTGCCCCGTGCACCAAGACGATCAGCTTGGGGCCGTTTTCGAGGTCCTTCGTGGCCAAACCAATGGCGAACGGATTGTCCAGATGTCGAGACAACAGAATGGTCGAACCCAAAGTGTGTGCCTGAGCACCCACACATAGGCCGACTGCCAAAGAAACAAAAGCGAGTTTTCGCATGAATCCCTCCTTTGCGCTTAGGTCCGGGTCACATGGATGCCCGAAGAGCCTGGCGCTTATGGTGGACTCTACAAATCGAGTCACTTCGCCCCTCACTCAGGAATCACTCGGAACTCACTAACGACGAGGGGAGGGCGGAGAACTGGTAAAATTACCTGGCGGGGAAGTAGCTCTTCGCGATCAAGACCTTCAGCTGGTCAAGTGATAGAGATCGGCCCTTGGCAAGAAGCTCTTCACGGTTTGGCGTGTTTTCCATGCGATAGAAGTCCACCCATGACTGATTGAACAAGGAAAGCCCAAGCTCCTTATCCAGCTCCTGCACCTTGCCCGCGAACTGCAGGCCAAGGACCGGCTGCTTGTATACGTGCGTCGCGCAGGATGCGGCGAACCAGCTGAGTTCGGCGGCGGCGATCTTTTTGTCTCCGAGATCGCTGGCTAGATCGAAGGATTGGATTCGGTAAGTGACGACATCTTCCCAGCTTCCGTTAAGGGCAAGCTTTCCGATTCTGGATTCATAGAGGTTGAGGAGTCGACGCTTCAACTCCTGCTCTCGGGTTCCGTTTCCAAGTGCAACCGTGTAGCGTGGCATTTGCCTCAGGCACATTCCGATGCCCCAAGTATTTTCCAGCTTCTGATACATGAGGGCGGTGTCGAGCCACCAAGCGGCAACTTCAGTCGGGGTGGTGGCCGCGTCGTGGCCATTACCATTGAACGTGAATCCGTAGCATAGCCGGGCGACGGCTTGCCCCTTGAGATCTCCGATCTCCTCGAACTGGTGAAGTGACTCGAGGTAGGCAGCCCTTCCTCCGACTATGTCGGTTTTGGCGGCGAGTATGAACCCACGACTGCGCATCGCGTGGGCGATTCCCCAGCGGTCGCTGAGTTGGGTGTAGATTCGGTTGGCCTCATTCGACCATTCCATTGCCTCTTGTGGGTTCGTTTCGGAGATTTGGAAGGCCAGCGCGGCGCAGGCACGGCCCCGCGAATCGTAAGTCTGATTCTTCGTCAGGGCAAGTGCGCTCTTCAGCCAAACCGCCGCCTCGGCAGACTTGTCGCTGATTTCCATGTAGCGCCACAGGATTCCCGACATCTCGACCGCGGCCTCGGGATCGTGCTTGAGGCTCCAATTCATTGCATTTCGGAAGTGGGGAAGGAGAAGCTCGATGCGAGTTGCCCATTCGTCTTCTCCTGCTCCGTATTCCGCCGACCAAGCTTCTTTAAGGAGTTTTCGGCAAAGGGTAATGCGCTCCCTTTCTTCGTCGACGGTGGCGACTTGGCCTTTGTCGGCGATTGCCGCGAGGCGGCCATGGGCGGTGTTGAAATCGAGAGCGCTTGGGGACGTCGTTCGGCCTCGGAAGATCATTGCAGATGTCACCGCGAAGGCGAGGACCAGAAAGAGTGCGATGAGGGCGAGGGGCCGGTGTGCCCCGGCCCGAGGTTGCGGCTTTGTTCGGGGGAGAGAGGTGGTCGAGGGCTTTTCAAAGTCCTCCCATGGCACGCTCGGCTGGACCCCAAGTTGATCGTTGAGGCCCTCAGTCAGGCCATCGTAGAGCCTCTTGGCGGCGGACTTTTGGCCGAGGGCGAGGAGGGCGACGCAGGCGGCGAAGCATGCCCGTTCATGCAAAGGATCGACGGCCAGGCACTGGTTCGCTTGTTCTAGTGCCTCGGTGGGTTTTCCTTGTTCGATGTAGGTCTCGGCAAGCCATGCTCTTGCGGCCAGCACTCGGTTCTCGTAGTCCTGCCGCGTAGCGAGGAAGATGTCTTCCGCGTCGTGTCCGCCGAAAGGACCGTCGATGAGGTCGAGCGCTTGGCGGAGGGTTTGGATTCGCTCTTTGGTTTCCGCTTGCTTGATGAGGGAGTCGAATTCTTCGAAATCGAGGCCAAGGTCGGGACAGAGCCAAAGCTCTTGGGCGTCCGCATTGAGAATGGAGATACCGGAGTCTTCCAGAGTTTTCTTGATGAAGAACTGGGTTTGGCTGAGTGCCTTTCTTGCCGATGTCTCATCGGAGTCCGGCCAGAGCTCGGCGATGATTTCCTGTCGAGATTTTCGTCGGTGGCGGCTGACGGCCAGGAGGATGAGGAGTGATCGGCACTTTCGGGCGGGGAACTTGCGCACTGACGCCTCTGGGCTTGACACCTCCAGATCCCCGAACAACCGTAACCGAACCGAGTGCTCCACCTCTCTCCGTATTGTAACGTCGTTACGGAGATTTCCTTGGTTGGGTTTGGAGATGGTTCCCCTTTCCCAGAGGAACCGTGGGCTGAGTTCACCGACAGCCTTACCGATAGGGCGTCTCGGAAGGGATTTGGACTTCATGTTAGGCGGCCGCACTCCTCCCACGCGGTTCCCCTGAGAAGGGGCACCATCTCCGGAGGGTTCTAGCCCTGCGTCCGGTAAATCGCGATCCGACGGATTTGCGGTTCGCCTTCCGACTTTATGACCCGAACTCGTGCCTTCGACACCTTCACTGGGTCGAAGTGGTCGATCTTCTTGTGGCCGATCGCGGTGCCCTTGGCTAGCTCTTTCCATTGCCCATCAACCATTCCCTCGATCACGTACTCGCGCACGCGTTCACCTTCAGAGATGTCTTCCATCGTGGATACGGTATCGATGGTGGCGGGGGAGGAGGGCATGGTTTCGACGGTGTTTCCGTGGCCAGAGCTGTAGACGATGGGCGCGCCGTAGAGGCGATGGATTTCGTCTCCGAACTCTTTGGCCCGCTTGGCATCGGTCGCGGGGATGAGGCCGGTGGGGTCGGGGGTGTTGTTGAGGAGGAGGACGGCGCCTCGGCCGACGCTCTCGTCGTACATCTTCACCAACTGCTCGAGCGGCTTGACGGTGGACTCGCTCTTCGAGTTCCAGAACCAGCCATCGCGCATGCGGCAGTCGACCTCGGAGGGGAGCCAGCGGTTGCCGTTCGGGTTGCCGTCCGCAGCGGTAAGAGTGCCCCAGGTTTTGGAGTTGAAGGTGGCGCCGTTCCAGCAGGGGTAGGGGGCGAAACCTTCTTCGTTTCCTACCCAGCGGATGCTGGCCTGGGGGCCCTGGAAGACGACCGCGTTCGGGGCGTATTTGGTGAGGATGTCGCCGACGTCGAAGACGAGGCTGCCATCGAACCAAACCTCAAAGATGGGGCCGTATTTGGTGAGGAGTTCGGTTAGCTGTTGGCGGAACATCTTTTGGTAGGCGGCTTGGGCGACGGGATCTTTGGCTTTGCCGCCAACCTCGATGCCGTGCTTGCGGTCGGCGGGTGAGAGGTAGACACCGAGCTTGAGGCCGTACTTCTTGCACGACTTCGCCACGTCCGCCATCACGTCGCCTTTGCCGCCTCGCCAGGGGATTTCCTTGGCACCGTAATCGGTGGTGTTGGTCTGCCACCAGCAGAACCCGCCGACGTGCTTGGCCACGAAGACCAGATATTTGGCGCCCATCGACTTCGCGGTCTTGGCCCATTGGTCGGTGTCCAGCTTGGTCGGGTTGATGTTGGCGAGGGGAGTGGAGAGGTCGTCGCCTTCTTGGTCTTGCCACGTGTTTGGGGCAAAGTGGCAGAACATGCCGACTTCACAGTCCTGCCACGCGAGCTGGGCCGGGCTCGGGGTGGGAAGGTTCGTTTGCAGCGTGAGAGCGAGGAGGAGCGGAAGGCCGACCATGTTCGCGAGTCTACACGCCGCAGACGAATCCGAAATAGATTGCTCCGGCGATCTACGGGCGCGATCCCCACGGTGCGGGCCGGAGTCCACGGAACGGACTTCGGCCCAACACGATCTCCTACTTCTTCCGGCGATGCCGGAGGAGGAAACCGCAACCAACCACCATCCCGAGAACTGCACTTGGCTCCGGGACCGGGGCAATCGCCAACCCATTAAGGAGATTGATGCCGCCACCCGAAGCGAAGACCCCCAAGTAAGCGCCGTTCAGGCCGCTGTACTCGAGAATCTGGTTCGTCTGGTTGCTTCCCACAAGGAGGTTGCCGTTGGGACGAAATCCCAGGCCAAGAGCAACGTTCAACGGGCCCCCTTGTGCGAAGACATCGACAAAGTTGCCAGACGTGTCCCAACGCATCACCTGGTTGGTGAGGCCGCTCTCGATGTAGACCTTTCCATCCGGTCTTGCCTCCAAATTTGTCGGATTGGACAACCCATGACCGCTCGCGAAGATCCCTTGATAAGCGCCCGAGGAGCTGTACTTCAGAACCTGATTCGTAAGCGCGCTGCTCACCAGGAGCTCACCCGTCGAGAGGAAGTTGAACCCGACCGGACCGCTGAGTCCGCCTCCGGTCAGGAACGCGCCAAGCGGATTGCCCGCGCTGTCATACCTGTAGACCTGAGCCCCGCCTCCGCTCGTCGCGTAAAGCTTGCCGTCTGGCCCGACTCGGACGTCCATCGGAGTGGTGAGCCCACCGCCGGAGATGGTTTGGACAAGCGCCTTGGTGGCCGCGTTGTACTTGAGGATGTTGTTCGAATTTCGATTGGCGACGTAAAGGAACTGGCCGGTCGGGTCGAACGTTAGGCCAACTCCGTTGTTGACGGGAGCGCCCGACGCGAAGGTGCCGATAAGGGCACCGTTGGTTCCGTTGAACTGAACGATGTTCGCGCTGTTTCGGCCGGTGACATAGATGTCGCCTGGTGCGGCTTGCGCGATGGCTGCCACGGTCAGCAGCCCAAATAGGAAGTGTTTATGAAATGACAATTGCGTAGCTCCTTTCTCGACCGCCAGCAAGGCGACGAGGGAAGCTTCAGTCTATGGGTCGGGTGATGGGCGGCGGTTGTACCGGGCACAGGTTCCACTGTACGGGTTAAAGGGATTGCTTACCCCGGCGATATTCCGTCGGAGTTACGCCGAGAGCTTCCTTAAACGCATGCGCAAAGTGCGCCTCGTCATAAAAGCCCAGGTCCGTCGCGATCACCCCGATCGTGGAATCTGTCCGCTCCAGCAACCCCGCCGCTGAATGCAGCCGCACCGTGCGCAGATACTGCCCCGGAGTCGTGCCAAAGTAGCGCCGAAACTCCGTGCTCAAATGCACCGGATGAATCCCCACCGAATGCGCGATCTCGCCGATGCGCAACTTCTCCCGATGCCGATCGTGCAGCAGATCCCGCGCCGTCTTCAGCCAATCCGGCGCTCGCTGATCCTTCGGGCTGACTGAGTAGCGCAACGCCTTGGCCAGCAGTTCCAGCGTGAGCCCCTCGATTGCGAGGCCCGAAGCCTCGTCACGAGTCTCCGCCTCCGCATTCAGTCGCTCCATCGTGGCCACCGACTCCGGATCAAGCATCTCCATCGGCTCGATCTTCTTGACCGAGTCCAGCATGTCCGGGCGAATGATGAGCCCAAGGCCAACCGCTGTCCGGCCATTGCTGCTGTGGGCATGCACCTCGCCGGCGGGAGTGAAAACGGGCACCATCTGGCGATACGCTCGCTCGCGCCGATTCGCCAGCTTCTCGGTCGCACTTCCGTCCACCAGAGTCCAGAAGAACGGATACTCGTGGTAGTGAAAGTCCTTGTGCTCAGGAGCCTGGGGAGCGGGAAGCGTCTTCACCAGAAAGGCGTGGGGCGTCTCAATACGAACCCGGATGCCGCCATGGAACTGACCGTTCTTCCCATCATTCAGTTGCGGAGCGGTTCCCATTCGATTGGCTGAAATACGGTTGTAGGTTCTTTTTGAGTTCCGGAGCGTTATTACTCATGACGTGCTCGCTTTCTTGCTGATGGGTGCCCAGCGCACGGTAATTCATGCTGACCGGCTTCCGCCACCGTACGCGACGGAATCGGCGAAGGGTGATCCGGTGTATTTGCCTCACAATCTGGTTGCACCGCTTAGGGTTCCTAAGGGTTTCAGAATCAGTTTGTTCGCTGAGTTGCCGGTGAGTCCACGATGGTTGGCAGTGGCTCCGAACGGGGACGTGTTCGTCACCGAGTCGTACGCGGGGAGGGTGGTGGTGCTGAGAGATACCTTGCACAAGGGCGTCCCTGACACTCAGTCGATCTTCGCGAGCGGCTTGAATATGCCGCACGGAATGGCGTTCCAACCGGGGTTTTTCTATCTTGCGAATACCGATTCTATCGTTCGGTTTCCTTATAAAATTGGCGATCTGATTGCTACTTCGTCGCCTGAAGTTGTGGTGAGGGGCATTCCCTCCTTCGGTCGCGTGCAGCATTGGACTCGCAGCATCTTGTTCGAGCGAGACGGGAAGCACTTTTACGTGACTGTTGGGTCAGCGGCAAACAAGGCGGTGGAAGATCCGCCGCGCGCGACGATTAGTCGATACAACCTAGATGGTTCGGGTCGCGAATCATTCGCGACCGGGATGCGCAACCCCGTTGGATTCGGTTTTCGGCCTGGCACCGATGAACTTTGGTCTACTTGCGTGGAGCGAGACTACATGGGAGACGACGTCCCACCCGAGTTCTTCACGCGCGTGCGACGTGGCGACTTTTATGGCTACCCTTGGACCTACACCGGTGGTAAGCCGGATCCTCGGGCACCCGAAGGCTCGCCGCCGAAATCGAGAATGCCTGATGTCCTCTTTACCGCTCACTCGGTTCCACTAGGGATGGTGTTTTACACGGGTAAAAACTTTCCCGCCCGCTATCGTGGGGATGTTTTCATCGCGATGCGCGGCTCGACGAACCGGACGGAGTCGGTGGGTTACCAGGTCGTTCGGGTGCCATTCCGGGGTGGAAAGCCGGTCGGGGGTTACGAGCCATTTGTGACAGGATGGTTGGCGGACGCCAAGCAGCACACCGTCTACGGTCGGCCGGTGGGACTGGCAGTCTGGACGGACGGATCGTTGCTGGTTTCGGACGAGACGGCTCACAAGATTTGGCGAGTGGAGTATGTGGGAGGTCGGCGGCGGTAAGATCGAACTAACGGTTGGCTTTGGACTGCCTTCCTCCATTGAGCGGGACATTGATGAAGGGCTTGATTGCGCGGTTTGGAATGTTGGCGATGGCACTGGCACTGGCGTCCCTTGGGCGCGCTCAGTGGACCGAGACGGTTCTTTCTCCTCCAGGGTCGATAAGTGCGAAGGCATTTGGAGCCGGTGGGAGTCAGCAGGTTGGGTATGCGCGCCTTCCTGATCCTAATTGGCAGGTTGCGATGCTATGGAGCGGGTCAGCGGGTTCCTGGGTGAATCTCAATGCCACGGATCGGGGCATGCTCGCTTCTCAGGCCTATGCCACCACTGGGAGCCAACAGGTTGGTCAAGCGCAAGGTTCGGACTATCGATACTTTGCATGCTTGTGGGGCGGAACGGCAGATTCTTATGTGAATTTGAGTCCGAACGAAGGAGATTCAGTTGCCTTTGGTGTTTCGAGGAATCATCAGGTCGGGCAGGCATCAGGCGACTTGGGTCCAGTCGCCGCACTTTGGAGTGGCACGGCTGATTCGTTCGTCAACCTGAATCCTCTCGGAGCGATGACTTCCTCAGCAGTTGGAGTCTTCGGCGAACAGGAAGTTGGAACCGTCGACTTTGATGGCTCCGGCCCCCATGCCGCCCTATGGAATGGGACTTCCAGCTCTTTTGTCGACTTACAGCCTGGGGGAGCAACATCCTCCTTCGCGAGGGGAGTATTTGACGGTCAACAAGTGGGGGACTCTGCCTACGGCGGCCAAGGTCATGCTGGACTGTGGTCAGGGACGGCAGACTCCTGGGTTGACTTGAATCCCGCGGGTGCAACCGCCTCCCTCGCGAACGCCACGATGGGCACGATGCAGGTCGGGTTCGCTTACTTCAACTCCGAACTGACGCCGGGCGTTTGGAGCGGCAACTCCTCCACGTGGGTAGCTCTTCCTCACGTGTCCAATATCGCGATTCCGTCCGGTATTTCCCGTGTGGGCAACACTGTTTATATATCTGGGGCTGACGGATTTGATGCCGTCGTTTGGTCGCACACCGATGCGGTCCCGGAGCCGGCAGCAATCTTTGCCCTTGGTCTCGGATTGGCCGGTCTATTTCGTCGTCGGCGCTAACCACCGGTCGCGAAACCGGGATAAAGGGTCATGCCGCCATCCACGAATAGCGTCGTGCCCGTGATGTAGTCGGCCTCGTCAGATGCGAGGAAGACGGAGGCTCGACCAATGTCCTGAGGCTCGCCGACGCGATGGTAAGGAATGAGTTTGAGTAGCTCAGCTTCCGCTTCGGGGGTTTCCCAGGCGGCCGTGTTGATGGGGGTCTTGATGGCACCCGGACCGATGCTGTTCACCCGAATTTGGTGCGGTGCGAGTTCTTGAGCCATGCTCCTCATAAGCAGCATTACCCCGCCTTTTGAACTTGCATAGTTCACATGCCCGCCCCACGGGATGACCTCGTGGACTGAACTCATGCAGATGATCTTGCCGAGCGCCGAGGACACTTCCGGCCGCATCCCGCGTCGGAGGAACTCTCGAACCGCTTGGCGCGAACAGAGGAATTGGCCGGTGAGGTTGATGCCCATCACGAAGTTCCACTGTTCGAGAGTCATGTCCTGGAAAGCGGCGTCTCTTTGCAGGCCGGCATTGTTGACGAGGATGTCTAGGGTGCCGAACTGTTTGCAGACTTCCTCGAACATTGCGGCCACCTGATCTTCCTTGCTCACGTCCGCCTGAATGGCGATTGCCCTTCCGCCCGCATGGTTGATGTCGTCAACGATCTGCTGGGCGATCTCGGGATGGACGACATAGTTGACTGCAGTCATCGCCCCAGCCGCTGCGAGGTGCCGAGCAACGCTCTCACCAATCCCCGAGTTGGCCCCGGTTACAAGGGCGGCCTGGCCGCGCAGCGGCAGGTGGGAGTATCGGGCGACGAGTTCGGCTTGGGTTGGTTGTTTGAGCGTGGCCACACGGCAACTTTACCGGAAGGACTGTGAAGCCGCCGGCCGGATTTCATCATCGGCCCATAGCCGGTCTCGGACGAGAAGTATGTGGGCCGGCGGTGTTGAGGATTTGACAGGAACGGTCGCAGTTCCTACAACGTCCTTGCAGTCATGAGAACGCTTTTCGTTCTTGCCTATTTTGCCGTCTTGCTTGGCTGCAAGGGAATCCCGGTGCAGCCCACGGCAGTAAGTTTGCGCGCACTGCCAAAGCCTTTCGAATACGCAAAGTGGCAGCCCAGGAGGCATCCGCAACTTAAAACGCAGAAGCAACTATTCGCTTGGTTCGATGCGCTCGGCTTTTCCTCGACCATGAAGAAGGGGCGGTTCGCCCAGATATCTAGAAATTCGCGTTCATATTTCCCTTCTTCACGAGTTGAATACGGCTTCCTAATTCGCGGATCCGGCAACAACTTTAGCGCTTTGCTCTTCGATCTGAATGTCATCGATGTGGAAAAGGGCGTGGTCCAGGGCCCCATCTCACCGTGGACAACCGAACAAGCGACCGCTCAGCCCGCCGATGCCAAGCAGTGGCTCCGAGAGAGGAAGCGCCTTACCGAAAAGCAGCGTGGATCGGAGGGCTTGACGCGGTTCGAGTGGATTTCCCCATTTCTAACCGCGCGCTTGGCCGAATTGCGAGGACTTCCTGACATCGCCAAGTGGTTCCTAAGGGATGACCAGCAGCAGTCGGACGGAGACATCGGCATGACCTATTCCGACCACGTCCAGAACGAGTTGGCAGGAACGCTCTTTCGGCGGGCGCTTCGAGCCTATTCCGATGTCTCCCGCGGAGAGAGCCTCAAACGAATGAAGTTCATCGCCGACAACTTCTCCGCGGGAGACGATCAAAAGCAGGCGGCGAACTACACCCAGATCCTCACTCAAATGTGCGCGGAAGACGCAGTTCGCCAGCCGCTCGAAGCGGAGGAACTAGCAAAGCTGTCCACTGCCGACCGAGTAGCCGAGTTGATTTGGCAGCTTCGAAACCAGCCAGTGGGATATGGGTCAACGGAGGATATGCCCAGCGTCTTCAGATTAAGTGAGCCGTCGAAGATGCCGGCAACTCTGCTTGCCGATCTCGGCTTCGAGGCGGTGCCCGCTCTGATAGATGCCCTTGACAACAAGAACCTTATCCACGCCGAATTGGATGGTATGCACGCTACTGCCCGCCTGCTGAGGGTAAGAGACGCGGCCGTGCAAATCCTTAGCCGGATTGCATCACAATCGATCGCCCTTGATACATGGCAGCTCCGAAACGGAAGCGACGCCGACTTTGCGAAGCTGTCCGAGATGGCGAAGTTATGGTGGGAGCAGGCTCGAATCGTCGGTGAAAAAGACCTATTAGTCCGGGTCGTCGCGGGGGGCGATCATGGCTGCGAGGATCGCGTGGTGCGACTGGTAGCGGCTTATCCTACTGCCGCGCTTGCCGCCATCCAGACTGGAGTCAAGAAATGCCCCAACCCGTATTTGGCGGCAGAACTTCTGGTCGCCCTCAAGAATCTTCGCGAACCGGGAGTCCTCGACTACGCCCGCGACCAAATGCTTCACGCGGCGGATCAAGTGGCGAGGGTTGCCGCTGCGAAAGTTGTGTTTGCTCGCGAACCGAGCGAGGCGAGTTCGGCAATGATTGAAGAACTGGATAAGCCTGCAATATGGGCTGACCTCGTGCGTTTCCTCGCTGGAACCGGTCGCCCAGATGTGATGACCGCCCTCTCCAAAAGACTGGATCGCCAGCCCGCATACATTCGCGCGTCAGCTTTGGCTGCGGTCATCGACGACGGCAAGCCGGCTGCCAAGACCGCCTTGGAGGATCTGCTTGTCGGACGTCTTCTTGATCGAGAGCGGGCGTTCCCAGGGGCATGGTCTGACCGCAAGGAGTTCACGCTCAGGGACCCTCGAATCTGCGACTACGCTTGCCTCGACCTCGCGGAGCTCGATCCCAAACGGTACACATTCATGGAGTTTCCGTCAGAAAGAGCTCGAGACGAACAGTGCACACGGAACCTTAATGTGTGGCGTAGGGGTCACCAATTGACAGAGATCAAGGTGGCGTCTCCGACCATTGCGGCAGCAAACGCCGAGCCCTTGTTTCTTCGATTCGCCCAGGGTCGAGCTAAGGAAGCCGACATTATGGCGAAGGGGTTGGGCGTCCTTCCACCGTTGATTGCCTTCAACAACACGGTGACTGGCTGGCGCCGGAAACAAATGGAGGGAGTCGCCACTCGACTGGCCAATACGGTTCGAGAAGTGAAACTCCTGCGAGCCCCAACTGGTTCGGCTGCCTTTGCACATCGCCTTCAGGGCTTTGTAGGGAAGCCGCTTACTCTTGAGCGGTTTGCCACCATTGCCGACCTAGTCAAGCTTGGGCCAGGCGGTGCTCAAGGTGGCAGTGTGGTTGCGACGAAGGATGGCGATGGCCTTGGGTTCCTTGTCACGGTTGACCTTGGGCTCCCAGGAGCCGGAGATGGCGATCAGGTAGGGATTTGGCAAATCGTGCTGCGCGACGGCAAACAGATCCGATCGAACGGAACGTCTCTTCATTATCGGGACTCGTCCTGTGATCCGGACTTTGTCGGTCTTTGCGACAGTACCCTCCGATCACCCCCATCGGTCTCCGTTATGCTTGCGATCGAGATTCGCAGGCCCACCTTGAAGAAGTGAGATAACCAATCGCCAGACTCGACAAGCTACTTGGTCGACGAAATCCGGAATGGCTTGAAATAGCAATTCTACTGGTCTCAGCAAAACTACCAGTATTTGGGCTTTATCTTATATATTTGCTTGGTATTTTCCCGTGCGGATCGCTATGATCGCAGCAGCTATGCGTACCATTCTCGCCTTACCTTTCGTCTTTGCAGCCTCCGTCGCGGGAGCCCAGAACTTTATCTCCAACGGGGACTTCTCTTCGGGCAACGTTGGGTTTTCGACGGGCTACAACTATGCGGCTCCGGCCACCAACGCCCTTTTCCCTGAGGGCAACTACACGGTTACGGACAGCACCGTCAACCCTTTCGTTCTCAACACCGCCGGTATCGTGGACTATCACGACCACACGTCGGGCTCGGGGCTCTTTATGCTTGTGAACGGCTCAATGACGGGAGGGACTCTTGTCTGGGGTCAAACGCTTACGGGGTTAGCCATCGGACAGGCGTATGAGTTCGATGGCTGGGTGTCGCGTTGGACGCCTAACGGGGGTGCAGCCGCTCACCTGCAGGTTAGTTTGGATGGATCACCGCTAACCGACTTCAACGACCCCAATGTTGGTGGAGTATGGGAAGAGCGCTCGGCCTTCTTTACTGCGTCCTCGACGAGCATCTCGTTGGAGATCCGAGATCTGGAGAACCCGCTGGGCGGGAACGACTTTTCTTTTGACGACCTGAGCGTTCAAGCCGTACCGGAACCCACGTCGATGGTGGTATTTGCGGTTGGAGCGCTGGGCCTTGTCAGTCGGCGAAGGAAATCCTAGCCGGGGCTGAAAAACAACAAGACCCGCTCTCGGGCGGGTCTCTACCCGAGACTCGATTCGCGGCTTGGCGGCAAGTCAGGCACGGACAGCCTTCTGGAAAGCCTCAAGGGTTCGATCAAGGTCCTCGGTTGAGTGGGCCACCGTGAAGAACCAAGACTCAAGCGGGCTGGGGGGTAGGTAGATCCCTTGCTCCAGCATCCGGTGAAAGAGGTCCGCGTACCCTTCCCGATCGCAGGTCTTTGCCTCGGAAAAGCTCGTTGGTGCCCTCTCCGAAAGGAAGATTGAGATCATGGATCCCACTCGAAGAACGTGCCCACGACGCCCCAGAATCCCTGATAGGCCCTTTTCGATTTTGCATCCGTAGTCTTCAAGTGTCTCATAGGCCATCTCGTCGAGCAGCCTCAGGGCGGCCAAGCCGGCGGCCATCGCAAGGGGGTTGCCCGATAGCGTCCCGGCCTGATAGACCGGCCCGAGCGGGGCGAACAGCTCCATCAGCGACCGGAGGCCGGCAATCGCGCCAACTGGCACGCAGCCGCCGATCACTTTGCCAAAGCACATCAGGTCAGGCTGAACTCCGTACCGCTCAGCGGCTCCCCCTCGATCACGCCAGTCACCCCTCTTGGCGCGCCGATCGAGACCTCCAACAGCGTTCCCCCGGGGTGCGATTCCACGATGGCAAGGGGCACGTGTTGGTTGGCAGACGGCCCGAGGGGGATGTACCGAATCGGCTTCCCATTCGCCATCAGGGCAAGATACACAAGCTCGTCGGACGAGTTGCCGGCGCGAATGTAGAGGACTTCAGCCGACTTTCCGGCAGGCACTTCGTAGCTAAGATCGTGGTTGAGCGCGGCGAGATCGACGATCCCCGTGCCCACGAAAGGATAGACGCCCTGCAGAAACACAGGCTGTGCCTTGCCGGACCGGACCAGAAACTGCAATCGAGTCTCGCTGACGAGCCAGCCTTCCAACAAACGGGTTAACGTGTCTTCGCGCATGAATTCCTCGAACGCGCGGCGTCACGCACAGTTCGGAAATCCACATTGGTCCCGAGCCGGTTACGGAGTCATGTTAACCGACACATGTTTCAGGAGTGTTTCCGTATTCCAAGTTCTCAAGTTTTCCGCCCGCGCCCGACATAGGTGGCTCGTACTAGCCGCTTCAACGCCGAATTTTGACCCCCCACAGGGTAGCCACCAGAAATGGGCCACCAAACCTCGGAGAGGATTCGGTGAGTGCGTCGGGAGCTCGCGTTCCCTTGAGGCGTTTACGTCACGCCGTTGCTGAGCCGACGGTAGGTGGTCAGGTACGGTGTTGCGACAGTGGGGCCGAATTCGGGATCGGTTAGGCGGGCGTTCCACCCACTTCGAAGGGCTTCCCAGGTCTGGCGGTCGATGCCAATAGTGACCAGTTCAGATTCGGGGACTTCCAGTGGTTCGTAGTCGCGGAGCGCGAAAGCAAATTCAGAATATTGTTGGATCGTGTAGCCCATGATCGGCGCAAACGGGTTAGTGCGCGTGTCCGACGGGGACGACCAGGCTGGATACTCCCCGGCGTCGATCATGACGCGGCTTACGACCGTCATTAGGGATCTCCACCCTCGTTCTGTTTCGGCGTCAAAGACATCGCCAAGTTCATCTAGCAGAGCAGCCAGCAAGCATTCGACGACTATTGGGTAGTGCTGGGCCATGGCACCATAGCCACGGTGGGTCCGACCCGTCTTGGAGATTCGGTCGAGAGTGGCGTTCCAGTCGTCCAGGCCATCGACAATGATCGAGAGCATGAGACCGAACTTGTGAGCCAGTCCCTCGATGTCCTGTGGAAATAAGTGTCTGAGGTCGGGCGCCCTCTCAAAAAGTCGCCGGTAGAAACTCTTGCTCACCTCAACCTGATGAGCCTTGTAGGCAGGCTTGCTCGCTTTCACGAACTCGATCGCAGATTCAATCATTTCTTTGTGCTGGTTCCTTGCCTTTGCGAAAGTGTACCGGTGAAGGCTCATGGCGGCGAGGGGATAAGTGAGACAGGTTTCCAGCGGTACCAACCCGCTGGAAACTTTTGTCGACGCCCGCGTTCGGGGCCTAGTTTGTGTCGAAGATCCAGTTGCTCATGACAGATCGGCCCAGACCGGTTCCAATCACTCCACCCGCGCCCCAAGACGTGTTGCCGGAACCCGAGATGACGCCGCTGTAGCTGTTGTTGGTAGCTGAGTTGTGCCGTCCGGAGATGACAAAGTTGTAGGCACGAGAGCCGCCGGCGATGGTTGAATTGCCCACATGGTTGTCCCAGCCGGTTCCAATAAAACCGTAGGAACCTTCCGTGATGTTCTTTGAGCCGGTCAGAACCACATTGAGTTCGCCAGTGAGGTAGTTGCTATCCCCCGTGATACAGGCGGTGTAGTTGGATCCTACGTAGTTGTCGTGGCCCGTCAGTACAATGCCGTAATCGGAGTCGATCTGGTTCCCTTGCCCGCCGAGGAGGCCGTTTTGCCCGCTGTAGTTAATGCCATTCCCGAAGATGATGTTGTGGGAGCCAATTCGGAAGTCTTGACCATTGTTGCGCGGAGCGTTCTTCCCCACGATGAGGTTCCCGAGGCCATTGGACCAAGAGTCGGCGCTACCGTTGACGATATGGAGATTTGTTCCGCTGAAGTAGGTGTCGGTGCCTACGGTCGAAAGGAATTTCGTCCGTGCCTTGACAATTTCAATCACGCTTTCGTGGATAGTTAACTTCCACTCGTCCGCATCAAGTCTCGTCTTAAGGGAGACGTTTTGCGCTTTCAGGTCCTTGATGTCTGCCTTCATGGCGTCAATGTCGGCCTTCATTTGGACGAGGGTAGTGCCTTGGGCAAAAGATGCGGTGGGCGCGGTGGCGAGGAACGAGGCGAGGGCGATTACGATGAGTTTCTTCATTTTGATTGTTCCTTGGGCTGGATTGGGCGGTGTCCCGCCCGTCGAAAAAAGGGGCGAGAGCTACTCGCGCCGACGGCGAAGGGTGAACGCGAGACCGGTGCAAATCGCTAAGATTCCGCTTGGCTCGGGGACCGACGAAACTTGGATGGAAACGTTGTCTACCCCGATCTGTATCGGAGCGAGGTTTTCGACGTCGGCAAACCGAAGACGGTAGCTGTATCCGGGAATCACGAACGCGGTGATATCGAAGCTGTAGTGAATCCACCCGTCCGGTGTTCCCGAGCCGGTGCCGAGATACACGTTCTTGGCAACCCGGCTAAGGTCGAATGCGTCCCGGGACGGAGTCAGAATGTCGACGCGGGCAAACTGGTTGTCTTGAGGCTGGGCAAGACCTCCGGTTGTTGGGTCCACCCGGAAGGATCGACGATCGGTCCAAATCCTGCCCAATCTGTTACAAACATGTCGAACGAAAGGGTCGCCTTTTGCATTCCTGCATCGACCGTGAATGGCTGGTAGAGGACGTTTGCGCCGCCGATGTCACTGTCTTGGTCGGAGAGAGCGTCGTACGTACCGCCCATCGGATTCGGGCTCGTCGGGCTTCCGCTTATTGGCGAATCCGCTCCGACAACCGCACTCGAAAACGTTCCCGCATGCTTGTTGGCGACCATCCACCCAGATAGGTCGCCGGTTTCAAAGGAGCCATTGGTAATGAGCTCTGTCGCCTGGCTGCGACGGGCTCCAGCGAACATGGAAAGGGCGAGGACGAGGGTCCGGCCGCAAGCTTTCTGTTTATGGTTCATTGCAGATCTCTAGTCGAAAGCCGAACAAGTGTTCGTCCGGCAGTTACGATTAGAGATTGAGGTCGCACCGTCACAAAAGCGTTACTCGGCGGGTGCGGAGCGTCAAACCTTCGTGATTTAGGCTGAAACCAGCGGTTTTAGCGCTCGATAGGCGCGGTTGAAGAGATCTTCCGTCGATAGTTCTGCGATCTGTGTGGCAGCCTTATCCGCCGTAAGTGCCCGTGCCTGCTCGAGGGTGAGTCGGTAATGGGGCGAATCGTGAATGCCATCAGCATCGCGAATCGCCTGGACTCCGTCTAGCAGACAGCGGGCCTCCACCGCGTCGCCGAAGCTTGCCAGGACAAGAGCGACCAATTCCAGCCCTGGGAGCAGGGAAGGCGTGGAATTCATGGCATGCCAACGATTGAGCGTCTCCGCCGCTTCGAACTTGGCGGTCGCCTCGTCGCCTTCGCCAACCGCGAGGAGGGTCCGCAAGTAGGTGCGGACACCCGATGTGAATGCGCTATCGCAGTCGGGATCGAGTTCACGAACTAAGTTCAGTCGGTGCCGCGCTTCGGACAAGCTGCCAGTTCGAATCGCGACGGTCGCGAGGTGGGCGT
This sequence comes from Fimbriimonadales bacterium, assembly GCA_038321975.1. GTDB lineage: Bacteria > Armatimonadota > Fimbriimonadia > Fimbriimonadales > Fimbriimonadaceae > Fimbriimonas. The sequence continues at coordinate 19,934 of JBBQFM010000009.1, read as the reverse complement.
GGCAGTGGGCCTGTAGGAACCGATTTCCGTCGGTTTCTCCCTCCGATAGAACTTCCAAGAGGATCGCCTGCGCGTCAGTCCAACGGCGCATGCTTAGATAGACGGTGCCGAGCAAGTGTCGCTGATTCAGGCTGCGGAGGCGATCCTTTTGCAGATCGCACAGGGCAATTCCCCGCTTTATGGCTCGTACCCCTTCTTCCCCTCGGTCCAAGTTTGCAAGTGCCAAGCCCAGGACAAGGCAAGCCGGCGCCTCTTGGTTGGGTAGGTTCAATTCGGCAGCCATATCTATTCCGCGCTGCGCCCATTCTGCACATCGAACAAATTCAAATTCGTAGTAGGCGACTAGGCTTCGAATTCGATAGACGCCCAGAAGACCGCGCGGATTGTCTTCGGTCTGAAAAGCGCTTTCGGCGGCGACTGCATGGCTCTCTGCCTCCGCGTGGCGATTTGCGGTAACCAGTAGGTCAGCGGCGCCATAGTTGAGTTCTCCAAACCACATCGAGTTGCCGGCGTCGGACTTCTGCAACGCGGCGACGAGGCTGTCAGCGACTCGATGGCCACTCTGAATCTCCCGCCAGAATCTCCACAGTTTGGCTAGGAGTTCACGGTGCAGTTCGGGATCTTCAGTATCCAACCACTCCAAGGCGGCTCGCACGTTCTCCATCTCCTGGCGCAAGAGTGCGAGGCCCTCGTTGACGCGCGAATCGCCAAGGGTGTGGGCTTTGCGGACAAGCCCGGTCACCCACTGAGCATGGTCTCGACGGGCCGTCGGCACCACATCTTCCGCCGCATGTCTGAGAAACTCGCGAACGGTTTGAAGCATGCCGTATCGCGCATCCCCTTCACCTTCTGTTGCGGGGCGCTGGATGAGCGAGTGATCCGTAAGGCGCGCATGTGCCTGATACGCATTCCCGCCAAACGCAGATTGGGCCGCCGCGAGCGTCCAACCGCCTTCGAACCAAGCCAGTTGATGAAGAGAGCGTCGGGTGTCTTCATCGAGCTGGGCAAGGGACCATTCGATCGTGGCGGAGAGGCCGCGATGGCGGGCGGAGACGTTGCGCGAATCCGTGGCCAACCATGCCGAACCGGTTTGGAGGTGGTCAAGCATCGCCTCCGGCGGAATGGAGTGGGCCAGAGAAGCGGCAAGGACGATGGCCAACGGTAAGCCGTCCAGCCGTTGAGCAATGCGCATGATCGCACGCATCTGCCGTGCATCGGGATCGAACGTCGGCATAAACCGCCGAGCTCTGTCAACGAATAGGCTAACCGCAGGAAGAGCCATCATCTCGGCCTTTGAGCCTGGAAAGATCGGAGCAAACAGCGGCTCAAGCGGGAAACGTTGCTCGTCCTCGAGGTCGATCGGGCGCCGGCTCGTCACAAGGATTCGAAGTGCCGTCTTGCGGCGAATCAACGCCTCCACCGTACTTGCTCCTTCATCGACCAGTTGCTCGAAATTGTCGAGGATCAATAGGCCAGGTTTTGTGCCAAGAGTTTGTGCGATTCGATCGACGGAGACCTCGGTTGCGACGCTCTCGCCAAGTTCGCGCAAAATCGCAGCGAGCAACTGCGATTCGTCCTTAAGCGAGCTCAGGTCGACAAAGTGTACGTTTCCTCGGTACTCGCCGACCAAGGCGTGCCCAACCTCGATCGCAAGGGTTGTCTTGCCTACTCCGCCTGGCCCAACGAGAGTCACGAGACGTCTCATCCCGCGGGTCGAAGGCAGGAGCATCGCGGCGAGTTGGTTGATTGCGCCGGATCGACCGAAGGTCTGATGCACGTTCTTAGGAAGGGAGGGTGGCTCCGAGGCGGATGTGACTGCTACCCGGCTCGGCGACTCCATCCCACCTATACGTATCGCTCGAGCCAGGTCGACAAGCCGGGCTTCTGGTGCGATCCCCCATTGTTCGGTGAGCTGCTCCTCATACTGGGAGAAGGCATCAAGCGCCCTTGCGGTGTCGCCCTTGGCCGCCTCAACGGTCATCAGGCGAAAGATCGGCCCCGCCCCGAAGGGGTCGTGAAGGCACGCTTTGCGCGCGTAATCGGCCGCGCGTTCCCATTCAGTCAAATGCGCGGCCGCGTCGGCGGCGTCCAAGAGCGCCCTCGAGTGGATCTCCCGAACCACCCCACGTTCCGTCTCGAACCAAGCATCCGCCTCGTCCGGGAGCAATGGGCCGCCGACCTCGGCAAACGCGGCGTCGTACAGCTCCAACCGCTTGGCAAGGTCTTCTTCGAGAACCGCGCGGCGGAGCGTTGCTTCAAACCGATCCTTGTCCGTTCCCGCAAGAGCTCTATTAAGAGCAACGCTATCCCGCGTGACGATCAAGATTTCGCCAAAACTTGCCAGCTCGAGCTTGAGCCGGTGAAGTTGCGTTCGCATTCTTGGCCGAGTCGAGTCCTCAAAATCGTCCGGCCACAGTAGATCGGCCAGAAGGGTGCGGGAAACGGGTCGAGGCGAAAGCGCCACCCTCGCCATAAGGGTGCGGCTCCGTTTCGATTCGAACCGATCGATTCGAACCGTATCCGAAGAGATCGAGAATTCACCAAGCGTAGTGATCCGAGCCAAGGAAGAACTCTTTCCCGATTGCTCGCTCACAGTTCAAAATAATGCCACAAACCCGACTGGACTAGATCGGCTGAACCCCGAGGCGCTACAAGGACTCGCGGTGAGAGCCTTAAACAGGTTCAAGCAGGGGGATGCGGACAAGAAGCAAGAACGTCTGGGTTGCCTGTGTTCTCACTCAACGAACACCAGGATCGGCGTTCAAGTTTCCCTGTTAGGGACCGTTCGATATCATCCTGACCACGCGCCAGAAGCTGGGCGTTTTGGTCGTAAACCCAGATGAAGTTGAAGAATGGCTGCCGCAATAGGACTCGAACCTATGACCCGCTGATTAACAGTCAGCTGCTCTACCAACTGAGCTATGCGGCAGTAAGGTTTGGGATTGTACCCAAGTGAATTCTTGGTGGGCTAGGCTTTGGGCATTAGGGCGAGCGACGAACGAAGGACGATGAAATGGGGGTCTTGGGGTTACGGTGCGATTGAAAGGCCAGGTCACTCAAGATTCCGAGGTTGAGTATCCGAGGGGTTCGCCCAACCCGAAGCCTCCGTTTTGGACGTGGCCCGTCGTTGTTGTGCTGATATCCGTTGGTGGTTGCTTGTCCGGCATCCTGGTGCCTGTGTTTCGATCGGCTCACGTGGCCGCTACTACAACCGCTTGGGTAAGCAACGTGAAGCAGTTGGCGATGGCGGAGCTGCTCTATGCGGATGCCAATGGCGACAAGCTTCCCGAAGGAGGCAAATGGATGGATCTATCGGTGCCGTTTCTTGCGCCTTCGGCAAAGGACATCCCTTACCATTGCCCTTTTGTGGAGCCAAGTGCGTGTGGCTACGCGATGTCCAGCGCGCTGGCCGGAAAGTCGTACAAGAAGCTGCAAGACCCCGAGAAGAGCTTCCTCCTTTTCGAGACCGCGGAAACGAAAAAGGATGTGGTGGCCTCGGTAAAAGACGGGCTGAGCAAGTCACGGCACGGCAACCGGAACGTGATCGTCGGATTCGCCGATTCGAGTGTGAAGTCGATGCAGCAAGGAATGCTGGCCCCAGAAGATCACTTGGGGTTCGAAGACTGGCCGCTGAGAGGCTTGAGTCCCCGTTGCATATACGAGTCTCTCGGTGGGCGCAACCGCATCCCCCCAGGTTTCCCCTTGGGAAAGGGAATCATCTCCGGAGGCTTGCCCTCCTCCTTCCCCGCATTTTTGCCAAGTATCATAGAGAGCGTAAGGCTACAAAGGAGTAGGCAGACAATGGATCAGAATTACCACCTCGATTTTCTTCGCGTCACCGAAGCGGCGGCGCTCGCATCGGCCCGATGGGTGGGGAAGGGGGACCGGACTAACGCGGACCAGGCGGCTTGCGAAGGCATGCGCGGCGCCCTTAACGAACTCGACATGTGCGGCACGATCTGCATTGGCGAGGGCGAGCGGGACGAGGCTCCGATGCTGTTCATCGGCGAAAAGGTCGGCACCGGTGAAGGCCCAAAGATTCAGATCGCGGTGGACCCGCTCGAAGGAACCAACCTCTGCGCCAACGGCACCCCGAACGCCATCGCCGTCTTGGCGGCGGCGATCGAGGGGCATGGCAAACTCATGCATGCGCCGGACTGCTACATGGAAAAGCTGGTGGTCGGTGCGGAGTGCGTGGGTTGCGTAGATATCACTTTGCCGCCCCGCGTGAATGTGCGGCTCATGGCCAAGGCGCTCGGTAAAGACGTTGACGAATTGATCATCGGTGTCCTCGATCGGCCCCGACACGAGACTTTGATCCAGGAGATTCGAGATGCAGGTGCGCGAGTTCACCTGGTGCCGGATGGCGACCTTTCGGTCGCGATCGCCGCGCTCGATCCTGACGCCGGAGTCGACGGACTGATGGGAATTGGTGGCGCTCCGGAGGGCGTGATCACGGCTGCGGCGGTGCTCTGCAACGGCGGCGAAATGCAGGCTCGACTGAAGTTCACCGACGACAAGCAGCGCGAGCGCGCCGAGAAGATGGTGGATGGCGACATCGACCGGGTTCTCTTCACTTCCGACCTCGCAAGTGGCAGCGTCATGTTCTCGGCAACGGGAATTACTTCGGGCGACCTGCTGAAAGGTGTTCGGTACCGGCGTGGATACGCGTCGACCGATTCCATCGTGATGCGGTCGGCGAATGGCACGATCCGCAGGATCGAGACGGTCCATTTGGATGTGAATCGGAAAACCCTGTTCGGCTGAATTCCGTTTGCCGTTTGCCGCTTTCCGATCACCGCTCTTGGGCCATGGGAACTGGTCGATTCGTGCAACTACATCGGGGGCGCCGACGCTACCGGGAATTATGCTTTCCGCTTGAATATGAAGTAGTCGGAGGGGCCGGTTAACGGAAAGTCTCTTAGAGTGAAGTTGGAGATGTGGACGGTGCGGTCCATCGTGTCCCCATTCTTCGGGTCGACTTCAGTGAGCTCGTAGTCACCGTCGGAGAGGGAAATGCCGCCAATCGTGGCCGGCCCATTCGGGCCGACGGTTCGCAGGATCATCCAATCGGATTCACCGATTCCGGCGACGGACACCCCAGCGGTCGAAGTGAGGGTGAGGACGCGGGCAGTCGGGCGTTTGGGGAGGTTGCTTACTTCTAAGACCTTGGCCACCGCCTTAAACATATCGTATAGGCTTCGCTTCTCGATGTCAGCGATATCCCATGAGACCGTCACTCCGGGGGCAGCCGAGAAAAGCATGCTCGCAATCGAGCCCGAGAGACCATCGGCCGATCTTGTGTCGACTGCGATGGTGGGCTTGGCAGCGCTCGACCAAGTGACCCCGTGGATGGTGCGAAAGTCTAGGTCTGACCAAACATCTTGGCTTGATCCGGCGGTGACGGGATGCTTGTACGGGTCGATGCTTCGCACGAAGTCGGCCATCTCCTTGAGCCAAGCTGTGGTCTCCGGTGCGGCGTCAGTATCGTCGATCAGCTCCCAGGCGAAGAGGTGAGGGGATGAGGAGAAGCGGGCGATGGCCTCCCGAATCCAGAGCTTCTCTCGCCTCTTTGCCTCTGGATCGGTGAAGAAACCAGCAGCCGAGGAGAGGAATCCGGCATTGGCGGAGTTCCATGGGTTTGACTTCCAATCGGCGTCAAGCCCCGCATGATCGAAGAGCACCATCTGGAAATTGACGCCGGCCGAATCGCATGCGTCGGCAAGCTTTTGCCAAGAGAGAAGGGCGGAATCCCAAAGCTCCCCGGGCAAGATCTCGGCACCCGGCGTGGGTGGCCACCATGGGTTTTTGCCTTCGGAGGGAGTGGCACCAATACGAGTCCAATTGACTCCGGAGGCTCCCATCTTGGCAATGTTGTCGGCAGAACCCTGATTGTAAAGTCCAAAACCGAGCGGATAGAAAGGGGTGCCGTCGTAGTAGCAAAATCGGTTCTTGTTCTGCGGATCGGGATGAATGAAGCCGTGGTCGGTGCGCTTGAGATCGATTTCTACGTCTTCGCACGGGACGTCCTGAACAACGCCGTTTCGTAGGAGGACGGGCTTGAATTTGCCGCCCTGAGGAGCGGTCAAGTCGGCTCGGTAGGTGCCCCGATCGTAGTAGGCGAGCCGCTCGAACTGGAGACCTTTGTCTCCTATAAACCGCACCCGAACATCGTTCTCGGTGAGGTCGTACGGGTTGCCGGGGTATTGAACCTGAAAGGTAACGGTTGGAGCGGTAAACCAGTCGCGAACCGGCGGTTCATGTTTCAGGGTGAGGAACAAAAGCGCGCTGATCATCGGCCGACTTCGAATAATAGCGTCTTTGGCTCTAATTCTGGGGAACCAGGATGCTTAACATTCGCCAAATAAAACAAATGGCCGACACTGGGGACCTTTTGCGCTGGATGCTGGTCATTGAGGACAACCTTGATGACGAGCGTCTGGCTACCCGAGTGTTTGCTCGCTCTGGTCGGCCCGAAAGGATGCAAATCGCAAGGGACGGAGAAGAAGCGCTCGAGCTTTTGAAAGATTCTCAGGTTCCCTCGCTGGTTTTGCTCGACCTCAAACTCCCTCGGCTGTCGGGTATCGAAGTTTTGCTTGCCATTAGAGACGACCAAAGATTGAAGTCAGTTCCGGTCGTGGTCCTCACGTCTTCCGACGAGATCAGCGATATCTCGGCTTGTTATGAACTCGGGTGCAACGGCTTCGTTAGAAAGCCGGTGGATTTCGAGGAGTATGTGAACGACCTGAACGCGACGCTTAATTTTTGGTTGAGCGTAAATCGGACGTTGCGTTAGTCCTCGCCGTCGTTGCGAGACGCGGGTCTCGTTCGCAGTTCGGCCCAGGTTCGCAGTTCGTCGATCTCCTCTCGCATCATCACGCTAAGGGGGACAACGGCTTTGGCTTCTGCCAGCAAATCCTTCTGCTGCAGGTCGCGACCGGCATCGAAGGCGACAAATAGTGCGCCGATGACGATCTGCTCGATCTCGGCTCCACTGAAGCCCTCGGTCGCTTTCGATAGCGCTTTCAGGTTCGGTTTGGTCACCGGGCGGTTGCGCTTCTTCATGTGGATCGCGAAGATGTCCTCGCGCTCCGGCCCGTCGGGGAGGTCTACGAAGAAGATTTCGTCGAATCGTCCCTTGCGGAGCATTTCGGGGGGAAGTTTGCTGACGTCGTTGGCGGTAGCGATGAGGAAGACGGGAGCAGTCTTTTCTTGCATCCAGCTTAGGAATGTACTGAACACGCGGGCGGTGGTGCCGCTGTCACTGGCGCCGCCTCCGCTCACTCCGGCGAAGCCTTTCTCGAGCTCGTCCGCCCAAAGGACGCACGGGGCGACGGATTCGCTGACTTTGATCGCCTTGCGGATGTTCTCTTCGCTTTGGCCGACCAAGGAGCCGAAGATTCGGCCGACGTCGAGCTTGAGCAGAGGAAGGTTCCACTGCGCAGCGATCGCCTTGGCGACGAGCGATTTACCGCAGCCCTGGACGCCCAGGAGCAGAACGCCCTTAGGGGCGGGCAAACCAAAGTGGCGGGCTTTGTCGGTGAAGCTGGTGGTCCGCTTGTCGAGCCACTCTTTTAGGAGTTCCAGGCCACCGACATCTTTGATCTTCAGGTCAGGAGCGTAGTACTCAAGGATTCCCGACTTGCGGATGATCTGCTTCTTCTCTTCGAGGATTACATCGACATCGAACCTCTTCTTCTCAACCAGCGAGCGGGCGAAGACAGACTCGATTTCGTCGAGGGTGAGGCCTTGGGCGGACTTGACGAGTAGCTCGCGCTGCATCGGCTCGAGGGTGCTGTCGACCTGAGGATTGTCCTTGACGGCGGCGATGACCTTGTCGAGATTGGCTTCGATATCCTCTTTGGTTGGCAGGCCGAAGTCGATGACCGTGATGTCTTTTTCCAGGTCGGTCGGCAGCTCTAGGCGCGGCCCGAGGAGAACGATGGTTTGGGCCTTGCCTCGTATTCGGAAGGAGAGGTCGCGCAGAAGCCGGATGACCCGGTAGTCCTTCATGTACGGGTGGAAGTCTTTGAGGAGGAAGACGGTGAAGTCAGGCGCCTCGTGGATGGTGGCAAGGGCTTCGAGCTCGCCGGGGAGGGCGCTAGTTCGGGCAGGGCCACTGCGAAGTACGGGCGGGCGCATGCCTTGGGTTACCGACCAAGTGTGCAACGTGCGCTTTAGGTTCGTGCAGATCTTGGTGAGGGCCTCTTCGACTCGCCGCTCTTCCCATGAAACGATGTAGAGGATCGGATACTTGGCACGCACCAACACTTCGATCTCAGATTGAGCATCCACGGGGGAATGCTACCTTGGGGCGGTTCGGGGGTTTGGGTATGCCATCAAGTTGAGCGGCCCCGGTCGAGAGAGGTTCTATGTGTTCAGTTCTCGGTGACTTCGACGATTCCTTGCAGACTCTTAGTGACATGGCTTAGGAAGAGGAAGGTCTGCCCGGAGCGAGTCGCAGATTTCTCGATCCGCTTCGTCCCCATCCTTATTTGGACCCAAACCCCACTCATGTTCTTGAGATGGAGTCCATTTGAAAGAAGGTTATTTGAGCACGGATTCAGCCCCGCAAGCCTTGACTCCGGACTGTCAAACCTACGTGGACGAAACGACACCACCCGCCGATCCCCGATTAAGAGACTTCTCCCGACCCAGTTGCTGCAGAGACAGGATGTGCAGGATGAAGAACACCGGCACGAAGAAGGTCGGCACCAAGACCAGAGGGAAGGTCGTGACGGCGAAGTTCGGGTGATCGCGCGACAGCAGCTGAGTCGGCCCGGGCGAGGTCAGCACCCCGGTCCCGATTGCGACGGCGAAGTCGAGAATGCCGAACGCATTCCACAGCACCGCAGCTTGAAGATCCCGGCCAGGCCCTCTTTGCAAGCGAGAGGCGATGCCTAGAGCGGCTACGCCCGTAATCATGTCCCCAATTCCCGCCGGAAGTGCGAATACGGCGGGTAGCACGCCGCTAGCGAGCATAAACAAGAACACGAATCCGAATGACCTCAACCATTGGACCCGAACCCACCGGTCACCCTCGATCGCTCGCAATGCGGCGGCAAACGATTCATCTAGGCGCATCCACGTGAACGTGACAACTATGGGAACGATGAATGTGACGGGGAGCAATGCGATCGAGGCAGTGGTCGCGTGAAAGAGACCGATAAGTCCTAGCCAACCGACTACTACGCCCCAAGCCGCCGTCACCGACAGGAAGATCGACGTCTTAAAGAGGGCAGCCTCAGGCGCAACCCCGGACCGAATGTAGCCATGCCGGATGCCCCTAAAGAGCACTACGAAGAGCGCGGCTGCCATAAATAGCTCCAAGGGGAGGAGGTAGATTGGGAACGGAACTGCCCTATGCATGTGCATATACTATCATAATGATAGAAACTATCAAAAAGAAAGTGTCATTTGGCCCAATCTAAGAACGATGAGCTCAGGATGTGTCCCCTCGTTCGGACCCTGGAGGTCATCGGGGATAAGTGGTCGATCCTGATCTTGAGAGATCTGTTTCAAGGCACCGCCTCGAAATTCCAGGAATTCTCAGACAGTCTTCCGGGCTTGGGACCCAACACCTTGGCCGATCGGCTGAAGAAGCTGGAGGCGGGCGGGATCGTTGAGCGCAGGTTTTACTCCGAGCATCCGCCCCGGGCAGAGTATGTGCTGACTCCCAAGGGGAGGGAGTTGGGGCCGGTGCTTCTCGCCCTTCGGAATTGGGGCGAGAAGCACACGGAAGCGTGACGGCCCTAAGCGCCGTCGATCAGGAGGGTCTTCGGGCGATTCTTCTTGCCCCAGAACCAGCTCTCCCTGAGCTTGGCTTTTTCCGGCGCCGCAGTCTCGTCAATCGTGACCGTGGTTTGCCTGCCCGTCCCCGAGACTTTGAGGCCAACCTTTGCGAGGACCTCTTCGACGGGCGGGTCACCGGGGGACATGACCCATTTGTCGAAGATGGTGCCCATTTCTTCGCCGCCGACTCGGACGAACTGCCTTCGGATTTCGCCTTCTTCAAATCCGGGCTTGCCGCCTTTGCACATGTTCCAGAGGGTGAGTTCGATTTCGTCGAGGGAATGAGCGTTGTTAGTGCGGGAGCGGAGTTCGATGTCGAGGAGACAGCCGGCGAGCCAGCCGGTGGGATAGTAATCAACGCCGAAACCGTTGCTATTGCCTCTGCCGCCGGCGGTTTCACCGACCCGATAGCTGCTCTCGTAGGGGCTGACTTCTAGCCGCTTGGGGTTGCCTCGTACGGATTGAATTTGGCGGGCCAGGTCCTTCAGGTACTCGGCATCGCCATACCAGCCGTAGCGGTGGGGAATAAGGCTGGCGTAGTAGTCGGTGACCCCTTCAAGCCACCAGAGGCCCCCGGTGCGCGGGAGTTTGGTGTAGTCGAAGGGGCCGAGGTCAAACGACCGGATTCGCTTCACGTTCCACAGGTGGAAGCACTCGTGGGCGAGGCCACGCATCGAGGCGGGGCCTTCTACGATGCTAAGGAAGTCTTGGCTGCTGGAGGCGTGCTCGAGGCCGCCCGCGCCATCGCCACCATCCCCTGCCCAAATGTGCCAGATATATTGAGAGTAGGGGGCGCTGCCGCCGAAGAAGTCAGTCTCGCTCTCGCTAATGAATTTGGTGATCTTGAGCGCCTTGTCCATGTTCAGCTTGTCGCGGGCGGTTCCGCGGACGGCCAAAGTGTGGTGCTTGCCTCGGGATTCGTAGGAGGCGGTGCGGAACTTGCCGATCGTAACGGGTGAGTCGGCGAGGATGTCGTAGTCCTTTGCTTCGTAGCCCTCGCTGGTGCTGTTTAGCGCGACGGCGAGTCTCCAATCCTTCTGCAGGTCGAACTTGACGAAGCACTTCGCCTCTTTGTGTCCCACGAGATAGAGATAGATCGATGGGCCGCCGTAGTGGAGGGTGTCGGCGTCGGAGCTGAACATGCCCATCTGTCCGGTTGCATGGGGGACTTTTCGGGTGTAGGTGATCGTCACGACCTTGGCACCTTTGCTATCGACATGCCACGTGTCGCTGCTTGGATGGGTGACTTCGCGCGTTGTGCCATCTTGCGCGGTGGCGGTTACGGGGCCAAGTCCTTCTCCGTAGTTCGAGAGGACGTAGTATCCGGGCGCCCAGTTGGGCATTGCGAGATCAACCGTCTTGCCGGAGCAGGGGACGGTGACCTGGACGGACACGGAACCAAGGTCTGACGACGGGGTGATCCGGTAGTGCAGAGGTTCAGAGCCGACCTGAGTCGCGGCCAGCAAGGTCATCCCGAAGAGGCAAAGCATGAGCTGATTTTGCCACGGATGAGCAAGATTGTTCAATGTTAAACGAATTTAGTGAGATGGGTGTAGAATTCGCCCACCATGCGTCGATTGACTTTCTCCTTCGTGGTCCTTGGCCTTGCAACGTGCGCGTTCGCGCAGAGTCAGGCGGAAATGCTCGCCACGCTCAAGGCACTTCCTCATGTCACCGACGTGAAGGTCGTCCAGGCACGGCAAGGTGGCGGGGACTACTTCGACGTCACCTTTGAGCAGCAGGTCGACCATTCTCGCCGGCGGGGCCGCAAGTTCGGTCAGCATGTGTTTCTCTCGCACTCGGGCTTCGATCAGCCGATGCTGTTGAACACCGAGGGTTACACGGCAAGGGGGCCGGGCGGGGGCGAGCTGCGACGAATGTTGGGCAAGCCGAATGTGATGGCGGTCGAGCACCGATACTTTGGGCACTCGATTCCCTCCGCATGCGATTGGAAGCAGCTTACGGTGAAGAATGCAGCGGACGACATGCACGAAATCGTGACGTCATTCAAAAAGCTGTACGCAGGGAAGTGGGTGGCTACGGGGGCGAGCAAGAGCGGGCAGACGTCACTGTTCTTCAAGCGCTATTACCCGAACGATGTGGACGCCACGGTCGCCTATGTGGCGCCGATCAATATTGGACAGGAAGATCCGCGGATCAATCGGTTCATGGAGACAGTGGGAGACGAGGCCACGCGGAACAAGATTTGCGACCTGCAGATGGCGCTTCTAAAGCGGGAAGAAGAGATTCTGCCCCTTCTAAAGCAGGAGCCGAAGAATTACTCGATGGGGATGGCGAAGGCTTACGAGTACGGAGTCTTGGAGTTTCCCTATGCGTTCTGGCAGTACGGATCCAACGCTCGGGCCGACTCGGTGCCCGCACCGGACGCATCAGCGGCCAATTTGGCGGAAGCGTACAAGAAAGTTAACGCGATGTACTACTATTCCGATGCGGGCATCAAGCAGTTTGAAGCGTTCCAATATCAGGCTTTCACCGAGATTGGGTACTACAACTATGACATATCCGAATTGAAGCCTTACTTAAAGGCAAATCCTAACCCTACAAACATGGACTTATGCCCCGCCGGGACAAAGGAGTCGATCGTTTACAATCCGGCGACGTTGGCGTTTGTGTTCCACTATTTGCAGTACGACGCCGGTAAAGTTGCCTATATCTACGGAGAGACGGACGCTTGGTCCTCGACCCAGATGCAGCTGTTGGGTCGGACCGACGCGTTCAAGATCGTGGTGAAAGGCGCCTGGCACAATGCGAGCGTGAGGCTCGCTTCGGCGGAGCAGAGAGATCAGTTCTTCTCGAATATGGATAGGTGGCTTGGTATGAAACTTATACGAGATTGAGCTTGCCATCCCGGCGAAGCCGTGTAGCCGACCATTGCATGGGCGCAAAAGGCCGAAAAACTCCCGGAGCCAGGACCGTGTGCAAAGAGCGAGAAATTAAAGTCTGTCCGCCTTCGCGCCCATGCAATGGTCGGCTACACGGCTTCGCCGGGAAAAAGGACGGGTGTTCGAGCAAGCTCGAACACCCGTCTCTTGTTCTTTTCTTCGTTACTTCGCTGTGCGAGCAGCCCGGAGTCGATTCATCGCACGCTCGATTTCCCGAGTGGAATCGGTCGTGGTAGTTCCGCTTGTTTCACCCCGCAGCGCTCGTCGAGCTTCCTCGAGGGCCGCTTCTGCCTTGGCGACGTCGATATCTTGAGCTCTAGCGGCCTCGTCGGCGAGGACGGTCACCTTATCGGCTCGGATTTCGGCAAAGCCACCTCCGATATAGACATAGTGACGGTTGCCGGTGAGGTCCACATACTCCAGAAGACCCGGCTTAAGGGCCGTGATCAGCGGAGAGTGGCCGGGGAGGGCGCCGACGTAGCCCATTTCGCCGGGGGCGATGACCGAGGCGACCTCGACTTCGACCACCGACTTGTCTGGCGCAACCACCGAGAGGTGGAATTGGGCAGGCATTGTTTAGGCGCCCACCGCTTGGAGCTTTCGAGCCTTCTCGCGAACGTCGTCCAAACCACCGCAGTACAGGAATGCCTGCTCGGGAATGTCGTCGAGGTCTCCATCGACGAGTTCCTTGAACGCTTGAACCGTCTCGTCGATCGGAACGTATCGGCCGGGGTTACCGGTGAATTGCTCCGCAACGAAGTTCGGCTGCGAGAGGAATCGCTCGATCTTTCGAGCTCGACCGACCAGTGTCTTGTCGTCGTCCGAAAGTTCGTCGATGCCGAGGATCGCGATGATGTCCTGAAGTTCCTTGTATCGCTGCAGCGTCTGCTGAACTCGTCGGGCGACGTCGTAGTGAGCCTGACCGACCACTCGCGGGTCGAGGTTCTTGGACGTGGACGAGAGCGGGTCAACCGCCGGGTACAGACCCTTCGAAGCGATGTTTCGGTCGAGGTACACGTACGCGTCAAGGTGAGCGAACGTGGTTGCCGGAGCCGGGTCAGAGGGGTCGTCTGCAGGGACATAGACGGCCTGAACTGAGGTAACCGAACCCTTCTTGGTAGAAGTGATGCGCTCCTGGAGGAAGCCCATCTCGGTAGCCAGGGTGGGCTGGTAGCCGACCGCGGAAGGCATTCGTCCGAGAAGTGCCGAGACCTCGGAACCTGCCTGAACGAATCGGAAGATGTTGTCGATGAAGATAAGAACGTCGGTGCCGACTTCGTCGCGGAAGTATTCCGCCATCGTGAGAGCGGTAAGTGCGACTCGAAGACGTGCGCCGGGCGGCTCGTTCATCTGACCGAAGACCATGGCGGTTTTGTCGATAACGCGGGCCATCTTGCCCTCGGCATCCTTAAACTCGGTTTCCTTCATTTCGCGCCAGAGGTCATTTCCTTCTCGGGTTCGCTCGCCGACGCCGGCAAACATCGAAACGCCCGATGCTTCCACCGCGATGTTTCGAATGAGCTCTTGGATGAGAACCGTCTTGCCCAGGCCTGCACCACCGAAGAGACCGATCTTTCCACCCTTATTGAAGGGGATCATGAGGTCGACGACCTTCAGACCGGTTTGGAGGAGTTCGACCTTGGTCGATTGCTCGTCGAAGCCCGGAGGGGTTCGGTGGATCGGTAGTCGCGTGGTCACGTTGACCGGACCTGCGTTGTCGATGGTCTCGCCCAGAACGTTGAAAACGCGCCCAAGCGTGATTTCGCCCACTGGCACGGTGATGGGGCCGCCGGTATCGACGGCATCCATTCCGCGAACGACGCCGTCGGTGGAGGCGAGAGCGATGGTGCGAACCACATCGTCACCCAGGTGCTGAGCGACTTCGAGGGTCAGATTAATTCCGCGCTTCTCGTCTTTGACTTCGACCGCGTTGTAGATGGATGGGAGAGAGTCCGTTGCGAAACGAACGTCTACGACGGGGCCGACCACGGTGATGACTTTGCCGGTTCCAGGCATGCTAAAAAGGTTCCTCCGAAAGCGTGAATGCAAGCAGCTTGCGCAGCTAGCTCAGCCCGAAAGTATACCTCCGGGCCGGGATTTTTGATTGTGGATTTTTGATTTTGGATTCGGGGAAGGAAGGGGAGGGAAACGATGGGCGAGAGGAAAGTTTGGACTTGGCTTACACCCTAGTCGTGGAAGAGAAAGCATTTTTTCGGGCAGTTAAGAATGGGGACTTGGCGGCGGTGCGGGAACTGCTGTCGAAGGAGCCGGAGCTGGCTCATGCAGTCGATGAGGACAAGTCGACGGGCCTGCACTATGCGGCTTGGAAGGGTCATGCGACGGTGATTGATGCGCTTGTCGATGCGGGGGCCGACATCCATGCCCACAACGAGAACTGGCATTGGGGGACGACTCCTTTGCATGGGGCGGCGCATGGGAATCACGCTTTGGCAGCGGCGGCACTGATCAAGCACGGGGCGGATGTGAATGCCCTGAAGTCGAACGGAGAAGGGCGACCGCTCGGGGAGACGAAGATTCACCGTGCGACTGCGGCGGCGAAAGTTTTGAAGGCCGCGGGTGCCGTGGAGTAGCTCCTCCTGAGGTGGTTCCCTTTCAGGCATCGTCGTCAACTTGGACGGAAAACTCCAGTTGATATTGGGGCGCTCCAGTCCAGAAAAGTGCGGCAAAGTAGGAGATCCTTCACTCGGCGAGCCTCGTTCAGGATGACACCGATGTGAGCTGTTTTGAATGTCATTCTGATGGAGCCCAAGCGACTGAAGAACCTCTACCCACACCGACAGGCTCTCCATTCAAACTCCTTGGGACCAGAAATCGCCTGCGATGGTGGCGATGCTCCTCAGGCGCGGACCATCTCCGGAGGAGCTACTGCCCGACCCCCGAAGCGCCCGTCGCAATCGTAATCGGTGGTGCCTTGACTCCCATCTTATCGAGCAACGCTCGCCTCCGCCGCACATCCGCCAGCGTTCCCTTACTCATGTGAGGCGCCTTCCGAGCTTGTCCAAACGCTTGCTTGAATACCGGCCACATCGGCTCGATGTTGTGGCTGAGGTCGAAGATCATCACCCCTTGGGTGGAGGCACAGGCGGCTTGGAGGACTTCCTTCAGCCCGTCAGGATTGCCTTCGAAATCGCTCAATGAAATGCCCGCGTAGGTCCAGGCTTGGTCTCCGGCGAGGCGGTTGGAGAGGATGCCGGCAGCTTCCACCGTGCGGCCGATGGGCTGGGCCTTGGCCATCGCATCGTAGATCGTGGGGACTTGGTAGTAGCAGCCGGTGATCAGCAGGTCGAGATTGCTCGCCATGCCTTTCGATCGATACTTGTTGGTGAGAAACCAGAAGCCTGCCTCGATCCCGTCGGATGCGTAGTTGTTGCCGAGGGCGGGGTATTCCCCGTACCAGGAACCGACATAGATTCCGAGCTGGATACTAGGCCGTATCGCGGTGATCTCTTTGCGAACCTGGGCGATGTAGTCGGTGAGGACGCCGGCTCTGAAAGCCATCCACTGATCGTAATAGCGGCCCGGTTGGATTCCGCGTGAAAGGGATGGCGTCAAGGTGAATTTGAAGACGTCGTCCGGCCAGTTCAGCTTCTTGTTGAGTTGCGTCTCAAACTTCGCCTTTGTGAGGTCGCTGAAGTCGGCGTTGATGCCTGAGTAGCGGAGGCGATCGTCGTAGATGATGCCGTCGATTGGATAGTTAGTCGCGAGCTCTTTGGCGATGCTCGTCTCGTAGGCCACAACGTCAGGGTTGTTCGGGTTCATCATCAGCGGGATCTGGGCACCCGGCCGATCAGAGGCGCTGACGAAGAGCGGTTGGGTATCGAAGGAGAGCTTCTCCCCAGGGCGGACGTTGAGGCGAAGGAAGTCGGCGGCGGCACCAGTGCCATAAAGGATCTTTCCTCCCTTGGGCACGGAAGGGAAGTCCGGCCCCATTGTGCCGATCTCGAATCCGTCGACCACCGTGAGGTCTGGCTGCAGAGTGAGCGCAAAGCCTTCCGCCTTCGGCATTTTGGCCGCGCTAGAGTACATGCCGAGCTGGCCCACGACAGTTTTATCCAGGGTGGAGCCGAGGGTGAACGAGCCGCCAAAAGGGGTCTTAAGCATCCCCTGGGTGTCGTAGAGGACGGTCTGCCAGTCCTTCTTATCGTAGCCAGGGCCGACTTTGAAGAGCTGGTGGCCTTCACTAAATGCGTTGAGACTGACGAAAATGCTCAACCCGTTTGCGTGGGCTTCCTTCACCATCGGGCCGAGGGGATCGAAGTCTTCGGGGAGGGCCCTGCCCTTCCACTCTTTGATCTTAGGCGCGATCTTGCTGGCGTAGATGACCTGACCGGAGATGGGCTTGACATCGAAGACCACCGTGTTAAAGCCGACCTCGTGGATCTTGGCCATGAGGTCGTGGATCTTGGCGGGGGTGTTGTATTGGTCGATGTTCGCGGTGCCATCGATCCACATGATTCGGGCCTGCAGGTTGCCAGCTCGTGCCGTCTGCTGGGCAAGGCCGTAGCCGTTGCCGATGGAATCCATCATCACTCCGGGGATGGTCGGGAGCGGGGCCGCGTTTTCGAATCGGGCGGCCTGCGTCATTGCGAGGAAGGCGCCCACTCCGGTGATCAGAGACATCGGATGTTCTTGTACCTTTTCTTGGGGTGCGGGGTGCGGGGTGCGGGGTGCGGGGTGCGGGGTTGGGAAGCCCGGGTTGAGGTTATCCCAGCGTTGGCACCCCGGAGGCGGTGCTAGATTTGAAACCCCTGGGTCGCCGCATTCCGGTTCGATACCGCCCCTTTATGGATGGTCCCCTACCCGGGCTAAGGTTTAATGGCTTGGAGAAAAATGGAAATTGAACTCATCCCCCGACTGAAAGTTGAGGAACGGATCAAGGCAATGACCAACCGGTTGGAGCTTCGGTCCGAGCAAATCGAGCTGAAGCAGTACCCGGGAAGCGTGCATTGGCACCTTAGCAAGCGGGGCAAAACGGGGACGTTGGAGGTCACTTGGTGGCCAAAGCAGAACCGTCTCTGGCTTCAGATTCGAGAGAATCGGGAAGCGCCTTGGCAGCAGAACATCGTTGATGCCTTA
The DNA here is from genome assembly GCA_038321975.1 of Fimbriimonadales bacterium. Taxonomy (GTDB): domain Bacteria; phylum Armatimonadota; class Fimbriimonadia; order Fimbriimonadales; family Fimbriimonadaceae; genus Fimbriimonas. The sequence continues at coordinate 2,142 of JBBQFM010000009.1, read as the reverse complement.
ACAGAGGAGTTTTCGTAGTACCCGTCCCCGGTAAACTAAAGCTTCAACCGCCTGAACTGTGATGACTAACACAAAGACCGGGCGCAGCCGCAAGCCGCGCCAAACCAAGGACTCCTCCGCCGACAACGGGAACCGCGGACTGGGGAGACAGAACGAATTAATCGTCAACGTATCGAATCGAGAAACCCGCATCGCGCTGCTCGAAGACAACAAGCTTATGGAGTACCGCGTTGAGCGGGAAGAGCGCGTCGTCGGTTCGATCTATAAAGGAATTGTCCAAAACGTGCTTCCGGGCATGGATGCGGCATTCGTGGATATCGGCTTGGAGCGCAACGCGTTCTTGTACGTCGCCGACATCATCCCCGAAGAAAGCTCCGACAATTCGCCTTCCGCGATCAAGCGTAGCGAGCTTCGCCGACGCAAGATCAAAGACCTTCTGAAGCCGGGCCAGCAAGTGATGGTGCAAGTCACCAAGGGTCCGCGCGGCACCAAGGGCGCCCGCGTCAGCACACGCATTGCGCTTCCTGGTCGCTACGTCGTCCTCATGCCGGAATCGAGCAGCATGGGCGTCAGCCGAAAGATCGAGGACCGCAGCGAACGAGAGCGGCTGAGAAGAATCGGCGACAAGATCATGCCGGATGGCTTCGGCCTCATCCTTCGCACGGAGTGCGAAACCCGTACCGAAGCCGAATTGAAGGCCGACGTCGGTTTCCTCCAGACCCTCTGGGGCGACGTGATGAAGGCGGCGAAGAAAATGCGCGCGCCGGCTTGCGTTCACAAGGACCAGACGTTGTTGTTCCGAACCGTGCGAGACATGTTCGGTGAGGGCATCAACAAGATGGTCATCGACGATCCGGATGAGTACGAGAAGGTGCACCTGGTCGCGAACATGGTTGCGCCTCTGATGCGCGACAAAATCCAGCTGTTCGACAAGGACACTCCTATCTTCGACCACTACGGGGTCGAGAAGGAACTTGAGCGGATCATGCAGCACAAGGTGCCGCTCAAGTCGGGTGGCTACCTGGTCATCGACGAGATGGAGGCTCTAACCGCCATCGATGTCAACACCGGAAAGCAGGTCGGCAGCACGTCTTTGAACGAGACGATCCTCAAGGCGAACATGGAGGCATCGGACGAGATTCTGCGCCAGCTTCGCCTTCGAGACATGGGCGGAATCATTGTCTGCGACTTCATCGACATGGAGTCGGAGTCGGACAAGAAGAAGGTTCTCGACCACTTTACAAACGGCTTGGGCAAGGATCGCGCCCGAACTCGCGTTGGACGCGTCTCCTCCCTCGGCCTCATTGAGTTGACGAGAAAGCGCACCGGCGAATCGGTCACTCAGGAGATCACTGAGATTTGCCCGATGTGCCAGGGCGTGGGTCGTATCGCGAGTAAGGAGACGGTCAGTCTCTGGATCGAGCGCGACATGTGGCGAAAGATCAAGGAAGCGGGCAACGCCTTCCTGATCGAGTGCCATCCGGCCGCAGTCGAGGCTCTCATCGGCTTGGACGGCGAGAACGTAGAGGAACTGGAGCACGAGATGCGCCGGGGAATCTACATCCGAGCGAACTTCGACATGGAGTATGAGGAGTACGAGATTCGGTCCGGAACGATCGAAGAATTCGATCGCCTCGTGATGGGCTATCGAAGGGCTCAGGTGCTTGAGGTCAACGTGCGACGGTCGGCGTTCGAGAACGCGGGCAAGATCGTGGGTTGGACGGACAGCGGCTTCTTTGTCGAGTTGCTGGACGGAATGGACTATGTCGGCGGCCGAGCCAAGGTTTGTCTGCAAGACATCCGTAGGTCTTATGCGGTGGCCGATGTGATCCTGCCGGGTGCGCCTGCGGTGGCTCGCAGCCTAGCCTGAACCAGACCCCATCGGTTCCACGTCTTGTGCGTAATGATAAGCGATGGAGCCTCCCCTTGCCGAGGATGGTTTGTGCCTCGGGAGGGGGAGGGCAGGGTGGGGGTTCGACGCCTCCCTCGACCTAAAACCTTCGGTTCTAGATCATTCTTGGGGGCAGGCAACCTCTTCATCTGACACAACTATCTTGAGGTGAAAGTTTGTGTTCAATTCGGAGGCTTTGGTTGGCCTGCCCGGTTTCGAGGTTACCGACATTTGTTACTCTGGTGGTCAGG